>CAZISM010000033.1:0-44033 GCA_964541895.1 uncultured Cytophagia bacterium
GCTGCCACGCTGGACGGCTCCATCGCCGGCGCCATGGCCGTTGCCGGCGGCGCGATTTTTCTGTTCTCCGTTATTTTTTCGCCACACTATGGGCTTTTCGGTCGAATGCTGAATCGTTTTCGTCTGAGCGTACAGTTTGCCTCTGATCATCTCTTGCTGGCCCTGTACCGGAATCTGGAAAGAACAGGCAGGGATGGGGCCGATGTGGACGAGTTGTTCAGCACAATCTCCACTTCCAAAGGGCCGGCCCTTATTGCGCTTCGCAGCCTTTATGCCAGCAGCCTGATCGAACGAAACGGCCGTCTTGTCCGCTTGACCGAAGCAGGCAACGAAAAGGCATGTGCCCTGCTACAGGGTCATCGATTATGGGAAGAGTTTGCCAGAGACGAGCTGGCGTTGCCGGGCGACCATGTCCACGGCGCGGCTCATCGTATGGAGCATGTCCTTGATCGCGAACTGCGCAAGGCGCTGCAGGAGCACCAGCCCGAATCCCGGAATTTGCCTTGATGCATTTTTAGTAGATTTTTTGTACCTTTGTATAAATTTGCGAAACTTGTCAACAAGGAATCACATGCACACCGTACATTGGACACGCAGGCGTTTTTGCCAGGCCGCTTCGGCGGCAGCAGGTGTCGCAACTACCGCCTCCTGGCTGGCATGCGGCGACCCGGGGACCGGCCCCGCTCATGAGAAAACCGAATCCCTGACCGGTTTGGACGATAGCCATTCGCCCGGACTCCCACGCGTAAACACCAGCACGGTGCCGCGGCGTGTACTCGGCAAGACCGGCCTGGAAGTGTCGGTACTGGCCTTTGGCGGCGGCAGCAATTTCATGAAAAATCCCGACGGCGCCTGGGAAGCGCTGATGCAAAAAGCCTTGAGCGAAGGCATCAATTACTTTGACACCTCCTGCGATTACGGCGGCAGCGAGGAACGGTTCGCCGCCATTCTCGCGCCGGTCCGGGAGCAGGTGCTCATCACCACCAAGTTTAACGGCTATAGGGATCAGGTACGGACCGTTGACGGCATGATGCAGGAACTCGATACCAGCCTGAAAAAGCTAAAAACGACCTATCTGGACGTTTTCATGATTCATGCGGTCAATGGCAAGGATGATCTGGCGGTCATCGACAAACTGTATCAGGGCATGGCGCTGCTGAAAGAGCAACGCGTCATCAGGTACAGCGGATTTTCCTCCATGGACAGCGCCGACAAATCTGCCGAAATCATCAAGGCTCTGGATTTCGACGTCTGCATGCTCGCCATCAATCCCACCACCTATGGTAATTATGAAACCGTTGCCGTGCCCGAGGCAATTAAAAAAAATATGGGGATTTTTGCCATGAAAGTCATGCGTGACGTGGTGGGTAAAAACGGGGCGACACCGCTGGAGCTCATGAACTGGGCGCTGGACCGAACCGGGGTCAGCAGTGCCGTCATAGCCCACACCGGCATGGACGTATTGGAGCAGAACATCGCCCTTGCCAAAGGGTTCAAGCCCAGCCTGGTGGCGAAATCCTCCCAAACCCGCCTGGAAGCAAGGCTGAAACCGTTTGCCGGCGCCCACGCCCTGAGCTGGGCTCGGCCCGGCTATCAAGATGCCGTGATATAACCCTTGCCGGCAAAACGTCTAGGTGGGCTCGGATGCTCTCTCCTGTTGGGCCAGAAAATAGAGCCGCAGCAGATGCAATTCGTGAAACGTCAGCCGGCCCTGAAAATAGTCAAATACCGGCCGCAGCGCCCCTGTTCCCAGTTGCGCAAAAGCGGCCAGCGCTTCGCTGACCTCCTGCGGCGACACCGTAATCTCTCTCGCCAACTGCTCTTCCGGAAGCGGATTCCCCTCCAAATGGTAACGATTCAAATGGGCGACCAGCGTCACCGGCTTTATCATAAAAATTTTTTCCAGTTCGGCGATGCTTTTTCCTTGGCAAAAGGCCTGTCCGACCTGGTGGTGGCGTAATACTTTTAGAGGCGCGGCGGGATGCACCGGCCGTTCCCCTGTCTGATGCTCCCGGCAGTAGCGGTCGATCCATTGCAGAAACAGCGCCCCATAGTGTTCCGCCTTGACCTCTCCCACCCCGTAAATTCTCCGCAAGCCCGCCATGGTGCGTGGATAAGAGCCGGCCATTTCAATCAATGTCCGGTCGGGGAAAACGGCATAAGGCGGAATGTTCAGCCGATCCGCCAGCTCTTTGCGCTTTCGCCGCAACAACTCGAAAAGCGTTTGATCATACTCGACCTTTGCAGCAGCTGCTCTGGTGATGTGTTGCTGGCGCAGCGTCGTATATACTTTTTCCCCCTTGAACAATACAGCCTCTGCTTTGCCGGACAGCTTTAAGCTGCCGTGGGGCAATGTTTTTTGCAGCAAGCCCTGCGAAACCAGCTGCCGAGCCAGATGCAGCCAATCCTCCTTTGACAGCTCTTTGCCGACACCGAAGGTTTTCAGATTTTGATGGCCAAAGTCGAGCACCTTGCTGTTCTCCGAGCCGCGCAGCACGTCAATAATGTGGTGACTGCCGAATCGTTCGCCGGTGCGTTTGACGCAGGAGAGAAATTTCTGCGCCGCGACGGTGACGTCATGCAACTCTGCCTGTTCACCCACGCAACGATCGCACATGCCGCAGGCGGTTTCCTGCCAGGTTTCACCGAAATAGGGCAAAAGGCCGGCGCGGCGGCACAGCGGCGACTCTACCATCCGCACCAGGGCTTCCAGATGAATCTGCGCGATGCGGCGCTCGCGCTCATCCGGCTTTTGCTCGATAAGGTAGCGGATCTTGGCCAGGTCGGCGTAACCGAACAGCATCAGGCAATCTGCACGCAAGCCGTCACGACCGGCGCGGCCGATCTCCTGATAATAGGATTCAATGTTTTTCGGCACATCGAAATGCACGACAAAGCGGACGTTGGGCTTGTTGATCCCCATGCCAAAGGCAACGGTGGCCACCATGATCTGGACATCGTCACGAATGAACAGCTCCTGGTTCTTTTTTCTTACCGCATCTTCCAGGCCGGCATGATACGGCCGCACCGAATAGCCCATGGATTGCAGATAGTGCGCCAGCTCATCCACCTGTTTACGCGAAAAACAGTAGATAATGCCGGACTGATCGTGATGAGCCTGTAAAAACTCGCGCAACTGCCCACCTGCTTCGGCCTTTTCCCGTATTTCCAGGAACAGGTTCCTGCGATCAAAGCCGGCGATAAATTCACTGTCAGACCGGAACGACAGCGTGTCGATGATGTCCTGGCGCACGCGCGGCGTTGCCGTGGCGGTCAACGCCATCAGGACCGCCTGTGGAAACAGCTTTCGCACCGCCACCAGTTGGCGGTATTCAGGGCGAAAATCGTGCCCCCATTCCGATATACAGTGTGCTTCATCAATGGTAATACATGAGATACGCAGGGGACGCAACAGGGCTGTGCTCCGTTCGCTGAGCAATCCTTCCGGAGCCATGTACAGCAGCTTGAGCCGGCCATCCTGCAGCTGTTGGGTGATCGCCTGGGTTTCGGCCAAGCTCAGAGAGCTGTTCAGGAAAGCGGCTGCTACGCCCAGTTGCTGCAGCTGTTCCACCTGGTCTTTCATCAGAGAAATCAAAGGCGAAACGACGATGGTGAGTCCGTCCATCAACAAGGCGGGAATCTGGTAACAGAGGGATTTGCCGCCGCCGGTGGGCATAACCACCAGGGTGTCCTGGTGGTCCAGAATATTGGCGATGATTTCTTTTTGCAGCGGCCGGAACGAATCGTAGCCAAAGATGCTTTTAAGAATGTGCTCGGGCGAGTGGCTCATGCGCTCTCACAGGATCCTCAATACCATCCATAAAACAGCAAATTGTTATTTACGCTCATTTGCCTGCAACGCGGCCAGTTGGCCGGCATAATTTTTTTTCACAATAAAATCCCACAGCTCCGCGCCTTTAATGCCGCACCGCTCCGGCACAAAGACCGGATCCAGTCCCATTTTTTTCTGCTCTTCGTAATCTTTCAGGGTCCTGATACCGGGTTTGGTCAGCAGCAGAATGACCACCACATTAAACCAGGCCATGGCGCCGACACCGGCAGAGCCGAAATTCCACACCATATTGGCGGACATGAGCGCGCCGGTAAAGGTTACCAGACAAATAATCACCCGGGAAACGAACAGAGTTATCTTGTATCCTTTGCCGGCGCTGTTTTCCCGGAAAAGATAGCCGACATTGGAATCCGTATAAAACGCATAGGCCAGGATGGTGGAAAAGGTGAACAGGAAAAGCGCGATGGCGACAAAGCCGCCGCCAAAGCCGGGGACAATGCTGTTCACCGCCGTCTGGGTAAAATTGCCGTATTCGATACCGGGGATATTCTCGGTGATAAAGCCGCCGGCCGGATTGGCGACGTTGAACGCATTGGTGGAAATAATCATGATCGCGGTCGCCGTACAGACAAACAGGGTGTCGACATAAACCGAAAAGGCCTGCACCAGTCCCTGTTTGGCCGGGTGGGAAACCTCTGCCGCACCGGCGGCCTGCGCGCCGGTGCCCTGGCCCGCTTCGTTGGAAAAAATGCCGCGCTTGACGCCCCAGCTGATGGCAGAGCCGAACACAGCGCCATAGACGGCGTTCATGTTAAAAGCACTGCTGAAAATCAGGCTAAAGACGGCAGGAATTCTTTCATAGTGGACGAACAAAATAAACAGGGCGAGAACTATATAACCGATAGCCATGAAAGGCACGATCAGCTCTGCGGTTCGGGCAATGCGTTTGCCGCCGCCAAAGATGACATAGCCCAGCAGGCCCATATATAAAAAGGCCACATAGATGGAATTCAAACCAAAGGAGGCCTTGGCGGCTGTGGCGAATGCATTGGATTGAATGCCGGGCAAGAGCATGCCGCAGGACAGAATCGTCAGAATGGCAAAGGCGACACCCAGCCGCTTGCTGCGCAAACCCCGCTCCATATAGTAGGCCGGGCCACCGCGATACTCGCCGTGGATCTCTTCTTTCCACACCTGCGCCAGTGCGGACTCTATGTAAGCCGAACCAGCGCCAAGAAACGCAATCAGCCACATCCAGAATACGGCGCCTGGTCCGCCGAAATAGATGGCGCTGGCCACCCCGGTGATGTTGCCGGTACCGACCCGGCCGCCCAGGGCCATGGCAAAGCCCTGAAATGAGGAGACGCCTCGTTCAGAGCTTTTGCCGCCAAAGAGCTGGCCTACCATGTCTTTGATCAGACGCAGTTGCGGAAAGCGCATGATAATGGAAAAAAAGATGCCGGCGCTCAAACAGAGCAAGATGATAATTTTCCCCCAGAAAAAGCCGTCCAGGGTTTCAGACAGTTTCAACCAATCCATCAAAAGCCTCCCAGGTTCAAAACTCGCTCCGTTCCTCTTTGTGCAACATCATTTTTTTAGCGCCGGCCCCTCAGTCCAGGACCAGACCGGCCATCGTGTGTTGGCAGAGGACATGGTTTCAGGTCCGTTGACAAAGCCGGCAACGATGAGCATAAAGATATATATCAAAAGAGTCCAAAGCAAGACTTTCTTAACAGCGATCGTTTCGCCGAACATCCGGGCCGGAATGCCGGCTGGAGGCCGTTTAACATATTTCAATAGAACAACCATGAGCAGATAGAATATCCAGAACGTCACCTCAACCCGAAACGAGCCCTGATCCGGCGGCGTAAACGGAAAAAGAGATTTTATATTGTCGATCAACAGCATGGCGCCCATCAGCGCAAAAACAGGCCAGGCGGCCCAGGTGAAAAGACTCTTTCGGTGCACTAGTAGCCACACCAGGGTCGCCAGAACCGCCAGGCCGAGCACGACATATAACGCGGTCATCAGGTTCCTGCTGAATGCCACCGGATCTGTATCAACCGAGTTGCGCAGCAACCCGGCCACTTCGTTGCCCAAACTTTCCGGCGTGACCCGCATGACCCGGTGTAAAATGGGCACCACCGCCATGACCAGGATGATTCCCAGATAACTCGCACCGCTGAACAGCCATGACTCTTTGTACGGCTTGACCTCTTTGCCCAGCATGGCGTAGGCAAAAATAAAGCCGCCAAAGACACCGGTGCCGATTTCCATGATTTTCCATTGATCGTAATTCATCGGTATGGAGTGGCCGATATTGGACAACAAGCGGGCGAAGGCCATACCCAGGCCAAAGCCAAGAAATGCGTACACCGCGCCGCGCAACGCATAATACCGTTTTTTCCACACCAACCAGGCAAACATGGCCGCCATGGCGCCGAAATAGGCTATAGAGAGATCGGAACGCGGCGGATTGATGTGGAATCCGAGAAGACGGACGATGACATAGCGGACCACCCAGCCGGCAAGGTACATGCACAAGGCCAGAGACAACCACTCGGTAAACCGGGGCCGCTCGTCCTCCATAAGCAGGCCCAACGCGCCGCCGCCAAAGCCGCCCCAGGTCCCTCCCAGCAGCAGCAGCGTAAAAAAGCCATAGGCATAATTGATCAGGGTGTCGGATTTGGCATAGCCGTGCAAAATGCCATAGCTCATGCCTCCGCCCAACGAAATCGTCAAGGCCGCCACCGCGGCCAATATCGGCATGAGCCTGAACAGCGATTTTTGTCCGGACACAAAGGTGAACGCCAGAGCCAGAGCCGCCCCGGGCACCATGGCGCCCAATTGATGGCCGAAATCGCCGCGTATGCCCCAGCCCAGACCAACAGCCAGAGCGACAAACAGCGAGCGCACCATTCTCTCTTTTTGATCCATGACCGTCTCCCTTGCGTTCTTATTTTTCACTGTTATGCAGAAATTTTTCCATATAGCCGATGAGATGTTCCCGCACATCCTGGAGATCGCTGTAATCGATGTCATAGGGAATGAATTCGCGGTTGATCTCTTTGACCTTTTTAACGTTGGCGGTGATGCGCTTGACCGCCGCATTCATGTAGGCTCGCACCGTCGCGGCGTGCTGCCTGTTTTCCCGGTCACCCTTTTCAGCCTCTGCAACGCGGCGCTTCAGCATCATCAGCAGATGATAGTCCTCGATGCCGTCCCGGCTGGCTTCCCAGCGCCGGGAAGGTATAATAGTGTTGCCGTCAAAATACACCACCGAATAGCTCTCAGTGGGCGATGGGTAGGTGGTGTATAACCGCCAGAGATTATCATGGTTGTTGTAATTATAGCACCAGTAGCCGCTGCCGGTGAGACCGAAATCAAAAGCCAGCCAGGCCTGCATGCGATAGTGGCCGAGGGGATGAAACGTGCGTGCCGGACTGGGCGCTTCGTAAAACCATAAACGTTTGTTCAGCGAATGCAGATAATTGAGCAGTTTGCCGTTGGGATGTTTCAACAGATCGACCTGCGGACAATAGATATCGATCAGATCTTTAAAGGGCTGCATGGATTCCGGACTCACCATTCCGGCCGGATCGATATACAGCTGCACATTTGGCGCTGCTGCTTTGATCTCCCGGGCGATCTCGACCGCTTCCTGGATGCTGGAGTAGCCGGTGAGCCCAGGCTCGTCTTTGACATAGACTCCCCACTGATCATCGCTAAAGCCCCGTTCCTTCAGGCCTCTGCTGATGCGGGCATACGCCTCCCGGAGCGCCGCTGTTTTTTCTGCCGCCGTGAGCGTCAGCCCATCCGCCACCTCGACACGCACCGGGTTCAACAAAATGCATACCGCCTGTTCGCGCAACGGCGTATAGTATGTATCCCACTGCGTCCACTCTTCCTGCATGGTTTTGTCCTGCAGGAGCCGCAGCCGCGGTCCGGCAACCTGAGGAAACACGGACACTTTGTGGCTGAGAACATCATCGAGCACCTTTTGCCGCAGGTCTGCATTTTCAATGGCAACGCCGCTCCAGGTGCAAAACGCGTACTCGCTTTTGTCCGGCAGGCGCACCGGGCTCACTGTCAACTGCCACGACAACGGCTGCACCGATATGGTCATGCCGATGGATTCAAATCCGATGCGGCCGCGATAGGTGCCCGCAGCCAGCTCACGGGTTTTAAAATTCAACCACACTTTGCGGCTGTCGAACGGAGCCAGGTAAACGGTATACCCTTCCCCCAGTTTAGGCAGGACTTCATCCACCATTTTGCCGCGATTGTCCGGCGTATGGATGGCCTCGCGGAGCTCGAGGACGAGACGATGGTCGATCCGTTTTCCGGTGCGGTCGATGGCGTCATACGGATAGAGTTTGACATGCTGTGGTTTCGCTGACAGATTGGTCACATAGAGCGCGCGGTCTTCGATTTCATTGCCCATGGCCGGCACGGAGATAAAGGCGCTGTCAGGTTTGGCCGGATAGATCTGATGAGGTTTGCGCTCGTCCCATGGATTGGGATCCGGCCAGATAAAAAAATTGCCGTCATGACCGCTCTGGCGAATTCTGCACAGGAATTGGCCGTATGCCAGGAGCTGTTCAGCCTGATCCCGGTTCTGTTCGATCAATTGAATCGTTTCAGGGTCGAGAGCGGCAGCATGGCGACTCTCTTTTTCCATCAGCTTTAGCAGGAAATTTTCTTTTTGTGCCATCCTGGCCTGCAGCTCTTCTGTCATTGCCAGATCGTTCGACAGCGGGCCGGCGATTTTTTCCATCACCGCCCGGCTATGCTGCATCAGCGCCAGATCCTCCTGCAAGCCCTGGCAGGATACCAGAGACGTTTCAAAGTGTAAAATGCGCTGTTGTTGACGGTCTCGTACGGTTATGACGCGCTCAAGTGTCTGGTTGGATAGAACCGGATAGACCACCAGGACGCTGTCACCGACTTTAGTGGGCCAGCTCAGAAGCGAACGTGTCCGATGGTCCCTATCGGTCAACCGAACTTCGATCATCAGGTCAGAGCCTTTGTAAGCGTCCGGCACGGCGATCCGCTGTTTATTTTTTCCTGCCAGAACCGGCAGCGCGCGGTCAGCATTCAGCCGGGTCTCCGGAACACGCTCAGAGATCAGCTTGTGCCGTCGTTTTGCGGTGGATTTTATGAAACCGTCATGAGAGGAAGAATTTTTCCAGCAGCCCCAGTGGATCCGGCCTGCTGCCTGCGATCCCTCCATTCGGTAGCGAATGACCTGCATGGCTGTGCGCGTGTCGGCGCAATACACTTCCAGTAGGCCGTCGCGATCCAGGTCCGCGACCATGGGCGAAGCGTTGCGGTCATGACCTTCTTTATATTCCTTGAGCACATTGCCGCGATCATCCAGCAGAAACAGGGTCTGTCCCTGCAGGCCGGTTTGTCGACAGCCTGCCAGAATTTCCGCATGGCCGTCGGCATCGAAATCAGCCACGGCCGCAGCCCAGAAAATGCCGTGGCCGCTGAGTGTCGCGCTCCATTTTTTTCTGCCGTTTTTTTCAAACACGTTGACGGTGTTGCCTTTGTCGACGACGATCACCTCCAGATGGCCGTCGTTGTCAAGATCGACAATAGAGGTACCGGCATAATTTTGCATATAGGTCACACCGTCCCACAGCACCTTGCCGCTATGTGCATCCAAACAGATAATAACCGGATAGGGTGTGGTGTTGCTGTTGGGCATCAGCAGTTCATAGCGGCCGTCACCGTCCAGGTCAGCCAGCAGCGGCCCGGATCGGCCAAAAACCCGGTCGGTTATTTCCCGATGCCACAGGTACTCGCCGCGGTGGTTCAGACAAAAGATCTTGCTGACATCGGTGCCGTAGAATATCTCTTTTTTGCCGTCGCCGTCGACGTCGCCAACGGCCGGACTGCAGGCGCGGGGTTCGGCATACACCTGCCATTTCAGCGAACCGTCATAATTCAGGCAGTATAGTGTACCGGCCCGGGCGTTCATAAAGATTTCCATTTTACCGTCACCGTCGATATCACTGATGACCGCTGAGCCAAAGTTGTACATGGGATCGTCGAGCTCGGTCAACCAGATGCGTTGACCGCTGGCGGAGATGCAATGTATGGAACCGGAACCGGTAGGTGCCACGATTTCAGCCGCACCGTCGCCGTCAAGATCAGCCACCGCCGGAGGCATGACGTCGCCGCCGGTGGAATAGCTGGCCAGCACGTTGCCCTGGGCATCAAGCCTGATGATGCCGAATCCGGCCGGGATGATCAGGCTGTTGGGTTGAACGGCATCCGGATAGGGAATGGGGCTGCCGGCGCCAGGCTGCAATCCCTGAGGCGCGGTGACAGTAAAACTCCAGTCGCGCTGCAGATCGAATTTTGCCGCAACACTCGGCAGTGCGAACACCATACATGTTAACACGGTCAGAACAGTGGCTTTTCTCACAGTACTGCTCCTTGCTAAAGTGACAGTCCAACTCGGGGTTACTGGCTGAAAATAGCCGGAAAAATCCTAGAAATCCAACTTTACAAATTTTACTTCAAACGGCTCAAATTCAATTTGTTTGGCATCAGAGGCCAACCGTTCCTCTAGAACATTGACGATGTGCACCCCGGCGCCGCCCGCCGCCTCGCTGTGCTTGCCCTCCAGCTCGCGCATTTGCACAATGGCGCCTTTGCCGTCCATGGCCGGTCGCAGGTTAGCCACGAGGATATTGGCCGGCAGCGTGGCCGGCCATCCGCCGGCAGACATCCTGATCGGATCCTGCACCGGCGATACGCGCGCCGCCAACGGCGTGCGACAGTTCATACCGAAACGCATGGCTGTGCCTTTGGCGGTATCAGCCCCGGACGTTAAAAAATAACTCCAGCGCTGCACGCCTTCCTTGGCCCCTGGATACGGCGCGGTCCAATAGTTGTTGATGACCCACGAGTACACATGAGGTTTTTCTATCCTGGCCACTTTTTGCCATTTGCCGATATTGATATCACCGAACTGCACCAGCGGCATCGCATCCGAAGTGACAACGATCTGGTGGCTGCTGTCACGCAGGGCAACCATATGTTGAAAGGCGTGCCAATCGGACGACGAGCCCGGCAGTTGGGTTTCTCCCGGCGTCACCAGTCCGCCGAGCGTATCATAAAGAAATTTACCATCCGACAGAGAGAATGGAAAAGCGACATACACCGCTTCCGGCAGGGGGACGAACTTTTTCACGATTTCGAAATAGAGTTCCACCATTTTGGTGTGCGAGTACAGACGAATGGACAGCTGCACACCCGGATTGCTCACCGATGGCAGACAGCCATCAGCGGTTGCGCTGATGCGGACGGACTGCCAGAATGGATTTTCCGGCTCGAGATCCATTCGAACATCGCGCAACGTAGATTTGCGGGAACGTTGCAAATAGGAGGCGCGGCCGTCAAACTGGCTGTCTGACAGCAAATCGTAAATAAACTGCCCCATCTGCCAGGCCGCCGACTGATCCACCAGTTCGGTCCTGGTTTCTTTGTCGACAAGGCTTTGGATGGCACCAGAACCGGGATCGAGCTGCAGGCGATAGTGTTCGTTTTCAAGAACGTCGGTGACCGCAGGCCGCGATACCGGCGTTTGCTGCGGCATCGGGTTGAAATCAAAGTGCAGGGTTTTGCCGGCCAAAGCGGGCACGTCCTTTACCCAGAGAAGCCAGTAGCTCCCTTCCACCCTGCTTTCGAGTCGATGTATAGGAACGGGTTGGCCGGTGGCGGCATCGATGAGCCGGAATTTTTTATCAGGAGGTACTACCGAATAATCAAGAAAGATGCGGACCACTCCGGAGCGTGTCCACGCCAAAGGGTTGAGCACAGATATGGTCGGTTCAGCGGCCGCGGCAGCGGCCGCGGTGGTACCAAAGAGGCCGGTCGCTTCGCTGCGCAGCAGGTCGATCTCCGCAACCGCTCCCCAGATGTAGGCAGCTTTCTCGTTGTACTGTTCAACGCTGTTTACCGCCAGAGGATCGGTAAACTCTTCCTGTGCGCCAAAGGTATGTTCGTCGTAAAACAGCAGGTCTTTCTTTACCCGGCACAGTTGCTCCAGGGTGGCCGGTTGCAGTGTCTGGCCCTGCAGTCCGGCGAGAGCAAAAAGAGATTCAATGGATTGTACGTCGGCATGGGCTTTACGAGCCACCGCCGTCTCCCGGCTGGCAAAGCCAAAGCCGTCCGTCCACCAGCTTGGCCAGGCGCCGCGCCACACCGGCAGGGTCGCGCCATGCTGTTCAGCGCCATAATCGAGAAATTCGCGCATGGTGGCAGAGCGTAACTGCGGCCAGGCGTAGGTCTGATTCCATCTGCTGATAAACCCGCACACCGCCATGTCCGGCGGCGAGTTATCGATCTGCCTGCCCGAATACTGCACAGCGATGCGGTCAAAGGGATAGCCGTTGCGTTTTACCATCTCCAGGTATTCAAGCAGGCGAATTTTGAACGGCTCTATCTGTCCGCGATCGAGCCCGAGGTGATTGCCGGTGTGATAGTGATCCGGACGCCAGGTGAGCAATCGCTTACCGGCTGCCGATTCCCACCAGAACAGAGTGGGTACTTCAAACGCCCGCGGTGTGCGATCGTTGTTGATGGCCAGCGTCAGATATTTGACATCGGTGTCGGCGAAAAAATCAACCAAACACCAGGCCATACCCGGAACGTCGTTCTGAATCCCGGTGACCACCGGCAGACCAAACTGCTTAAAGGTACGGATCGGCTGCAGCGAAGCGGCCATCACATTCTCATCGGCAATGTCGGACAGGTGCAGATAGAGACCGCCGATTTCGATCCGGCCTTCCAGAACCCGTTTTTTAAGCCGCGCCTGCTGTTGCGGCGGCCGCCGCCTGAGCCACTCATCCACCGCCCAGGAGACCTCACAGGTCCAGCGGAATTGGGCCGGCTCCGGCATCGTGTCGGTGAGGTCGCAATAGTCCAGCGCATAATCGATATAGCGCAGATGCTCAGCCATGATCTCATGCTGCGGCTTGGTGTAACCGATATCGGTGTGGGTGTGCTGGTTCAAATAAACAGTCCATTTGCGCGGAGGATGAAACTCGGCATCAAGTTCGCGGCGGACGGAGCCGGCGGCCAGTGAGATGTGCACCGGTCCGGCTTCGGTAACGGGAGGAACTAATATCTCTTTACGATGTTTGCCTGCTGCCAGGTCGCCGAGGGTGATCCGCAATGGAGCGGACCACTCTTGTTTCCGTAACACACAGGAGACCTTTTGGGCGCCGCCGGAGGTAATGTCGGCGACCACCACCTGGCGCTCTCCGTCAGGGGTTTTGGCGAGCAGCGACGTGGAGCTGAACGTCGCGGCCAGGAGGTGACCCTGCAGCGGCTGCCTGGTATGGACCTGTGCTGCTATCGCCTGCGGATTTTTTATTCCGGACAAAGCCAGCGCACAACCCCAGGCGCCGCCGCCCTGATCGATTTTGAGCAGGACGCGGTTCAGGCCCTTCAGCAATGTCACCTGCACCGTGTCTTCCGCCGAGTCGAGGCCGCGGCCGACATGATGGTCCAGCACCAGATCCTGGTTCAGCCACATACGAACGCCGTCGTTGCTGCGCACGCGCAACAGCAGCGGCTGTTCTCTGTGCGAAACGAGGGCACAATAGGCATAGGCGACAGCCGGCAGGGATTTATCCGCTTGAAACAATTCGATGAAATCCAGAACACCGGCGCCATCGCTCAGCGCCATGCGCCAGATGGCAGGCACTGGCCCGCCGAACTCAATGGCCTCTCCCTCTTTCGGCTGACAATGGGTTTCGCCCCCCAGACCGGTCAGATAGTCCTTAAAATAGCCAAAACAGCCGGAGCCGTGATACAGCGGTTTGCCGTTGGGAAATGGTCCGGCCACCAGCCAGGCCGGTATGGTGCCGTTTGGTCGCAGGTCATAGGAATTCAGCACCTCGGCAGGAGCGGCGATACGCCAACCCAGCACCAGGAGAACAATCAGGTATCTCTGCATAACACCTCAAAACGTTTTCACCTGCAGCGTGTCGCTCGAATCGAGCAGGCGCATATACATGCCCCAGTTGCCGCCCCAGTTTTCCACTTTGGCTAAAATTCTGTTGACGCCCTTTTTAAATTTCGCTTCCAGGATATCCTGATCCGGCATCGCCGGCCGACCAAGATGACGGCTGTAGATAGATGCATGGTTCACCCATATCTTGGCGCCGTCGTTGCTGCCCAGGGTAAGTGTAACGGTTTGGTCGCGAGGGCTGATCACCTCGGCATAGGCATAGCCTACCACAGCGTCGGTCGGCGAGAGCTTCGCTTTAAAATCAAGATAGCCGGATTCAGGGGTGATGGCGTTTTGCCATTTCACCTCACCGTTCAAGGTCGAACAGGTGCGCGCCAGGTCGATCGTTTGCTCCGGCGGATACACTTTGTCGAACCCCTCCGGATTATGGAGCGAGCCCCACGGTGCGCCCAGGGGGAACGATCCGATTACCATCCAGTGACGGATGAATCCCTTGTTGGTTTGATGGACCTCCCACAGCTCACGCAGAAATCCAGAGCCGGCGAACGAACGGATAGAATCAGCAGCGCGCACTCGGCCCTTCAGTTTGTACACCTCCAACGCATTTTCCCGGAAGAGGCGGCCGGCGATCTCGACCGCCTCCTGTTCCGAGAAATAACCGCTTTTGACTCTGTCGATCAGCACCCTGGCGACCACGCGGCGGGCGATCACCGAATGCGCCCAGCTCCCTTCTATGGTGCAATAATCGCCGCCAAAGGCCATGATCTTGTTTGCCGGCACGGTTTCCAGCCATTCATGCAGATACCGCTCACTGTACGAAGGTGAGATGATGTGCGACCAACACATGTCAATGAAGACGTTGGGGAAATTTTTCGCCAGAGTGGCCAGTTCGCCGCCATAGGGATAGCTGCTGTGCAACAGACAAAAATTGACGCCGGGAAATTCCATAAAAAGGTTGATCAGATGGGTCGGCATGGAATTGGTGATGGTATTGCTGTTGCCGGCATGCAAGCCGGTATGGATCTGTATGGGGAGTTTGTGTTGCTGCACCAGCGTCAGCACGGCATGCATCATGTAATCCTGCAGCGGTTTAACTTCGGCAAAGGTATAACTTTTACTCACAGCCTGTTTCGACACCAGCTCGTTGAATAACTGCTCTGCCCTCTCCCTGGGCACGTTCTCATACTGGAGAATGCGGGAATAGGCGAGCACGGATTTGACCCCTACCATGCCGTACTCCAGACCGGCTTGAAAAGCCCTGGCGAGAGCGGATTCATAGTCCGCCAGGGTGCGCACCTCGATGCCGTAACTGCTGCCGATCTCGCGCATGTAGGCGCCGGACTTGACATCGATAAACTGATCAAACTTTTCAATGTGGACATAAAATTCAGGATCGAATTTACGATGGCCCAGATCCTGGATGGTCAGCTCGATCCTGGCCTTGTCCCGCAGAACGTGGCGATACAGACCCGGCTTTTGTGCCACTTTGATTTTCCGGGAAATGACGGCGATCGTGGCTTCGTTGAGTTCATCGACGCCATAGAGATCGCGGGCGATGAGTTGAACGACGCGGCCGTAGGCGGTGTTGCGCATCGCTTCCCAGAAAGGCTTGAGCAGCGCCCAGCGCTCTCTTTCAGGGAATTGTGCATTAAACACCAAATCCTTCATAAAGGGATCGAGGCCGGCGGAGACCAGATCGAATTCGGGATAGTTGCGAAATATATAGGCAAAGTCGATATCGGGTTTGGCCAACCGCTCCGCTTCGGTCTCCATATGCTCATGCGTATTGACCAGCCAGATATCATCCACCGCCGCCTGAATACGCTTTTCAAAGCCCGGGGCCGGCTGGCCTACTATCTGCACCTGAGCTGTAGCGGCGAACGCCATCAGCCAGGTTACGAAAAACGTTCTCTGCCACACGGGTTACCTCGTATAAATTATTTCTCTGATCAGTTGTCTGCGAACAGCCTGTCACCGGTGAGTTCTTGCTTTTCCAGGTCCGGTCCCTGCCAGAACACCGCGAGGAAGGAGCCGCCGCCGGCTTGAAAAAATTCCAGCCGGAGCGGGTGTACGCCTTTTGCCAGCGCGATGGAGCCGTACTCTTCCTTGGGCCAGTGCATGCCATCGTTATTCACCACCATCCTGTCATGAACGTACAGCCGGCTGCCGTCGTTGGATTTGGTGGAAAAGGTGTAAATGCCGTCTCCGGGCACCTCCACATAGCCGGAAAAGATCAAGCCATAGTATTCCGGTTGGCTGGCCACCGTGATCTCAAAGGCCGGTGCGATGCCGCTATCGGCGCGCGCCAGTTTTGTGATTCCCGCCACTTCACCGATGTCCCCTTCAAAGGTGCCGGTATAGTAGACATAACGCAGTCCCTGGACAAGCGTCTCAACCTGGGCCGGTTTCAGCAATTCAGCTTTGTGCAAAACGGTTTTAACCTCCAGGCTCGGGGCACAGCCCTGTTTAAACGCCTGCATGCGCAAAGGAACCGTACGATCCACTTTAAAGGGCGCCGTATAAATTCGGGCGGAAGCGATCGCTTCCGCATCGTCCAGGGTATAGCGGATTTCCGCGCCAGGCGTGTCGCAGGCGAGCCGGATCTCCGTTTCCTGCAAAAAATATTTCTCTGTCGATTTCACATAGGGAGCGGTCATCACAGGAGCGGCGGCCTCCTGCTGCGGCCGGTCCTGCTTGCGGCTGCCCCAGTGATAATTCGGTTTATCGCCCATGTGCAAAATCAGGGTGCCGCCATCCACGAGCTCGCGATGATAAAACCACGGCCTGGTCAGCGGTTTGCCGTCCAGCGTGGCCGACTGGATGTATCGGTTCCGCGACGAATTGTTGCGGGTTTCGATACAAAAGGATTTGCCGGAATAATAACGCTGATCCAGTTGAATCGTAATCCTGTCAAAGAGCGGGCTGGCGATTTCGTAAATGGGATTTTGGCTGGCGCCGCCGTCCATTTCGAACAGGCCGATACCGGCCATGACATACCAGGCGCCCATCTGTCCTTCATCCTCATCACCCGGACAACCGCCCACCGGTTCCAGGCCATAGTAGCGGTCGAGAATCTCACGGGTCCAGTATTGGGTCAGCCAGGGTTTGCCGGAATAATTGAACAGCCAGGAGGCTTGCATATTGGGTTGGTTGGCTTGATTGACATACTCGCTGACCAATATGGGACCGGAATGTTCAAATCCGTATTGCAGGCGGTCATTGAACTCTGCCTCGCCGAGGAGGTCGATCAGGCCGGCGAGATCGTGGGGCACGAACCAGGTGTACTGCCAGGCATTGCCTTCCACGTAATATTTTTTCTCGCCGAAATTATCATCATACCCCACCGCTTTTTCGACCGGATCAAACTGCTGCAGCCAGGGCCCGCCGGCGTATTTGGGCCGCATATAGCCGACATCGGCATCGTAAATATTTTTATAGGACTGGCTGCGCAGCAGATATGTTTGATGATCCTGCTCATAGCCCAGGGCTGCCGCCATTTGTGACAGACACCAATCCTGATACGCCGCTTCCAGCGTTACTGAAACCGGCCCGAATTCGCTGGGAATATAGCCGTACTCCAGATAAGGCTGCAACAGCGGATTACCGACCAGACCGCTGCATTCGTGCTTGAAACCGGGGACTGTCACCAGTTTCAACAGAGCGGCATAGACCCGGTTCACATCATAGTTGCGAATGCCTTTCTGAAATGCGCCGACCACAAAAGGAATCTGCGGCACTCCGGTCATGATGCCGGAATATTCCAGACCGCTGGGTCCTTTGGGAAACCAGCCGCCGGCGTCGCTCAGTTTCTGCATGCCTGCAATCCATTCGTTCATGATGTCGGGCGTGACCAGCGCCCAGAGCTGATTGAGGTTCCAGTGGGTGCCCCAAACGACATCGCCGCCGTACATGGGTGCCGGCGCACCGTCCGGCAGGTGCAGGTTTTCGCACATATCCAGCCACTGACCATTGACATCGCTCCACACCGATTTACCGCAGTAGGCTCGATAGAGATTGGTGTAAAATTTTATCCGGTCCTGCTCCCGGCCGCCTTCCACTTTGATCAGACTGAGGAGATCATTCCAGACCCGGCGGGCGTTGCTGCGCACGGCTGCGAAATCCCAGCCGAACGGCGCCATTTCGGTTTCCAGATTGAGTCGGGCTTGGGCAATGCTGACCAGAGAAAATCCGGTTCGCACCAGAAGGGATTCACCGGCCCTGGTGGCAAAACGCAGGAACACGCCCACATCGGCGTTTTCTTCACCGCTCCATTCCTGTACATCCTCTTCGATGGTACGGCCGTTCCAGCCGCCAAGGGCAGCGAACGGCTTGTTCACCTGCATAACAAAATTCAGCCTGTACTGGTTCCAATTGTGGTCATCCCGAACCAGGGTCCCCTCGATTTCGCGGTCATTGATCCGGCGAAGGTGGACACGAACGATGCGGACGATGCTTCCTTCCGGCGTGTTGAGGTCGAACAGCAGATAGGCTTTTTCAGCTGCCGGGAAGGTGTAGCGTTGCAGACCGCAACGCATAGTGGCGGTCATTTCGGCACGGATATGGTAATCATCCAGGGTCACCGCGTAATAGCCCGCTTTGGCCACTTCGGTGCTGTGTCTGAACCGGGAACGGTAACCGGCATCCGGATCCGCTTCTGTTCCCGGCTGTGTCTGCAGGTCGCCGACGATCGGCATCATCAGGCCGCCGCCGAACCCGTACGAATGCAGGTGGCCAAAGCCGGCGATGGTGTTCATGGTGTATTCATAGCCGGCATCCAGGTCAGTTTTTTCCACATTATCCGGACTCAGTTCAACCATTCCAAATGGCAACGTTGCTCCGGGAAAATGCATCCAGCGGGCTTTGCTGGTGCCGATCATGGGATCCACATAATCCACCGGCTCCTGGCCGGCCCAGCCGGGGGTATTGAACAGCATGATGGAAAACAGAAGGATACGGAATATGGAACGTCGGACGTAGAGAGCGGATTTGCACAAGATCATCGAATGTTCCCGTTAAGGTTAATGACAGCAGGCCTCTGTTTGCAGTGGCAAGCTACGGTTTTGCCGGCCTGCAGCAACCGGGCGAGGGCGTTCGGATCCTGCGCAGCAAAGAGGACCATTAATACGATCAGACGTAACAGCATTTTTTCAGCATAGACAATCCTTTACCTCGTCACTCTGTCAGCGCACGGTAAGGGCGGTGGTCGCCGATCGATTGGTGTACAAATCAACGGCCTTTACATTCCAGGCGCCTTTCATATCATTGAAGGCAAACGGCACCACCACATCGATGGGCTGATCAGCCACCATTTTTACGCAGCGGAACCAGTTGCACCTTTCGCCGTTCGGAGAATAGAGATGGATCCGCACGGCGCGTTGTCCTTTCGCCTGCGGAACCTGCACCACCAGCCGGGCGATGTTGCCGGCTGTGACGCTTTTTTGCCGTGCCTGCAAGGTCACGCCTTCCTCCGCTCCTGAGAGCGCGGCGAAAAAAGCGGCGCGGTTGGATTTCAGGTCAGTGACAAAGGATCTGACCTCCCCCAAACACTCGGCCGCTTTAAGATCGTATATCCGGCGGGGTTGATCCAGCATCACCTGAACAGGGCCGTTGTGCGCGCCGAGCAGCGCCAACACCTCTTCCTGGCCGTTGCGCCAGCGGGTGACCTCTACATCCGGCGCCTCACCGGCACCGGCGGCGGCCAGGGTGATGCGGGGGCGCACACCGGCCAGCCGCAGCAGATTTTTGAACAGAGCCTCTGCCGGCGCGAATTGCAGGGAAAAATTCAACAGAATCGCCCGGCCTTTGCCGAATGGATTGACGACGCATGCCGGTGTGCCCACTGCCCAGAAATGGTGATAATAGCTCATACCCAGAGCTTGGGCGCCCTGGAGTTGCACTGAGGGATCCACCACCATTTGCGGATAAATATCTTTGCCGTGCCAATTGCCCCACTGCATGTTCAGCGTATGATTGTCGAGTTCGCCATTAATCCGAACGCGATCAATGAGTGTAGCATTACTCCTGCCCTGATGGCTGATGCCGAACACGTCATCCAGCACACCGGCAGGCAGAGGTTTGCCATGGCCATCATAAACGCCGGGCCGCAGATCGGCGATGACTGTGCCGCCGTCACGGACAAAGGCGCGAATAACCTCCGCCTCTTTCGGCCCGATGGCGAACGCCAGCGGCAGAATCAGGACTTTGTAACGCGATGCGTCAAATTCATCGAGCCGCAGCATGCGGTCGGTGACATAGCGAAACTGTACGCCGGCTTTATGCAATAATTGAAACCAGAGCTGGTGATCTCTTTTTACTTCGCCATAGGCGTTGTTGCCGTCGTAATGCGAGATATAGATCGACGGCAGCGAGTAGAGCATGGCGACACCGTCGTCCAGCATCTCGCTATGCATGAGCAGTGTGCCCAGCCCGTCGCGGATGATGCGACTGTCGTCCAGCAGGTCCTGAATCGCCGGATAGGGCGATAAGGTCTGCGACAGAAATCCGTGATACTCGCCCATGTTGTCCCAACGCCACCACTGTACGGTGTTCATGCCGTGGGTGATCTGCTGCCAGAAACTTTTCAGGATCGAGTCGTTGTCCTTGTCATACCCCATCCAGTTGCCGTGCAGGTGTTCGGCCCTGGCTACGGAACGAATCAATTCATTGGCTGGTCCTTCGTAGGGCACGAAATAGTCCAGGTCGCGCAAAAACAGGTCGACGTCTCCGCCCTGGCGCGTTCGTGTGGGATGACGGCGGATATTAAAACAGTCGGTGCCTTCAAAGCCGGTGAGGGCTAACGGATCCAGCTTTCTAAATGCCTCTGCATACTTTTTACACAGCTGCACATAGTTGTAATCCTGGAAAGCCTGCCGATCGTACCAGCGCGCAAAATGGCCGCTTTGCAGAGAACGGATCTCGTCGTTGATGTTGCCCAGCCTGATCTGCTCTTCGGTGACCGGGCCTTCGGTGTCGGTGCGCATCATTTCCATACGCTCAGCAAAGAAAATCCTGAACCACTCTTTCGCATCAGCTGCAGGCAAGTCATCCACATCCGTCAGAGTGATTTCGGAAAAA
This sequence comes from uncultured Cytophagia bacterium, assembly GCA_964541895.1. Taxonomy (GTDB): domain Bacteria; phylum Zhuqueibacterota; class Zhuqueibacteria; order Residuimicrobiales; family Residuimicrobiaceae; genus CAZISM01. Next base: position 20,862 of record CAZISM010000033.1, read on the forward strand.
TGGTTGTAATAGCTATTCCACTCCCGGTTCAGCGCCGAGATCGAGCCGTACTCTTTGGCCAGGTACGCCTGATAAGCATGCAGGCAATGCGGGCTGAGGCAGGAACCGCGAACCGCGTTCTCATCGCCCAGCGAATAGGCGAGCACGCCATGTTTGCGCGCTTCAGCGTAGGCTTTGATCACGTTGGCGATGTTTTTTTGCTGCAGGCTGTCGTCGTTATAGCAACCGCCCTTCATGATGCCGTTCTGGTCCAGCATGCCGGTGACGGTGTGGGTTTGGGCGCAGATGCGGGTGGTATAAGGCACATAAGCCAGATCGCAGGCTGCCAGGCTGAGGGGCGGATTGCCGCCGCTGAGGATGGCGGTGGCGCCGCAGTCGGCCATGCTTTCCAGGCCATAAGGCGCCAGGTCTTCACCGGGCCAGTTCCAAATGACAAAGTTGAACTGATCGCGATGCCGTTTGGTCACGTGAAAAAAGGCATGCCGGGCGCACACCTGCTCTTCCCGATCGGCAAGCACGGCTTGTACACGCACCAGCATGGGCAGCCACTCCTGAACCGGAAAACGGAACGGGTACAATTTGCCTTGGGCGGTGGCTTTTTGCCTGGCAAGAATCCGGTTGTGTCGATCCAGCAAACGAATCTCTAGAGCGGCGGCGCCGGCCGGTCCGGCCAGCTCGGCATAGCCCTGCAACACGCCGCCCACTTCGGACCAGTCCGGCTGCAGGACAATTTTTTCGATTTTTTGAACCGAGGTTACAGCAAAGCCGGAGCTGGACCAGTTTTCAATCCCTGCGGATCCTGTCAGGAACAGATCTGCGTGATACGGATCTGCCCGTAATGCGGGCAATGGCAACGTCAACGCGCCTGACGCCGATCTCAGCGGACGTTTCAGGATAATCTGTTTTTCGCCGTCCTGGCGGCGCAGACACACCTGCAGGTTCGATTCCGGCCGGGCCCGGTCCCAGGTCACGGTTATATTTTTATTCGCCAATTCCGTACGATCCATAACCTCTGCTATCTGCACGGTGAGGCCGCTCTGCGGCAGGCGATCAGCCGCCCACAGCAGGGCGCGGCCATATTGCTCCATCTGATAATCGAACTCGGTCTCCCAACCGATCTCATAGGGCACCTGTCGCCGCAGCGGCACCAGCACGGTTCTGCCCTCCCCTGTCGCATAGCCGCAGGTCGATGCAGGCACGCCGGGCGGCAATGGCAGGGGCGTTGCGGCCGCACACAGCGTGGAATCGCTGCTGCCGACCAGCACCAATCCGGCGCCTTGCCGGACCAGGTCGCGCACGCGTTCCTGTACCGGCAGGGGATAATCAGCCAGTTTTGCATAGGCGAAGAGGAAAACGTCGACAGGTTTCTGCAACAGATGCATGGCCCGTTTGCTGCCGGCATCGTCCACAGCATACCAGCGGGCATTGTAATCGCCCTGCAGCCGTTTCGACGGCGTATCAAAATAGACAGCCGCCACATCGATATCAAATCGTTGGATCAGCTCGATAATCTCTCGCGAGTGGGTGCTGCCCTGGTAGACGCCGTAAAACGCCAACACGCGGATGCGGCCGCCGGCATACGGTTTGGCCCAGCGGGTGTGCGGCGTCACAAAATCCGTTGTCAGGCTATGTTCGACCTCCAGCTGATTCGGATCAATGTCAGCTTCAGCCGGCAGGGCCGACAGCGGAGCAAAAAATAACAACAGGATGGCAGGGAACAATCTCAAGGTCATCATCGCCAGGATCCAACGTTACATGAAAACAGCCATGACCGGTCCAACTCAAGCCGGCGTGAATAAAAGACAGGGACGGCCGCCTTGAATGCGAAAGCAATGCCGTCCCTATCCGATTACTCGGCAAAAGCATCAATCCGAGAGTGACGCTGAAAACAAATTTTTAAAACCTGAACAGCTCGATTCACCGCAAAAAAACTCATCCTGTAAAGGGCGGCCTCATTGCAGAACTTGCACGTTAAACGACTCCCTTTTGTTGAGAGAACCTTTGCCAGGCCGCAATCGCTCCATTCAGGTCACCTCAGCCTATTTCATCAGCACCATCTTGTGGGTGAGCGTACGGCCGTCGCTCAGTTTGATACGATAATAGTAAATGCCCGAGCCGACGAACGCGCCCTGATCATCCAGGCCGTTCCAATCCACCCCATATGAACCAGCGTTCATTCTGGCATCGATGAGGGTTCTGACTTTTCTGCCCAGCACATTGTAGATGCACAGTTCAACCTGCTGATCTTTGGCCATGCTGAATTCGATATGCGTGGTCGGGTTGAACGGATTGGGATAGTTCTGGGCGAGATTGAACGATTCCACGGTGGATTTCGGATTTTTGGCCACCGAGGTCACCTTGTTGACGATCAGGCCTTTCGGGATATCGCCCTGACCCGGGGCATAGGCGTTGCCGAAATTGAGCGCCACATAATCCCACAGGGCCTGGCTGGTGCCGTCGGAGACGCCTTTGGTATCGAAGCGGGCGCCATTGGTGCGCTGATCGCCGATATTGAACATGAACAGCTTGCTGCTGAGATCGCGATCGGTGGGCGAATTGATGATGGCCGGAATCGGATTCTCATCGACGTAGAGTTTGCACACCGTGGTATCCGGTTTGATGTCCGAGTCCCAGGTCACGCGATAGGTGTGCCAGACAAATTCGTTATAGGTGCCGCCGATGGATTTCAGCCAGGCATTCGGTTCCATCGTGGCGCGGTTATAGGCATAACGCCGTTCGGTGCCAAAGAACTGAATCAGGCAGGGTGAATTGGTAGGATCGCCGTAATAGCCGGTTTCCACTTTAAAATCGGTGCGGCCGAATTCGGGGATGCCCATGGTCGTCGCCCAGCCAATCCGGCCGATAAAGCCGTCCAGTTCGGTGGGGGTCGAAACTTTGGCGCGGAACAGAACGGTGCCCTTTCGCGGCGCATCGTCGCCCTGAACATAGGGACCGATCATCAGGTTGAACGGATTATAGTCGTAATCGTCCAGAACTTCCACCAGCATGTTGCCGGCGTTATCCGGATCCGCCTTGTGGGTAAAGATTTTGTTGTAATTTTTTGCTACCGACTTGGGCGCCTGATAGAGTTTGATATCGGAATTGTTAAAGCGGGTGGAATCAGAGAGGCGAACCCAGAGGTTGCTGGCGCCTTCAGCCAGATTTTTGCTGCCGTCAAACACCCACACCCAGCCTTCGTTTTTCTTGGCACCATCCACTTTAACATTCAGCGGCAATGGCGCGCCTGGAGGCAGAATCTGACCATAGGACACGGCTACCCAATCGAACCAGGCTTTAGCGCCGCCGTTCATGAGCCCATTGGCGTCGATTTTCCAGCCGTCGGTACGGTCATCGCCATAAAAGAAATCCGTGCCAGTGGCATTGGCGCGATAACTTTCTTTGTAGATGCCATTGATGACCGGTACCGGATTTTCGTTCAGGTAGCATTTGATAATAAGGCCGGAATCGGCATCGCTGACTTGTGCGGTGATGCGATAGGTGTTCCATTTGAACTTGTCGACCTGATCGTTACGCGTGGCGGCCGAGTCGGCCCAGATTCTGGCGACGCGGTACCAGGCCGGGTATTTCACATCGGCGGCCGCATCTTCATTGGTTTCGAACAGCACCTGAAAGCCGCAGCCTTTCAGATTGATGTTCCAGCCCAGAAAACGACGGCATTTGACCGCGTCGGCGGCCAGGCTGTCCGGAACCTGATCCGGTTTCGGGCAGCGGGCTCTGAACAGGAAGGTCATCTTGTCATAGTCTTCTTGAAGAAGATTTCCCGGCATGACCGCCTGTTTCACGTCGGTGCCGATATTAAAGAGATCGATGATTTGCAGAACCTTGTTGGCGGGATCGTCCAGATCATTGGCCACGTTCACGCAATAATTGAACGCGCTGGCGTTCGTATCCGCAAAGGATACCCGCTTGCCGTTCAGCCAGACTTCATGCTGTTCGAATTCAGAGGGCAGCACATCGCCGGTGAGCAGATAATCCCAGGTTTGAGCAAACGCAGACGCCGCCGTCACAGCCAGGATGGCCGCGACGAAGAAGAAAAGATTATTTCTCATGATTCTCTCCTGCAGATTGGTACGCATGACCCCCACATTTCTTTGCATTGAGTTTTCAACACAACCGAGTACGCAATAGCCGTTGCCATTCACCTCCTTTCGTTGCTACGTCAAACTGCACCATCCGGTTTGTCGATCGGCAGCGCCTCCTTTCTTTTGTTGCATGCACATGACCTGATGTTGGTTACAACGCATCCATGATGTTTTGGTACATGAGGTTCTCGATAACCGTTTCACATTTTTCTGTAATTGGCCTTGACGGAATTGGTGACCAGGGGAAACGGCGGCACGTAATCCAGGTACGGTCCTTTGCTTTTGCGCACCAGCAGCGGCAGGCTGGTGAGCTCCAGCCGCTCCAGCTCGGCATAGTCAACCGCCACGCGGCTGTCGTATTTGGCTTTGAGCGTTTCCAGGTAGGGATTGAGAAATCGCTCAAACGCCTGCGGATACTCTTTGGCAAGGTCGCCATGAAAGCCCGCGGCCTGCAAATACTGGTCGCGATGCCGAACAAAATAAAAAGCCGTTTTCCACTCCGCCACCGTCTGTTGAACTGCGGCCAGGCGATCCATCTTTTCATCATAGGCTATCCTGGTCAGATATCGGTCGGTGATCAATCCGGCGATGGCCCGCTGCAGCCGCCGCGGGAACACCTGGCTGGTCATTTTCGTCATGCTGATTTCCAGCGGATGGATCGCCACTTCCCGGCGCAGATCTTCGATGGTCCAGACCTGGCCATCCAGGGTCAGCAGCGGCAGATGGCCGATCTGCTGCAACGCCGGTTCGCCGGCCTTGGCCGCCGGCAGCGAGTCAGCCATCGTCGAGGCTTTGACATAGACCGGTGCCAGGACCTGCACCAGGGCGTCCCACCCTTGCGGGGAAAAATCGATTCGCTTTCCCTTCATGACCTCCTGGGCATAGGCATAATAGTTTTTGCGGATATGGTAATCTTCCAGTCGCTTGCGGACGTTTTCTTTTTCCTGTTCCCGGTTAAGCGGAGAGAGTTCGTGTCTGGTCTGCCAACCCAGAATTTTGAAAAAGCCGTGGCCGTTCTCCACCGGCAGAGGACCGAGCAGATCGTCTTTGCGCATGGAATCGGAAAAAATCTCCTTTTGCAGGGACTCGTTGACGTGTCCCCAGCGGACCTCCCGTTTGATCGGTACGGCCAGGCCGGGATGCTTGCCGGCGATCTCGGCCAGGGGCAGGCCGGCGCGCGCCTCATCCTCGATGGCAGGCAGATCCGCCATGGCGGGCACAAAGAGCGCCTCCAGGGTGACGGTTTTTTGCGAGGCGGCATAGGCCTCCTCGACCTCCTGGTCCGAGATATTCAGCCGGGCGATGACCCTGCGCCGGATCAGCTCTTCGCGCATGGTCTGTTCACGAATGCCCTGCAGTCGCGCCTGCAGCCGTTCGTCGCCGGCGATGGCCGCATTTTTTTCCCCTTCGCGCGCATACAGCTTTTCAGCGATCAGCGAATTCAGGCAAATGCGTTTCGCCTGCATGCTGCTGTCCTGACAGTAATCAGGCCGGATGTGGAATTCCGCGCGGCGAATAAAATCCCGAACGGTGATCGTTTCACCGTCCACCATGGCCAGGACCGGTCCGGTGTCCGCCTTCTTCCTGGAACAAAACAGCACAAGGGCGGTCCCGACAAAAAGCAGGATCCAAAACAGACGAGTACATCTCACGGCCGGCATCCCGATTAAAAGAGCAATGAAATAGTATAACTGTTTACCTTACCTAGCTCGCGCATGTCCGAGTAGCCATAGTCGAAACGCAGGCCGGACAAGCCGCGATACTTGTACTGGATGCCGAATCCAAAGGCCAGACCCTGATTGCTGTCTTCGAGCAACAGGGTCTTGTAGCCGCCGCGGAATTGCAGCTTTAAATTGCCGAAATAGGTCATGTCGTATTCCATGCCGGCGTTGACGTATTCATAATTGTTGTTCGGATGCAAGGCATCGGCGGCGATGGTCCAGCGATGATGCTTCAGATTAAAAATATCGTAGGCGATGCCGACGCGGAACACCGCCGGCAGGTTATAGGCGTCCGTGCGATAGTCGGCCTCGATCAACTCGTTGTTGCCGCCGTTGTTCAGATCCGGATCGACGGCGATGTAGGTGTCATCGCCGTTCAAACGCATCTTGCCGCCATAGTTGGAAATGCACATGCCGATGCGCAGGCCCTGCACGTTGCTTGCGGGCCGTTCGAAAAAGGGGGTGACGACGTGCACGCCCAGATCCAGCGCCAGCGCCGACGCGGACATGGTGGAAATGCGCTGATAGATGTATTTGCCGGAAAAACCAAAAGAGAACCGATCGGTGAGCTCACGGGCAAAACACATGCCGATGGCCATGTCGGTGGCATTGTAGGAGGAACCGGTACCCTCCTGGTATTCCATGGTCGTTTCGGCGATGTCACCGGAATTGAGCATGGTGATTCCCAACCCGAACACGCCGATGCCGGGCACCGGCAGCGCGGCGCCGAGAAAACTGAAATTGATGTCCACCAGCCAGGGCTGGATCATAAACATGGTTTCCAGACCTCGGACATAGGCCAGTTTGGCCGGGTTCCAGTAGATGGCGCTGACGTCCTCACACATAGTGGTATAGGCGCTGCCGACGCCCACGCCGGCGCTGCCGACGCCGATTTCGAGAAAGCTGGCGGCGGTGGTGCCTTTTTTAACCGGCGTGATCTTGGCGGCGGCTTGCTCAGGAACCACTCCGGCCGTCAGAAGAACAAGGGTGAGCAACATAGTGTGTATTTTCATATCCATTTCCTCGTTTGCAAAAGCTCGACGTGCGCTAGCAGCTACTTGACAACGGCGAATTTACCGACCACCTCACCAATACCCGGCGCCTGCACATGGTACAGGTACAGTCCGTAAGAAATCTCTAATCCTTCCAGCGTCTGCATATCCCAGAATACATGGCCGTCATCGACCGGATTATTGACCTCGATTTCATCTACCAGAACGCCGCTGACCGAATAAATGCCGATGGTGCATTGGGCAGGCAAATGCGTGAACATCAACCGGCGTTGCTGGTTCAACCCCTGCCGCACTTTGGGTTCCATCAGGTTGGTGCAGATATAGGGATTGGGCACGACCTTGATTTTCTTCAGGTCCGCTTTGGCCAGCTCAACGTTCAATGCTTCCGACGGGGAGATGGTGAAACGGTAGACATCCTTGGGCGTGAACGGCCGGCGCGTCTCCAGGTGCAGCACCGATCCGATGCGCGGCAGTTGTCCGGGGAAATGCACGGTATAGGCATAGCCCAGACGGTCGAGATTGCGACGATCCCCCCAGGTGGTTCGCATGCGGCTGGCAAAATCACCGATGATGAAATAGTCGCTGGTGGGATCCTCGGCGCGCATCTGGAACTTGCCGTTATTATCGGCATCCACCACCACCACACAAGCGGTGTCAGGCACCACCGTAGTATCCTTGCCCACAACTCGTTTATGAAAGAAATTATGGTTTAGGGCGAAGACGTTGACCTTGATGTTCGCCAGATAATTGCCGCCCGGGCCCGAGGTCACCAGCGGGGTGGTGTACACCGAGTCCTTGACAAAATGAAGACTGTACTCCCAGGGCACGTTGAGCAGATCATTGGCATCGATGGTGACCATGGTCGATTTGTCTTTGGGATCTTGCCACGATTTGCCGAGGAATTCGGGCGTGACGTCGTTGTTGATGCGCAGGCGCAAGCCGTCGAACAACGGCGATTCCATCTTTTCCTGATCCGGCTCCACCGCCTGATAAAAGACCGTGTCCTGTGCAGCAGGGTTGGTGACATCCAAAACGAAGAATCCGGCAGTTTTAAAATTGTACACCTTGTCATCGTTGAGGCGATAGGCGGTGCGGGCCCGTTCCGGATCGTATTCGTTGGCGTTGACGGCGAATTTCAATTCATAGGTATGGCCGCCTCTGTATTCGGACGGATCGATCATCTCCAGTTCGACCGAGCCGGAACCCTGTTTGACGATCCACCCTTCCGCTTTTTCACTCCGGACATAACCGGAGGCGTAGGAACGGGGCGTGACCATGACGCAGTTGCGATCTATAAAGGAGACGCTGTCGGCTTCGTTTTTGGTGATGGTGGCCGTGTTTTCGCTTGGCGACAGCTTGTCGGCCGCCCAGCCATAGTCATAGGCGACGACGGCATAAAAATAGGTGCGGCCGTTGACGACGTTTTCATCGACGAAGGAGTGCTGTAAGCCGGTATCTTCACCGAGATAAAAAGAAACGCCGTTATAGACCGACCAATCGGCAAAGCCTTTGATATTATCCACCAGATCGAATTGCGCAATCGGCTTCAGGAACATCTGGCTGCCGTAGCCGTCGGTGACCACGCGCGCATCCTCAAAATACGGTTCCGTGGATCGAATGATTTTATAGCCTTCAAAATCCCTGATATAGCCGTAAAACGGTTCCCGGGACTCTTCGGCGCGCGTATCCCAGGTCAGGGTGACCTTGCCATCGCCGGGGATCGCCTTCAGGCGCGGCTTGTCCGGCGGTTTGGCGAACTGATAGCTGGCATTGTAAATCCGCTGCACTGTCTTTTTCAACTGAAACAGCGCCGTCGCCGACCAGTTGGCTTTGTCCTGGTAGGGTTTGTCCCAGGTGTGCAGTTCAGCCAGAGAAAAACGCTCTTTGGTCCAGCTTTTCAGGGGAACCGGTCCCGAAGCGAACACGTTCAGGACGTTGCCGGCGGTGGTGAAATTGGGTTCAAAACCCGACTCGGTAACCGCATACATGGTGCTGTCGTGGTCGAATTGGCGATAGGAAGGGTGGGCGCCTGTTTCGCGGCTCCAGGCATGGAAGGCGGTAAGACCGACCTGATCCGATTCATCCTTGTCGGTGCGGCCGAAATTGGGTTCGCCGTCATCCGGCCGGCCGTTGGCTTCGCTGCCATCCTTGTCCGGGCCGTAATAGTTGCCGTCCAGCGGCCCGACGCCGTCGGCGCCGATATCATCCCAGATTTCGTCCACACCCAGGGTAAAGATGCCGTCGCCGTTGGTATCTTCCCAGCCGCGCCAGTTCATATTCTCATCGCCGGTCCAGTGCGGCTGCACCTTGCGCGGTTCGTAGAACGCTTCAAATTTAGCTTTGTTGATGGTGGTGCCGTTGGGTCCGGCCAGGGGATCATCGCTCCAGACGCCGGCATTGGGCGTTCGGTCTTCATCGGTTATGCCGTCCTCATCGTTATCGAGATGGTCGTATGGAAAGCCGGGGCTCTCGAGGAATGCAAACGCCATCAGGCCCACCGGCACCGCGCCGGCGCCCAGGCCGTCGCTGTCAAATATCCAGGACATGTCCAGCAGTTTGTTCATATAGCTGTAATCATCCTGGGGATCGTCGCCGATGCCGCTGTCGATATAAAAAGCCAGGATGACGTTATTGAGATCATAATCGGAGATATTCGCCACATCGTAATGGATAAAAATACAATCCTGGGCCAGGGGGTTCGTCCATTGAAAGAGACGGGCGCCGATGCGGGCACCCAGACCGCCCCAGTAGTATTTGCCCTCGCCGATCTTTTTGTTCGGCCGGGCATGGTACTGAAATCCCTTGGGTTGCTGGTATTCGAGATCCCAGGCGTCGTTGGTGACAAAGTAGCTTTCCAGGTCCGCATTGGTCTTGCCGCGGCCGAAATAGCCGTTCCACTCGGTTTGGCCGTCCGGGTCGGTGAAATCGGGTGCGTCCGGCCAGCCGCCGACGGGCCAGGAGTCGGCGTCGTTGCTGATCGCCGGCTTTTCCTGATCCAGGTTGAGATAGCCGCGCACCGGATAGAATCCCCAGTTGAATTGACCGCTGGGGTCGATGTCCATATCTTCGCGATAGTAGGTCTGGCAAAAATAAATGGTGGTGTCGCCGCTGGCCTTGTTGAACGAAGCTTCGCTGGCCAGCGGCACGCCGTGCTTGTCCACCACGATCTTGGCGTTGACCATCACCGCCAGGCCGTCGTTCATGCTGATCCCCGAACCTTTCGGCCAGATCGATGCCATTGGATCGGGATGATCGCCGAGCATGCCGTCGTTAAAAAATTTCAACCATACCCGATTGCCGTCCATGTACCACCAGCGGCGGGCTGTGGTTTCCGCAGGGGGATCGTCGGGTATTTTCTGATCTCCAATCAAGGGGACTCCCTGTCCCAAACTCATCGACTGTATGATCAAACTCATCAGTGCGATCGAGAAAAGAAGGAATCTGCCGGGTTTTACCAACATATGTTATCCTCTTCAGTTCGGCGTGACTTGGGCCAAGAAATGCCGGGAGCCGTCAGGGCGTCCGACATTTGCTTCCGGTTTATCCGGGCTAGAAATTAAACGTCAATTCGAATTTCCACGAGCGCGGCGCGCTGTAAAAATTCGGCTGATAGTAACGATCTTCGATCGTGGTAAAGGTGCTCACATATTTATCTCGCCCCTCCTCAATGGAGAGCGTGGAACCGGCGCGGCCGCTGTCGCCGTACACCACCAGTTCGTTGCGCCGGTCAAACAGGTTGTACACATAAAATCCCAGCTCGGGCGTCACTCGGGCAAAGGTGAGGAACTTTAGTTTATAAAACGCTCTCCCATCCCAGTACATGGTCATCGGCTTGGTCATGCCGTTTTCCGGGATATTGATGATCGCCAGCCGGCTGGTGTAATAGGGATCCAGCGTATAACGCATGCCCGAACCGATCCGGCCCTGCAGCGAAAGACCATAGTTGCTGCCGTGATAAGCGGCCGCCAGATTGACGGTGTGCCGCTGATCCCAATCCAGCGGGACAAACTTTTTAATGGGATCGACGCTGCCGGCGGCTTTGAGAAAGTTGGCGCTGGGATCGCTGGCATTGCCTTCAGCGTACTGCAGAGTATAGTTGGCGTTGAACACCAGGTTGCGCGTGCTGTAATCCATCGCCACGGTCACGCCTTTGGTGCTTGCATAATCCTTGTTGATATAGTAACCGAAAATGATGGCATCATAGGTCTCGACCGGGCGCTTGGACTCGAGATTATAGATGTCGTGATAATAGATGGTGGTGTTCAACACCATTCGTTCCATGACCTGCAGTTGCAGACCCAGTTCATACTTGACCGTTTTTTCCGCCTTGATGTTGGGGTTGCCGATGGTGGACGCATAGTTGAGCGAAGCCACTTCATAATCGGGATTCTCGTACATGCGGCCGTAATCGGGTATCTGGAAAAAATGGCCGTAACTGAAATGCAGCGCCGCCGCACTGGCCACCGAATAGGAAAGGCCGATGCGCGGACTGACCTGATACTGCGGTTTGGCCTCTGCGTAATCGGTGTGGCGCGTGCCTTCGATCTTGTTGGCCGGATTGCGGATATCGGTAGGATAGATGGTGTTGGGATCGAACCAGTCGTAGCGCAATCCATAGTTGATGACCAGTTCGTCGAACTCGCTTTTGTCCTGGACATAGGCGGAAAACTCTTGCGGATGTTTGATGTATTCGTTGGTGTAGGTGGTCTCCTGTCCCCAGATCGTGGGTTCATAGAGATCCGCTTCATAAGGGGTGTTCTTGTATTTGTTCTGCAATGAAAAACTGTAGGGGTGGCGGGTCATGCGCACAAGGTCGGCGCCCATCTTGAGCTCGTGATGGGTCGCGGCCTGCCAGGTCAAATCGTATTTGAATTCCAGACGGTCGTTGGTGTTGTAGGAAAAGCCTTTGTCGTTGCCGCCGGTGGTAAAACCGCCCTGCGAGGTGGAATATTTGTCATGCACATACCCCGGATCATACGGATCTTTAAAACGGGAGCTCTGACTCCACAGGTCGGTGTAGCTGGCTTTGAGTTCGTGGAACGCCTTCTTGCTCAGCGTATGCGTCAAAGAGAGAATAGCACTGCGTTGGGTGGACCAGTTGGTGTTGGTGCGGTCGGGCGTGTATTTGTAGGCGTGACTGTAGCCCTGGCTCTGCGATTGCCCATACTGATACAACAGCCCTACCTTGATGTTCATGGGCGCGCGCCAGATGATGTTGGCGGTCACGTCCGATGAGGTGCCTTCGCTCATCGGCACCTCGGCCATGTCGCCGGTATGGATATCGATCCACTGCTCGCGCGGTGTGCTGGTGGAGACTTTGGTATAGTCCCACATGTTGTAGCGGCGAATGCCATAATAGAGTCCGTCGCCGGCTGAGTTACGACCATAGAGAAAGAAGGTCATTTTGCCTTTGCTGAACGGGATCAGGCCGCCGACATTGAAACGGAGTTCGGTGGCGTGAAAGATATCCTCTTTCTTGAGACCGATATAGGGGTGGTTGGTATAATAGTTGGAGGTAAACAGTTTGACATCGCCGGTGTATTTGGTGCCGCCTTCCTTGGCGGCTACGTTGACGATGCCGCTCATTACCTTGCCGTATTCGGCGTTAAAGGTTCCGCTGATGACCTCCACCTCCTGCACCACATCCGCATCCAGGGATAATCCCGATTGAATGCCTTCCACCAGGTACGCCACCTCGCCGGCGCGACCACCGCGGAAATGGCCTTCCACCACACCCGGTTGCAGGGCGACAACGGCGCCGACGCTTTCGAGGTTCAGTTTCTCCATCTGGTCCGAAGAAATCGTCCGCATCGACGACGTCATATCCTTTTGGATGACGTCGCGAACAGCCGTGACCGTCACCGCCTGACCGGTGATGACGGTCTGCTCCAGCCGGGCGGTGATGGCCGTAGTCCGATTAATGGACACCTCAACCTTTTCAAAAATCTTGCTGGTATAGCCGATGTAGCGGACCTGAATATTGTAAAAGCCGGGATTCATGTTGAGAATGACAAAATCACCGTTGGCATCAGTCACCGCACCCATCGGCGTAGCCATATCTGCCGGCTTGTCGTTCAACCAGATGGCGTTGATATTGACGTTGGCGCCGGGAAGAGGCTCACCGGTCTTGCCATCCACAACTTTTCCCGAGATCTTGCCTCTGGTGCCGGCCAGTGCCGCCGCCGATGCCAGCAGGCCCAATACAGAGACAAGAGCACAGAACTGCGTGAGGCGCTTTAATCTCATTTCTCCTCCATATCTGATTCTTTAGCTGTTCAACATATCAACGATCAGGAAGACCCCTTCACCCCTCACACCGGAAAACGATGGCGGCTGAGTCGCCAACATCTCAACCCATGATAGACGTTATCGAAGCTCCTAACGATTCGCGCATGATCAATTTCGATTCAATGATGATGTGCTCGGCTTCATGGGGACGATTCCTGCTTTCGATCTCCTGCAATACAAGCTCCACCGCCTTTTGCCCCATCTCGAACGGATTTTGGTCAATGGTAAAATATTTCACACCCAGTCGATCCACCTGGTCGATATTGCCGAAGCCGGCCAGCATAATGTCGCCTGGAATCGACAAATTGGCCTCCAAAACGGCCTGTCCGACTCCAAGCGCCATCAGATCGCTGCTGCAGACAATGGCATCCAGCGCAAGCCCGGAGGCCAACAGCTCCTTCGCTTCGCGATAGCCGGAGGCCTCGTTTGTTTCTATGTCGATGCAATACTCGTCACGCGGAGTCAAACCCTTCTCCTGCATCGCATGATAGTAACCTGAGAACCTGGCGCTGGCAATGGAAGTCAGATCGGACTTGCCGAAATAGGCGATATGCCGGCGCCCTGATTGAATCAGATGCTCAAGCAGGAGAACGGCCGCCTTGTAATCGTCAATAGCGACGGAGGGAAAATTCAACCCATCGATCTGGCGATCATAGCATACCACCGGGAATCCCCGTTCGTGTAACCGCTCCAGGATGGTCCGATTGCCGGTGCCCGGCGACGAGGCGATAAGGATGCCATCCACAGGCAGCGAGGACAAATACTGCAGACAAAGCCGATCGTTGTCACTGCTGTTATCGCTGACCATCAAAATGGCCATGTAGCCGGAGGACTGTGCTCTTTCATAAATGCCTCTGGCTACGGCAGCAAAAAATGATGTTTTCAGCTCCGGGACGATGGCGCCAAGCATGTGCGTACGGCCGGAGGCCAGGCTTTTCGCCATGAGGTTGGGATAATAGTGCAGCTTTTCGGCCAGTTCTTTGACTTTGACTTTAGTTTCTGCCGCAATATCATCCCGATCCCGCAGCGCTTTTGAAACCGTTGTGGGCGAAATCTTGAGAATATCAGCGATCGTCTTTATGGTGACGGGTTTGAGTTTATGCACTTTGCCGTCCTTTTAAGCAAAGATCATGCTTGCAATGCGGCAAACCTTGGGGCTGACATGCCGGCCAATCATACAGGCAAAAGTTTCGAGAATATTTTCGAAAGCGTTTTCGAAAACGTTTGAAATTATAAAAAAAAAGAGATTTTGTCAAGAAAATTTGCATTTTTTTCAGCAAACCTTGTCGTTTCATTTACCGAAAGTGCGCAGAGGCCAGCGAATCATTTCAGTTGAGGTAATTAATTAATAAATGACTCGATGTTTTTAAAAATTCAGCTTTATCAGCGCACTCTGTTCTTGTCAGTGAATAGCTCAGGCTGGTACTCCTCCCTGGCAAGGTTCACCATCCAGGGAGGAATCGCGCAATTGAGGGCAGGGTCAGACGGATAATTTTTTCACAAAGGCGGGATTGTAGCGGCCCTGTTCCTTAAAACCGTCCCAGTCATCCCGCATCGGGCTGTAGCGCGGGTAACTGTCAAAAATCTCGTCAGCGTCCATGCGCGGATCGCCCTGGCTGCGCAACTCTGCTTCCAGCCGGACACGCAGCTGCCTGCCGATGGTTTCATAGTCCGACAGGCCGGCAAGATTGGTCAGACAGGCTGGATCCTTTTGCACGTCATACAGCTCCTCGCTCGGCCGCAGGCCGCAGGCGGCATTGAAAAGAACGGCGTTTGCTTCATCCTGGCGGTGCTGCAACAGGTACTCTTTGCTGGGCGAACCATCGATATCATAGAATCCTTCCGGATCGCCGGCCGGCCAACGCTCGGATTTCAGATTCCAGATATATAAATACGGCCCTGACCGAATCGCCCGGCTCGGATAGCCCACATTGTCAGGTCGCGCATGGGTGTGCCGTTCACGGCCAAAGAGTACGTGCTCGCGAAAAGGGATCTTGTTATCGCCGGTGAGCCATGGCCAGACGCTGCGACCGGTCATCGCCGCCGGCGCCGATACCCCGGCAGCATCCAGCAGCGTGGGTGCCAGATCGACAAAACTGATCAATTCGTCCATACGCGTGCCAGCGGCAATAGCCGACGGATAGCGAATCGCCATGGGCAGGTGCACTCCGTATTCATAGAGATTGGCCTTGGCATGCGGAAAGGCCATGCCGTTGTCAGAGGTGACGAGAATCAGGGTATTATCCAGCTCGTTGCTCTGTTCCAGAACCGCTATCATTCCAGCCAGCTGCTGATCGAACCATTCGATTTCCAGCAGATAATCGAGGAGGTCGCTGCGGACCGTGTCGCAATCGGGCAAAAAAGAAGGCACAGCAACATCAGCGAGCGCTTTGCCGGCGCGCAGCCCGGATCCCTGCTCGTATGCGCGATGCGGTTCCTGGCAGCCGAACCAGAAACAGAACGGTTTGGCGTGATCCCTGTCTGCCAGGAACATTTCCAAATTGGCCACATAATCTGTTTTGGCCATGCCGGTCGTTGGCGTCGACGGCCGGGTAACTTTGTTATACTCCTGACCGCAGGGATTTCGCTTCCGGCCGCTGACCTTCCAGTCGCCGGGCCCCCACCCTTTGCCGGTATAGCCGACCTTGTAACCGGCCGTTTCGAGCAGATCCGGATAGACCTGCAGCTCGAGCGGGAAACTGCTGGCGTGTGTGCCGGCTTCGCGGTTCTGCCAGATATAGCGGCCGGTCAGCAAACTGGCCCGGTTGGGGCTGCATTGCGGAGCTACTGCATATGTTTGTGTGCAGAGCGCGCCTTCCGCAGCGATGCGATCAAACGCAGGTGTCTGCACCGCCCTGCAGCCGAAAGCGCCGGTATGCAGCCAGGATTGATCGTCGCTGATAGCCACGAGAATGTTGGGCCGTCTGATTGGTCTGCGACATCCACCCGTCAGCGCCACGAATCCGGCCATGCCGGCCGCTTGCCTGATAAAAGTTCTTCTGCTCTGGAAAGGCATGCATCCCTCCTGTTCTGCGAATCAGAGAGCCGGCGGGGTCAATTGGCCGCGGCTCAGCGACAGTTCATAGAGCACCTGGCCGTTCTCATTAATCAACCGGAACGTCACGCGCGGATCAGCAACCGTGGTATCAAAGGTGAATTCGCCGAACACATAGACATCGGCAACGCCGTACAGCTGCGTAGGCCAGCCCGGGTCCGACACTGGCGGCCCGGAGCGGCCGCCCAAACCGGCCACCTCAAACTCGTAGAATTCGAATCCGGATGGACGCGGCAGCCGAAATCCGCGGGCGCCATGGCGGTCGCCGGAAATAAGCAGAACGCCGGCGATCCGTTTTTTCTCAATCAGGTTGAACAGCCGTTCACGGCCCTGCGGGTCCCAGCGTCCCCACGAATCCTTGCCGCTGGAAACATAATCGCTCCACATGGTGCCGGAAGAAAGGATAATAAATGGCCCCTTGCAGTCGAGCAGCTGCTTCTCGAGCCATTGCATCTGTTCATCGCCCAGGAACGAACCGTCCCGGTTTGCGCGGAAAAACCTCTCATCGATCATGATGATATCGCAAGGTCCAATGCGGGTGCGAAAAAATACGCCGCCGCGCTCGTCACCGAATCCATACGAGGGATTGTTCCATGATCGGGTAAAAACCTGCCGCACCTTCGCCCGGTCCTGCGCTGTGAATCCGGCCGGTATGCCGGCCTTGTCATTGGCAAAATAGTCGTGGTCGTCCCAGGTGGCATATACCGGAACCGATGCGACCAGATGTTTCCAGGCAGGAAAAAAATCCCGCAACAGATAGTCGGCGCGATGCAGACCAAGATGATTGTTGCGATCCTGCACCGCCATATCGCCGTTCAGCAGCATGGCGGCCGGCTCGCGCCGGAGAATCTGCTCGACCTGTTTCTCATTGCCGAGACCCCAGCGATGAAAACAGCTGCCGAAAACAATACGCCATTGATCAAGCTGTGTGTTCGCCGCCGGAGTCGTGATCACAGCGCCTGGCGGCAGAGGAATGGCGCGGCCGTCGACCAGCACGCGATAAGGATAGCGCCTGTCCGGTTCGAGACCGGTAATTTTTACCACAGCAGAGAGATCACTCTTTTTGCTGCTTTTCACCGGTCCGTAGTGCTTTTCTCCCATGTGCGTCTGCACCCGCACCTCCACGCTGGCGGGTGCCAGGGTGCGCAGCCAGAGCGTGGCGCCATGGGAATGTATGTTTCCCAGCATGGGGCCGCCGAGATGAAGGACCTTGTTTTGTGAGCAGAGTCTTTGTACCGTGGTGTCTCGTGACACATCCAGGAATGTGGCATCGGGGTTTGCGGCCAACACGCTGTACGCCGCCGCATACAGCTCCTGGACCGCTCCTGGTTGTTGTCCCCAGCGGTTGAGCAGGTCCAGATTGGACTCCTGCCGGGCTGGTTTGCCCTTTGGTTCCTGGGCAGCCGCCTCAATCATTCCAGTCTGCAGCAAGAAGGATGCGAGCATGAAAGCGCTGAAAATGGTGCCGGACAAATTCCACTTTGATGTGAACGACATAGCAACTAGTACCTCCTTGAAGACATAACAAGCCCCAGGCAGGCGTGCTCAGATCAGCCACCGTGGGGTGAGACGCGCTGAACACCAGGCCGTCTCGCAGCCCGGCATTTTATCATGCGGCCGTCTTTGCCATCAGCGCTGACCACATTGGCTACTTGTTGCCGGCAAAAGTCCCTTTCGGCTGTTTCGGTTTGAAATCGCCGAACGGCAATGTCTCTGGGACCACCGTAACTCCGGTTGTCAGTTTGAACGGAACCTTGCCGAAACCGGGATAGGTCAATTCCACAAAAAACGCCCGCCAGCCCTGCGTCGGTCGCTCGACAGTGATGCGGTACGAGCCGTTGCCGGTCATCGCCACATCCGTGGAGGTCCAGGCTTTGCCCAGCACATTGACGCGGAAATCGCGGCTGCTGTCGTTATAGGCCTGCCAGAGCTTGATGTGTTGCGGTTGCGGGCCAGGTTTGGTCTGAATGATCAGGCTGCCGTTCTCCACGCGCCAGTCAAAATCGGGTCGCGGTTTGTCGGTGACAATGCTTTGAAAAAAGGCCGCCAGCGTTTCCGGAGCATCGGTTTTGTCCAGAGAATGGCCGGTGTTGGGCACATAGCGGATATGTTTTTCGCCGACCAGGTCTTTCCAGTAGAATTGCCAGGAATCGGGCAGGAAAAATTCGTCGCCGGAGGCGTTGATCAGCATTTTCGGCATCCGCAGCCGCAGGCGATAGGAATAGGGATCGACATTTTTCAACAGCCGGTCGAACTCGCGCGAGCCCATCCACTCCATGATGCCTTCGTGCACATAGTCATCGATGGCCGCCGACCATTGTCCATACGCCCGCCAATGGTGTTTGAAGGACTCTTCCAGGTTCAGCAGGTCAATGACAATGGGCGCCATGGCGATGACACGCTCATCCGCTATGGCTGTGGCCCAGGTGGTCCAGCCGCGCTTGGAACCGCCGGCGGTGACAAACGTGGCAACCGGATGTTTGAGTTCCGTTCGCGAATAATCGCTGATGGCGTCCATGGCGCGGATGGCGGCGCGCGTCATCGGCAGCCGGGCCAACCAGCGCACCTGGTCATCGCCTCCGCCCGCTTCAAGGAATTTACGCCAGCCGTAGGCGATGAGCTCATCCTCCGAGCGTGCGCCATAGGCGTCGTTGACAAAAAGGAGCGGCTGATTGGGCACGTTGTGCACCTGCGCCACAATACGTCCGGTGGCCACGGCGATCTGGCGCAGCGACGCGCTCGCGTCCTTGGGCTCCGCGGCTTCCCGCTTGCCGCCTCCGATCATGAGCATGGCGGTGGAACCATCGGCCAGGGAATCCGGAACCACGATATGAACCCAATGCCACCAGGTTGGATCCTGAACCTCTTTTTCCGTCAACCAGGTGCCGGAAATCATGCGCAAAACATGCGTGGTATATCCTTTGCCTGGAAACGTCTTGTACAGCTTGTAGCTGTATTCGGATTTGGTGGCTGTTGCATAATCCTTGATGGGATTGAATGACGGACTGAGCGTTGATTCTGGTCTATGCGCACACCCGGCGAAAGTCAGGATGTGCAAAACAACCAACAGTACCATCACCGGCTGTAAACGGTTTGTGATCTTCACAGGGTCTCCTTGATCCTTGCTACCTTTTTAGTTGAACGGCATGAGCAATACTTGCAGGGGTTGACTCCCAATTCGCTATAAATGCCAGGGGCTGCGCATGGCGCGGGACAGATGTCGATTGGCGCGTTCATTGTTAATGAACTGCTCCTTCTCTGAATCCCAATAGAGTAATTCGCCCAGCAGCATGGCAATATGGCCGAGATGGCAGACCGTTGCGGAACGGTGGCCTACCTCGGCCGGATAATAGGTCGTTGTCCGACTTTTGACACAATCGAGAAAATTACGTTCCGGTCCTTCCGGACAGGTATAAAGATGATGATCATCAGGACGTATGGGGATGCGCAGCAGACTGGCCGGAGTAGCGGTAATGTCGCGGCCTTTATAGCCCGCATACCGCGCCGTAATCTCGCCTTCAGATCCGATATAGCGGATTCCGCCGGACCATTCAGGATGGCGATCATCACAAACCAATCGCACGCCGTTATCGTATTCGTATTCTACTTTAAAATCCACCGCCGTATCGAACAGGCCTTCGGTCAGGAAACGGCCGGTCGCTTGCACGGACACCGGGCCGCTGTATTCCCGATTCACCGCCCATTGCGCCTGATCCAAAAGATGGCCACCCCAATCGGCCAGCATACCGACCGAATAATCTAAAATCCAGCGATAATTAAAATGGACGCGATCGACCGTGTAGGGCGCAGCAGGAGCCGGTCCAAGCCACATCTCATAGTCCAACTCTTTCGGCGCCGGCATAGGCTGCGGATCGCCCGGAAAAACCGGGTTGCGCGGCAGGTATACATCCATTTCCTTCAACTCACCGATGTAGCCGTTTCGCACCAGTTCTGCAGCGCGATGAAAATTATAGGTGCCACGGAATTCGCTGCCGGTTTGAAATATCCTGCTGAAACGAGCCGTTTCGTCACTCAATACCCGCCCTTCGGCCACAGTCCGCGACAGCGGCTTTTCGCAATAGACATCCTTGCCATGGCGAATGGCCCACAGGGAGGCCAGGACGTGCCAATGATCCGGCGTAGAGACGATGACCGCATCTATGTCATCACGTATTACCAGCTCGCGCAGGTCCCTGGTAAGGAACAGACCGTTGCCGCGACCTTTGCCTTTGTCGGCATATGTGTCACGCACCAGCTGTTCCGCCTCATGCAAGTGACGGGCGTCCACATCGCACAAGGCAACGACTTGTGTATCGGCATGTCCGATAAAGGATTTTAAATTCATGTTGATGCCGTGACTGCCCAGACCGATGAAACCCAGCGTTATGCGTTCGTTCGCCGGCACGGTTGCGGCTCTGGATATTTTGCCACCCCAGGGCACGCAGCAGAGAGCCGCGGAGGTATGGCCCAGAGTTCGCAAAAAAGCTCGCCGTGATGTAGACATCTCCTCCTCCACTTCAAAACTACGGTTGTCACCAGACAGACGGATCCAGGATAACATGCTTGATCGTCTCGCGTCGATAGGTATAGGTGGCGTGCAGCATGCCGTCCGTGCTTTGAATGATAGCCGGATATGAAAATTCGCCGGCCGTTTCATTTTCCAGCATGACTTTGTCCTTCCAGACCAAGCCGTCACCGGAGACGGCTACATTCAATTTGTGACGACCCTTTTTCAGAGGATTGTAGATCAGAGCAAAACGTCCATCCTTCATGGTGACGGCATCGATGCCGGAGTTGGGATTGTCCACCGTGGTGGTTTGCAACGGGCTCCAGCTTCGGCCCTGGTCAGTGGACCAGGTCTGCAGGATCAGCCCCGCCTTTTGGGCGCGGCAAAGAGCCTGGAGACGGCCGTCGCCATGCTGCAAAATCGCCGGTTGAATGGCAGGGTCGTTGATGCCGTCGTTGATGGGGCCGATGGTTTGCCAGCTTTTGCCCTGGTCGCCGGATAACTCAAAATGGACGCGCCATTCCTGATGCTCGCTGCTGGATGGGCAGAGCATGCTGCCGTCGGCCAGAGTGACCGGTTTGTTTTTCACCGGGCCGATGCCGCCGGCGGGAAGTGTGGCACGATCGCGCCAGGTTACGCCGTCGTCGTGTGAAAAGATCATTTCTCCCCACCAGGTGTCCGGATCAGCTCCCACTTTGAAAAACAGCACCAGGGGACCGGAAGGGATCTGATAGAGGACTGGATTCCAGCACGGCCAGCGCCGGCCCAGGGTCCACTGTCCGTCAGCCACCAACACCGGCTTGCTCCAGCGAGTCTTGACATAACGGGCGAACCAGATACCCACATCGGCATTACCCTCTTTTGTGCCGCCAAACCAGGCGGCGCACATAGTCCCCTGGCTGGTCTGCACGACCGTGGAGGCGTGGCATTCAGGGGTCGGCCGGTCGGACAAGGGATAAATAAAACCATCCGACACCACGCCCCTGCGATCGCCGGCAATAGCAGCAGCGACAAAGATGAAAAATAAAACATTTACGATGCGCATAACAGGCTCCTCAAGAATGGTTAATGGTGCAGGGGAAGCGTTTTACCGCCCGGTTCACAAACCGCAGACAGCGCCATTGAATCCCCGTCAAGGTCAGCGATCGCAACGGCCGATGCTTGTCGCTCTCAGCCGCTGAAAAAGACCGACCACACCCAATCCACCAACAAGTGGACCAGCGCGGCCGCGGTTACCTTGCGTGTTTTGATAAAGGTCCAGCCATAAGCGACGCCGGCCAGGCCGGCCAACACGACATAAACCCAGGGAAAGTGCCACACGCCCAAGGGTCCCAGCGGAATGTTGATAAAGGGCGGATTGTGGTTATTGGCGTGGGCGAGCCCGAAAATAATCGAAGCCGCCACCAGGGCTTTGCGCTGGCCATCCGGTTCTTTCTGCCAGGTCATCTCCAGGGCATTCTGAATGATGCCGCGAAAAAGAATCTCTTCCGGCAGAGCAATAAAAAAACCGATGGCCAAAAATCGGCCTGCCATGTCCAGCAAGCCGGGCACATGATGAGATACTTTAATAAACTGGGTGGGCATGCCCAGGATCAGAGCGGGGATCAGAAACAGGACGCAGTACTGGATCGCCAGCTGCACCTCTTTGAATTTCAGGCGATAGCTCAGGCCGACGTTGGGCAACTCGCGCAGCACGATATAAAAATAGATCAGCATCAGCAGACCGACCAGTTCGAACACGCTGACAAGGCCCTGGCGCGGCGGCAGCGAAGCGGCCGCGAGCACGCCCAATTCAATGGGCAGCCATAGCAGCAGCACGACCACGCCATCCAGAACACCGAACGGCTTGTTCTGTTTTTGTGCGGCTATAAACACCAGCACCGGCAGCAGCACATAAAAGCTGGAAAGCAGCAATAGTTTGGCGGTAAACAGTCCGGCCAGAAGGATGTAGAGCAGGGCGACGACATAGATGGCCAGCGGTACATACCACCACACCCTGGCCCGTCCCTGTATCATTGTGCGAATGACTTTGAGCAAGGTCGGATTAGCCGACAAGATATATGGGCCCAGCAACAGAACCAGCACCACAAAACTGAGCAGTAACAGCGCGCTGCTGATAGAGATAGTGATGAATCGAAAGCCGATGATGACCATGACCATGGCCAGCAGAATGAGCCCCAGCAGCAGATCACGGCGCAGCGGTTCACGTTGATGGTCGCGCACTTTCATAAGGAATCCTCACGATAATTTCATATTCTTTAAATATCGCAAGATTTCCGGAAAAGTCAAACAAAAAGCTGGCTGGCGGGGGTAGTGTCGGACGGGTTAGTTCGTGCAGACCATAAAGCCCTGCGCGTACGGTGTCGGTCGCAAGAATCGGTTCAGGAGGTCAGCGGAGGCAAAGCCGTTGTTAACAGCGGTGTCATGGGAAGGAACGCGTCGCTTGCCGTGAAAGAAAAGATCGTTCGAATTTCAGGTCAAAGAA
>CAZISM010000033.1:44133-46735 GCA_964541895.1 uncultured Cytophagia bacterium
CAGGCAACAGTGCATCCTTTGCACGTCTCACACATCTAATAAAAAAACAGCACACGCTACGCCAGGACCGGCACGGAGAAAACAGCAGCTGCCGCTTCTCCCGGCGATGACAGTGCAAAGCTTGCAAACAACCTTTCCTTACGGTGGTGCCATGTCCTATTATTTCTCTAAAACAATCAACAGCTCATTCGAAGAGGCCCTGAGCCATGTGACGGATGTCTTGAAAAAAGAAGGTTTTGGCATTATAACTGAAATTGACGTCAAAGCAACAATGAAAAACAAACTCGACGTGGATTTTCGCAACTATAGAATCCTCGGCGCCTGCAACCCGCATTTTGCGCATAAAGCTCTGACCCTGGAGGACAAAATAGGCACCATGTTGCCCTGTAATGTGATCGTTCAGGAGCTTGAACCGGGCCGTATCGAAGTCGCCGCTGTGGATCCTATGGCGTCCATGCAAGCGGTGGAGAATCCCAGTCTGGGCCAGGTGGCCATTGAGGTGCAAGGCAAAATGAAAAAGGTCGTTGACCTGGTATAGCGCGGCCATACAGCACTCCCTGCGGCAAAAAAAGAGCCTCACCTGTTCAAGAACAGATGAGGCTCGTTGCCTGTTGATGTCTCGCGCCATTACATGGCCACACGAAAGCCGACGCTGAAGACTCGATCGTCCGGCAGACCGGCGCTACGCTCCACCGCGCGGCAAAAATCACGATTATCCATGAACGAGCCGCCGCGCATCACCCGGTACAAGCCGGTGGACGGACCCCTGGGATTGCTGCGGTCCATTTCTTCATAGGCCGTCGCATCATACCAGTCGCTGCACCACTCGGCCACGTTGCCCGCCATATCGCACAAGCCAAAACCGTTGGCGGCAAACCGTCCGACCGGACTGGTAAAGGGAAAGCCATCTTCGTTGCCGGCTGTTTTGTAATTGGCTTGCCCGGCGGTCAGGGAATCGCCACCCGGATATTGGTACTGCTTGCCTCCCTCCCGCGCTGCAAATTCCCATTCCGCTTCCGTGGGCAGGCGCGTGCCGGTATAGTCACAAAACGCCCTGGCATCGTTCCAGCTGATCATCACCACCGGGTGATCATCCGCCTGGGGAAATCCGGGACGCAGCCAGCTGGCGCCTTTGACAATACCGCCTTTGTCCCCGGTCCAGGCCAGGCCCCAGCCCGCTGTATCGGCATCGGTTTTGTAGCCGGTCGCCTCCACAAAAGCCCTGAACTGGCCAACGGTGATTTCGGTTTTACTCAAATAAAACGATTTCAATTTAACCTGATGCACCGGCTTTTCATCGCCATCCCCTTTTCCCCAACGGTCGCCCATCTCCATCTTGCCGCCCGGAATCTTGACCAGCTCAATGTCGATGTGCCTGGTCTTTTTCGGTCCACCACACTGCAGCAAAGCTGAAATAAACAGCGCCAGGATCAGCGCACGGCCTGTTCGTCTCATACACTCCTCATTTGAATGGATAAAAAAACAGCGAGCTCTCTGAACATAGCGATCCGCACCACCCTGCCGGCTCGCGCAACCGGGATGTAATCAATCTATTTTAGAAACAAATGAGAACAAAAGCAATCAAAAAGAGAGGTGCAGACCTGTCACCTAAACATGTCAACCGTCGGGGATTCTGTTATAAAAGCATGTCGGTGACTGGCCTCCTCCCCTTGATCTATACATCATATAAATTTGCTTTTTATACAGTTAGAGCACAAGCCTCTTTCTGGTACGCTATTTGTATTTGCTGGTATGCCTAATCCGCGTTGTTTAGTGGCTCATCCATGGAGAGGAGAATGGCCATATTTTTTCGTTGGTTACAGATTTATGCCTATGCAGCGCATCTATCGTTAACACTCTTTATTTCCGCCGGGGCGGCCGACCGCAGTGACAGGGACCGGTTGCAGGTTCTGGCTGCGCAATTGCGCCAACAAAGCGCTTTGCAAAAACAGCAGCTGCAGCAGTGGGCGCAAAGCCACAATATCAGAACACGGCTGATCCGTCCGGCCGGCGCTATCGTTGAAATGGCCCGGTACCAGCAGCCGCCGCTGTTTCGCACCACCCACAATCTGGACGCCGCCCGAAGCAGCAGAACCGCCGCGCTTTGGCCGGAGTCGAATGGGAACTGGAATCTGAGCGGCCAGCTTTTTCGTTCCGGCATGCTGGCGCTCTGGGATGCCGGCACGGTCTATGCCGCTCATCCGGAATTTATCAGCGATGGCAACCGGCGTGTCCGGCTCTGCGACACCATCGAGCCAATAGCAGGGCACGCCTCTCATGTGGCCGGCACCCTGGTGGCGCAGGGTTTGCAAACCCAGGCCAGAGGCATGGCGTTCGCCGCCTCCCTGGATGCTTACGACTGGTGGAACGATTATGCAGAAATGGCGGAAGCGGCGGAAAAGGGCCTCCTGCTCTCAAACCACTCTTATGGATGGATTACAGGCTGGGTCGATCACTGGTGGGTGGATGAAAATCAGGATGGCGAGGAACAGCCGGCAGAGTACCAGTGGTGCTGGTTCGGTGATCCTGCGATCACTCTGGCAGAAGACTATCTCTGCGGCTTTTATAATCAGGATGCGGCTACGGTCGACGACATCATGTA
>CAZISM010000034.1:0-45773 GCA_964541895.1 uncultured Cytophagia bacterium
TCTTCATCGCTCATCGCGGCGGCATCATGCCCGGTTATCCGGAAAACACTTTGGCGGCGTTTCGGCAGGCCATTAAACTGGGCGCGGGGGTGATTGAAATCGATCTGCGCGGCAGCAAAGACGGTGAGATCGTGATCATGCACGATGAAACGGTTGACCGCACCACCAATGGACACGGCAGAGTCGCCGAACACACGCTCGCAGAGCTTTTGCAACTGGATGCCGGTCAGGGCGAATCGATACCGACGTTCGAGCAGGTCCTGGAGCTGGTGCAGGGAACCGACGTCAAATTGCTGCTGGATATTAAAGAAGGCCGCACCTTGAACAGGGAACATACGGTTCACCTGGTGCGCCGACACAAGGCGGAGCGACAGGTTATCGTGGGACCGCGGACCGTTCAGGATCTGCTCGAGTTCCGTCGCCTCGACCCGGAACTGCAGACGCTGGGTTTTATCAACCGCCCGGAGGACATTGATGCTTTTATAGCCGCCGGTGTCCACATCATTCGGCTGTGGCCCAGGTGGATTTATGCTCAACCCGGTCTGATCGCCTCCATCCGCACACGAGGTATACCGGTGTGGGCGACGGCCGGTGCGGCCGATCGCGAAGAACTGAAAAATCTGATCAAGCTCGGGGTCAACGGCCTGTTATCCGACGACCCCGAGCTGACGCACTCGCTGGCTCTGGAACTTGACGAGACCGCCCGTCCTTGATCCGGCCCCTTCTTACTCCCCGTCCCCCGGATACGGCACATGGTACCCCTTGACCGCGTGCCAGATTATTCTGTTGAAAACACCCTCTTCTATTTTATCCACGCCGGTCAAATCCTGCGCCATTGATTGTTCCGCCCAGTAAAGAGCGTCACCGCGCAAACTGGTCAGCGGCGGATTGAGTTCGTCCAGGGGGATCGTGTTGGGCAATGCGCTATACGGCGTGAAATCCGCCTGTTCCATAAAGCAGTCCACCATAGGATCGGCCGCCAGGTCCAGTTGGTTCATCGGTGGCAGGCCGAGGATGCTTTCAATGGTGCGCACCATGGAAATCTGGCTGTACATCGTCGAAACCACCTGGCCACGTTTGGTATACGGACTGATGACCAGGCCGACCGTGCGGTGGCCGTCGACGTGATCCACACCGGCCTGCGGATCATCTTCCGTTACCAGAATACAGGTTTCGGGCCAGAATTTGCTTTTTGAGACGGCTTCGACAATTTGGCCCAACGCGAGGTCGTTATCCGCCACGCTGGCCCGCGGGGTCGGCCGGCCCGGTCGCGTTCCCGAAGTGTGGTCGTTGGGCAGCAACATGATCATGAAATTGGGCAGATTATTTTTCTTTTCAAACTGGCGCAGCTCTTTGATGAATTCACGCGCGCGATACACATCCGGCACCGTGCCGGGAAAGCCGATAAAGGTCGGACACAAATAGGGCCGAAGCGTTTCCAGATTGGGGACGGCTCTGATCTTGACATTGCTGGTGCCATGCAGGTAGTCGTTATAGGCGTCCATGAACGTGGCGTCTTTCGGGGTGATGTCAGCATTGACAAACTCGCCATAGTCGCGGAACGTCAGGCCGTGGCGCAAGACATTGTCCCAGATAAAGCCGGAGCTCGCATACGCCAGCGCATCATCGCCGTCATAGGGATAGCTGCGCACCCAATCGCCAAAGGTCTTTTCGATATAATCGGTGGCATAGGCTTCATCGGTCCACTGATGGCCGTCGGCACTGAGAATGCCGCTGCAATAAAAATTGTCCAGCAGGACAAATGTTTCCACAAGGGCATGATGATTGGGCGTTACATCACGACCGAACATCACCAGAGAGGTATCGCCGTTCCCCTGTTTCAGGTCGCCAAAGACCTGATCATAGGTCCGGTTTTCTTTAATAATGTACAACACGTGTTTAAAGACTGAAATCTCGCCGGGCTGAGTCGGCACCGGCACTTTCTTTAATTCCGACGCTTTCGCAGACCTGGCGGCATGTAACATCTTGCCTATTTGCTCCTGCTTTTTTGCCAGCAGGGTATTTTCCCGGGCCTGTGCGGTATACTCGGCCAGCATTTTTTCATCCGGGACTTTGATGATGGAAACCGAGCCGAGGTGATCGTGCGAGTTGTGGCCGTTGCGGTCCGTCAGCATGTTGAGAGAACCATAGCCTTTGACATTGGCGACGAATAACAATTCGCCTTTGCTGTCCAGGACCACCGATCCCGGGTACCAGCCGGTCGGGATATAGCCCTGGATGCGGCTCTGTTGCGCCGGCCCTCCGGCCGCAAGGCCAAGGCGGATACAGCAGATGGCATTATCGGTGCCGTTGGCGACATAGAGAGAGGAACCATCCGGGGAGATCGCCAGGGCGTTCGGCGAACTGCCGAAGGGCAGGTCATCCTGCATGCGGGTCCTGATGGTTTCACACACCTGGTCAGTGCGGGTGTCGATGACCGAGATAACATCGCTGTTGGCGCAGGCCACATAGAGGAACGACTGATCCGGGCTGAGCGCCATGCCGGAGGGATGCAGGCCAACCTGGATGGTGCCGATTTCGTTCAAACTTTTCGCATCGAGCACGGAAACAGAACCGCTGTTGGCGATGCCAGTAGCAGGATCCACCAGCACTTTGGATCCTGAACTGTTAGCTGTCACTTCCCCTTTTTGCGGCCGTCGTCCACCCCAGTTGGACACGTAAATTTTCTGCTCGGTCAATACGACCTCATAAGGCGCCATGCCCACGGCCACTGTGCGCACCCGTCCGTATGGCAATTCCACCACTGCCAGCACATTATAGCGGGACAGGGTGACGTATAGCCGTTTGCCGTCCTTGCTCAGCGCCAGGCCGCCGGGAGCCGGATCGCCGCTGATGGTTTCGCCGACATCGGCCCGTACTTGCACGATGGCCTCGGCGTCCAGTTTGGGCATGACAATGGACTCGCCCCAGCGCATGACGGTGCTGTTATCGAGCTCGGCGACGCGAACGCGATCCTGCGCCTCGGACACATAGATCTTTTTACCATCGGGCGACCAGGCGATGCCGGTCACCGCCGCTCCGCTTTTAGGATAGGGCAACGATTGCAGGACCACACGATCGCGAATACGGATCAGATCCAGAGATTTCCAGTTTTTGACCGCCAACCATTTTTCGTCCGCGCTCAGCGCCAGATCATTGGGACGCCCGGGCAAGGCGATTTGCAGACCGGCCGGCCGGATGATCTGGTGTGTGGGCACCACATAGCTGCCGTCTTTTTGCGAGCCGACCTTTGCTTTGCTGATATCCTGTGCGAAGGCAAGTGCACAGGAGACCATGAGGAGGCTGATCGTGTTTTGAATTGAACACTTCATGATCGCTCCAATCATATCGTTGAAAATGTCAATGGGGATTTACTACCTGCAGCGTAATATAACTATTAGGCAAGACTATGTCCAGAATTATTCTGCCGCCGCTGAGCAAGAGAGCGCGGGCGGAAAGTTCGTGCATCCGACAAAGTTGTCAAAATAATCACATAATTATCAGCATTCCAGGCAGGTAATTCAGACCAGCCAAATCACATACTTGTTTTTTAATGAATTACTAGTAACATTTCCGGGCACGCCTTTTGTATTGCCTTATGCATCCTGCACAGCGAATCAGAGTGCAGGTGCCGCCTCCCGGATATTGTTCCTCATTATTTCGGATAAAAAAGATTAATCATCAGGAGTCTGTCATGTCGAGTGCGTTCGAGTTCCCGCGTCTTCATAATGCGTTATGGCCACGCCCGGCCATAACGGTCTGGTTGCTCGCTGTTTTTGTCAACCTGCTCTGGGGTCAGGAAACAGCGCGCAAAAACGGCATGGTCTTGATCCCGGCCCGGAACGCCAGTTACACCATCGGTTCCAGCAGCGGTTTCGACAACGAGGCGCCGATGCATACGGTTACGTTCAGCCACAGCTTTTATATGGACACCACCGAGGTAACACAAAAGCAGTATCGCCAGGTCATGTCGGCTGTGTACAGTCAGTACGCAGAACCCACCTGGAACGTTCAACATGGCGTCGGCGATACCTATCCGGTTTATGCGGTCGAGTGGGGCGACGCCGCTCTCTATTGTAACGCGCGCAGCAAGCTGGAAGGTCTGGATACAGCCTATCAGTATATCGCCCTATCCGGGCATCCCGGCGACGGCTGCTCTCTGGACGGCGTGGTGACGCGATGGACCAGCAACGGCTATCGTCTGGCCACAGAGGCTGAATGGGAATTTGCCTGCCGCGCCGGTTCCTCCAGCGACTATTACTGGGGCAAAAACGCCGTTAATTATCCAGCCACCGCGGCAGATACGGCAGAATGTAATGCCTATGCCGTGTGGGCCGGCAATGCCTGGAACTATCATGCCGAACACGCGGACTTTGGCACGCACCAGGTCGCCACGAAAAAGCCCAACGCCTTCGGCTTGTATGATATGTGCGGTAATGTCTTTGAGTGGATTAATGACTGGTACCTTGAGTACGGTGAAGCGGCGGTTACCGATCCGACAGGCGCAGAATTCGAGAGCTACCGCTATGTCCGCGGCGGCAGCTGGGGCAATGGTTCGGAATACCTGCGCTCCGCCAACCGCTCCTTCGCCAGTCCGGATTATTATATCTACTTTTGCGGTTTTCGCACCGTGTTGCCGGTAACCACAACGGCCGTCGGCCGGCACGTTACGGACGACGGCCAAACCGTCACCGGGTTTCAATTGCAGCAAAATTATCCCAATCCCTTTAATCCAACCACTGCTATCTGTTTTCATCTGCCGACCAGCCAGCCGGTCACGCTGGCGGTATATGATGTGACTGGACGTCTGGTAGCCACACTCCTCAATCAGCAGGTATTGACTGCCGGAGCCCACACCGTCCGCTTTGAAGCCAAAGATATTCCGGCCGGCGTTTATTACTATCGTCTGCGTACGCCGGAACAAACAGCTGTAAAAAAAATGGTTCTCGTTCGCTAAGAGTGTGTCGGATCCGACATTTGGCTCCGATACATTCGGTTTAGTAATATACGCCGTATTACACAAATAGAGGAGAAGAAATGAAACGATTCGCCATATGGTTCTATGCCGCGCTGTTGGTAATGGCAGCGACGGCATTGATGTGCAAGAAAAATCCTGCCGGTGAAGAAGAAAAGGTGAGCGGCGCCGTGTCCGACGGTTATACGCTGTTCGGCACCAACGACGGCCGCACCACCTACCTCATCGACATGAACGGTAAAACCGTACACACCTGGAGCCATTCGCGCAGCGGCGGCTATGCGGTCTATCTGCTGGAAAACAGCAACATTCTCCGCACGGCGCAGGCCGCCAACAGCGTCTTCAACGGCGGCGGCAGCGCCGGCTATGTCCAGGAGATCGACTGGAACGGCAACGTCGTCTGGGAGTATCTCTATTCCAGTTCTACCGTGCTCGCTCATCACGATATCGAACCCATGCCCAACGGGAATGTCCTCATCATCGCCTGGGAGGTCAAGTCCGCCAGCGAAGCCAGAGCCGCCGGCAGAAAAACCTCAGCCACCATCTGGCCGGATCATGTCATCGAGGTCGACAAATCCACCTCCCGGATCGTCTGGCAATGGCACGCCTGGGACCATTTGATCCAGGATTACGATCAAACCAAAGCCAATTATGGCATCGTCGGCGAACATCCCGAACTCATTGACGTCAACCTCGGGGTTTCCGCTTCGTCCGGACCCGGCGGCGGCGGCGACTGGCTGCACATGAACGGCATCTCCTACAACGCCGAGCTCGATCAGATCGCCATCACCTCCCACAATATGAGTGAGCTCTATGTCATCGACCACAGCACCACTGCGGAACAGGCCGCCGGGCATAGCGGCGGCAAATACGGCAAGGGCGGTGACCTCCTCTATCGCTGGGGCAAACCGTCCAACTATCGCGCCTCCGGCACCACCTATTTCAGCGTCGTCCACTCTCCTTATTGGATCCCCAGCGGCCTGCCCGGCGCCGGCCATATCATCGCCTTCAACAACGGCACCAGCAGCCGCGCCTCCAGCGTCATTGAAATCACCCCTCCTGTGCAGAGCGATGGCTCATATGCCTTTACATCCGGATCCGGCTATGGTCCGGCGGCGCCAACCTGGACCTATAGCAACGGCACCGGCTTTTATTCCTCCAACCAGGGCTGCTGTCAGCGTCTGGCCGACGGCCATACCCTCATCACCGACCCCGACAGCGGCTATCTCTTTGAAGTGGATCAAAACAAACAGAAAGCATGGGAATATAAATTCTCCGGACAGATCGCCCGCTCGCAACGATATGCGGCAGGGTACGCCGGCCTGAGCAAACTCTAAATCATCTGGAGGCACTGTGAAGAAACATTTAAACATCTTTACGCGGCTCTGCCTGACCGGCATGCTGCTGCAGATTGCGATTACGACGGCCGCCAGGGCGCAACAGGCGCTGGTGTTGAACGAATTCCTGGCCGACAATACAAGCTTTGCGGATACCACCGATAAAGCGTTTGACGATTGGATCGAAATATATAATAACAGTGCCGAGCCTGTTCCATTGTCACACTACTATCTGACCGACAGCAAAGCATCGCCGTGTCAATGGCAATTTCCCGACATCACCATCGCGCCGAAAGAGTTCCTGCTGATTTGGGCGGACAGTGACAGGGATCCGACCGGCCTGCACGCCAATTTCAAACTTGGCAAGGGCGGCGAATTTCTCGGCCTGTATACGGTCAGCGGTCCTGACACTGTGGCGGTAGATTCATTGACCTTCGGCGTACAATCCACCAACGTCTCGCAAGGCCGCTATCCGGATGGCACCGGCGCCTGGCGATTTTTTGACGTTCCCTCGCCGGCGGCGGTCAACCGGCTGGATCAGGCCGTCGATTATTCAGGCCTGGTATTCGATGACAGCAAAGTGCACAAATGGGAACTGCACTTTTTTACTCCCAACTGGCCGGACTCGCTGGAGTATTACTATCAGCACGGTGAAGTCTATATGCCGGCACAGCTGAAATACGAAGGCTTTGTCTTTGATACGGTGGGGGTACGCTATAAAGGCAACTCGTCCTTCATGATGTCGCGCAATTCCATCAAACAACCGCTCAAGGTAAAATTCAACAAATACCGCAAAGGCCAGACCGTGTACGGCATCAAAGAAATCAATTTTTCCAACTGCGTCAAAGATCCGAGCTTTATGCGGGAAAAACTGGCATATGATATCGCCCATACCATTATGCCGGCGCCGCGAGCCGTTTATGCCAATATCTATGTGGACGGCGCACTGATCGGACTCTATGTGCAGGTGGAGCAGGTGGATGAACTGTTCCTCAAGCGATACTATGACAACGTCACGGGAAACCTGTACAAGGCTGGAGATTCCGGAACCAGTCTGGAGTACCTGGGCCCGGACAGCTCCAAATACAGCGCCGGACTGGAACTGAAAACCAACGAGGAGCGCAACGACTGGTCCGGCATCATCCGTATGCTCGACCTGCTCAACAATACGCCGGCTGCAACCTTTAACGAAACCGTGGGGCAGGTTCTGGACCTGGACCTGGCCTGCCGTCTGCTGGCTTTCAATATGGTGCTGTCCAATTTCGACAGTTATACCGGATCCGGCCGGAATTTTTATCTCTACGATGAACCGCAGAGCGGCCGGTTTCAAATGATGCCGTGGGATTTGAATGAAGCGTTTGGGGCGTATAACAATAACTGGAATGTGATTACGGTGGACATCATCAACACCGGCAATCTGGCGGTGCGGCCTTTGACGCGAAGAATTCTGGAGAACACAACCTGGCGGGGCAAATATCTCGCATATATCCAGAAACTGATCAGCGGACCAGCCTCTGCGGATTCCGTAGCGGCCAAAGTGGCGACATGGCGAACGTTTCTCGACAGCCATGTGCAGGCGGATCAGAACAAAATGTATAGTTATGCACAATTCCTGCAAAACCTGAACACCACCACCACCATCAACATGGGCATCGCCGTTCCCGGCCTCACTTCCTTCAGCGCCGCCCGGAACAGCCAATTGGCCTCACAGCTGCAAACATATGGCACGGCGGTGGTGTCTGCAACAGCGTCGGCCCCGCTGACGTTCCAGCTTTACCAGAACTATCCCAATCCCTTTAATCCGGCCACCACCATCAACTATGCCATTCCGCTGGATGCCCGGGTAGCGCTGGTCGTCTACGATATCCTGGGCAAAGAGATCGCCACCCTGGTGGACCGGGAGCAGATGGCGGGAGAATACTCGGCTGCTTTTTCAGGTCACACCCTGCCCAGCGGCGTATATTTTGTGCGCTGCACGGCTCGATTCGCCGGCGGCCGCACCATGGTTCGCGAACAAAAGATGCTGCTGTTGAAATAGGCCAGAGTTGAACGATTTGCGCTTATAAATACAGCCGAAGCGAGACGCTTCGGCCACACCATCGATCAATTCAGGTAACAGCTAACCGTTCGCCGGCGGTCGGTTCACAGGCGGGGCTGATACAGTTCATCCTCTTCAACAGCCGGTATGTTCAGGTTGGGGATCTTGAAATACGCCGCCGTTAATCCGGGATCAGGAAATTCCGTCAATTTCAAGGTCAGGGATGTTTTGGAAAACGGATACCACTCTCCCGGCTTCCACGCCTGCACCTGGCAGAGCACGCCGTCGGGCCGGATGGCCACATCCAGCAGCGGCGACGCCAGGCTTTTGTCGTTCACGACCAGGGAAGCCAGATCCAGTCCGTTCAACTGCGCATCCTGGGCCGGGTTCAAGCCAAAGACAACAGGGCCGCGCATGACAGCGACGCGACCGGACTGGGCTTTGCGACCCTTGACCAGCCGCCATGGCATGTTGAGGTCGAGAACGACGCGGTCCTGGCTGCGCCACTCCCGTTCGATACGGAAAAAACCGCCCCCTGTGACCTGCAGCGATTCGGGCTCACCGGCGACCGCCAGTTGAGCATTTTTGCACCACGAAGGCATGCGCAGATAAAGGGCAAACCGGCCCGGCCTGGACGGCTGAATGCGAACGACGACATGGCCATCGCTCGGGTAGCGCGTCTCCTGGACGATGTTCACCGATTGATCCGGTCCCAGAGCAATCGTCGCTTCACTGGCCGTGTAGAGATTGACGACAACGCCGTCAGGGCGCCGATAGTACACCAGGCCGTCGAGCTCGGCGACGATGCGGCGGTAATTGCAGGGACAGCAGTAGGTATCGCCGTTGAAATAACTGCGCGGATGTTCAAAGGGGGAATAGTAGCGCAGCTGTCGGCCGTCGGGTGATTGAGCGGCAAAGAGCGCATTGTAAATAGAACGCTCCATCAGGTCACCGTAAATCGGCTGGCCGGTTTGACGCAAGAGTTCGTCCCAGAATCGGATCAGATACGCGGTGGCACAGGTTTCACCCAGGTTAATACGCCCTTCCTGCGAATCGTGCCAGCATTCATGATCGCCCACCGCACCGCTGACCACCAGGCCGTCCCGGTTGAGCATGAAATCGCTTATCTTGCGCTCCGGCCCCAGCAGACGATCGTCCGCCATCATACGATTCAGTCGCAGTTGCGCTACGCAGCGACACAGATAGGCATAGGCATGGCCTTCGATCTGCCCCCAGCGTCCGATGGCGATGCGGCCCTCCCACTCGGCCAGTTGGCGGAAATCTCTGACGAAATCAAGATAGCGCTTTTCGCTGGTAAGTTGATAGAGCTGCAAGTAGGCGTTTTCAGAACCGGTGACGGCCATGTGCAGCGCAATTTCGTCGTTGCCCACGCTCCGTCCAGAGTCCTTTTTCCAGTTCTGCAAAATATAATCGGCCAAACGCCGGGCCGCCTGCAGCGATTTCTTTTCGCCATAGTATTTATAGTCCGCGCTCAACGCCAGAATCAGATAGCTCAGTTCGTGAATATCCCAGAGGGCATATATTCTCTTCTCGGCCGGGAACAGTCCGATATAGCCGTCCGCATCCTGGGTTTTGAGGACAGACTCGACCAGGTGTCGTTTCAGGGTCAGCAGCCGCTCGTCCTGGCGATTGGCGCTGAAATGAACCACGGCATCGATCAATTTGCCGAGGCCGATATAACTCTCGGATGTTTTTCTGGTCCGGAATGGCTCCAGAAAATCCTTATCCACATTCAGCTTGAGCAGATTGTTGTCGACCGTAATGTCCATACGCCGGCCCAATTCACCGCCGACGTGCACCTGGCGAAAATCGACGGTCAACAGCGAATCGGCCGCTCGGGCGGATCGGCTCATGATGAGGAGCAGATAAAGTCCGGCGCAAAAGCAGGCCACGAATGTCTTCATTGCTCACTCCCCGGTAATCGTATCAATCGCACCGAGCGCAGTTGCAGCGGCTGCCAACGGCCTGATTGCGGTGTCATCGTCAACATCGTGTGTTCGCCCTCCGGCAGGGTCAGCTCTGCGAGTGTGATGGTTTGAAATCGGTCCCCGGCGCCCGTGCCCGAAATGGCCACATTCACCGAATGGTTGCCGGACTTTAACACAAACTGGCTGCTGTCCGCCGCACACGCCAATTCGGCTTCGATGCGAAAGGTTGCGGACGACTGCAGGTGAAACACCCAGCTCAATCGTGCCCGCTCATCCTCCCACGACGTAATCACGGCATGGTCTGATTGATCGCTGAGGCGGGCGTGCACGCCATAGCCCGGATTATGAATATCCGCAAAGCGGGCGGTCAGCACCAGAGGCCGCCCAGCCACCTCGGCCGGGAGATTGCTGACAACCTGCGGCGGTCCGTCGAGAGTCAATTTAATTACCGAGCAGACAGGATCCGGTGCGTTTTTCGGCACCTGAATTTTTATATCCGCACCATCGTTTTGGGCGGTCAACGCCTGTTTCGAGGCCAGGAGCTGCGCCCGCAGAATCCTGTTTTTCAAACCTGGAACCGGCAGCACCCCGTTCTCCGGCCAGTCGAAAACATGCAGGTACAAGGTCACATCATCCCGGTCAATTTTTTTTGTGCTGCGGCCCCAGAAAAGCTTGTGAAACGGACTGGCGGTGGTGCCATAGATCGCTTCGTGATTCACCTTCATCCAGGCGCCGATGGCTTTGAGGCGATCGACGCTGGCTTGTGGAATTTCGCCCTCTGCGGTGGGCCCGACGTTCAGGAGAAAATTCCCGCCTTTACTGACAATGTCCACCAGTTTGTGAATCAGATCCTCAGTGCTTTTCCAATTGAGATCGTAGCTCTTGTAGCCCCAGGTATCGTTCATGGTCATGCACACTTCCCAGTCGCGTCCGGGGATGCCGGTGGCCGGGATATACTGTTCCGGCGTATCGGTGTCGCCTTTGTAGCCGCCGCCCAACCGGTTGTTGGTGATGACGCCCGGCCGCAGGCTGAGGAGGGCATGCAGCGGCGCCGCCCGCTCCGGCGTCATCCACGCCGGTGTATCCCACCAGAGAATATCAGGCTGATAGGTGTTCAGAATTTCTCTGGTCTGCGGCACCGCGATGGTTTGGAGGTATTCGTCAAAGCTGCCTTTATGCGCCTGATCCCAGAACTCGCCCTCCTGGATGCGTGCCTTGGCGCCGCCGGGGTGGGTCCAGTCCTGGGCCTGTGAATAGTACAGGCCAAACTTTAATCCCTCTTTTCTGGCCGCTTTGGCCAGAGGTCCGATCAGATCCTTGCCATAGGGTGTGGCGTTGCTCACATCCCAGTCGGTCACCTGCGAAGGAAACAGGGCAAAGCCGTCGTGATGTTTGGAGGTGATGACCATGTATCTCATCCCGGCTTCTTTGGCCAGTTTGGCCCACTGTTGCGGCCGGTATTTCACCGGGTTGAACTGTTTGGCATAGCTGCGATATTCAGCTACGGGAATCTCGGCATTGCGCATGATCCATTCGCCGATGCCTTTGATCTGCTCGCCTTTATAGGTGCCGGCCGGAACCGCATAGACACCCCAGTGAATAAACAGGCCGAACTTGGCGTCGCGCCACCAGGCCATGCGCTCTGCGGACTGCCTCTCCTCAGCGGCAAGTTCGAGCGGCGAAATGCACAGCGTCAGCAGGATCAATCCCGCATAGGCCAAAAGGCAACACCATTCTGCACCATTTACTTTCATAACGGACCTCATACATTTATATGCCATACTCTATCGGGCGAACCGGTATTACGATCCGGACTTGCCGTATAATTGCCAGAGTGTTTGCAGATGCGTCTCCAGCGCCGGCGCCAGCTTTTTGACGTCATCGGTCAGTTCCGGTTCGTTGTGCAGCACCACGTACGGAACCTGGATGCCGCGAATTTCGACATGCGTGGGACTGGGCTGGCTGACCTCCTGCCAATCCACGTGACGATACAATTTTTCCAGCTTGGCATCGGGCAGGCCGTGTTCGAGGATGCTGTCCGGCTTGTTGGGATTGAAACGGCGGCGGTTTTTGCGCAAGGATTCTTCATAACTGACATCGATATACAGAATAGCGGCGCCGCGCAAAATATCCAGAGACAGGTGCGGGAAAGCTTCCTTATATCCGCCATGTTCGCTGCCGCGGGAAAACTCTACCAGGGTGGTATGTTCATTGTGGTAATCAGCATGATCGCGCAGTTTTTTCTGATAATCCATGCCCATGCGCTCGATGAGCAGATGCCACTGGTACTGATAAAGAAAATAGCCGTCCGGGTCGGTGTGGATATGAGGCTTGTGGAGAATTTTTGCCAATATGGCATCTTCCTCAAACCAGGTCCACAACATGGGAAAGTCATCGATCTCGTCGATGAGGCCGATGTGATAGCGTTCGCAGCGTTCGATCGCCGATGTTTTCTTCAGGCAGTCGATGACTTCGGATTTTCCGGACGCCGGTCGACCGAGCAGAATGAGGACATCGAAATGATTACGTGCCATATTTCTCCCTGTGGTTATGTGTCAATATGAGACGGCAGCACAGTATAGCCGAGGTGGCATCAAAGCCGCCAGCCATTATCGCAACCCTTGTATCCTTAATGCGCGCTTCTTTTGGCCTGGGGGAACGCATACCATATTTTTATCGACAGCGCCAGCCCGATCAGCGCAAACGGCACCAGGAACGGCGGCCAATTGCTCCAGTTCAGCGAAGTAAGAAATCCCAGCGCTACGGATTGAATGCCGGTGCCCAGATAAACAAAACCATCGATGAGCCCTACTGC
This sequence comes from uncultured Cytophagia bacterium, assembly GCA_964541895.1. Lineage (GTDB taxonomy): Bacteria > Zhuqueibacterota > Zhuqueibacteria > Residuimicrobiales > Residuimicrobiaceae > CAZISM01. Next base: position 13,115 of record CAZISM010000034.1, read on the forward strand.
CGTGGCGGCGGCGCGGCGGCCGCCGAAATCCATGGTCGAGGTGCCGGAGAGCATACCGTGCACGCCGATGACGCACAACGACATGAAAACCACGATGATACCGAGAGCAACCGCGCGGCGGTCAATGGCGGCGCCGGTTATCGTGGCCACGTTTTTGATCTGCACCTGTCGTTTTTCTTCCTTGTTCTGATAGGGATTGAATCTGGCATATTCCGCAATGACCATATCGCCGACTTTGCCGGCCAGCATCTGTTTTTCATCCTGGCTGGTGATGATCCATCCTGAACGCCCCGGCTCGCTCTGAACTGCGTAACCGTGCTCGTCCAATGTCGTGCGCACCAGCTCGTCGGTAACGCCATAGACTGCCATTTTTTTCATCTGCTCGGCATTGATGAGCAGATGGAGTTGCTGTTTCACGGAGGTGTTGGTGCCGGCAACCAGCGGCCACATGGCGAGGACGCTCACCGCCATCATGGCATAAAGCAGGGCGGCGACCGGGCCTCTCCTGGAGCCAAACATGTGATCCGACAACCAGCCGGCAAACATGCCGCCGAACACGCCGGCCAGCATCAGCCAAAAGCCCCAATGCTTCAGAATAAAAAAGCCGGTATCATAGCCCATATCGGCGCCAAAGATCAGGTACCAGTGCATGATGCCGTTGCGCATAACGCCGGAGCAGAGTTCGATGAAAGCGATTGTAAGAAGAATTTTATTGGTCAGAACCCGCTTGAGAATTTCACCGAGATTGAACGGTTTATCTTTTTCGTCGCTGCCGGCATCGCCGGTGTTGAAATCCGCATAACCGGCCTGGGAAGGTTTATCGCGCAGCACAAAAATATCCAGAAGAAAAAAGAGCAGCAGCAGGATAGCCGGCACGAAAAATACCCACCAGGTTTGATCGATGGTGGTGCCGTCGATGGCGAGTGCGCTGCGCAGCAGCGATTGCACGATCGTCAGGTTTTTCGGCGTGGCCACCGTAGCGTCGACGATGAGTTTGCCCCAGTCAAAGGCAAAGTACAAACCCAGCGAGATGAGGATGCCGAAAATGCCGCCAAAGATGCCGCGTTCGCGAATATGAAACCAGTTGGCGTTCACTTTAACAATGGCGACGGCGCCGAAACTCTGGAAATACATGTTGGCGGCGTAGAGGATGGAGAACCAGAGCACCAGATTGAGATGGGCCGAGGAGGTGAGCAGCATATAGGTCATGATGCCCATGATGATGTTCATCAGAGCCGTACCACCGGCGCTGATCAGCATGGCCCGCTTGCCGCCGATGCGATCGGTCAGGGGGCCGTTCAATAAAAAGGCAAAGGCATAGGTCAAGGTGCCGGCTCCGAATATCGTGCCGAAATCCGCCTTGCTCATCAGTTCGCCCAGGGCGTTCTTGGACACTGTGAGGTTATAACGTGCCATGTATAGAAAAGCGTAGGTCAGGCCGAGGGGGAACCAGTTGAGAAACCGGCGAAGGCGGAAAGCTTGCGAGTGCTGCGGACGGTCATCGTTCTGCATCGTACGTTTCCTGTTGTTAGTGGCATGCCTTATATTCCTGGCAATAAATATAAGCAACCCCCGGCTACGATACAAGCAGATATCGCAAGGCCCGATGGGCAGGTTGAGAGTGCGGTAACCACGTGACGGCGTAGCCGGCGCATCGGCCCAAGTCTTAAAACACGATGCGCCAACATGGTTGGCGTATTCGAAATCTAATCCGCCCGGGGCAACATGCCCCGGGCGGATTCCTCTGCAGTGAAAATGCGGCGAGTCTGAAGCTACTGCAGCACTGCCAGAGCAGCAGCATAATTTGGTTCCTGGCCGATTTCCGGAACCTGCTCCGTATAGATGATTTTTCCGTCAGAATCGATCACCACTATTGCGCGCGACAACAGGCCGGCCAGCAAACCGGTTGTGATGCGAACGCCATAGTCGTCGCCAAACGCCTTGCCGCGCATATCAGACAGTGTCATCACATTTTCTATATGATGGGCTTCACAGAATCGTTTGTGGGCGAAGGGCAGGTCTGCGGATATGCCGAGGACCAGAGTATTCTGCAGTCGCGTGGCTTCCTCGTTGAATCGTTGCATCGCCAGTGCGCATAACGAGGTATCCAGGCTGACAAAGATGTTCAGGATGAGCCGCTTGCCTCTGAAATCAGCAAGAGAGACATCGCGCAAATCGGTCCTGGTTAACCTGAAATCCGGTGCGATGGTGCCCACGGCAGGCAGGGAGCCGATCGTTTGGATCGGATTTCCTTTATGAGTTATGGCGGCCATATGATCTCCTCAATGTTTACATGAAATTTCTGTAATTATCGAACAGGATTAATACCGCCTGCCATAACACTCGATACGGGAAAAATAATCCGCCCTGAAGAGAACGCCTGGACTCACAAAACGACTTTTCCCGATCGATACAATCTGATAAATATTTAATTATAATTAAGTTAATAATTAATCAGCTTTTTCATGAAATCCGGAAAACATCACGGACTGGAAGCCAAAAGCAAATGGCAGAACAGTGGTGCCGGTGTGCTCCGTGGTCGTCCTCCCCACTTCAAGTTTGCTGCCTTTTTTTGTCACCATTCCGGTTCGGCACAAAAATGCTTTGATTCACATGTTGAGCGCAGTATATTAGTCCAGCCAGTTCATGTTGCCAAAATGGTCGCAACGTATCGGACGCCTTGTCAGAAAACTGGATGGTCGTTTCATGATACGAGTACAAAAGGCGCTGTGGGCCGTATTGCTCACGGTCAGCGTACACTTGTCGGCGCAGGAATCCGGTGTGGAATGGAGCAGTGACCTGCAGACCATCATCGCTACGGTCTCACTGGACTCGTTGCGCACCTACGTCCGCCAATTGAGCGGAGAGGTGCCGGTTCGCCTGAACGGCAACCCGGTGTATATCAAGTCGAGAAACAAGTCCCAGCCGGGAAACGAACTCGCCTGCCAGTTTCTCCTGCAAAAGCTGACCTCCTTCGGGGCTGAACCGTACAAACAAGTGTTCAGCAGCACCGGCACCAATGTTATTTTTGACCAGCGCGGGACCACCAGACCGAATCAGAAATTCATCCTTTGCGCCCATTATGACGATATGCCGGCCAATTCATCACTGGCACCCGGCGCAGACGACAACGCCAGCGGCACCGCCGCAGTGCTGGAAGCAGCCCGGATTTTTCACTCCTTTCAGTTTCCCTATTCGGTCACTTTTGCGCTCTGGGATGAAGAAGAACAGGGTCTGATCGGCAGCAGGCACTATGCCCAGTTGGCCCGCGCCAGAGGAGATTCCATCCTCGGCGTCATCAATATGGATATGATCGGATACGACAGCAATGACGACTTTGTCGCCACCATCCATGTTCTGCCGGTGGCGAATTCGGCGCAGTTGGCGCAGAGGATGACCGAGCTCAACCGTTATTATGACCTGCGTCTGTTCCTGAAAATATATGAACCCGGCCTGAGCAGCAGCGATCACAACTCTTTTTGGCGTCAGGATTATGGCGCCGTTCTGCTGATCGAAGATTACTATAGCAACTTTAATCGCTACTATCACTCTGTTCGGGATTCTCTTAACAAATTCAACGACCTCTATTATCTGCACTGCAGCAAGCTGGCCATTGCCACCGTGGCCTCCTTCGCCATGGGCGAATTGCCGGCAACGCCGACTCTGTTGACCCCGGCCGATCTGGCGACAGAGGTGCCCGGCCGATCGCTGTTCACCTGGAGCGGAGAACGGGAGGCCTTGGGTTTTGATCTGGAGTTATCCCTGAATCGCGAATTCTCGCCGCTCACAGCACAATTATTCGATCTCGCGCAGCCACGCTGGATCGCCGGCGGTTTGCCCGTTGACCAAACCATATACTGGCGCATACGCAGCCGCAACCACGCCGGCAAAAGCGCCTGGACCACCCCTCATCAGATCACAACAGGAGCTGCTGTAACGCAAACCATTCCATTGCGCGCCGGCTGGAGCCTGATCTCCAGTTCCATACTGCCTTTGGATTCCAGCCTGACGGCGCTGTTCGCTGATCTGGAGGACAACCTCGACGTGTGCAGAGATCAAGCCGGCCGCTCGTTCTCATCCTCCTCCGGCTCGTTTACCCTCGACACCTGGCACGTCGGCCGGGCATACCAGGTTCGGGTTCAGCGCGCAGATACATTGCAGCTATCCGGCCATGCGATCGACACCATACCCATGGCCATAGCTCTGGCCGCCGGCTGGAACCAGGTGGCATTTACGGGCCGCCAATCCATGCCGGTGTCCCAGGCGCTCGCCGGGGTGAAGGATCATCTGCTCCTGGCTCAAAACGGTGCGGGTCAGGTCTACTGGCCGGCGTTTCATATCGACGAGATTGTGACCGTTTCCCCGGGTGATGGACTGCGGCTCTACCTGACCGCCCAGGATACTCTATGCTACCTGCCGCTTTCAAGCCAGCCCGTTCTGCCGGGCGTCGCTTCAGGGTCATCATCGCATTTCAGCGCGCCGCCACCTGCCGAGGAGAACGCTGTGCTGCTGGTGCAGTCGCAGCATCTGCAGGCCGGCGATGAGGTGGCCGTATTCACGGACGATCACCGCCTGGCCGGAGCCGCTGTCGTAAACAACCATATGGCTGTTATCACGCTTTGGGGAACGGATCGTTTTGACCATACCAATCCGGCAGGCGCCGGACCGGATCAGGCGCTGTATGTCAAACATTGGTCCAGGGGGCAAAATGAAGAAAGGCGTTTGCAGGTAATGTCCCTGGTCGACATGCTGCAGGGGCAGGCGCTGGTTCCGCTCCTGGCATATCATCCGAATGCCGTGTGGATGGCCACACCTGCAGATCCGGTGATTCCGTCCGCGATGGTGCTGGCGCAGAACTATCCCAATCCCTTCAGCCGGGAAACGACCATTCGTTACGAGTTGCCGGAGCGGGCATCGGCCTCGCTGGAAATTTTCAACAGTCTGGGGCGCTGTGTGGCTGTTTTGCAGCAAGGGGTACAGGAGGCGGGGATCCACGAAGTAACATGGCGCAGCGATCGATTAGCCGGCGGCGTGTACCTCTGCAGGTTGCAATCCGACAAACATCGCCTGGTTCGTAAAATGGTTTTGCTCGATTAACTTTTGCCTGAGCGTTGCGATTCTTGCTCAACACACCGCCGTACCGGGCCGGTCCGGCCATTATTTTCATGCAACGTGGGGCACATTCCTCTTGAGGAGTCGGCCTATCTACCACGCCCCGGTCATCATATAGTCGTGCATGGCCTGGGCGGCGCGCCGGCCTTCGCCCATGGCCAGGATAACCGTGGCAGCGCCCAGCACGATATCGCCACCGGCAAAAACGCCCTGTTTGGACGTCTTTTGGGTCTGCGGATCCACAATGATTCCGCCCCACTTGTTGGTGGTGATATCCGGCGTCTCCCGCGGGATCAACGGATTGGGGCTGTTGCCGATGGCAATGATAACGGCGTCGACGTCGAAGACGAATTCCGAGCCCGGCACCGGGATCGGCCGGCGTCGACCTGAGGCATCCGGCTCACCCAGTTCCATGCGCATCAGCTCCAGGCCGGTGACCCAGCCCTTTTCATTTCCTAAAATCTGTTTCGGATTGACCAGAAAGTGAAACTCCACCCCTTCCTGCTCCGCATGTTCGATCTCTTCCTCCCGCGCCGGCATCTCCTGTTTGGATCGACGATATACGATGATGGACCGTTTGGCGCCCAGCCGCAGCGAGGTGCGGGCCGAGTCCATGGCCACATTGCCGCCGCCGATAGTCGCCACCCGCTCGGCCTGCACGATGGGCGTATCCACGGCCGGGAAATCGTAGCTGCGCATCAGATTAGCACGGGTGAGAAATTCGTTGGCCGAATAGACGCCCAGCAGGTTTTCACCCGGGATGTTCATAAAGTTCGGCAGACCGGCGCCGGTGCCGATAAAGACCGCGTCGTACTCTTGCAGCAGTTCGTCTATGGATTTGATCTTGCCGATGACATAATTGTATCTGAATTCAACGCCGAGTCGTTCCAGGTAGGTGACTTCGTACTCGACGATCTCTTTCGGCAGGCGAAATTCCGGAATGCCGTACACCAGCACACCGCCCGCTTTATGCAGCGCTTCGAAAACGGTGACCTCATGTCCCTGCCGGATCAGGTCTCCGGCTACGGTCAAGCCGGCCGGACCGCTGCCGACCACCGCCGCGCGTTTGCCGGTCCTGGGCGGCAACGGCGGAATATCCATGACGCCATGGCTTCGCTCCCAATCGGCGACAAAACGCTCCAGCTTGCCGACGCTCACCGCAGCCTCTTTCGATTTGAGCGACCGCGCCACCGTGCAGGTCAACTGGCACTGCTCCTCCTGAGGACACACCCGGCCGCAGATGGCGGGCAGCATATTCTTTTCCTTGATCTTGGCCAACGCGCCGCGATAGTCGCCTTCGGACACCAGCTTGACAAAGGCAGGGATGTCGATGCCCACAGGGCAGTTGGCAATGCAGTTGGCTTTTTTGCATTGCAGACAGCGACTGGCTTCGAGAACAGCCTGTTCCAGCGAAAAGCCCAGAGGGACCTCGCCCTGGTTGTGTATACGTTCGGACGGCGCCTGTTCAGGCATGTGCTGTACCGGGATTTTGATTCTTTCCTTGGCGTTCATCAGCGCGTCTCCTCCGCACCTTTCATAACCCGGCATTCGTGTGCTTTATAGGTGTTCAGGCGCATCATCATTTCATTCCATTCCACTTCATGGGCGTTGAATTCGGGTCCATCGACGCAGACAAACTTGATCTTGCCGCCCACGGTCACGCGGCAACCGCCGCACATGCCGGTGCCATCCACCATGATCGAGTTCAAGCTGGCTATCGTGGGAATCGCATACGGGCGACTGGTTTCCGCCACGTATTTCATCATCACCGCAGGACCGATGGTGATGATCTGATCGATCTTGCGACCCTGGTCGATCAGTCTTTGCAGCGCGTGCGTCACCAGCCCCTTGTCGCCATAGCTGCCGTCATCGGTTGTCGTAAACAGCTCATCGCTGACCGAGCGCATCTCCTGTTCGAGAATAAGATACTCTTTGCTGCGCGCGCCCAGGATGGAAATGATATAATTGCCCGCCTTTTTCATAGCCTGGGTGATGGGAAACAGCGGTGCGATGCCGATACCGCCCCCGATGCTGACCACCGTTCCCCAGTTTTCAATATGAGTGGCGTTGCCGAGCGGACCGACGACATCCTGCAGCGCCTCGCCCGCGTTCTTTTCAGCCAGCAGCCTGGTCGTCTTGCCCACGCTTTGTGAAATGATGGTGATGCGGCCCTGCTCCGGATCGGCATCCGCGATGGTCAATGGAATTCGTTCGCCGCCTTGCCAGACGCGGATAATGACAAACTGGCCGGCCTTGCGCTTGCGGGCGATCTCCGGCGCGAGGATATCGAATCGAGTTACCGAAGGAGCTATGGTTTGTTTGGCGAGAATCGTATAGGGCGTTAATTGCATTCGCTACCACCGTTTGGTTGTTCAAGTGACCGACAGGACATGTTGTTATATGCACAAAACAGCCGCGCTGCCGCTAAAAACCGGACGTGAATCTCGTCGCTTCCGGCACGGCAACGCCAGTTGTATTTCTCGTTTGATCTGACGATTACATAACATCCACGCTTCAAGAGGCCAGGGGTGCAGACTCGCGAGGCGGCAGACATTCAGTTCCGGCTATGCGGCCTGTGCAAAATACGATAATTATCTGTTAAATTCAAATGGAAACAGCGCGTCAGGGCCAGGAACACGAATTATCGGCGCTTTAATGGACTTGCAGGATCTTTTGCAGATCGCTCGGTGATACATTCAGCAGCTTGACCGCCGGCAGTCGGCGTGTCAATTCTCTCCAGTTATCATCCTGGCGAAAAATCTCCTTAAACATGGGCAGGGCTTCATCCACCCTGGCGGCATTGGCCAGCGAAACCGCGGTCCAATAACGCATCTCCAGATTATCCGGGAACGCCTTTTGCGCAGCGCCGTAATAGCGCAAGGCGGCATCGACGTCGTTTTTCTCCATGGCCAGATCGCCGTTGTTCATATTTTCATAAGCCCGATGCAGCCTGAGCAGCCGCGCCAGTTCCTGGATCGGCTCGGCATGATCTTCGATGCGCAAATCGACCAGCCGGTCCTGCCAGAGGTTGCCCGTAGCCCGGCCACGAACCACCAGCAGCGCCGCGGATTGCTTGCCCCGGATATCGCCGCCCTCCTTCTGGGCCGCCTGCAGCGCCGCCAACAGCCGTTCCGCCAGCGGGCCGGATGATGCGGAAAAGGCTCTGGCCATGGCCGGCCAGACCCGTTCGTTCAGCATCATATTGGCCTGCACGCTGAATCCGCGGCCGGTCTCGTGACCGGCATGGGCAATACAGCTTTTGCCGGTATGAACGGCTGCTTCGCCTAGGACATTGACGACGGCAACTTGACGATAGTCCCGGCCCTCATCGTCCGCCAGCAAACTGTCCAAAGCCCGCCGGGGCGACAGACCGTTCTTTAACAGCGCTAGACCGCGCGGACCAAACGACGCATTCACCATGGATTGCGTGGCCACCGCGCCCACACCCGCTTCCGCCCAGGAAACGATGGATCCCACCGAAAACCAGTGGGACTGCACCGCCACCCCGATCTCTCCGCTGACGGAATCGCGGGCCACGATCGAATAGGTGTGGGCATAGGGTGTGGCAAAAAAAGTTTGTCCGAACAGCAAGGAAAAGGGCACGAGCAGCACAGCCACAACAGGCCGGATCATGAGTCACCTCTCTAACAGGAAGAGGATGCGGACAAAACGGGGAGGATCATGGTTCGCTTCATTAAATTTTGGTCAGGGCGATTTGCACGGTGGTGCCTTTGCCGAGACAGCTTTTCATAAACAGGCGACCGCGATTCTTCTTAACCAGCAGCTTGACGATTTGCAGGCCCAGCCCGTGCTCATAACTTCGTTTGCGGCGCACCTGCGCGGAAGAGACGTTGACGACGCTCTGCAGCCGTTCCGGCTTCATGCCGTTGCCGGAGTCGGTCACATAGATGAACAGGCCGTCAAAGCGCGGCTTGCTGGTAACGCGCACCCTGGTGCCGGATTTGGAAAACCGAAAGGCGTTATCGAGCGCCTCAATGAGAATCTTCTTGAGCTCACTCTCCGCCATTTTGACCGTGGCGTCGCGGATGCACAATTTCAGATCCGCTTCCCGGTGATACTCTTTGGCCTTGTCCATGGCCACTGCGGCGATGATGGCGCGAGAGGACACCGGCGTCTCCGGCACGGCATCCGCCGCTTCGCCGTGCTCCGGCGGCGTCACCAGGTCCGAGTACAACAGGGCGTTCTCGATCAGGCGATTGAGACGTTCACCGGCCTTTTTGATCTCCAGCACCAGCTCGCGGGTCTCTTCCAGTGGCGCCGTATCCAGCTGGCTGAGAACGATGTGCGAAAATCCGAGAATGGCGCTCAGCGGCGAGCGCAAATCATCCGGCAACGACAGGGCGATGGTGCCTTTCAGCTCTTCCAGCTGTTTCTGATATTTATCCACCATGGAGCTGGTTTTGCTGAATCGGGTTTCGATGGCGCGCAACAACTCGGCGCGGGTGAACGGTTTGGTGATATAATCATCGGCCCCCAGTTCCATGCCCTTGCGCATATCCGCGCGATCGGTCTTGGCCGTCAGAAAAATAAAGGGGATGTTCTGTGTCAGGGGATGCTGGCGCAGCATTTCCAGCACCTGATAACCGTCCAATCCGTTCATCATGATGTCGCAGAGAATCAGATCCGGACGGGCTTCCACAGCCAGCTGCACGCCCTCGGAGGGCACAGCCGTACCAACGGCATGATACCCTTCAGAGGTCAGAGTTTCCAGCAAATAATAGAGAATAACCGGATCGTCTTCAATGATCAAAATCGTCTTCATTCGACACCTTCCCTCCCTGACAGAATCGGCCATGTTTTTTATTGCGCTTTGCAGTTTTCTTTTTTATTTTTGCCAATCCATCGCAACAGGCCGACTTCAGCTCGGACGCAATTTAAGCTCTTTATTACGGATTGTCAAGTTATTTTCAGTTAGACATACCACTGCGCGGATTGCACACCTGACGATGGAACTGAATCTGGAAAAGTACCTATGCACATACTGATATCCGGATCCGGCGGGCTTTTGGGCGTACACCTTTCCCGCCATTTGGCCGCGCAGGGCCATACGATCACGGCTCTGGTCCGTCGTGACACAGCCCGGACCAATACCGTTCTCTGGCAGCCCACAGAGGGAAAGATCGGACGCCTCGACCATGTTGATGCCGTCATCCATCTGGCCGGCGAATCGATCAACGGATTGTGGACGAAGAAGAAGAAAAGAGCCATTGCTGACAGCCGCGTGCTGGGGACCTCGCTGCTGGCGCGCACGCTGGCCGAACTGGCAAAGCCGCCCGCTGTGCTGCTGTGTGCCTCAGCCGCCGGCTACTATGGCCATCGCGGCGAAGAGATCGTCGACGAGGACAGCCGTAATGGCGACGATTTTCTGGCACAGGTCTGCCGGCAGTGGGAAGAGGCGTGCCGGCCGGCAGTCGAACGGGGCATCCGCGTGGTTCATATGCGCCTGGCCGCTGTCCTGGCCCGCGAAGGCGGCATGCTGCACACCATTCTGCCGGTGTTCCGCTGGGGCCTCGGCGGGCGTCTGGGATCCGGGCAGCAATGGATGAGCTGGATCACCCTGCAAGATGCCGTGGCAGCGGTCACGTTTCTGCTGCAGCATTCACTGCATGGGCCGGTAAACCTCTGTGCGCCTGAACCGGTGCGCAATGCAGAATTCACCCGGCTGCTGGCCGGCCTTTTGCACCGGCCCGCTCTGGTCCGGGTACCGGCCTGGGTGTTGCGCCTGGTGTTGGGAGAACTGGCCGAGGCGTTGCTGCTCAGCAGCAGCCGACTCAAGCCGGCACGGCTGCAGGCAGCGGGCTTTCAATTTAAATACGCTACCATACAAACAGCCTTGTCTTCCATATTATATTGATTAATACGCGGAGAGGAGAAGCACCATGAGCGGCAAATCGCACGATATGGTCGTTATTGGCGGGGGGATTGTCGGCTTAGCTACGGCCATGGCATTGGCAAAAACGTTCCGGGGATCGGTGCTGGTGATTGAGGCGGAAAAAAAACTGGCCGCCCACCAGACCGGCAACAACAGCGGCGTAATACATTCCGGCCTGTATTATAAACCCGGTTCGCTCAAAGCTCAAAACTGCGTAGCCGGACGGGAAAAAATGTATCGCTTTTGTGAAGAGCACGGCATTGCCCACGACCGTTGCGGCAAACTCGTCGTCGCCAGCAGCGAAGACGAATTACCGGCGCTGCAGGAACTGGAACGTCGCGGTACAGCGAACGGCCTTAAAAACCTCAAGCGGTTGTCCGCCGCCGAGCTGCGGGACTATGAGCCGCACGTAGCCGGCATTGCCGGCATGCATGTGACCGAAACCGGCATTGTCGACTTTATAGCAGTGACCAACACCTATGCACACATCATCGAGCAGAACGGCGGTCAGGTGCAGACGGAAACCCGTTTTCTCTCCCTGCGCAGGGATCAGGGCGACCTGGTGCTGAACACGAGCAAAGGCGAGATCCGTTGCCGCAATCTGGTCAACTGCGGCGGTTTGCAGTCTGATCGGATCGCCAGAAAATGCGGCGTTGATCCCGGTCTGCAGATCATCCCGTTTCGCGGCGAATATTATAAAGTGGTGGAGGAAAAACACCACCTGATCAAAAACCTGATCTATCCGGTGCCGGATCCGCGCTTTCCATTTCTGGGCGTACACTTTACCCGCATGATCAACGGTGGCCGCGAGGCGGGTCCCAACGCCGTGATCGCGTTCAAACGCGAAGGCTACAAAAAAATCAGTTTTTCCATTCCGGATGCCCTGCAGTTCGCCACTTACATGGGATTCTGGCGCATGGCCGCCAAATACTGGCGCATGAGCCTCGGCGAATTTCACCGATCCTTCAGCAAAAAGGCGTTTGTGCAGGCGCTGCAAAAATTGATACCTGAAATCACCTCGGCCGACGTCAAAACAGGCGGCGCCGGCGTCCGCGCCCAGGCTCTGGAACCCACGGGTGCTCTGGTGGACGATTTCCGCATCGTCGAGGCGGCGCATATGGTGCATGTGCTGAACGCGCCGTCGCCGGCTGCTACTGCCTCCATCAGCATCGGCGAGAATATTGCCGGAATGGCGGCGAAAAATTTTGACCTGGTTAAAAAGTAGCTGGAACTGAATTCGTGTGACAAAAAAAAGGCCCGCATCGCGCGGGCCTTTTTTTTGGGGGGAGAGAAGAGTACGAGGAGAACCCGCTAGTCCACATCACCAGTTGCAAGATCGCTGGTATAGGCCATCCCCACCACGTTGATGACCGCTTCGCCGTTGCCCAGCGTGATATTGATATCCCGCGTAACATTCCGTTCCGTATACCCTTCGCCTTTGATAAAGGTGATGGTAGCGGTATAGGTGCCGGTCACGGTGCCGCTCACTTTTTTGCGCAAATCCAGCCGGGTGCCGCGCGGGCCGGTGACATTCTCGAGCTTGAGCTCTGTGCTGTGCACCAGGATGCGGGTGGCCTTCAAGGTCGACAGCGTGTCGGTAGCCGCCCGTTTGCAGCTGCCGTTGATCACCACCGTCGGCGTGTTCACGGCCGTCGCAACATAACTGGCAGAGACCTGCAACAGCTTTTGCGAAAGCCGCGGTGTGTGATGGGCGCCTTCGCCGCTCAGAACTTTGAAATGAATGGTGCGCGCGGTGTCGCCGTTGCTGATGTAATATTTCTGCGGCTGCCCGTTTTGATCAAGGAATTGATAGGTGTAGGTCCGGCTGAACATGGCATAGTAGGGGCCGTTCGCATTGCCGCGGGTTCTGGACACAACCGCGGTCCAAGTGCCGGTGGCGTCGTCATAAACAACGCTTTTATCCTCGATCTGATCTGCAGCGGTACTCTTTTGCAGCGGTGCGGTGCTGGTCAGGGAAAGCAGATCGTTGATCTGATCCATGGCACCGCCGGTGTTTTCCGCCATGGTGCTGGCCGTACTGGCGGCGACATCGTCATTGACCGACATCATGTTGGTTTGCGGCTCTGCCGGATTTTTCGAACAGCCTTGCCACACCAGCAAGCCCATGAACAGGAGGGCGATGCGATTCCAGGAACCCGTTTTGCACGTTTTCATTTTCTTCTCCATTGGTTGTTAATACTAAAGTCCTGTTAACAATTCTGGCAGTGCTAATGCAACCGCTGTGCCAAAATCCGCGTCTCTATCCGGACCGGTCACAATCCCTGGTACCAGAACAGAGTAGTTCTATTCCTGCCAAAGTTTTCAATCCGGATATGTAGCTGATTATATTGCATTAATCCGCCAGCGTCAACCTGAGACAGCCGACCGCTCGAGCCGGCATCGCTTGCCGCAGGGCCTGGTACCAACCTCATAATCATGACGCCGAACCGAAAATCACAGAAGGGTGTACATTAGGGGACAAGAAACTTGAACCTGGGGGTACAGTGGGGCGTGCGCAAGGACACGAAACAAGAGAGCTATGCAAGCCAAAAGGTGCCTGCCATGGATCAAACATGGCAGGCACTTTGTTTCAAAAAAATTACACGAGCGTTGATCACAGCCTGACCAGAGCAAGCGTGTTGTCGCAGGCGCCGCTATGGCTTAAAACTTCCACGGCGAAGGCAGACGGAAGCGGGAACCGACAAAGAGAAACATGGGGTTCTCGGAGCCGCTGGCCAGATTCGTGCCCACACCCACCTGCAGATAGTTCCAGAAAATCACGCTCAGGCCCAATCCGGTTTGCATGGAAAAATTATCGCTGTCGGAATTGATATTACCGAGGATGAAGGAGATATCGGCACTGATAAATTTTTGCATCCAGTCCGGCTGATAGGACAAGCCCACGCCGATGGAGCGGAGAATTTCAGTCGTAGCCTGGCCTCCACCCATGGGAATTTTGAACAGGATGAACGAGGTCGAGGGTTGGAACGCTTCGTACCACCTGCGTTTGATGATAAACGTCTGCTGCAACCGCCCTTGATCTCCGGGATTGCGCACCGAGATCTCGATGCGCTCGCCGGAGCGACCGCGCACTTTCGGTCGCCATTGCCAGACCATGGCATCCTGGTTGCGTTCAACGACAAAATATTTCTTATCCAATGATTCGGAGCGTACGGTGTTGGATGAATCCAGCAGCACGCCGTTGATTTCCACCTTTTGCAGTCCGCCTCCTTCGGCCAGTTGCGACGGCAGGATGCGCACACGAATGGCGTCATCCGAGTTCATGGTGCGCAACGCGCTGTTCCATTTGACGGCGTTGGCCGGACCAGACGAAGCGGCCATTTCCAGACGGCAATATTCCGGAAGGGGTTGCCAGGGTTGTATGGAAATCGGAAACGCTTCAAAGCGGAACGGGATATCCTGCATCCGCAGCTCGAGAGGATACACCCCCGGCTTGACCGAACGGGTGCCGATCACCTGTACTCTGAGCAGATCGTTGCGGTCTTCGACGACTTTGAAATGCACGTCCGGGTCGTCGATGCTCAGCACCGCTTTTTCCAGTTGACTGCCCTTAATGACCAGGGCCAGCGTATCGTTGGGATGGAGAATGCGCTGGCCCGACACCGACTGTATAAAGGGCGGCCGTTTGCATTCCAGCACCCCTTTCCATGAGGGCGGATTGGCGGTTTCGGAAATGGTAAAGGTCCTTCGATCCAGAAAGGTCTGATTCTGCTTGAGCGTCAGCAACAGGTCCACTTCGCAGGTGCTGTCGTCCAGAACCTGGGTGATGGGAAAACGGTCATCATCGATGCGCAATTCATAGGCTTTGCTTCGCGCCAGCCGGCGATTGCCGGCGACATCCACGCCGAGGACCACGCGCGTCTTGCGATTCATAAAGAGGACGCCGTCTTCAATGCTGCGAACCCGGGCGAAGGACATGGGCATGGCCTGACCGATGAAATAGTTGGAGGTATCGGCCTGGCCGTCGGCATTGGTCAGGATCAATCGATAGCTGGTGGGATGATCCAGCACCGGCAACGTGATCGTCGCTTCCACCGAGTTGACGGATAAAACATCAACGGCCACAACACCGTCCGCCGGTTCCAGAGCCGCGCTCAACCCTTTGTAGAAATGGTTGCCGCTGAGCCGGATCTTGCGCTCTTTGCCGTCGGCAAACAGGGTGGGCACGCTGGCGGAAATACGGGGCGGATATTCGCCCTGCAGCCAGAGGCGCCCGAACCCCTCCGGCCCGTACGGGCTTTTGACGCGGAAGGTGTGATCGCCGAGGGCGACGTTCTTGCCGTCCACCTCGAGTCCGATGCGCATGCTGTCCGTGCCGGTGCCATAACGCCAGGAGGATTCCACCACTTTGATGGTGGATTCGTCGAATTCCACCTTGGCGTCAGCCAGCAGCGCCCGGCCGTGGATGACCATGGCGGCCAGCGTGCGACCGGAGAAAGCCAGGCGAAGGGTATCGCGCTGCAAGCGTCGGCTCTGATACAGCGTCACATAATCCACGTCCGGCATCTGGCCAAGCCGCACTTCCAGCTGCAGCGTGGTCTTTTTTTCGCCGGTCGGCGACAGCACGAACAGATCATGAACGCCGAATTCGGCAAAGCCGGGTGCAAAGGAAAATTCGCACACCAGTTCCGAAGGTCCGATCGAGTCCACGCGCACAACGGCCAGGCCGCTTTTCTTAGTGCTGAACAAAACGGTATCACGGCTGCTGAAGCGGTAATCAATGCTGTAAATCGTTCGTGCCTCCTGCCACGACTGCGCCAATCGCGGCACTGTGATGGGCGCCAACTGAACGGACCTGGAACCCTGGGCAAATACAGCAGCGGACCACAAGAGTGCAAAAACGGTTTTTCGTATCATCGCAGGTATCACCCTTATTTTTCAATTTTGCGCATCATGCGAGCCGGGTTGCCGGCGACTATTGTATATGGCGGTACGTCTTTGGTGACCACGCTGCCGGCGCCGATAACAGCGCCTTCGCCGATCGTGACACCGCAGAGGATGGTCGCGCTGGAGCCAATGGACACCCCTCTTTGTACATAAGTGGGGACACATGCCCAGTCGGCCTCGGTCTGCAAGGAGCCGTCGGCATTGGTGGCGCGCGGATATTTGTCGTTAATGAAGGTTACGTTATGGCCGATGAAACAGTTATCGTCGATGTGCACGCCCTCGCAGATAAAAGTGTGGCTGGAAATTTTGCAGTTTTTGCCGATCACCGCCCCTTTTTGAATTTCCACAAACGTTCCGATCTTGCTGCCGTCGCCGATCTCACAGCCGTACAGATTGACAAAATTGAAAATCTTGACATCTTTACCCAGTTTGACCGAATCGGCAATGCTCAGGTATTGCATACGCTCTCTCCCTCATGACGGATGAACAGGTGCACAGGCAGCTCCGCGAAAACGAGCCGCCTGCTGATCTAGACATAGTGACACTGCTGTAAAACAACAGGGCTGGAGCGTTGCCGCGTCACGATGGCAACACCCCCGGTCCTCTGGAGACCGCTGCCGGTCAGGCTTCTTCCGCCAGCGTCTTCAGATAATGGCCGTATTCATTTTTGGCATTCAACCTGGCTTGTTCGCGCAGCTGCTCTTTGTCGATCCACCCTTTGTGATAGGCGATCTCTTCCAGACAGGCGATCTTGAAACCCTGGCGATCCTGAATGGTTTTGACAAAGCTGGCCGCATCGAGCAGGCTCTCATAGGTGCCGGTATCCAGCCAGGCGAACCCTCGCCCGAGGAGCTGAACGGCCAGTCGGTTCTGCTCCAGGTAGACGCGGTTGACGTCGGTTATTTCCAGTTCACCGCGTGCCGACGGTTTGATCGACTTGGCGACGCGAATAATTTCGTTGTCATAAAAGTACAGTCCGACCACGGCATAGTTGCTCTTGGGCTGGCTGGGCTTTTCCTCAATGCTCAACACCCGTCCCGATGTATCGAACTCGACCACGCCGTACCGTTCCGGATCCCGCACCAGGTAACCGAACACCTGGCCGCCGCCGTGCTGCTGGATATGGGTCACGGTGTTTTCCAGCAGGCCGCTGAAATGCTGGCCGTAAAAAATATTGTCTCCCAGAATCAGGCAGGCGCTGTCGTTGGCGAGAAACTCTTCCCCGAGGATGAACGCTTCGGCCAGCCCGTTGGGCGCGGGTTGCACCTTGTATGAGAGCCGCACGCCAAAGGCGGAGCCGTCTCCCAGCAGTTGGCGAAATCGGGGCAGGTCCTCAGGGGTCGATATGATCAGAACATCCTGCAACCCGGCCAGCATCAGCACGGAGAGAGGATAGTAGATCATGGGCTTGTCGTATATCGGCAACAGCTGCTTGCTGACGGCGCGCGTGATCGGATACAGGCGCGTACCGGCGCCGCCGGCCAGAATGATCCCTTTCACATTCCACTCCCTTCTCAAGTCCAGATCGACTGGACCTTCCTATGGTTCAGGTTACAGACGAATCTCTTTGCCGCGCGCCTTGATGGATTTGGCAGAGGCTTCCAGAATGCGGACGACGTTGGCGCCGGCGACGCCATCGGTAACCGGCCGCAGCCCTTTTTCGATGCATTCGACAAAGTGCCCCACCTCGGCGGACAAGGCTTCGGTGAGCGGCACCTTGGGCGCAAACATGTCGCCGGTGCGATACTGGATGAGCGTATCGTAAATTTCATCCTGCGTCCGGTTTACGACAATGCCCGTGTCATAGATTTTAATTTTGTCAGTCGGCAGATTGTCGTCCCATACGATCATCTTTTTGCTGCCGGCGATCAGGGTCTGGCGAATCTTGACCGGAGAAAGCCAGTTGACATGGATGTGGGCGATCAGGTTGTCCGGAAAGTAAACCGTCAGATAGGCGACGTCTTCCAGCCCCTTGCCGACGTGATCGGACCCGGTGGCGACCACGGCTTCCGGTTTTCGGTTGAGCAGAAAATCCATGATGGCGATATCGTGCGGCGCCAGATCCCAGATGACATTGACGTCATGCTGAAACAGGCCGAGGTTGATGCGCACCGAATCGAAATAA
This sequence comes from uncultured Cytophagia bacterium, assembly GCA_964541895.1. GTDB lineage: Bacteria > Zhuqueibacterota > Zhuqueibacteria > Residuimicrobiales > Residuimicrobiaceae > CAZISM01. Next base: position 31,153 of record CAZISM010000034.1, read on the forward strand.
TAGATGTCGCCGATTTCGCCGGAATCCAGGTATTTTTTTATCAGGCGCACGGCCCCGGTGTAGATAAAAGTATGGTCCAGCATCAACGTCCGCTTGTTCTTTTCCGCCAGCTCAACCAGCTCTTCCGCCTGCGCCAGCGTCGAGGTCATGGGTTTTTCCAGCATGACGTGCTTGCCGGCCAAAAGGGCGTCTTTGGCCAATTGATAATGGGTAAAGACCGGCGTGCAGATCGCCACGGCGTCGATGGAGGGATCGTTAATGATCTCCTTATAGTCCCGCGTCGTCTGCACGGCGGGGTGTTTCTTTTTAATGAAATCAAGACGCTCCTGCTTCAGGTCCGAACATACCTTCATGGTGGTTCCCCCGAACGCATCGAAATTACGAATGATATTGGGGCCCCAATATCCGACACCGATTACCCCGACGTTGATCATACGGCCTCCGCTTCAATAAGTTGTCTCTGTTTTCTGTTATAAATTATCCCAACTCTGGATTCGGGCCAGCTCAACATATATGCCGCATTGCCCCTGCCAGAAAGAGTCCTGCCTGTTTTTAATATGATCGATGTTTTGCCCATTCCAGTACTCCAGACGACCGAATACATGAAACCACCAGTGGAGGTGCCAGGTTCCCTCGACGCTGATCCGATCAGATGCCTGCACCACGCCGCTGGGAAACGGTTCGTGGTAGGAGCGTGTTGCCGTCCTGGGAACCGTTCATCTGTTCGCTGTGCAGAAAAATGAACGGATTCCAGAAAGCAAAATTATAGCCCGTGCCGGCACCGCCGAACAGCATCGCCTCCTGAACCGCAATGGCGAGGCGGGAGCAGGGACGAACTTCGAGACGGTGCAGAGCGAGATAGCGAGGCTGCAGGGCTAAAGATCGGTAAGCATCGAGTGAAGCTGTGCAAAAGGTGTATGCAAAAAATCGATGGTTGAGCGAAAAATAGATCTGATCCAGCGGCCGGGCGTTGTTCGAGATCAAGAGAGCGGCGTCGCGGCCCGGCCCCAGTTTCAGCTAATCGCGGCCGATTTTAAACTGAACCCCTTCCCGTTCCACTCTGAGATAAGCTTGTTCGGTATAGCCGGCAAACCCGTTTTCGCGAAAGCCGACGTACTCTGGCGCATCGTCCAGACGGGTGTCGGCGACCATGGTGTTGTACAGCTCAAGCCGGGGACGAACCGCCATACCGGTCTGCAGCCGATACACGCCGGCAAAGTCCCGGCTGTCATGATCGTGCTGGTAGCTGTTGTCAAATTCCAACGCCACTATGGCCTGGCCGGTTTCAGGATAACGCCGGGATAACCACCAATCAATATTCAAGCTGCGTTCATAGGCGATGGCTGATGCCGCAGTTGGACTGGCCAATTCCCTGCGGAGGTGCTCGGCCAGATCGTGCGCAGACACCGGCCGGGCCAGCGGCGACAGGCTCCACAAATAACCACGTGCCTGCAGAAAGGAAAGATACAGCTCACTCCAATGCCCCGGCCGCAGCGACTGCGCTGACCCGTCCCCAACGAACATGATCAGGCCAAAGAGCATCAGGCTCGTTTTTCGCACCGTCATCATTTGCTCAATTGTAATACCGAGTTGGCCAGATCCAACACCATATTCCGGTTTTTATATGTAACAACCATTTTGCCGCTGCCGGCGGCAGAGGTGATGTACGGCGACTCAAACAGCGGGTACGATGTTGCATCTTCGATTTTGCCGTTGAGCAGCCGCAGGCCCGAATAGCTGAATTCCATGGTCTGACCGTCCAGGGTGGTGTAACGGATATGCGGGTCGCGTTCGAAATCGATCCGTTCGACGTTGGCCGCTGTGACCGCCTGTTGAAACGCGGCGAACGAACTCACCTCGTCGGCCTGTTTCACTTCCAGCACAAATCCGTTCCTGGGCTCGCTGCTGCGCAGTCGCCAGACCTGTTTCTCTTCCAGCCATTGAAAGGGTTTCAGGGGCAGAAAAGCGAAATACACGCGCGGCGTTCTGCAGATGATCCAGCCCGAGGGATCCTGCCTGCGCTCCAGCAGATCCTTTGAGAAAAAGCCGTCATAGTGGCGCCAGGTCACATCCGGAGCGGTGAGATCATACAGTCCGATGAGCGTGCCTTTATGCTGGAACAGCTTTTCATAAGGGGAAGAGCCCACCAGTTTGTCTTCTTTGTCATAGGTGGTTTTGGAACCGACCACATCCGCCACCACGGTGCTGCGCAAGGCAGTAAAAAGCGAACACATGTCCCGTTCCGAATAGTAGGGATGAAGCGTAAACAGCGTTGTCACTTCGCCCGGCTTGCCGGCCCGCCAGTTGAGGGCCCAGGTATGTTGCAGAATCTGTTCGGTGTGTCCCCATTGCACGCTGCCAAGGCTGTATTCTGCGGTCATATAATCGTATTTATTGACCGCAGGATTGCGCTCGTCATAGTAGCGGATGCGGTTGCGCGACCGTTTGCGTTCGCGGCTCTCATAGCTCTGCGAACGATCAGTGGCGATGCGGTAGAGAATATCCGGAAGTTTGTAATCGCTGAGCGCGAACACCAGGCAGTTGCCGAGGAAATTTTGCGGTTTGCCCTGGCCGTCGAAAAGAGGGCGATCGCCGAGAAAGAACGCCGCCATTTTCGTTGTCATGCTCTGCCGCTTGTCAAGGATGTCAACCTCGTAGAGGCGGCTGTGGGCGCCGCAATAGACGCCATCCAGATAGTCAATGAAAAAATCGGCCAGCAGCCAGTTGATCATAATCTCGGCCCGTTTTTTCATAACCGGATCACCGGCGTGCTGGTAGAGCATGAACATGGGCGTCAGAAAAAATGTCATATACGCCGGAGAATCAAATTCGCCCTGGCCGATGGTGGTGGTCAGGTTCATCCAGTGGTACAGCCATCCTTCCGCGTCTTTAATATTTTCCGCAGAGCTCTTGCCGTTGAACCAGGTCGGCCCCGGTTCGTTAGGCCAGGATTGCGCAGCCAGATACAGGGAGGCGTAATACATCACCCAGTGATTTTCGGTATCGCCGCGGAACGGGGTATAGGTTTTCAGGGCCTGGCGCACTTTGGCCTTGTAAGCAAGCGGCATATTCTTTTGCCCTTCGAGGTACATGGACATGACCGGGTAAAACCAGAACATGTCGCCGCGGGGCTTGATCGTAAGCGTATCGATGATTTTCAGCGCCGTCGGGATATCGGTCTTGGTCGCCAGTTTGACCATGGCGCGATAAGCGTCCGGGCCATACGGCAGTTTTTTATAATAGGTGATGATGCTGTCACAGCGCTGCTTATAGGCCTTTTCGTACGAAGCAGCGTTCAAGGCATTGAACATCAGCAGCGTTACTATGAACAGGAAAATAGTTTTCTTCATGGAATCATACTCCAGATTCTGCAGTACCATCCTAATGGGCCGGCGCAAAATTGATAATTGTCTAATCCGGGCGATGATGTGGCCGAAGCGTCTCGCTTCGGCGGCTAGTGGACCACGAATCGCTCAATTCCGGACTTAAAAAATTCCCAGACTGTACACTCGGCCGTCGCATTCGCCGGCGCAGCTAAAGCTGGCACCGGCGTCGGTGCTGCGCCACAGGCCGTAATTCAACAGACCGGCAAAAAGATAGCGGCTGTCACCGGGATAGAGCACCAGCTTGCGGATGCTGCGATCGGCGATCTCGTTCTCCAGCGGCGCCCATTTGTCGCCATAGTTTTCGCTTTTGCTGATGCCGCAGAGATAGCCGCCGCAATAGAGCACACCCCTGTTCTGCGGATCGAAAACGACCGTATAGATGGTGCGGCCGCGCATGCCCATGGCGCTCTGGCGCCAGGTTATGCCGCCGTCTTTGCTGATATACACACCGGCGTCGTCGGTGGCGGCGGCAAGCAGGTTTTCGTCATACGGCGCCACAGCGATGTCGTGCACCTCCCGGCCGGCCACGCCCGCCTGCTGCCAGGAGTCGCCGCCGTTGTCGCTTTTCATCACACCATCGGCGGTGGCCAGGAACAGCTGCCGCGGATCAGACGGTTTGACGGCCAGGGCGCTGCAAAAGGTCTGGCTGGTCGGCTTTAGGCCGCTGACGATTTTCTTCCAGGTTTCGCCGTAATCCGTGCTCTTCCACAAACCGAAACTGGAGGTGGCATATACCGTTTTGCTGTCCGTCGGATCCAGATACACTTTGGTCACTTCAGTGATCGTCCAATCGGTTAAAACCTTCCAGGTCTGGCCGCCGTCGAGACTGCGCAACACGCCGTTGCCGCAGGCCAAAAAAATGTTCTGTCCATCCGAACGGGGATCGACCGCTATGCCGAAAATCGAATTGTTCTTCCATCCGCAACGCTGCCAGGTGGTGGCGTCGCGATCGCCGCTGTAGAGGCCGAACACCTGCACATCCTGACCGACGACAACGATTTGTTTGCGAAAAACGATGGAAAAGTAAACCTGCGGATCGCGGGCGAAAAGCAAAGGGGAGAACATCAGGACAAGCAAAAGCGAGAGGACCAGTTTTCGCATGAGCACCTCTTTATTGCAGTTTGGCGGCTGTGACCGAAACGCCGCTGATTAATGCGGGGCTAGATCATAACAGCGTAAAATACATATTTCTGCGCAAAAGTCAAAGATTTTGTTGCTGTTCAAGGCGGTAAACATTTCAGGAAAAACGGTTGCATAACAAAAATCAGTTGTCTATATTATGTCCTATAATGTCGTATCCATGATACACTTGACCTGTAAACTGCCATTTTTGTGAACGCCTATGGAATTGACTGTCAAAGATCTGGTTAAACTGTTCAACGTGACCGATCGAACCATTTACCGCTGGATTCAATCGGGCCATTTCCCTTTTTACAAAGTCAACGAGCAGTACCGCTTTAACCGGGTGGAAATGCTGGAATGGGCGACAGCGCAAAAGATTCCCATTTCGCCGCAAATTTTTGCCGAACCCGAAGGCGGTGCGTTGCCCACCCTCACCCAGGCGATCAGGATCGGCGGCATCCACTATCGTGTCGAAGGCAAAGACAAAGAGAGCGTGTTCAAATCCATCATCCAGATTTTACGTTTGCCGGAAGAGGTGGACAGTGAATTTCTGCTGCAGGTATTAATGGCCCGTGAATCTCTGGGTTCTACCGGCATCGGCGAAGGCATCGCCATACCGCACGCCCGCAATCCCATCGTGCTGCACATTCCCAAGCCCATGGTGGCCCTCTGTTTCCTGGAACAGCCCATTGAATTTGCTGCTCTGGACGGAGAGCCGGTGAGCATCATTTTTATGCTGGTTACGCCGACGGTGCGTTCGCATCTGCACCTGTTGTCCCGCCTGGCCTTTGCCATCAAAGACCAGGAGTGGTCGGCGCTGCTGCGGCAACCGGCGACACGGGAAGAGCTCATCGAAGCGCTGCAAGCCATCGAATTTCGCATTTCATCGAACAAATAAACACACAACATGGAACTCTACGTCGTTTCCCTCTTGTTCTACGCCGCCGGCATGGCGGCCATTTCAGGTTTAAAGAAAGAGTCGCACCTGATCGACCGGATCGGAGTGATCGCGATGGTGTGCGGCAGCGTGGCCGGTCTCGCAGCTGTAGCGCTGACGCGTGAGACGCTCGTCACCTGGCAGTTGCCATGGAGCTGGCCGTTTGCCACCTTGGCTTTTGCCGTTGATCCGCTCAGCCGGTTTTTTCTTTTTGTTTTTTATCTGATCCTGCTGCCGATGTCGTTTTATGCCTATGCATTCACCCGTCAGGGGTACAGTCCGTCGGCCAAAGCGTTTTGGAGTTGCCTGCTCGCGTTGCTCTTTGGCATGGGCTTGACCCTGATGGCGGATTCCCTGCTCCTCTTTATCATAGCCTGGGAAGCCATGTCGTTGGCCGCGTTTTTTTTGGTCATTCACGACGACCTCAATCCGGTCAATCGTCAGGCGGGACAAGTATATCTGATTGCAAGCCATATCGGCACCGCTTTTCTGTTCATACTGTTCTGGTTGCTGGCGCCGCACACCTCTCTCCTGTCGCACGCCGCCGCCCTGCCGTCGGCGCTCAAGAACGGGGTGTTGATTTTTGCCATCATCGGTTTCGGCGTTAAAGCCGGCCTGGTGCCGTTGCACATCTGGTTGCCGGAAGCCCATCCGGCGGCGCCGAGTCCGGTGTCTGCGCTCATGTCCGGCCTGGTCATCAAAATCGGCCTCTACGGCATTTTGCGCATCGCGGTGTTGTCGCTGCCTGCGCCGGAGTGGCTGGGGAAAATTCTGGTGATCCTGGGTGCTGTCACCGCGTTATCCGGCATTCTTTTCGCCGCCATAGAACGCGATCTAAAAAAACTGCTGGCCTTTTCCAGCATCGAGAACATGGGGATTATCTTTCTCGGTTTTGGTCTTGGCCTGATCGCCTGGAGCAAGGGCTGGGCCATGGTCGCCGTGTTGGCCTGGCTGGGCGGCCTGCTGCACATTTTAAATCACGCCATCATTAAATCCCTGCTTTTTATGAGCACCGGCGTCATCTACTCCCGCACACATACGCGCGATCTGGAAAAACTTGGTGGACTGCTCAAAGCGGCTCCGTTTGCCGGCAATACCTTTCTCTTTGCCGCGATGGCGTTGGCCGGCCTGCCGCCGTTGAATGTTTTCCTGGGCGAGCTCTTGATCTATCTGGCCGGATTCAACGCCATCCATGTAGCCGATAAAGGGTTCACCTTCTGGCCGTTGCTGGCCATCCTGGCTTTGACCATTGCCGGCGGCATGGCGGTGCTGACCTACAGCAAAGCCTTTGGTCTTGTGTTTCTCGGTGAACCGCGCTCCGGTCACAGCCGCATAGACCGTCCGGTCACCACCCTGGAAAAAATCCCCATGCTCCTGCTCGCGGCCTGTGCCGCCATGGTTGCAGCCATCGCCTGGTTGACCCTGCCGCTGCTGGCGCCGGTGCTGGCACAGATCAGCGGTCAATCAGCAGACGTGCTCGCCGGCGGCGTTGACACAGCCCGGCGGGTCTTGTCCTATGTCGCCATCGGCAGCGCCGGTGTGGTGTCGGTCGCCATCCTGCTGCTGGGCGTGAGGCGGCGGTTGCTGCGTCATCGCACCATCCAGCGACAGGTGACCTGGGACTGCGGTTATACGCTGCCGAATGCGCGCATGCAATACACCTCCGGTTCATTCAGTCAACCGCTGACCGATGCGCTGGCCGGGCTGGGCTTTATCGAACGACAGCAGCAAAAACCTGAGGGGCTGCTGCCGCAGGACGCTTCCTTTGGCGAGCAGGTACGGGAGCCGTTCCTGTACAAAATCCTCTATCCGGCGTTCACCAAAGTGGACGAAATTCTCGCCAGACTGCAGTGGATGCAGAACGGCCGTCTGCACTTTTATATTTTATATATCGCCGCCACGCTTTTACTTTTGCTCATCTGGTATGGAGTCCGCTCATGACGTTTGTCTATGCCATACTTGCGTATATTCTCAGCCTGGTCCTGGCGCCGAGTCTGCCGGGCGTGATCAACCGCGTCAAAGCGCTGTTTGCCGGTCGCAAAGGCCAGCCCATTCTGCAGACCTATTACGATCTGTTCAAGCTGTTGCGCAAGAGTCTGGTCTACAGCCGCAGCACCACCTGGATAGTGGCATGGGGCAGCTGGATTTCGCTGGCGGCGCTGCTGATGGCAGGCACACTGTTGCCCTTTTATAACCTGGCCGCCATTCTGCATTTTCAGGGTGACATCATCCTGTTCGCCTATCTGTTGGCGCTGGCGCGGTTGTTCATCGTGCTGTCGGCGCTGGACACCGGTTCCAGTTTTGAAGGCATGGGCGCTAACCGCGAGCTGATGTTTTCCATGCTGGCGGAACCGGCGCTGTTCATCATCCTGGCCACGCTGGTGCGGCAGAGCGGCGAGCTTTCTCTGGATGCCGTATTCCGCTCCAGCAGCGGCATCCCCTCGTTTGCCGCTCCGGAAACCGCGTTGCTGGTGATCAGTCTTTTTCTGGTCTTGCTGGTGGAGAACAGCCGTATGCCGTTCGACGATCCCAACACTCATCTCGAACTGACCATGATTCACGAAGTGATGGTGCTCGATCATGGCGGCCCGGATTTCGGCATCGTCACGCTGGCCGCGTCCCTGAAATTATGGCTGTTTGCCGCGTTCATCGCCAACCTGTTGCTGCCGTCGCTGGCCATCGCCGTCTGGCTCAAGCCGTTTGTTCATCTCGGCCTGATCTATCTGGTCGGCGTGCTGGTCGGCATCACCGAATCCACGGCGGCGCGCGTGCGGTTAACGCAGATCCCGCAGCTGCTGTTTGGTGCGGCTGTATTTGCGCTGTTGGCTTTTATCATCGCCAGGTAGGTTATATGCATTCGACCATTGATATTCTGCTCGTCCTGCTGCTGCTCATCGATCTCTATGTTCTCAGCATCAGCCGTCTGCACCGCGCCATCAAAGTGGTGGCGTTGCAGGGCATCGTGCTGGCGATCATGCCGCTGTTAAGCGAAGAGGCCATAACCCTGCACAGCTGGTTGCTGGTGCTGGGGACGCTGGCGATCAAGGGCATTGTCATGCCCTATCTGCTCTTTCGCGCCATTCGTGAAGTTCATCTGCCGCGTGAGATCGAACCTTATGTCGGCTTTATGCCTTCGTTGATCTGGGGCATGGCCATGATCCTGATCTCTTTTTTCGCCGCCAACCGTTTACCGTTGCCCCTGGCGGTCAGCTCGCGTTTATGGGCGCCGGTGGCCTTGTCGGCTGTCATGATCGGCTTGTTTCTGCTGGTGGCGCGCAAGCAGGCCATCATGCAGGTGTTGGGTTACCTGGTGCTGGAAAACGGTATTTATATTTTCGCCATGGCGCTGGCGGCGCAGATGCCGTTTCTCGTCGAACTGGGCGTGCTGCTCGATCTGCTCGTCGGCGTATTTATCATGGGCATCATTTTGAATCACATCAAAGAGCATTTTGATCATCTTGACATCGAACAATTGACTGTTTTGAAAGACTGACCATGCTGTTTGCCATTATTCTTGTGCCTTTGTTGTTGGGTCTGGCGGCTCTGCTGCTGCCCTGGCCGCGGCCGCGGCGCGCCCTGCTCCCTATTGCGGCCGTTGCCCACTCTGGCCTGACGCTGTCGCTCTCTTTTCAGCAGGTGCCGCCGGCGCTGTCCGGCTGGCTGGCGCTGGATGGGCTGGGGCACTTTTTCCTGATCATCGTCAGCATCGTTTTCATGATCACCGGTTTTTATACCGTAGCCTATCTCAAAGAGGCCGGTCACGAAAAATCGCAGCGCGTCTTTATCGGCTGCCTGATCATATTTCTCAGCACCATGTCCCTGGTGACGATTTCGCAGCATTTGGGTCTGTTATGGGTGGCGGTGGAAGCCACCACGCTCGTCAGCGCGCCGCTGATTTTCTTTCACCGCTCTCCCCGGTCCCTGGAAGCGGTCTGGAAATACCTGATCATCTGTTCGGTCGGCATTGCTCTGGCTCTGCTGGGTACCTTCTTTCTCGCCGCAGCGGTCACAGCCACCGGTTTGACCGCTTCGCTGGTGCTGCAGGATCTGATTGCAACCGCCGGCTTCCTCGATGTACGCTGGCTGCAGGCATCGTTCCTGTTTCTCTTTGTCGGCTATGGCACGAAAATGGGCCTGGCGCCCATGCACACCTGGCTGCCCGACGCGCACAGCGAAGCCCCCTCGCCGGTTTCTGCTCTTTTGTCCGGCGTCTTGCTCAACTGCGCGTTTCTGGCGCTGCTGCGCATTCATCAGATCTGCATGGCGGCCGGACAGGCTGATTTCAGCCGTTCCCTGTTTCTCCTTTTCGGACTTGCCTCCATGTTTTTAGCCGCAGTGTTCATGTTGCGACAGAGCGATTACAAACGGCTGCTGGCCTATTCCAGCGTAGAGCATATGGGCATTCTCTCCCTGGCCACGGCCCTGGGGCCGGCAGCGGCTGTGTTTGTCATGTTGCACAGTTTGAACCACTCTTTGACCAAATCCATGTTGTTCATCACATCCGGCAACATTCTTTCCCTGGCCGGCAGCAAAGCCATGGAGCGCGTACGCGGCTTGTTGCGTTCGTGGCCGGCCACCGGCATTCTCTGGAGCGCCGGACTGTTAGCCATCGGCGGCGCGCCGCCCTTTGGCCTTTTTATCAGCGAATTCAGCATTCTCGGCATTGCTATGAACGGCCGGCGTTATGTGGTCACGGTGCTCTACCTGCTCTTTCTCACCATGGCTTTTATTGCCCTGATCAAAACCATGTTGAACATGTCCTTTGGTCCGGTGGCAGAACCGGTCCTCGACGTGCACAAAAAAGCGCGCGTCTATCCCATCGTTCTTCTGCTGATCATGATTCTGCTGCTCGGCCTCTATATCCCCGACTGGCTTTATGAGCTGATCCGCAACGCCGCCAGACCGCTGGGAGGTGCATGATGCCGCGCGCAGTCACATTGCCTGTGCTCTTTAATGGCCGGGCGATTCGCCAGGCGGACATACCGCTGCTGAGCTGGAAGGCGTTCAGTCGTACGCTGGTCGAAAATTGCCGCAACGGTGCCCGGCTGGTCAGCCTGTTCGGCGCCATCGTTGATAACAAAAACAGACTGTATGCGGTGCTGGCAGATGACGACCAGGCCACGCTGCAGGTTTTTGCCGCTCTGGTAAAAAACAGCTTTCCATCCCTGACGCCGGAATGCAGCCAGGCTCATCTCTTTGAACGGGAAATTTTCGAGCAGTTGCACATTCAGCCGCTCGGCCATCCCTGGCTAAAGCCGGTGCGCTTTCCGGGCCGTACCAACGACTCTGCGCAGGCCATCGGCATCATGGACTTTTTCCAGGTCAAGAGTGAGAGCATGCACCAGGTGGCCGTGGGACCGGTGCACGCCGGCGTGATCGAACCCGGACATTTTCGCTTTCAATGTCATGGCGAGACCGTACAGCATCTGGAAATCTCTCTCGGCTACCAGCACCGCGGCATCGAAGAGAACCTGGTTGGGGGGCCGAATAAAAAATCGTTGGCTCTGCTGGAAACAGTAGCCGGCGATACCAGCATCGGTCACGCCACAGCTTATTGCATGGCAGTGGAGGCCCTGGCCGGGGTGCGGGTCTCGGGCCACAGCCAGATGATTCGCGCCATCGCGCTGGAGCTGGAACGGCTGGCCAATCACATCGGCGATCTCGGTGCATTGGCAGGCGATGTCGGTTTTTTGCCCACCTCTGCGCAGTGCGGCGCCATTCGCGGCGACTTTTTAAACATGAGTGCTTTGCTGTGCGGCAGCCGCCTGGGGCGCACGTTGCTGATGCCCGGCGGCGTCGGCCACGACCTTGAACCTGAACGTTCAGGGGAATTGAAAAAACGGCTGGACAAAGGGCTGGAAGCGGTCACCACCGCCGTGGAGTTAATGTGGGATTCGACGACGGTTTTATCCCGCTTTGAGAACACCGGTGTGGTGCAGCAACAGGATGCCATAGCTCTTGGTCTGGTGGGGCCGGCCGGCCGCGCCTGCGGCCTGGCGCGCGATGTGCGTCAGGATCATCCGGCCGGGATTTATCAGCTCTTTCACATCCCGGTGGCCACGGCCGCCAACGGCGATGTGCACAGCCGCGCCATGGTGCGCTGGCTTGAAATTCAGCGCTCGGTCACGTTCATTCACGAACTGCTGCAAGCCATGGCGCAGGGCGCTCTGCAAGTGCCGGCCAAAGAGCTGCAGCCTGACAGTCTGGTGGTCAGCATGGTGGAAGGCTGGCGGGGTGAAATCTGTCATGTCGCCATGACCGATTCTTCCGGTCACTTTCAACGCTACAAAATAATCGATCCCTCTTTTCACAACTGGTTCGGACTGGCCATGGCGTTGCGGGATCAGGCCATATCCGATTTCCCGTTGTGCAACAAGAGCTTTAATTTATCTTACTGTGGGTTTGATCTGTAATCATGTATGCCATTTTAAAAAGCAGAATAAAGCAAGGCTGCCGGACCATGGATTTTCCAGTGGCTGTTGAATCCATGCCCGACCGGTTCCGTGGCCTGGCACGCATCGGCGAACAGCCCTGCAAGCAGAGCTGCGAACAGTGCGCGGAGGTATGCCCGGTCCAGGCCATCAGCAAAAACGAGGCTATCGATATCGACCTTGGACGCTGCACCTTTTGCGGGCAATGTCAGCTTGTTTGTCCGGCAAAAAAGATAGAGTTCACGCGCGACTATCGGCTGGCCACGCGTCGGCGTCAAGATCTGATCCTCCCTGAACACCAGCCGCAGGTGGAAGCGTTGCAAGGCGAGATGAAAAAGCTCTTTGGTCGGTCGTTGAAATTGCGCCAGGTCAGCGCCGGCGGCTGCAACGGCTGTGAAGTGGACATCAACGTGCTGGCCACGCTGGCGTTCGACCTGGGCCGTTTTGGCATTCAGATCGTGGCGTCGCCGCGCCATGCCGACGGTCTCATCGTCACCGGGCCGGTTTCGCACAACATGTACACCGCGCTGCAAAAAACCTATGACGCTGTGCCTTCGCCCAAACTGGTCATAGCGGTCGGCGCCTGCGCCATCTCGGGTGGTATTTTTCGCGATCACGAACAGGTGCATAATGGCATTGAAGGGATATTGCCGGTGGATTTATACATTCCCGGCTGTCCGCCGCATCCATGGACGATACTGGATGGGTTGGTGAGGTTGATGGGGAGGATTAAATAAAAGAACCTTCATGGGTGGCTTGGGAAGAAGTTGTCAGCCCCTTTTTTCGTGCCAGAGCCGCCTTCACGTCGTTCATAAAGGCCTGAGTAATCGGATAGCGCCAAACGATCGGAATGACCAGGACGATAAAGGCCGCGCCCAGCCCAAAGGTCAACAGCACCAACCACCAGACCGCCTCAGGCGTTTGCATGTCGCTACCTTCCTTAAAACCGACCCAGGCCATGCAGGCGCTGGCAATATAAATAGCCACCGACGAGACCAACTTGGTCACGAACGCAAAGATGGCTGCATAGCCGCCGTCCTTGCGTACGCCCGACTTTAGTTCGTCAATTTCAGCCACGTCAGCGGTCATCGAGCCGGACAGGGCTATAAATATGCCCACGCCAAACCAATTGATCATGTCGCAGGCGCCGAACACGATCTTGCCGATCGCTACGCTGTACCCTCCCACCATCCATATCTGCAGCGGCTTCAAGATCCCGGTCAGAAATACGACTGCGGCCGTCACGTCGGCGCAGGTGGCGATCGCCGCGCCCATGCAAACGGCCAGTTTTTTGTCGAACCGGCGCGCCAGCAGCGAACCTGCTACGGCGCCGGCACCGCAAAACGCCATACCGCCGCCGTGGACGATCGTTTTTTCCAGTGCCGTCAGATGGGCGAAATAGACATAAAGATACATCTGGATCGTCGCGACAAAGATCGCGCCGATCTGGCCGACGCAGAAAAAGACGATAACAAACCTGAAATAACGGTCAGCGATGATCTCCCACGCGTCGGAATAAAATGCGTTGATGCTGTTGCCCGTTCTCACAGCCAGGCCGCGCGTATCGACAATGTAGCGGCGGGTGGCCCACACCACAATCAGTACGAACACGATCGTGGCGATGGTAAAAGCCGTCCCCATGTGAAGGTAATTGGTGACCTTGCTGGTCGCCTCGGATTTGCCCGCGGCGTTGTCGGGAAAGAAAAGGGACCATCCGAGCGCCGGTCCCAGAAGATTGGCTGTCATGTTGAGCGCCCAGCGGGAGCTTTGCAGGTGCGAGCGTTGATGGTAATCCGTGCAAATTTCAAAACCCAGCGCTATGTGAGACACACTGAACACGGCGAACGCGGTGCGGATGAGAATGTTGATAATCAGCGCGGACCAAAAAAGCATCTCACCCCGGCCGACGATGGTCGGCATCACCCATAAAAGGTAAAAACAGGCGGCCATCATCAAGCCGCCTAGCAGAATATAGGGGTGGCGGCGGCCATAGCGCGAACGCGTGTTGTCGCTGATATAGCCGATCAGGGGATCGACCACGGCATCCCAGACGCTGGCGATGGCGAACGCCAGCCCGGCCCGCGCAAAGGACAATCCCAGGGCCTGCGTGTAGTACAGCATCGCGTAGGCGGAGATGCCGTTCATCGTCAGCGAAGAGGCGCACTCGCCCAGCGAATAGCCCAGAATATGGTTGAATGGCACTTTAGATTTGCTCGATGCAGCGTGATGTTCCATATGGTCTCATTCACAAGAGTGTGGTCTGACTATATCTTTTGCCCCGATTCGTGTCCATGCGGGAAGCGATGGTGGTGAACACGCCATGCCCATTCCCGGCTTGCCACCAAAGTAGACAATCAAGCCCTGAAAAACAAATGATTTCAAGAGGTGTGTTTCGTCTGCTTTCAGCAGAAAATGAAAAACCCTGTCATTGCGAGCGGAGCAACTGAGGCTGGCAGGAGATGGGCCTTGAAACACCCTGTCATTGCGAGCGGAGGAGCTGGTGCTGGAAGAGATGGGTTTAGAAAAACCCTGTCATTGCGAGCGGAGGAACTGGTGCGGCCAAAGAGATGGGCCTTGAAACACCCTGTCATTGCGAGCGGAGGAGCTGGTGCGGCCAAAGAGATGGGCCCTGAAACACCCTGTCATTGCGAGCGGAGCAACTGAGGCTGGCAGGAGATGGGCCTTGAAACACCCTGTCATTGCGAGCGGAGGAGCTGGAATTGGCAAGAGATGGGCCTTGAATGG
>CAZISM010000035.1:0-44218 GCA_964541895.1 uncultured Cytophagia bacterium
ACTCTGCTGCTGCCGGAAGGGTCGTATACCCTGGTGTTCAGTCATGGTCCGGAATTTTCCCTTGCGGAACGCTCGATCACCCTGAAAGAGGGCGAGATGGCCAACGTCGGCGCGAGCCTGCAGCGGCTGTTGGATACCGGTGGCTATGTCGGCGCCGACATGCACCTGCACATTCTTGAGGGCATAACCGCTGACGACAAAGCCGGCACCATGATAACCGCCCTGGTGGCGGAAGGAATCGAATATGCCGTGGCCACGGATCACAACGCCGTCTCCGACTATCAGCCGCGGGTGATAGAGATGGGACTGCAGAACTATATCAAAACTTCCCCCGGCGATGAAATCAGCACCTCGATCGGTCACATCAACGCCTGGCCGCTGGATCCCAAAGCCGGGCCGGTTCTCAGCAGCGGTAGCGCCGCCGAGATATTTGCCGATGCCAGAAGCAAGGGCGCGCAGGTTATTCAGATCAACCATCCGCGCTGGCCCGGCATCGATTATTTCACGAAAATGGCGCTGGATCCTGTCACCGGACTTTTCGGCCATTCGCATGCCGATGAAAGCTTTAACGCCATGGAACTGATGAACGAGACCGAAGGGTGGGGATTCGATGTGAATCCGCCCAACAGTCCGATCTCTGTACTGCAGGACTGGTTCCATCTGCTCAATCGCGGCAAACGGTATTGCGCCACCGGTAATTCCGACGCCCATGGTTTGAACGGCGACAAGCCCGGTTACCCGCGCAATTACATTGCCTCGTCCACCGACAAGCCCGGCGAGATCGACGTCAACGAGCTGTGCCAGGCTATCCGGGCGTGCCGGGTCACGGTGTGCGACGGCCATTTTACCACATTCACCATCAATGAATCGGCCCATATCGGCGATCAGATCACCGATACCGATGGCGCTCTTCGGCTGTCGCTGCGCGTGCAGGCGTTGCCGGAAATCGCCGTTGACAGCGTCTTTGTCTACGGCAACGGCGTTCCGGTCGCAGTGTTCGCTGTTCCCGCAGGCAGGGATATAGAGCGATTCACCCGGATCCTGGAACTGCACCCGACGCAGGATACCTGGTACTGCGTGGTCTCGCGCGGCTACACGGACGTTCCCATCGGCCTGGTGACGGATGACGGCGGACCGATCAAGCCGGTCGGCTATACCAATCCGATCTGGGTGGATGTGGATGGCAACGGCGTTTTCGATGCGCTTAACAAGCAGACCGGCGTCCCTAGCGCGGCAGCGAATGCCCCTGTTCAGTACAGCCTGCAGCAGAACTATCCCAATCCCTTTAATCCGACCACCACGATCGAGTTTGATCTGGTCCAGGCGGAACAGGTGCGTGTGCGGATTTTTTCGTTGCAGGGCCGGGAGGTGGCCACGTTGCTGAATCGCCGGATGGCCGGCGGCCATCACCGGGTGGTGTGGGATGCCAGTGGTTGGGCCAATGGAGTGTATGTTATCAGGCTGGAGGCCGGCGCACACCATTTTATGCGCAAGGCCATTTTGTTGAGATAAGCCAGGTTCGAATCGTCGCTTTCGGACGGGATGGGAGGTGCACGGCAGATTCGTCAACGGGTTCTGCGGTTTTATTGCCGGCAAACAAAAATAACGGAGACCGTATGAGTTATGAGCTGGCCTATGATCCCGATAAAGAAATAATTTACGGCCGTTTGTACGGTTACATCGATGCTGATGTCGTCATGCTTGTGGCCGCAGAGTTGGCGGAGCTGATCCAGAGACATGAGTGCTATCGATTTTTGAATGACGCCCGGGAAGCGACGCTGACACAATCCGTACACGATGTCACCCTCATGCCGGACATCATGGCGGTCGCCGGCGTCAGTCTGCAGTGCAAGCGGGCGTTTGTGGTGCGTGAAATGTCCGCCGAGACCGAGTTCTTGCAGGGCATCGCCGATGTCTCCGGACATAACCTGAGAGTGTTTACCGACATTGACGAGGCGAATGAATGGTTGATGCGCAGTTGACAGGCGGGACACCGCTCTCTTATGCAGCGAAGCAATCTCCTGCCGTGTCGCGGAATCCATGATCGGCCGTCGCTATGCGACACCGCCCTCAGTCCTCCCGTGCGAACGCGCGGCCTCGAGTATGGCTGAAAATGCAAAAGGCCAGCTTGCGCAGGCCTTTTGTTTTCTTGTACTCGGACCAGAGTTGGTAGCGGCGGAGGGACTTGAACCCCCGACCTATGGATTATGATTCCACTGCTCTACCGGCTGAGCTACACCGCCATCGTATTGGTTAAAGCTATATAATATAATAAAAAATTGCTCCGTTTGCAAGCTTTTTTCATTCCCGGTTGCGCAATCCCAGAGCTTCCTGCAGCGGTTCCAGGCTGATCTGGGACCACGATTCCACTGCCACTTCGTTGGACTGGTTGATCTCTTCCAGCTCGGCATAGGTCAGAAAGCCGCCCCAGGCGATTTCGCTGTCCCGGGGCCGGACGTTGCGGCTCTCGGTCCACACCAGGTAGAGCAGGCCGAAATGGACCTGGCCGACTTCGGTGGTATCGTCGTTGATATACCCCAGAATCTGCGGCGGATCGTACTGGCCGATCTCCACCTCTTCCTGCAGTTCCCGATTCAGGCTGGCCATGATGGGATTGTCTTCGGTCAAATCTATTTTGTCGATATGGCCGCCGATGCCCCAGGACCATTTGCCGGCCAGCCGTTTTTCGTCGTAATGACCGTCCTTGCTGCTGCGCTGGTAGGCAAAGATCTGTTTGGTGATCTTGTTCACGATCAGTACGTAGGCGATGGGTTGCTTGAGCTGCGGCATGGTTTCCACCTTGCCGCGCTGGTCGTAAAAATAGTGGTCCAGTATCAGCTGCTCATAGTTCAACACCTCCGCCGGAGAAAAGCCCTGAAAGTATTGATCGGCGAACAGGGTAGCCCGGTCCACGACCATGATCTGTTTTTCGTTTTTATCCAAAGCAGCAGCTCCTTGTTATGGGGTTGGCGGCATGATGTCGGCATAGGGAAAAAGCACCGGTGCCAGGACGCGGCCCGGAAAGTGCTGTTTCAGCACCACATCGGCCGACTGTTTTACCTGCAATGTGTCCAGCACCGATTCATACACCGTAGCAGGAGTGGTCAGGCCGGATAGGCGCTGGCGGTACTCATCGATGGTTTTTTCCTGGTGTAATTGGCGGCTGATCTGTGTCCGCACCGAATCCAGCGGCATGTGGACCGTGTCGTTCTGATAGTGATCGTGATGAAGGTTATAATGGGTGTCGATATCCTGTTCGGTGATGTGCACATGGCCGGCCATTTCCTGCATCAGCGTTTGTGTGAGCAGCGCGGCTGACCACATTTGCATTTGCGAGCGGACATAGTCAGAGGTGTCCAGGCCTTCGGCCAAAGCGGCCTGACTGATGTATTCCAGCTCTGCGGCCCGGCGCACCGCCTGTTTCAGGGCCGGCAGGAATGCGGTCGACTGCGGGAACGGTAGCGGATAGGGGCCGGTGGCCAGCCGCTGCAGGAAATCGGCCGTGGTCCAAAGGTCGCCGTTACTGAACGACGCCAACGGTTTTTTCATCAGCGCTTCGTAGCGGGTGCTGAACGCAGCGACGTCCCGCTCGCTGACGCGGCGCACGCTGTCTGCGCCGATCAGCGCCGGTTTGCCGAGCACCAGCTGCAGGGCAGCGACCAGTTCAGTGAACGTTTCCCGGCTCAAATGCAAGGTCTTGTCGGCCATGATCCGGCGGATGGTCTGCGCCAGGGCCTGATCCGGGTCGGCCGCTGAAAGGAGGTGGCGTTGGTAATAGGCCTCCCACAGCGCTTCCTTGCGCAACTGCTGCATCTGCTGCTGATAAAAGGGCCGCTGATCCAGTCCCAGTTTTTTCGCTTCCTGAGCCAGCCGTTTCTCCCAGATGAGCGACTGCAAAAAAGTGTGCTTGTTGCTGATCTGATCTTCGCCCGAAAAAATATAAGCGGTGAACGAGTAGCGGGCCTGAAACTCGGCGATGGTGATAGGCTCCTGGCCGACCATGGCCACATGGTCGACGGTGGGGCGGCTGCAGGCAGCCACCATCAGGAGTGAGCCGAGAAGGAGGAGACGGCCTGACGCCTTCATAATCCTAAACGCATCCAGCCGTCGTTGTTCAGCTGTTTGAGGCCGTTTTCCGTTTTCTTTTTCAGCTTTTCATAACCCGGTTTGCCCAGCAGCGCAAACATGTTGTTCTTGTAATCTTCCACGCCCGGTTGATCGAACGGATTCACCTTGAGCAGCAGACCGCTCACGGCCACGCTGAACTGGAAAAAGTAGAACAGCTGGCCCAGGTCAAAGGCGCTGCGCCGGGAAAGGGTGATGGTCATGCTGGGCACATCGCCCTGGTGGTGCGCCAGCGCCGTGCCTTCGTAGGCCTTTTGATTGATGGCGTGCAGTTGAGCCCGCTTGAGATAATTCAGCTGATCCAGATCCGGTTTGAACGGTTGCAGAGCGATGGTGTGGTCCGGCTGATCCAGTCGCAGAAAGGTTTCGAACAGCTTGCGTTCACCGTCCTGAATGTATTGTCCCAACGAGTGCAGATCGGTGGTCAGCAGGGTGGAGGCGGGAAAGAGGCCTTTGCGCTGTTTGCCTTCGCTCTCTCCGAACAGCTGCTTCCACCATTCGGCCATAAACGGGAAGGATGATTCGAACGCCGACAGCACTTCGATTTTTTTGCCCTTTTTGTAGAGCAGGTAGCGGCTGGCGGCATAAAAAAGCGCCAGGTTGGCGAACAGATCCTGTTCCTGTACACACTGTTGACGGACGGCTTGGGCGCCGGCCAGCAGCTCTTTGATATCGATGCCGCGTACGGCCATGGGAAAGAGGCCGACGGCCGAGAGCACGGAAAAGCGGCCGCCGACGTCGTCCGGGTGGATCAGGTTGGGATATTTTTCATAGTCGCAAAGCTGGCGCAGCGAACTGGGTTTTTTCTCGGTGATGATGGTAATTCGTCGCTTCATTTCAGCCGGGGAATATTTTTCAGCCATCTGTTGACGAAGAAGGCGAAACGCCACGGCCGTTTCTGTCGTCGATCCGGATTTGCTGATGACGCAGACCGCATAGTCCTTGTCCTGCAGAAACCGCATCAGACCGGCGGCATAGTCAGAACTCAGATGATGGCCGAAATAAAGGATGCGCGGCAGGTTCGAGTCGGTGTTCCATTCCGGCTGCAGAAATTCAAGCGCGGCCCGGCTGCCGAGATAGCTGCCGCCGATACCTACCAGCACCAGGTACGGCGCGGTCTGCTGCATGCTTTGTGCCCGGGAGAGGATTTCGTCCAGTTCCGCATCGGATGCCCGGACCGGCAGATCCATCCAGCCCAGCATCTCACGGCCGGGGCAGGTTTTTTCGATCAGGGCTTTTTGCGCCTGGCGAACGGTTTTGCGAATGGAACTATAATCGTTTTTGCCAAGCGTCGGTTTGAGCAGGTTGGCATTCAGTGAAATCATGGTCGATCCTTTATGCGTTACGGGTGAAGGCATTGGCCAGATAGCCGCGGGTATAAGCCAGCAGTCCGAGAAAAATGACTGGATAGTGCCAGATAAAGGTGCCGAGGTATTTTCCGTGGCCGCGCAGCAGCCGGCGGGCGATGAAAAAGGTTCGTGCGAACGGAATGCCGATTGCCAGAATCGGCCGTCGGGCGAGGATGGAACCGCTGACACGGGCGCGCCGGCGGGTGTTGGCGGAGCCGAAGCCGCAGTCATACTGGTTGCGGAAAATCTTTTTCAGGCTGGTACGATTTTTATGATAGACCAGCATCTCGCGGTCGAACCAGATGGGAATGCCGTGCTGGACCATGCGATAGGCATAGAGGCGGTCGCTGCCCTTGATGGTGTCTTCCAGCGGGCCGATCTCGTCGACGACTTTTTTTTCAAAGGAGACGTTGGCGGTGATGATATGTTCGATCGCTTCCGACGGCCGCGAGGGGTGGAATTCGGTCATTTCGATCAGATAATCGGCGGTGCCGATGTAGGAATCGGCGGTGCCATTGGCGACGGCGCCGGTGACGACGCGGCGGCCCTGGCGATGGTTTTCGCCGATGCGCTGCACCCAGCGGAGGTCGGCACGGCAATCGGTGTCGGTGAAGGCGATGATGTCGCCGCGGCTGACCGTCATGCCGGCGTTGCGGGCCACGCCGGGGAAGGCGCGTTGCGGCAAGCGTTCGGTGCGCACCTGTGGATAGTGTTCGCGGATAAAGGGCGTCACATCGACGTCGGAGCTGTCGACTACAATGATCTCGTAGCTGAACTCGGTCTGCTGATCCCGCAAGGAACTCAGGCAGGTGTGCAGATGCTCTTTGGCGTTATAGCAGGGAACCACAACGGAAATATACGGTCTGATTTGCAAGGGTCTATCTCGAAGCGTCCATGGAACCGTCTGCGGCCGTGAGCCGGACGGGCGAATTGCATCCTGTAAAGTAGAGGATAAAAACGAAAATTCAAAGATTTTTTATACGTCAGGAAGGGGTCCGGCGGTTCAGCGCAGCAGTTTGGCCAGGATGATGCCCAGCAGCAGCCAGAGCGGGATGGAGAGGAGCAGCGCCCAGTTCAGCCCCTTGACGAGGAACAGCGATTTGATATGTTCTTTCCGTTCCAGGCCCCGTTCAATTCTCAGTTTGAGTTCATCGAGGTTGACGGGTTTGACCAGATAGTCGTAGGCGCCGCTGCGCAGCGCCGTGATGGCGGTGTCGAGGGAAGGGTAGCCGGTGAGGAAAATGACCATGGCGCCGGAATCTTTTTGCAGGATATGGTGCAAGAGCTCCACACCGTCCATTTCCGGCATCTTCATGTCGGTGATGACAAAGTCGATGTGGTGTTCGCCAAAGAGCTGCACGCCCTCGGCGCCGTTGCGGGCCACAAAGGTGCGGTGGCCCCATTTGTGCAACACATCCGGCAGGGTTTCCAGGATGTCCGGTTCGTCATCCACTATCAGAATATCCGCCATGGCGTCACCTCTATTTGGTCGTATCGGTTTTTTCTTCTGACGGGCAAATATCGTAGAGCACGCAGAGTTTGCATTTGGGATTGCGGGCCACGCAGACATAGCGGCCGTGCAGCACCATGGTTTGGCTGAACGGGGTCCAGTCTTTTTCGGGCAGAATTTTTTTCAGCTCTTCCTCGATTTTATCGGGATCGTTGGCCCTGGAAAGATGCAGGCGTCCTGCCACCCGTTTGACATGGGTATCGACGGCGAGGGCGGGCACGCCGAAGGCATTGCTGACCACGACGCTGGCGGTTTTGCGGCCCACGCCCGGCAGGCGTTCCAGGTCGGGGACGGATTGCGGGATCTGGCCTTTATATTCGATCACCAGTCGCTGGCAGCAGGCGATGAGGCTGTTGGCCTTGTTGCGATAAAAGCCGGTGGATTTTATTTTTTCCGCAATGACCTGTTGCGATTCGCGGGCGATTTTTTCCGGCGTCGGATACTCTTTGAAAAACGTTTTGGTCACCATGTTGACGCGGAGGTCGGTGCACTGCGCCGCCAGGATGGTCGCCACCAGAAGTTCAAAGGGATTGGAGTAGTTCAGTTCGATTTTCGGCTCTGGTGTTTTTTCCAGAAGACGGCGCAACACATCCTGCGCAAACTCTTGTTTGTTTTCCACGATGTTTAATCACCAAATATGTATTGTTGTCTGAATATTTTTATGGTTTCGTTGGGACAGGCGCCGAAATCGCGCCAGGCGACGATGGCCTTGAGGACCTCGTTTTCGAACGGCCGCAGCCGCAGGGTGGATTCCGCCAGATTTGCTTTCTCGACCATGCCGGAGGGCGAGATGAAAATGCGGACGGTCAATTTACCTTCCAGATCCGGCCATCGTTTCAAATATTTCTGATATATGGCTTGAATCTCGTCATTATGCTCGTTGACGATTTGTGATATGCGGAAGGGGTCACGGCCGGAGCTCAAACGGCTGCTGTCTGCATTGAGCCCGTTGTTGTTCAGGGACAACAACCAGTCCGGAGTGTTTTCGGATTTTGCCGATCCCGTCGCTGCGGATCGACTGTGCAGGGCGGCGAAAGTATGAACAGAATCGATAGTACATTCATGGGCCGGTTCGTTGCTCAGCGCAGGCAGATTTGAGAAAGCATTCATACCGGTCAAACTGTCCCCCGAAACGCTCGTCAAGAGAGTCAGCTGCTGAGCGGCTGCAGGCATGTTCACGGCCAGTAACAGCCACAACACGGCTCCTGGAGCGAAAACTTGCGATCGACGGTTGCTACTTGTGTTCAATGACGCTCCAACCTCCAACAACCACACACCACCACAAAGCCTGACCTCGATGCCCTTTCTACTGCTTGTCAGCCTATCACCTTAGACGATGGATTTGTTTAAGGTAATAATAATATAGAAAATATATCAAAAAAGCCAAAATGTCAAGTAAAAAAATCGTACATAACCAAGTAAATTCAGGAATTAGTGATGGTGGGAAAAAAGGGACGATAGGATGTACTAATTCGCATTACGGTGATTGTCTGACGTGATGCCTAACAAAGATGCTCAAACGATGCTATCAACACAGTTGCCTTGTCATGATGTCAATCGTTGACTGATCAGAACAGTTGCAGAATCAAATCTACCGTCCCTTTTCTTTGATCGGTGCCATAGCATTAGCTGCTAGTAGCCACGCACGGGCCTTTGCATTAATTTTGAAAAGTCACACGTCTTTTCAAACGCTGCCGAGCAAGGATGGGGTTGCTCTTCAACGCAAAGGCCCAGTGGCGTGACCTGTGTCGAGTGTGTGATTAGAAACCCAAGGATGCAATACAAATTATGTCACTGTCCAAAATTGAACAGTATGTATGACAGCTGCGTATGATTTATACGCAATCATCATGCCATGAAAAGAAAGTGGGGGAAAACTGCTAAGAATAATGTAAACAATATATTGGTTTTTGGAGGCCATGGGGGAGGTGTGTTTAGGAAATGACGCATGTCGTAAAATACGACCAAAAAGTCAGTGTATTTAGACGCTAAAACTATAGTTTCATAAAAATCAAATATATAACAATATGGAAACTCAAATGCCGTAAAATGCAGCAATGCCGTATTTTACGGCACCTCTAAAGGCCGTACTTTTTCAGTTTTCTTAATAGTGTATCTCTATGTATACCAAGTAGTTGTGCTGCCTCGCTCTTGTTGCCCTGTACCATATCCATGACCGAGAGGATATGTTCTTTTTCAATATCCGCCAGTAGCAGTTTTTGCGGCTTGGACGGCTGCCCATGCAGCGGCTCATACTGACCGTTAGCGATATAAGGCGGCAGGTCGAACAGCTGTATCTGTTTGCCGTCTGCCAGTGCCACTGAGCGGCGGATGGCGTTGGCCAGTTCACGAATGTTGCCTGGCCAATGATATTTTTTCAAAGCTTCAACCGCTTCCTCGGCCAGCCCCTCCACCTTGCGATCAAACTTGCTGGCAAATTCTTTAGCAAAATAGTTGGCCAGCAACGGAATATCGTCAGGTATTTCCCGCAGGGTGGGCATCAGGATGCTGACCGCGTTGAGACGATAAAAGAGGTCGGTGCGAAACAACCCTTCCTGAATCGCCTGATTCAGGTCGCGGTTGGTGGCTGAAATGATGCGGATGTCGATCTGACGGTACTTGTTGGATCCCAGGCGCTGAAATTGCTGTTCTTCCAGTACACGCAACAGTTTGGCCTGCATGGCCGGTTTCATGTCGCCGATCTCGTCGAGAAAGAGCGTACCGCCATCGGCTTCCTCGATTTTGCCGGCTTTGGAGTTGCGCGCATCGGTAAAGGCGCCTTTCTCAAAGCCGAACAGTTCGCTCTCCAGCAGGGTGTCCGGAAAGGCGGCGCAGTTGATGGCGATGAACGGTTTTTCGCTGCGATCGCTGCTGTAGTGGATCGCGGTGGCGGCCAGCTCCTTGCCGGTGCCGCTTTCGCCGAGGATGAGCACCGGCAGATCCGTTGATGCGATCTTGTTGATCAGCTTGGCGACGTTTTGCAGCCGCACCGACTGGCCGATGATGACTTTGCCCAACGGCAGGTTGCCTTTGAGTGCCTGCAGCGGCGAGGCCGTACGTTCCTGGTCGATTTTGCGCAACAGATCCTTGACCTGCGCCAGCAGATCTTCCATGATTACCGGTTTGAGAATATACTGATAGGCGCCCTGCTTGATGGATTGCACGGCGTCGTGAATGGAGCCGTGGCCGGTGAGCATAATCACCGCGATCTCGGGCTTGATGCGCTTGATATGCTTCAGCAGGTCCATGCCGGAAATTCCGGGCATGCGCACGTCGGAGATGACGATATCGATGTCGTTGTGGGTGATGATATCCAGCGCTTTGGCGCTGTTGAGCGCTGTGGCGCATTCGATATGTTCCAGTTCAAAAACATCCTTTAAGGAGCGCAAACAGTTCTCTTCGTCGTCGACGAGCAGAATTCTTGTTTTTTCATTCATGATCATGGTCCTATGACACGTTGATTATTTTTGTCCTTATATAACACAGGAAATATTTATTTCATTCATTTTTTATACACCGGCAGAGAGATTCGGAACGTGGTGCCCCGGTTGGGCAGCGATACGAAATCGATCTGGCCTTCGTTGCGTTGCAGGGCGGCGTGGACGATGGCCAGGCCCAAGCCAACGCCCTGGCCGTCCTTGCGACTGGTGAAGAACGGATCGAAAATCTTGTCGCGAATGTTGTCGGCGATGCCGACCCCGTTATCGGAAAATTCGATGAGCACGCGGTTCTGCTCCTGGCGCGAACGCACCACCAGCCGGCCGCCATAGGGCATGGCATCCTTGGCGTTGAGGATCAGGTTGAGAAACACCTGTTTCATATCGTCGGCGTTGACGTAACAGGTGGGTATGGGTCCCAGTTCCTTGCGCAGCAGGATATCGTGCACCGCCAGCTCTTTTTTCACCAGCGTCAAAATCTGTTCCAGCATGGCGGGTATGTCCACCTCGGTGCGGCCTTCCTGCGATTTTCGCGAAAAGTCCAGCAGATTGCTGATGATGCGCTGACTGCGTTGAATCTCGGCATCGATCAGTTTAAAATGTTCCTGCGCTTTTTCCTGTAGCGGCGCCAGCACCCGCTGCAGATAATAGATCGAGGTGCTGATGATGGAGAGCGGATTGCGCAGTTCATGAGCGATGCCGGCCGCCAGCTGTCCCATAGTGGCCATTTTTTCCGCCAGGATCAGGCGGCTCTGCAGCTCGTTGAGCTGGGCGCTGGCATCCTCCATCTGTTTGCGCAGATCGGTGGCGCTGATCTGCATGTTTTGATAGTTGCGTTCGCGATGGGTGACATCGCGCAGTATGCAGCCGATGCTGGTGATGTGTCCGGATCGGGTCAGGGGAACGAGCCGGACGTCCACCACTTCGATGTCTTTGAGCCCGGCGGCCAAGCGCCAGCTGTTGCCGCTGACGTCAAAGCCGGCCGCCACCCGTTCCATCAGCGGCTTGATATGGTCTTGCAGATCGGCGGCGAAATAGTCGACGACGTTGGCCGGTTGCGGCAGAGTCAATCCGGAGAGATGCAGCTGCGCCACCTGGTTCGACTGTTCCACCTGACCCTGCACATTCAGGAACAGCACCATGTCGTTGGAATTTTCCAGGAGCGTTCGGTAGCGTTCGTTGAAATCGAACAGCTGTTTGCGTTTCAGCACCGCTTCGACGCGTGCCAGCAGCTCCTCCTGGCTGAACGGCTTGATGATGTAATCGTCGGCGCCATAGCGCAATCCGCTGACGCGATCCTGCACCGCCGCCCGCGCCGTCACCATGATGATCGGGATGTCTTTAAGGATGTCGTTGCTTTTGAACTGGCGACACAGATCAAAGCCGTCCTCTTCGGCATTGAGCATGATATCAAGAAGAATCAGGTCATACCCGGCGCTTTGCGCCGCCTCATACGCCGGCCGCGGGGCGTTGCGCCAGTCGACGGCAAAGCCCTTATTCTTTAAAAAATAGGAGAGGATGTTGGCCTGGTCATGATCATCCTCAACGAGTAAAATTCGATCCTGGCTATCTGCAGCGGATGCGGGCATATGACTCATGTCGCCTTCTCAATGGTTCAAGTGTTGTATTTTACTGTTTTTTTTATATGTTTTCAAGTGTTTTGTTGATTAATTCAACACAAATAAATTTGCCGGTTCTGTAAAAATTTCGTACCTTGAGCCATCATGTTTAACTGAAAGGAGCGTATCATGTTGCGTGGGATTTCCCCTCTCTTGAGCCCTGAACTGCTGGCCGAGTTGTACCGCATGGGGCATGGCGATGAGCTGGTTCTGGCTGACGCCCATTTTCCCGGCCACTCCGTGAACCACAATGTCCTGCGGGCCGACGGGCTTGGCATCGCCGACCTGCTCGACGCTATTTTGCCCCTGTTCGTGCTGGACACCTATATAGACCACCCACTGGTGATGATGGCGGCTGTGGCCGGAGATCAACTGGACCCGCAGGTGGAGCTGCGGTATCGGGCAGCGGTCGATCGCCATTGGCCGGCTACACCACCCATCCAGCGCCTGGAACGGTTCGCTTTTTATGAGCGCAGCCAAAATGCTTTTGCGGTGGTGATGACCGGCGAGACGGCCAAATACGGCAACATTATTCTGAAAAAGGGAGTGACCGGCTGAGGATTTCCCCGGGCGACAAAAGCGGTCTCTGAACCGCCGGCCGGATGATTTTGAAATCTTTGTTGACAAGGCAAATAAACTTTTGTAAATTACGCGACGATTTGATTATCGCTTTAATTTTACTAACCATAACAGGTTGCCTGGAGGTGCATATGTCGGTTCTGGAAGATTTGAGTGCAAGCGTAATCAGTGGCAATGCAGCAAAAACGGAAGAATTCACTACCTCGGCCCTGTCATCCGGCATGGCCCCGGTCGATGTTCTGACCAAAGGTCTCATCGCCGGCATGAATGTGGTCGGAGCCAAATTCAAGAACAATGAGTTTTATGTTCCGGAAGTCCTGATCGCGGCGCGCGCCATGAAGGCCGGAATGAAAATTCTGCGGCCCAAGCTGGCCGAGACCGGGATTAAACCGGAAGCCAGGTTCGTAGTCGGCACGGTCAAAGGTGACTTGCATGATATCGGAAAGAATCTGGTCGCGATGATGATGGAAGGCGCCGGTTTTGAAGTGATCGACCTGGGCGTGGATGTAACGCCTGATAAATTTGTCGATGCCATTAAAACCAATAACGCCGAATTGATCGGCATGTCGGCGCTGTTGACCACCACCATGCTCAACATGAAAGATACGATCACAGCCCTGAACAGCAGCGGGCTGCGTGATAAAGTCAAGGTTCTGGTGGGCGGAGCGCCGTTGACGCAGAGTTTTTCCGATGAGATCGGTGCCGACGGCTATGCGCCGGATGCCGCTTCGGCTGTGGATCTGGCCCGGCAGCTGTTAGCTAAATGACGGCACCCATGAACGAAGTGGAGCTTTTTGTTCCCGGTCGGTTGTGTCTCCTGGGCGAGCATTCGGATTGGGCCGGCGGTTACCGGCGAATGGATTCTTCCGTTCACAAGGGATTCTGCCTGATCGTCGGCACCAACCAGGGGATTTATGCACGCGTCCGTCCCCATCCGGACAAATTGATCATCAAATCCATGCTGCCGGACAACAAGGTGCTGGGCCCGCACGAGATCGATCTGGATTCGGAAAAACTGCTCGAGGTGGCGGTGGAAGGCGGTTTCTACAGCTACACCGCCGGCGCCACCTATCACACCATGTGCCATTACACCGTGCAGGGTCTGGAGATCGACGCCTATAAAATGGATCTTCCCATCCGCAAAGGGCTCTCTTCCTCCGCCGCCAACAACGTCATGGTGGCGCGCGCGTTCAATCAGCTCTATGATCTCAAGCTGACCAAACGCGGCGAGATGGAGATCGCCTATCAGGGCGAAATCCTCACGCCGTCCCGCTGCGGTCGAATGGACCAGGCCTGCGCCTACGGCTCGACGCCCGTCTTTCTCACCTTTGACGGCGAGCGCATGGATGTGCAGGAGGTGCAGCCCAGGAACGACATCTATATGGTGGTGGCGGATCTAAAGGCCGGCAAGAACACGCAAAAGATACTCGCCGATCTCAACGCCTGTTATCCGAAAAGCGGCGGAAAGATCGGTGAGGACGTGCGCTATTATCTGGGCCCGGTGAACAAGGAAATCGCCCATCGCGGCCGCGAAGCCGTTATGGATGGTGACGCCGAACGTCTCGGCGCCCTGATGACGGAGGCGCAGCGATTTTTTGATATGTTTATGGCGCCGGCGTGTCCGCAGGAACTGCTCTCGCCGAAACTTCATTTTGTGCTGAGCAGCCCGGAAATCAGCGATCTGATTTACGGCGGCAAAGGCGTCGGTTCACAGGGCGACGGCTGCGTTCAGTTCGTGGCGCGCGGTGCGGAGGAGCAAAGCAGATTATTGATCAAAATGAGGGAAATGGATCTGGATCCGTACCCTCTGACCATTTATGCTCAAAAAACCAAAACGGCCTGACGCACGGCCGCGGAGTAGTGTTGCAGGATTGGAGGAAGGAATGTCTACACTGGCTATAAAAGGCGGCACGCCTGTTCGTACCGAACCGTTTCCGGTTTGGCCGGTATGGGGCGATGAGGAGATCGAGCAACTGACCGCTGTGGTCAAGAGCGGCAAGTGGGGACGGATCAACGGCAAGGTAACGGAACAATTCGAGCAGGCCTTTGCTGCGGCTCATGACGCCAAGCACGGCGTGGCGGTCAACAGCGGTACGACGGCGCTGCGTCTGGCGCTGATGGCCGCAGACGTCGAGCCGGGTACGGAAGTGATCGTGCCGGCGTATACATTCATCGCCACGGCGTCGGCCGCCGTCGAAGCCGGTTGCATACCCGTTTTCGTCGACATCGATCCGCAAACCTACAATATGAATCCGCAGGCCATCGAGCAGGCCATTTCGCCGCGCACCGCTGCGATCATGCCGGTCCATTTTGCCGGTCGACCGGCTGATCTGGACGCGATCATGGCTATTGCCAAACAGCGTAATTTAAAAGTCATCGAAGACGCCGCCCAGGCCTGGGGTGCGTCGTGGAAAGGAAAGCCGGTGGGCGCCATCGGCGATGCCGGCTGCTTTTCGTTCCAATCCTCCAAAAACGTCAACGCCGGCGAAGGGGGGATCCTGGTCACAAACGACGATCTCGTCGCCAAATTCGCCCGCTCTCACCACAATTGCGGCCGCAGCGAAGACGGCATGTGGTACGAGCATTTTTATTTCGGCGGCAACTATCGCATCACCGAATTTCAATCCGCTGTGTTGCTGGCTCAGTTCGGCCGCTATGAAGAGCTCAAGGCTATTCGCCAGGAGAATTACGCCCTGCTGGACAAACTGCTCTCGCCCATTGAGGGCATCGAGATTCTGGCACAGGATCCGCGGGTGACGTCGCACGCCTGTCACTTGTACATTTTCCGCTACCACCAGGAGCAGTTCGCCGGCAAGCCCAAAGCCGCATTTCTGGAAGCGTTGCGCAAGGAGGGCATCCCCTGCAGCGCGGGCTATTCCATTCCGCTGTACAGCCAGCCGGTGTTCATGCGCCGCGCCTTTGGTCCCAGAGGGAGATCGGTGGCGCTGCCGGTGAATTACGAAACCTTCAAGTGTCCGGAAACGGAAAAAGCCTGCTACGAGGAAGCGATCTGGTTTACCCAGAACATGCTCCTCGGCACCGAAGAGGACATGCAGGACATCGCCAACGCCATCATCAAAATCAAAGAACAGATCGATCAGCTCTAGTCTTTCGCAACGCGTCATGTTTATGGGCGGACCATTCGTCGGAATGTTTCGCCCTTTTGTTTCTGCGTCATCAGACTCCCGCGGACCCGCCTGCACCACCGACTCCCCCGGGAGAGAAAGGATAGCCATGTACAAGCTGTGTGTTGAATCGCTTTTTTCGGCGGCACATCATCTGTTGAATTATGCCGGACCCTGCAAACGGATTCACGGACACAACTGGAAGGTCCGGATTACGGCCGGCGCTAAAAAATTGGATGAAACGGGGATGGTGCTCGATATGATGGATCTGAAAGAGCTGCTGGACACCTGCCTGCAGCCGCTGGATCATCAGGTGCTCAACGAGATACCACCCTTTGATCAAAAGAATCCGACCTCGGAGCATCTGGCCGAATACGTCTATGGCTGGTTGAAAAAGGAATTGCCCGCCACGGTAAAGCTGTTCCAGGTGGAGATCTTTGAGACCGATGCGTTCTCGGTGACCTACGCTGAGGACTAGGTGCGCATTCAGGAGATTTTTTACAGCATCCAGGGCGAGTCGCTCTATGCCGGCCTGCCCTGTACGTTCATCCGTACGAGCGGCTGCAACCTGCGCTGTCGATGGTGTGATACCGAATATGCCTGGCAGGGCGGCGAAGAATGGACAGTGGCGGAGGTGTTGCGACAGGCGGCGCGCTATCCGTTGCAGCTGACAGAGATCACCGGCGGCGAACCGTTGCTGCAACCCGAAACGCCGGCCCTGGCCCTGGCGCTGTTGCAACGCGGCGCCGGCGTTCTCGTAGAGACCAACGGCACTCTGGATATCGATCTGTTGCCGTCCGGCTGCATCCGCATCATGGATATTAAAACACCATCCAGCGGGTACGAACACGCCACCCTGTGGAGCAATGTGGAAAAACTGCAGGCGTCGGATCAGGTCAAATTTGTCATCGCCGACCATGGCGACTGGTTGTTCTGCCGCCGCTTCATCGAAGAGGCCCATCTGCTGGATATCTGCCCGGTGCTCTGCTCGCCGGTGTTCGGCACCTGTCCGGCAGAAGAGCTGGCCTCCTGGATCCTGGACAGCCATCTCGCGGTGCGCATGCAACTGCAATTGCATAAATATATCTGGTCAGCGGAACGACGTGGAGTTTGACCATGAGCAAGGCGATTTCTTTATTGAGCGGCGGGCTGGATTCGGCCACGACGCTGGCAATGGCCCGATCCGACGGCCATCAGGTCACGGCGGTCACCTTCGACTATGGCCAGAAAGCCGGCAGCGAGCTAGCAGCCGCAGCGGCGATCGTCCGGCAGATCGGAGTCGCAGACCATGTGATTCTGCGCATCGACCTGCGCCAGATCGGTGGTTCGGCGCTGACATCGGATCTCGCTGTTCCCCTGCAGGAAGCCGAACCGGATGTCATCCCGGTGACCTATGTGCCGGCCCGCAACACCATTCTGCTCTCCTACGCCCTGGCTATAGCGGAAGTGAGGGAGGCGCAGCACATTTACCTCGGCGTCAATGCACTGGATTACAGCGGCTATCCGGATTGCCGGCCTGACTATCTGCAGGCGTTTGAAGTCATGGCCAATCTGGCCACCCGTGCCGGCGTGATGGGTCATTCGATTCATATCCATGCACCCTTGTTGCACTTTAGCAAGGCGGATATCATCAGACGCGGTCTGGCTCTGGGTGTGGATTTCGGCTTGACTCTGAGCTGCTACGATCCCATCGACGGCCTGGCCTGCGGTCTGTGTGAGAGCTGCCGAATACGTTGCAGAGGTTTTGCCGAAGCCGGGATGCACGATCCCATACCCTACCATAAGGAGCTTTGAGATGGACGATTTGAAACGGGGCCAGCTGGAAATTATGCAAGCCAGGCTGGAAGTGTTTGAAAACAGGTATCCGCATCGGAATTATGTCGTCACCATCAATAATCCCGAGTTCACCTGTCTCTGTCCGCGCACCGGCTATCCGGATTTCGCCGTGATAGAGATTCGCTATATTCCCGATGAATGGTGCCTGGAGCTGAAATCATGGAAGTTGTTCATCAACAAATATCGCGACCGCGGAATTTTCCATGAAGAGGTGACCAACGAGCTCCTGGAAGAGTTGGTCAAGGTGCTCAAGCCGCGCTACCTGCAGATTCGCGGTGATTTCAATCCCCGGGGAAACATTCACACCGTGGTCACGGCAGAGTACCGCGCCAAAGGATTTCGGGGAACGATCTCCGCCCCTATGGCCTGAACGGCCATAAGGCTGATTCCGTGCGCGCCGATTTCATTATGCGTTCGATCTTGCGGACCACAGAGGGGTGTTTCGCCGCCACATTGCTGGTTTCACCGAGGTCGTTGCGCAGATCGTACAATTCCAGCGGCTGCCGGCTGGATGTGCGCACCCCTTTCCAATCGCCCATACGAACCGCCTGCGCCGTGGACGCGCCTTCGTGGAATTCCCAGTATAAATAGTCACGTGTTTTTTGCTTTCTGCCCAGCAACGTCGGCAGATAGGATAAGCCGTCGAGGTGTCGCGGCTTTTTGATTCCAGCCACTTCGCACGCGGTGGCGGGAAAATCCCAGAACGCACTCACATGCTGCGACACCTGCTGCGGCCGGATGCGGCCGCGCCAGCGCGCCAGCAGCGGCACCCGGATGCCACCTTCGTATAAATCCCGCTTGTAGCCGCGCAGCGGTCCGTTGGAATCAAAATAGTCAGGATCAGCTCCACCTTCAAGATGCGGCCCGTTATCGGAACTGAACAACACCAGGGTGTTTTCATCCAGACCCAACTGCTGCAGTTTGGCCATGAGTTCGCCTGCTTTATCGTCCAGGTAGGTCACCATGGCGGCAAAAGCGGCATGGGCCTCGGGTTGGGAACCATAGCCGCCCAGTTTGAAACGGGGGCCTGCATCTGTGCCCTGATAGGAATTCTCCGGCAGCAATTTGCCGCGAAATCGGTCCATATAGGCTTGCGGAGCAAACAGCTCGGCGTGCGGGATGATGATGGGCACGAACATGAAAAAGGGGTGTGCTCGGTTATTCTCCAGAAAAGCCAGCGCCTGTTGCTGGATCAAATCCGGTGCAAAGGTGCCGCGGCCCTCGCCGGCGTTCTCCGGCAGTTCCACCCTGGTTTGATTATGCCACAGGTACCAGGGATAATAGTTATGCGCCAGGCTTTGACAAATGTAGCCAAAGAATTCATCAAACCCCTGGCGATTGGGATCTCCGGACGAGCCCGGCGATCCCAAGCCCCATTTCCCGAATGCGCCGGTGCGATAGCCGGCTTCCTTGAGCAGGCGGGCAATGGTGACCGTGTCTTCCGGGAGCGGTTCCTGGCCCTCGGGTGGGTGCGACTTGTTGCCGCGAACATGGCAGTGGCCGGTATGACGGCCGGTCATCAGGGTGCAGCGGGAGGGTGCACATACTGTGCTGCCGGAATAATGCTGGGTGAAGCGGATGCCCTCGTCGGCGAGCCGATCCAGATGCGGCGTCGCAAAGCGCGCCTGACCGTAACAGGAGAGGTCGCCATAGCCGAGATCGTCGGCAACGATGAGTATAATGTTGGGCCTGGCGTCCGCCCGCAGAATGGATGGGTGCGCCAGCGCCAGCGAACCGGAAAGTGCAGCGGCGGCCTTGAGAAAATCACGTCGTGAGGGTTGAGGCATACCATTCTCCTATCGATAGAGTTTTAATATATCATTTTTTTTAAAAAAGCGAAAAGAAAACGATCCCTGCGAAAAATTTTCCTTGACTCTTGACTTTAAAGTATTAAATTTATTACATAAATGGTTTGGAATAACCCTATAGATTGCCTCTCATGTTGACCTATTTATCAGAAAAGTATTTTTATTTTACCAGTTGTGGGAGGTACGAGCGCACCTGAACCGACAAAGGCACGCGCTTCGCCGCCCACAGGATCAAAAGCCTTGTGGGCTTTTTTATTTTAAGGAGAGCTATGCACGACATCGGCCATTATCGCGACCGGATCGATCATATTGATGAACAGATATTGACCCTGCTTAATGAACGCGCCCGCGCCGCTCAGGAGATCGGCGCCATCAAACAACAGCTGCGAATGCCGGTGCTGGACAGCCAGAGAGAAAAATCCATTCTGGCGAGACTGACGGCGAACAACAGGGGCCCGATGAAGAACGAACATATCAGCACTATTTTTACAGCCATTATCAGCGGATGCCGCGAACTGGAATAAGCAGGGGTGTACGGCGTCCCGGCCTGGTTTCTCAATATCCTTAACAAGAACGGAGATCTCTGTGGTTATAGTCATGAAGGATACCGCCACCGAACCAATGATACAATCGGTTTCGGATCGGCTGGAGGCATTTGGGTTTCAGGTGCACAAGGTGGTCGGCGTCAATCGCACCATCCTGGGTGCGATCGGCGATAAGCGGAGTGTGGAGCCGCGTGAGTTCGAGGTGATGGAAGGTGTGCATGAAGTGCTGCGCATCACCGAGCCCTACAAACTGGCCAGCCGGACCTTTCATTCGGAGAATACGGTCATCGATGTCAAAGGGGCCTCATTCGGCGGGGATCAGGTCAGCATCATTGCCGGCCCCTGTTCGGTGGAGAGCGAAGAACAGTTTTATATTATCGCCAAGGAAGTAAAAAAGGCCGGCTGCCGCGGATTGCGTGGCGGCGCCTATAAACCGCGCACCTCTCCCTATGCTTTTCAGGGCATGGGCGAAGAAGGCTTGCGCATCATGCAGGCGGTGGGCCAGGAGCTGCAGCTGCCGATCGTTTCCGAAATCATGGAAATCAATCAGCTGGAGGTTATGTTAAAGTATGTGGATATCCTGCAGGTGGGCGCACGCAATATGCAGAATTTCGCCCTGTTGCGGGAACTGGGCTCGGCGCGGATTCCGATTTTGCTCAAGCGCGGTCTGGCCGCCACGATCGAAGAACTGCTGATGGCCGCGGAATATATCATGTCCGGCGGCAATTATCAGGTGATTGTCTGCGAACGCGGCATCCGCACCTTTGAGAATTATACCCGCAACACGATGGACATTTCGGCCATCCCGGTCATTCAAAAGCTGAGTCATCTGCCCATCATTGCCGATCCCAGCCACGGCACCGGTCGTCGCGATAAAGTGGCGCCGATGGCGCGGGCCGCCGTAGCCGCCGGAGCCAACGGCGTGATCGTCGAGGTGCATCACGATCCCGATCATGCGCTCTCCGACGGCGCTCAATCCATTTACCCGAGCCAGCTGCAGCGGTTGATGGAAGAGCTGCGCATGATCGCCTGGGCGATCGGCAAAAATATCTAGCCGCGCGTACGACGTTGAACAATCAAAGACATGGACTGATCCTATGGGTGAAATCGAACAATTCAAACGGGTGTTGATTGTCGGCGTAGGTTTGATCGGCGGTTCAATCGGCCTGGCGTTGAAGAAAAAAGGATTTGCCGGCACCATCATCGGAGTCGACAAGGACGATGTGTTGGCCAACGCCAGGCAGCGGCATGCCATAGATGAGGCTTATACCGAAGAGGAACTGGTCATAGCCGCGCGCGATGCGGATGTGATCTTTTTGTGCACGCCCATCCTCGATATTCTGCACCTGATCCCGGTTCTGGGACCGGTGGTGAAGCCGAAAACACTCATCACTGATGTGGGCAGCACCAAACGGCAGATCTGTGAGACCGCCGGCATCTATCTGCCGCCGGGCGTGGATTTCATCGGCGGTCACCCCATGGCCGGATCGGAGATGAAAGGCGTGCTGGCCGCAGATCCGTTTCTGTTCGAAAACACCACCTATGTGCTGACGCCGGTGCGTCCCATCAGCGAATCGACGCGCAAGGGATTTGGCGAGTTGATCGAATTGACCGGTGCCAAAGTGCTCCTGCTATCGCCGGCGTTGCACGATGAAATCGCGGCGGCTGTGAGCCATTTGCCGCAGATGGCGGCGATCGCCATGATGAGCCTGGCCGCCAGACGTCAAGATGAGAGTCCACATTTTCTGAAAATGGCGGCTGGCGGATTTCGCGATATGACGCGCATCGCCTCCAGTCCGTTCGGCATCTGGGAACATATTCTCAGCACCAATGCCGATATGGTGGCGCAATATATCGACGCCTATATCATCGAATTGACCGCCATTCGGGACCAACTGAATTCGCCGGATCTGGGCAAACTGTTCGCCTCGGCTGCGCAGGATCGGTTGTCGATCCCCCGCGACACACGAGGATTCCTCAAGCCCCATTATGATATCCTGGTCGCAGTGGAAGATCGACCGGGCATGGTCGCGATCATCGCCAATACGCTCTATGAGAAAAACATCAACATCAAAGATATCGAAGTGCTCAAAATACGGGAGGATGAGGGCGGTACCATGCGACTGGCCTTTGCAACGGCCGGGGATCGTGAAACCGCGATGAGGTTGCTGGGTGAAAAAGGTCTGGAATGCAGAAAGAGAGACTAGCGTGCAAGATAAAATCATTCATGCCGTATCTTCGCTTAAAGGTTCGATCACCGTTCCCGGTGACAAATCGATCTCGCATCGTAGCCTGATTTTCTCCGCCATCGCGAACGGAACCACTACCATTCAGGGCCTGTCCGGCGCCAGGGATGTGCTGAGCACCTGGGAGTGTATGAAAGCTCTCGGGGTTTCGATCAAGCGCAGCAAAGAGTCTGTGGTGGTCAAGGGCAAAGGCAAGCTGGGCCTGAAACAGCCGAAAAAGGTGCTCGATGCCGGCAACTCCGGCACCACCATCCGGCTGGTCACCGGCATACTGGCAGCGCAACCGTTTACCTCGACGATCGACGGCGACGACTCGTTGCGCAGCCGGCCCATGCGCCGCATCATCGAACCCCTGGAAAACATGGGCGCTCATATCGAGAGCAACAATTACAAGGCGCCGTTGACGATTCATGGCGGTACTCTGCACGCCATCGACTATGCGACCACCGTGGCCAGCGCACAGGTCAAGTCCTGCATACTGTTGGCCGGGCTGTACGCCAAAGGCAGCACGCGCGTGACCGAGCCGGCACAGTCCCGGGATCATACCGAACGAATGCTCGAGCTGTTCGGCGTCAAGGCGATGGCAACCCGCAGCGGCGCCTGCGTACAGGGGCCGGCCGACCTGCATGCGGTGGAATTGATCGACGTGCCGGGCGATCTTTCCGCAGCCGCTTTTTTCCTCGTCGCCGCCTGCCTGGTGCCGGAGGCGAAAATTATCATCGCCAACGTTGGTGTCAATCCATCCCGCATCGGCATTTTGGACGCGCTGACCGCCATGGGCGCGAGGATCGAGCGCAGCGAGAGTTCGAATCTGAACAACGAGCCGCGCTGCACGCTGCAGGCTTCCAGCACGCGTCTGCAGGCGGCCAACTTCGGCGGCTCCATGATTCCGGCGATCATCGACGAAATTCCCGTTCTGGCCGTAGCGGCCACACAGGCCAACGGCACCACCGTGATCCGCGATGCCGGTGAACTGCGGGTCAAGGAATCGGATCGACTGGCCGCTGTCGCTGCCAATCTGCAGGCCATGGGCGCTCAGGTCAAAGAGACCAAGGACGGTCTCATGGTCCATGGACCGACGCCGCTGCACGGTGCGCTGGTGGACAGCTTTGGCGACCACCGCATCGCCATGTCGTTCGCTGTGGCCGGATTGATCGCTCAGGGCGAAACCACCATCAGGAATTGTGATTGTGTGGACATCTCCTTTCCAGGATTCTTTGAATTGCTGGACCAGGTGACGCGTGCTTAACGCCCGCACCAAATTGTTCGGAGTCATTGGCGACCCGATCGGCCACAGTCTGTCACCGATTCTGCAAAATTTCTTTCTCAAGAAATTCAAAATCAATGCCGTCTATCTCGCCTTTCGTGTGGCCCCGCCGCAGCTCTCTTCCTGCCTTCAGGGGGCGTGGGCCATGGGCGTGGCCGGGCTCAACGTCACCCTGCCCCATAAAGGGGAGGCGGCGCAGCTGGCGGCGTTCAAGTCGCCCGAGGTCAACCTTCTCGGAGTGGCCAACACGCTGGTCATGCGCGAACAAGGGGTGGCGGCCTTTATCACCGATCCCTATGGATTCACCGAATCCCTGGGCGCTGACAAAAGCAGGTTTGAAGGCTGCCAGGCGATCCTGTTCGGCGCCGGCGGGTCGGCGCGTTCGATCACCTTTGCCCTGGCCCATATGCGCGTACGTCAGTTGACCATCGTCAATCGCACCTATGACCGTGCGGTGCAGCTCGTGCAGTTCTGCAGGGAGCAACTGGGCTTTCAGAATGTGATCAACATCGGCTACGAAGACCCCGCGCTGGACGAACGCATCGATCAGGCGGCGTTGCTGGTCAATTCGACCTCTATCGGCATGGCGCCTCATACCGATCAATCGCCCTTGCCGAGCTTTAAGGCGGTTGGCAAAAAGCATTTTGTATATGATCTCGTGTACAATCCCGCCTGGACCCGCTTTCTCCACGAGTCGGAAAAACGGGGCGCTACGGTGAAAAACGGCCTCGATATGCTGATTTTTCAGGGGCTGGAATCGTTGCGCATCTGGATGAACGAACACTACGCTCTGGAACGAAATACCCTAAACGACCTACGAATACAACTGACGACCGAATTGCAGACATGAACAGATTACGTATTTTGACCGCAGGGGAATCACACGGTCAGGCCCTGCTGACCATTCTGGAGGGAATGCCGTCCGGTCTGGCACTGACCGATTCTGACATCAATAAGGACCTGGCAAGACGGCAACGGGGCTATGGCCGCGGCGGCCGCATGCAGATAGAAAAGGATCGCGTGCGCATTCTGTCCGGTGTGCGCTATGGCCAAACTCTGGGCTCGCCCATCGGCCTGGTCATCGAAAATAAAGATTGGACCAACTGGACGCAAAAGATGGCGGTGGAACCGGTGCAAAATCCGGTGGCTAAACTGCACAGGCCCAGACCGGGGCATGCCGATTTTGCCGGCATGGTCAAGTACCGGCATGACGATCTGCGCAATATTCTGGAGCGCTCGTCCGCGCGCGAGACCACCATGCGCGTGGCCATGGGCGCCATCTGCCGCACGCTGTTGGCCCAGTTCGGCGTTTGTGTATACGGCCATGTGCTTCAGATCGGCAGCATCGCGGCGCCCACCACCGCGTTGACCACGCTGTGCGGCCGGCAGTACCATGATCCTGCGGTGCGGCAGAACTGGCTGACCATGATGGAGCGCGTCGAAACATCGCCCCTCGCCTGCGCCGATGCGGCCGCGACAACAGAGATGATGGCCATGATCGATCAGGCCAAGGAGCGGGGCGACACCGTGGGCGGCGTAATCGAACTCGTCGCGGTGAACGTGCCGGTTGGGTTGGGGAGCCATGTCCATTTCGATCGCAAGCTGGATGCGGTCATTGCCGGCGCCATCATGAGTATCAATGCCATCAAGGCGGTGTCCATCGGCGCCGGTTATGAAAACGCCTTCGGCTTTGGCAGCGAGGTGCACGATCAGATCTATTGGGACGACGATGTCGGCTATTATCGCAGCAGCAACAACGCCGGCGGCATCGAAGGCGGCATGAGCAATGGCGAGGCGATTGTGGTCCGCGCCGCCATGAAGCCTCTGCCGACGCTGGTGAGCCCGCTCCACTCTGTCAACGTTTCTTCGCATGACGAAGAGATGGCGCACAGCGAACGGTCGGATGTATGTGCTGTGCCGGCCGCGGTGGTGGTGGCTGAAGCCATGCTCTGCTACGTGCTGGCCGATGCGCTCCATGAAAAAATCGGCGGCGATTCCCTGGCTGAAATGAAGAACAATTTTGCAGGCCTTGCACGTGCCCCCCTTGCATGGTAAAAATATTTACCTGACCGGCTTTATGGCCACCGGCAAAAGCCGGGTCGGCAAAGAACTGGCCCATTTGCTGAACCGGCCTTTTACCGATACGGACTCCCTTATCGAAGCTGACGCCGGCTTGGCCATCAGCGAGATATTTGAACGCATGGGCGAGAACGCCTTCCGGGACCTGGAGAGCGACATCGTCCGACAGGTGAGCACACGCCAGGAGTGGGTGATCGCCCTCGGCGGCGGAGCCGTGATCCGCGAAGAAAACTGGCGGGCCATCTCCTCGTCCGGCGTCGTCGTGTGTCTGTCTGCGTCGCTGGATACGCTTGTGGCTCGGGTGCGCCGCAAAAACAATCGCCCGCTGCTGGAAAATTTATCCGACGAGTCCTTACAGCAAAAGATCAGCGATATGCTGACCTTGCGCATGCCCCATTATCTGAAAGCCGACTATTTTTTTGAAAGCCTGGAAGAGGTAAGCGCCCGTGAACTGGCCCGCCGGATTCACAAACGATTGACGGAATAATCATGCAAGAACTTTCGGTAACTCTGCCGCATTATCACTATCCCATATATTTTGCCGCTGATGGCCTCTGCAACATCGCGGAAGCGCTGAAACAGCACCGCATCAAGCAGTCGCTGTTTATCGTGACGGACGAACGCGTTGCCGAATTGTACGGTCAACGCGTTTTTTCGCTTCTGGCTTCGCAGTTTCATCCCGTTTATCTTCGTCCGGTCTGCGTCGGCGAAGGGGCCAAAACCCTTAAAGTCACCGAAGAGCTCTACACCTGGCTGATCGAGAATCGGGCTGATCGTACCTCGGTCATTGTAGCATTGGGCGGCGGAGTCATCGGCGACCTGGCCGGCTTTGTGGCGGCGACGTTTATGCGCGGAATCCGCTTTGTACAAATTCCGACGACGCTGCTGGCGCAGGTGGATAGCAGCGTCGGCGGCAAGGTCGGCATCAATCATCCCAGCGCGAAAAATATGATCGGCGCCTTTTATCATCCGCTCTTTGTGCTCATCGATCCCCTGGTGCTCGCAACCCTGTCGCAACGCGATATGCTGGCCGGCATGGCCGAAGTGGTCAAGTACGGCTGCATCCGCGATCGAACGCTGTTTGAAACACTGAATACCGCCTGGCCCGAGCTCCTGCGGCGACAGGATGCGCCATTGCTGCAATCCGTGCTCATGACCTGCTGCGCCATCAAAGCCAGAGTGGTGGAAGCTGATGAACGGGAATCGGGTCTGCGTGCGATTCTCAATTTCGGCCACACCATCGGGCATGCGCTGGAGACCGCCACCGGGTATGATTATTTTCTGCACGGCGAAGCCGTGACGCACGGCATGGCCGCCGCTTCCTGGCTGTCGCTGCAGGAAGGATTACTGAACGAACCGGAGCATCAGATGATTACAGGCCTGCTGCAGCGATTATCCCCTCCGCCTGTTCCGGCGCATGTTACTCTGGAGCAGATCTCCAGCGCCATGAAATTGGATAAAAAACGGGATCAGGGCGGACAATTATGGGTTCTGCTGGACAAGATCGGCGAGGCCGTCCTGTCACGATCCGTTTCGCCCCACCGTGTCCAGGAAGCCCTGAGCTGGCTTTTACAACGATAAGGAGCGAGTGTGCAGCGTATTATGGTAGTGCATGGCCCGAATCTTAAT
This sequence comes from uncultured Cytophagia bacterium, assembly GCA_964541895.1. Taxonomy (GTDB): domain Bacteria; phylum Zhuqueibacterota; class Zhuqueibacteria; order Residuimicrobiales; family Residuimicrobiaceae; genus CAZISM01. The sequence continues at coordinate 27,155 of CAZISM010000035.1, forward strand.
CTGCTGGGCGAACGGGAACCGGAGGTGTACGGCCACACCACACTGGCCGACCTCGATCGCATGCTGGCGCAGAAAGGCGAGGAACTGGGTGTAGCGGTGATCTGCTTTCAATCCAATCATGAGGGCGCGCTGATCGATTTCATTCACCACCACCGCAAAACCGTTGACGGTTTGGTTATCAATCCGGGCGCGCTGACCCATTACAGCTATGCCCTGCGCGATGCCATCGCCGGCGTACGACTGCCGGCAGTGGAGGTCCATCTCTCCGATATTCACAGCCGGGAACCGTTCCGTCGCATCAGCGTGATCAAAGAGGTGTGCATCGCCCAGATCAGCGGCAGGGGCGTCGGCAGCTATCTGGAGGGTTTGCAAGTTGTTGCCGCGCTCCTGTCGCAAACGCCGTGATTACGGCGGAACATCCAGTCAATCCTCAAAGAGGATGTTATGAAGAACAGTAAAGTATCCCGCATGTTAGAGCAAATGGCCGACCTGCTCGAATTCAACGGTGAGATGATTTTCAAAATAAACGCCTACCGCAAAGCGAGCCGGGTCATTGCCGAGTTGCCTGACGACATCAGCGTTCTGCATCAGCAGGGCCGGCTGTCCGGCATTGAAGGCATCGGCAAAGGCCTGCAGGAGAAAATTGCCGAGTACCTTGATACCGGTCACATCCGGCAGATGCAGGAGCTTTTGGATCAATCGCCCAAAGAGCTGTTCGAATTGCTGAGCATTCAGCATTTCGGACCCAAGACGGCGGCGCTGGCCTTTTCGCAACTGGGTGTTCAGACGGTAGCGGATCTGGAGCGTGTGATCCAGGACGGCTCCCTGGCTACCCTGCCGGGGATGGGGGCAAAAAAAGTCGAAAATATCCGCAAGGGTTTAGAGCTGCGCAAGAGCGCCGAGGAACGTGTTTCCATCGGCCTGGCCATACCTGTCATCCAAATGGTGATGGAGTACCTGCACATAAAAGCGGGAAAAAAGCTGGGACGCATCTCAGCGGCCGGAAGCTTACGACGGGGCAAAGAAACGGTGCATGATATCGATATTCTCGCCGAGACTGATCACGGTGCTGATATGGTCCAGCTCTTTGTGAACATGCCGGGCGTCACCCGGGTGCTGAGCGCCGGTGACACCAAGGGCGCTGTCATGCTCAACGACCGCGTGCAGACGGAGCTCAGAGCTGTGCCGGCGGAAAGCTTTGGCGCGGCGCTGCAATACTATACCGGCTCCAAGGAACATAACGTGCGCTTGCGCGAAATCGCCAAAAAACTGGGTTACAAGATCAACGAGTACGGCATCTTCCAGGGCGAGAAAAGAATCGGCGGCAGAAAGGAAGAGGACATTTACCAGCTTCTGGGTATGGCATGGATGCCGCCGGAACTGCGTGAGGACCGCGGCGAAATCGAGGCGGCCATGGCAGGGCTATTGCCCGAGCTGGTGGAGTTTGCCGATATCAAAGCCGAATTGCACGTTCATTCCACCTACAGCGATGGCCAGCTGGCTCTGGCCGACATGGCGAGCCACGTGCATAAACAGGGCTACCGCTATATGTCGTTTTGCGACCACTCCAGAGCGGCACGCTATGCCAATGGTATGGAGATCGACCGCTTGCTGACGCAGATCCGCGAGATTCGGGCATTGAACACTAAAATGGCGCCGTTCCAGATCCTGGCCGGCGTGGAAGTGGATATCCTTCCGGACGGTTCCCTGGATTATCCCGATGAGGTGCTGGCGCAACTGGATTTCGTGGTCGCCTCCATACACAGCGCCTTCAAGACCGATCCGACCAGGCGCATTCTTGCCGCCATGCAGAATCGCTATGTGGACGTTATCGGTCATCCGACAGGACGGTTAATTTCACGGCGGGAGGGATATGAGCTGGACATGGCGCAGGTGATCGAAACCGCAGGCCGGACCGGCACCGCCCTCGAGATCAACTCTTACTGGGATCGACTGGACCTGTCCGACCTCAACGCCCGTCAGGCGGCCCAGGCCGGCGTTAAACTGTCCATAAACACCGATGCTCACCATCCCGAACATCTTCCCATGATGCATTATGGCGTGGCCACAGCCCGCCGCGGCTGGGTGCAGAAAAAGGACGTTATCAATTGCATGACCCTGGCAACCCTGAAAAAATGGCAAAAGAGAAATAGAGCATGAGGCACCGAGCATGATCCGACGACTTGCTATCGTTTTCTTTGTTGTTCTTCCGGTCTGGCTTTTTGCCGCTTCCTCACGACCGCTGCGCGCTCCGCACGGTCTGGTGACGAGCTCGCAGCGACTGGCATCAGAGGCCGGCGTGGAAATCCTGAAAAAGGGCGGCAACGCCATCGACGCCGCTGTCGCAACCGGATTTGCCCTGGCAGTGGTGCATCCAACCGCCGGCAATTTAGGCGGCGGCGGGTTCATGGTCATCCGCTTTGCCGACGGCAAAACCACCAGTTTCGATTATCGTGAAAAGGCGCCGGGACGGGCACATAGGGACATGTACTTAAAGCAGGATGGCAACGTCGACGAAGATAAAAGCCAGATCGGATATCTGGCGGCCGGCGTACCGGGCAGTGTGGCAGGTCTTTGTCTTGCATTGCAGAAATACGGCTCTTTGCCGCTGAAAACGGTGATGGCGCCGGCCATTCGTCTTGCCGAAAAAGGCTTTGATCTCTCTGAAGATCAGGCCACCAGTTTTAGCCGGCATAAACAGATTTTCAGCCGCTTTCCCTCTTCCTTTAAAGTTTTCCTTAAAGCAGATGGTACAACATACCAGACAGGAGAGCGGTTCCGCCAGCCGGATCTGGCCAGCACCTTGAAAGAAATCAGCCGCAAAGACAGGGATGGCTTTTATACCGGTCGCGTGGCTGAACTGATCAGCGCCGACATGGCAGCCAACGGCGGCCTGGTGACTCTGCAGGACCTCGCCGATTATCGTGCGCTCGAACGACCGCCTGTACACAGCACCTTTCATGATGTGGGTGTTATCTCCATGGGCCCGCCCAGCTCCGGCGGAGTGGCCCTGGTCCAAATGCTCAACATGCTGGAGGCAAAGGAGCTGAAGAACCTGGGGCACAACTCTTCCGCCTATGTGCATGTGCTCGCCGAAGCCATGAAGCGGGCCTTTGCTGACCGGGCTGAATACCTCGGCGACCCGGATTTTGTTCAAGTACCTGTCGCCAGCCTGCTCTCCAAAGGCTATGCCCGTTCCATTTTTGCGGCGTTTGACAGCATCGAGGCCACGCCTGCGGCAGCCATCAAGGCGGGGAGAGCGACCGACTGGCGCGAGAGCGAACAGACCACCCACTATTCCACTGCCGATGCCCAGGGCATGGCCGTTGCGGTCACGACGACCCTGAATGGCAGCTATGGCAGTTTTGCCGTAGTGAACGGCGCCGGATTTCTCCTCAACAACGAAATGGACGATTTTGCCGCCAAGCCGGGCAGCCCCAATATGTATGAACTGATACAGAGTGAAGCGAACGCCATCGTGCCCGGCAAACGGATGCTCTCCTCCATGACGCCGACGATTCTGACGCGCAACGGGCAGCTGTTCCTGGTCATCGGTTCTCCTGGCGGGCCGACGATCATCAATACGGTGCTGCAGGTGGTGCTGAACACAGTGTTGTTCGGCATGGATATTCAGGAAGCGATCGACGCGCCCCGTTTTCATCATCAATGGTATCCGGATGAAATACGCTACGAACGCGACGGCCTGGTCAAGGACGTGCAGCTGCGTTTGCAGACCCTCGGCCACAAGCTGGCTGAACGTTCGGCCATTGGAGAAGCGGAGGGCATCCTGTTCGATCAAAAGCGACGCCTCTATTGGGGAGCCGCAGACGGCCGCGGCGAAGGCGCTGCTGTCGGATATTAGGCCTTGACCTGGAGAGAGCGCAGGCCTGTGCCGGAAGCCATGGCAGTCTCCGCCTTTTCCGGTCTAGGAACAGATCAGGCTGGTATGAATCAGCAGAATGCTCAAATATTTCCTGGTGTTTTTTCCGGATTAAATTTGTACATTATTGTCTATTTATAGCAGTTACGATCGGTAGGTCTGCCGCTGGCGGCTCATGCCGTTCATGATGTGCGTTGATAGACTACAGGAGCTCCGTGGCCCGTACCCGCCAGAAATTGTTCAGCCCGCTGTTTGGAACCTATGGTTATCTGCAGCAGTCCCGTTATCTGGGTTACGGTTTGATCACAAGTCTGCCGCTGCTGCTGCTGTATGAACTGCTGGCCTGGCAGGCGAGCAGCGGGCACCACGTCATTTTACGCAACAAGGCGGATGTCATTTTAAAATATCCCTTGCGCGAGTTCGGCGCCGCCGGTCTCCTCATCCTGGCGCTGCCGCTCGTTCTGGCGCTGGTATATATCTACCGAAACGAATGGGGGCGGATTCGGCTGTCGGTATCCCTGTTTTTCTATCCGGTCATCGAAGGAGCCACGTATGCAGCCGTGATGGGATTGTTGCTGCATCGGCTGCTCGGTTATGTGGGATTGTCTTCGCCCTCTCTGGCGCAGGCCACGTCTCCGATCATGTTGGCCATGGGGGCCGGCGTATATGAAGAGCTGCTGTTTCGCGCCCTGCTGTTTCTCCTGCCGGTCGAGCTGATCCTGTTGAAATGGCAGGAACATCCCATTTATGTCTATTTTGTTATCGGCATTACGTCCTCGGTGCTGTTTGCTCTGTTTCATTATGACACCATATGGATTCGCTGGGACTATGCCGCGGTATTCCGTCTGCTGGCCGGCCTTCTCTACTGTTTTCTCAGTGTGGCCAGAGGATTCAGCGTGGCGGTGTGGACCCATTTTCTCTATGACTTTTTTCTACTGTTCAAATAACCGGCCGTAAAACGTACATGAAAATTATCCGTATTCCCCTGCGCCACTTTTTGGCCGCACTTGCTGTTATGGTCGTGCTGTCTACGGTTGTGCCGATTTTGTACACCTTGTACTGGCCGTTGTCCGCTGGCAGCGAAAAGGCGGATATCCGTATCCGTTTCGGGACGACCTCGGACGACATAGCCGCAGAGCTGGAACAATTGGGCATTGTCAGCAGTGCCAAGCGGTTCAAGTGGGCTCTGTTCCTCATGAACAAAAAAGCCGGTCTCCGCGCCGGTCATTTTGCCCTGCCGCTGCACAACTCCAATTATCGTGTCATCAAAGCGCTTACCGAAGGACCGCAGATTTACACCAAAGTGACCATTCCCGAGGGATGGCGGGCGTCCAGCATAGCCCGGCAGTTTGCCCGGACCATGGAACTGGATTCGGCGCGTTTCATGACGCTGGTGAAGGATTCGATCATGGTCCGGCGGCTGGGTATTCCGGCACCGACCCTGGAAGGATTTCTGCTTCCGGAAACCTACATGCTCACCTATGGTATGAACGAGAAGCAGTCGGTACAGACCCTGGTTCAGCAGTTTAAAAAAACCGTGTGGGATACGTTGTACGAACGTTCGCAGGATCTTGGTTTTACCGTGCTCGAGATCATCACGCTCGCTTCGATTATTCAGGCCGAGGCCAAGCTGGACAGCGAGATGACGCTCATCTCTTCGGTGTATCACAACCGGTTGCATGTCGGTATGCCGTTGCAGGCGGATCCCACCATTCAATATCTCCTGCCGGACGGGCCGCGGCGGCTGTTGCTGCGCGACCTGGAGATCAATTCTCCCTACAACACCTATCTGTATCCCGGTTTGCCGCCAGGGCCCATCAACAATCCCGGACGAAAGGCGATTCTGGCCGCGTTGCATCCTGCCGAGAGTCCGTACCTTTATTTTGTGGCCGACGGCCACGGCCGCCACTATTTCTCGACCACCCTGGCGCAGCACTTGCGGGCGAAGAGAAATCTCGACATTCTGCGGCATAATCTATTGCTGGAAAAAAGGAATCTGAAACGACGTGGCTAAATCAACCAAACCTGGTACCGCAACGCCGGATCTGAACTGGCTCACCGAGGATCTTAACGAGGCCCAGCGCCAGGCGGTCGTGCATAGCGACGGACCGGTGCTCATTCTCGCCGGCGCCGGCTCCGGGAAAACGCGTGTGCTCACCTATCGTATCGCCTATATACTGGCCAACGGCCTGGCCGATCCGCGCGAGATCATATCGCTGACGTTCACCAACAAAGCGGCCGGCGAAATGCGTGAACGCGTGCGCAAGCTGGTGCCGCATTTCGTTTCCGGCATGTGGATCGGAACCTTTCATTCGCTCTTTGCCCGCCTGCTCCGGCGCGAGGCCGAACGCATCGGCTTTACGTCGAATTTCACTATCTATGACGAAGACGATCAGCTCTCGCTCCTGAAAGGGCTGTTGCAGGAAATGAACCTCTCGGTGCAGCAATTTCCCCCCCGCATGATTTCATACAAGATCAGCATGTCTAAGAATCAGTTTGTGCGGCCGGATGAATTTCTGAAAACCGCAGAAACCCAGCAGGAGCTGGTCATCGGCAAGGTCTACCAGAATTACCAGCGGCGGCTCTCGGAAATGAACGCCATGGATTTCGATGATCTGCTGATCAAGCCGATCGAACTGTTTGAGCTCTTTCCCCTGGTTAAAGAGTTCTATCAGGATCGTTTTCGCTATGTGCTGGTGGACGAATACCAGGACACCAATTTCGCCCAATACATCGCCTTGCGGTTGCTGGCCGGACGGCACAAAAACATCTGCGTGGTGGGCGACGACGATCAATCCATCTATCGCTGGCGCGGCGCGGAAATTCGCAATATTCTCGATTTTGAAAAAGACTATCCCAAATGCGCCAAATTTCGTCTCGAACAGAATTACCGTTCCGTAAAAAATATTCTCGGCGCCGCACACTCGGTGATCAAGAATAACCGGCAACGCCATGAGAAGCAGTTGTGGACCACCCGCCCCGAAGGCGAACGCGTGACCGTGTTAAAAGTGGAGGACGACCTCGACGAAGCCCGCATGGTGGTGCACAAAATCGCGCTGGAAATGCGGGCTGACAAGCGAAGTTTCAGCGACTTTGCCATCCTCTATCGCACCAACGCCCAGTCGCGCGTGCTGGAAGAAGCGTTGCGGCGGGAGCGGATCCCCTACGTCATTGTGGGCGGCGTAAAATTCTATGAACGCAAAGAGGTCAAAGACGTGCTGGCCTATCTGCGCCTGCTCGTCAATCCGGCCGATGTGATCAGCATGCGCCGGATCATCAATTATCCCAGCCGCGGCATCGGTGACGCCTCCGTCGGTCGCATCGAGGCCTTTGCCCAGCAACGTCAGCTCAAAATTCTGGATGCGCTGGCGCTGGCCGCAGAGATAGAGGGCATCGCCGGCAAGACGGTAGAAAAAATTGTGGGCTTTAGCGGCCTGATCAGGAAATACAACGATCTGCAGGAGCGCTTGTCGCCCAAAGAACTGGCGCACAGTCTGGTGGATGAACTCGGGATTCTGCGACAATTCAAGGATGAAAACACCTTTGAATCCCTCAACCGTGCCGAAAACGTGCGCGAACTGCTGTCCGCTGTGGCCGAGTTTTGTCAGAGCAACGGCCCGGAATCGCGGCTGGAGCATTTTCTCGAGGCCGTTTCCCTCACCGCGGACATCGACAACTATAACGAGCGCGGCAATGCAGTAACCCTGATGACATTGCACAGCGCCAAAGGCTTGGAATTCGAAGTGGTGTTCATCACCGGATTGGAGGAAGGCCTGTTCCCCATCAGCCGCAGCCTTTCCGACCAGGTGGCGTTGGAAGAGGAACGGCGGCTGTTCTACGTCGGTGCCACCCGGGCTAAAGAAAAACTCTATCTGGCCTGGGCGCGCAGCCGTCGCAAATTCGGCGACCGCTCCACCAGCCCGGCGTCGCGGTTTATCAAGGAACTGGATGATACCTTCGTCGATATCGAGCTGCCCTATTCCGCGCCGCCGCGGCGGGAGACCGTGCCCCGACCGGTGCGGCATACGGAAACCATGCCGGACTATGAGAATGAAAGCCAGGAAGAGGTGGAATTGCGGGTGGGGCTGCGCGTAAAGCACACTTCGTTTGGAAAAGGGACGGTGCTCAGGGTGGACAAGGCGACCGGAACGATCAAGTTGGTGGTGCTGTTTGATTTATGGGGCGAGAAAAAACTGATATTGCCGTATGCAAAATTGGAGATTTTGTAATCATGATACGACGCATCTGGATTCTTTTCTGTTTCATCGTGCCGGTTTTTGCACAGACCGACATTATGCAGGAAGAACAGGATTACCGCTTCGCCGTGCAACTGGGCAACAAGGGCATGCACGATCTTGCGGCCTTGCAGTTTGTCAAATATGCCGGCCAATATGCCAGCAGTCCACGGGCGGCTGAAGCGCTCTTCCATGGCGCTGAATCGTTTGAGAGCAGCCGGAATCCGGAACAGGCCCTGGAATTATATATGCAGATTGTGCTGCAATATCCGCAATCACCTTTTGTCGACCGCGCCCTGATCAATCGAGCCCGCCTGCTGGCTGCGGCCGGCAAGCCGCTGGAAGCGGCTCTGACCCTGGAACGCATCCGTCTCTTTGTGCCGCAGAGTACGCTGATTCCGACCGCTTTGCTTTCAGCCGGCCGGACCTATCATCAGGCCGGTGACGATAAACGCGCCCTCGATGCGGTCTATGCTTTTCTGGAACAGTATCCCACGGATGCGCTGCGGCTGGACGCGCGTTACCTGTTGGCGCAGATTCGCTTCCGGCAGAAAAATCCGCAACTGGCGTTGCAGGAATTGGACCGGATCAAGGGCGAACGACTCGAAGATGCCATGGCGGTCAAAACCAACTTGCTGACGGCGCAGGTGCTGTACGAAATGGGCAGATACCGTCGCGCCGACAGCCTGCTGCAGGCCGTGGTCACCGGTTCGGTGAAAAGCGATTCACTCGGCCGCGCCGCCTTGTACTTTAGCCGTGTGCAGCAAGGCCGTGGAGACCACAAAGGCGCCGTCGCCACGATACAGGCGTTTCTACAGAAATACCCGCACGTGGCTGAACGGTCCGCCCTGCACATCGTCGCCGCCGGCAGCCAATTCCGCCTCGGCGAGTATGCAAACGCACTCACCAGCCTGAAAAACGCAGAGCAGGATTCCATGTCTGCCGCCGCCAGGGCTTTCCTGCTGGCGCGTCAGGCCATGACGCTCAACCGGCTGAACCAGGAGTCCGCCGCCCTGAGCAAATGGCAAGAGATCGTAACCCGCGACACCTCGCGGGCAACAAGCGGACTGCGGCAGTTTTCCGTTTTGCAGTGCGCCCAACTGTATGGTCGACTGGGCCATCCCGCAGACGCCCTGCATCTGTTACGTCAGGCCATCGCTCAGCCGCACTACCGGCAGGCGCCGCTGTTGCTGGCTTCCGCCGATATCCGGCTGAACTATTTCAGGGATTTTTCCGGCGCACGTCGGGCCTATACCACCATTTTTGAATTATATCCCGATAGTGATGTGGTGGACGAGGCGCTGTTCGGCTTGGCGCAATGTGCCGAGGAAGAACGTTCGTTCGACGAAGCGATTGAAAGTTATGGCCATTATCTGAGCGCCTTTCGGGCGGGCGATCAGGTCGAGCAGGCCGAGAGTCGACGCTATTACCTGCAACACTTTCAGCCGGCCGGTGCAGCAGCGGTGCAGAGAGAACTGCAGCGGTTCATCGCCAGTCATATCGCGACTCAGGACAGAGTCGCTGTAGCGCACGCGTGGGCGGTGCAGCTCATGAACGTGTTCCATGATTACGCCTCAGCTTTGTCGGTCTGGCGAACCATTTCCGACGCCTCATCGTCGCCGGAGAGCAGAATGGATCTTCTCTACCGGCAGGGCCTTTGCCATAGCCGTCTGGCGGAAAAAGCGCTTTATGACCGCGACAGCGATGCCTTTCGCAGTCAGGCGGATTCCCTGCGTATGGTCATGGCGGACCTGCCGGTACAATCGGCCGAGTTCAGTGATCTGGCTGCGCGGTTGTTGCTGGCAGACTTGTCCAACATGGCCAAGCCGAGTGAAGGACTCGCATTGGTCGACGGCGTCGAACAGAAAGGATTGCTGCCGGCTTTTCCGGATTCGCTGCGGCAGAAAATCATCCGGCTGCAGGCGGTGAACTGCCTGGCCGCGGCGGCTGATACCAATCGCCTTTTGCTGCAAAAGGGACTTTTTATTTGTCAAACGCTTAAAGGGACCGCTTCTGCAGCGATGGAAGCCGAAGTGTCGTTGCTGCAGGGACGTTTCTATGGTGCATTGCAAAAGCCGGATTCCAGCGTAGCCGTTTTGGAGGAGCTGGTGCAGAAACATCCGGATTATCTCAAGATACCCGACGCGTTGTGGTTGCTCGCCGGCGAGCAGGAAAAACGGGGCAAATGGGCGGAGGCCCTGACCGTGTACCAGCTCATTGCATCACAATACCCCTACAGCCGTTTGGCGATGTCAAGCAAACTGTCCGGCGCCCGCATGTTGTATCAATTGGGGCAATTTAAAGAAGCATTGCAGGTTTTCAGTGCTCCCGCAAGCGACGGGGTGGAAGAGGAACTGGCTCTGTTTTTGACAGACGCGGCGGATCAGGACCTCGTATGGTTTCAAGCTCAAACCCAGGCCGCAGCCGGTGATCATTACGCAGCCATGGCGGCGTATCGTGAATACCTGATCAGGAGCGCCGACGGGCCACATCGTCCGGAAGCGCTGTTTCGCCTGGCCGAGCATGCGGCCGCCCTCGGATTCAACGAGGCCGGCGTTTCGCATTATGAGGAGTTGCTCGCAGAATACCCGCAGGATGCCCTGGCGGCGACCGCCCGCAACCGGATAGCAGATCATTACTATGACTCCGGTCAATACGAACAGGCTAAAAAGCATTACCAGCTGCTCAAAAGTGTGCCGGATCCTGAACTGCAGCGGCTGGGAGTGGTGCGGGAAATTCTCTGCGAATACAAACTCAACAATTCGGCGCGGGCGAAATCCATGGCAGAGGCTTTCAAAAAACAGTATTCGGATAAACGGGCCGAAGCTCTCTTTATGAAAGAAGAAGCGGAGGTGTATCTCAATGCCAAGGAATTTAAAATCGCCGAATCTCTGTTCAAGGATCTCAGCTCCCGTTTTAAAGAGTTGCCCGAATCCAGCCAGGGCGACCTGGGCCTGGCCAGACTGAATATCATTCTCAACAAAAACGAAGATGCTCTGAAAATTTTGACCGCTATCCCTGACCGGTACAAAGATCCGCAAGTGCTGGGGACCGCCTATGTGACCCTGGGCGAATTTTATTATGCCAACCAGCAGTTCGAAAACTGTATCGCCGCCGGTCGCAAGGCCATGGAGCTGCAACAGGCGCCGAGGGAACGAGCGCAGGCCCTGCAGCTGCTCATTCGTGTGTACGACGATGTGCGCATGTGGGATCGTGCCATGTCCCTGCTGCGCGAGTATTTGCACAGTTACCCCAACGCCGATGACGTGATGGCGCGCAAGGTGCAGATGGGCATCTTTCTGATCAATATGAAAGAGTACGAAAGAGCGATCGCCCACCTGAAAGAACTCAAACCGCTGGTGGATGCCGAGACAGAGGCGGAGGTGCAGTACTGGATCGCCAAGGCCTACAACGATCGCGGGCTGGCTCACGAGGCCATTATCGAATATCTCAAAGTGAAATATGTCTGCAAACCGACCAAGTTGCCCTGGGGGACGACGGCGTTATACGAAGCCGGTCAGGCTTATTACAAGATCGGTGATCTGGGCAAAGCGCGCTCCCTTTTTCAGGAGATTGTCCGCGAAATGGGGGCGGCCGACCAATTTGGCCGTGTCGCCAATGAACGCATTCGCGAAATCGACGAGGAATCGGCACAGCCGGGAACACGATCATGATGGATGGTCTGCTGAAGCAGGAGCTCGTCTCCTTGATCGCCAGAGCCGGGGCGGAGGATCTGGCGCAGGCGGGCGACATCACCTCCGCCGCCATTTTCCCTGCTGAACAGAGAAATCGCGCCGTCCTGGTGGCCCGTCAGCAAGGCATCGTCTGTGGTATTGACATCGGGGCGCTGGTACTGCATCAGTTCGGCGCCGACGCCGATATGCAGGTTTCGCTCCGGGACGGCAGCGCCGTAGAAAAGGGCGAAACGGTGGCGGAGCTGCAAGGGAGCACCATCGATCTGCTGCGCTGCGAACGAACGATATTAAATTTCATGGGACGACTCTCCGGCATCGCCACAACAACCTCGCATTTTGTACACGCCGTCAAACATACCCGTGCCCGCATTCTGGACACTCGCAAAACCACGCCGGGCTGGCGACATCTGGAGAAATATGCCGTGCGCTGCGGCGGCGGAGAGAATCACCGCATGGGGCTGTATGATATGTTTCTCATCAAAGATAACCATATCGCCGCGGCCGGCAGCATCACGGCAGCGGTGAGCGGCTGCCGATCCTACTCGCGGGCGCGACGGCTGCAGGCCGCCATTGAAGTGGAGGCGAAATCCATCGCCGAGGTGGAGGAAGCGCTGGCTTTGCAGGTGGATCGGATCATGCTGGATAACATGTCGCCGGCCATGATGAAGAACTGCGTAGAGCTGGTAAACCACCGCATTGCGCTGGAAGCATCCGGCGGCGTTGCGCTGGAGACGGTCAGCGCCATTGCCGAAACCGGTGTTGATTACATTTCGATCGGCGCCCTTACCCATTCCAGCCGCGTGCTGGACCTCTCCATGGAAATCATCCCCGATTGATCTCTGGCTCGCCTTTGTCCCTTGTCCGGACAATCTGATTTAACTATTTGATATTGTTATGATAAATCTAGGCAGGCCTTTGCCGGAAGCCGGGCGAATGGAACAAATAAAGTCGAATATTTGTTAAAGAGGCAAATGTCTATGAGCAGGAGAATCATGGCTGAACATAAAAATATCCCCAATCCTGAGGAATTGCGCAAAGAGGTGTCTGAATTCCTCAAGAACAAGTACGGCGATCGTATTGTTATTCCGCCGCAACCGGATGCCAGCGGTGAGCAGCCGCCATCGGGTCACGGGGCTACGCCGGCCGCAAAGATTAATTTTAATCTAAAGCCTTCCGAGCTGGAAGCCTATTTGCAGCAGTACGTCGTCGGCCAGGATGAGGCGGTGGAGGTGCTGGCGACGAAAATCTGCACCCATTTCAATCGCATGAAGCTGGAAACCGCGGCGGACGGCGTCGGTGAACTGGTGGGCAATATCAAGAGCAACATTCTGATGATCGGGCCCACAGGGGTCGGCAAAACATACATCATCAAACTGATCGCCAAAAAAATCGGCGTTCCCTTTGTCAAGGCGGATGCCACCAAGTTCAGCGAAACCGGATATGTGGGTGGCGATGTGGAAGAGTTGATTCGGGACCTGGTGCGGGAAGCCAACGGCGACATCAAGATGGCCGAGTACGGCATTGTCTATCTGGATGAAATAGACAAGATCGCCTCTTCCGGCAATTTTGTCGGCCCGGACGTCTCACGCACCGGCGTGCAGCGTAATCTGCTGAAGCTGATGGAAGAATCTGAAGTGGATCTGAAAACGCCGCACGATCTGGCCGCGCAGATGGAGGCGGCCATGGAGGCGCAGCGTACCGGCAAAGTGACGCGTAAAAAAGTCAATACCAAGAACATCCTCTTTGTCATGAGCGGCGCGTTCAACGGCTTGTCCGATATCATCCGCCGCCGCTTGAACAGGCAGCCCATCGGCTTTCGCAACACAGAGGAGGCGAGTCGCGCTACCGATGATTTGCAATTGTTGAAACAGACGCGTTCCGAGGACCTCATACGATACGGCTTTGAGTCGGAATTTGTCGGCCGATTGCCGGTAACCGTCACCTTGAACGACCTGGACATTCCGGGTTTGCTGAGCATTCTGCGCAATCCCAACAGCACGGTGGTGCAGGGCAAGATGAGGGATTTCCGCGCCTATGGAATTCAGATCGGTTTTACCGATGACGCCCTGGTGCGCATCGCCGAAATGGCGTATGAAGAGCATACCGGTGCCCGCGGTCTGGTTTCTGTGACCGACCGGTTGTTGCTCAAATTTGAAAAGAATCTGCCGGATACAGAGATCACCGAATTCCGTGTAACGAGAGAGGTGGTGGACCACCCGCTCAGGGAACTGGATCAATTGCTCACGCAAAGCGCCATCAAAGCGTTTCAACGCAAATTCCTCGCCGGCAACGGTATTGTCATTACCTTTACTCCGGCGGCCATCGAACAGTTGAAACGGTTGGGCAGCAAACAGAAGAAATCCCTGGATCAGCTGTGCAGCGACATGCTGCGCGATTACGAATATGGTCTCAGGCTGCTGGGCTGCGATTCGTTCACCATTGACGAGGCCATCGTTCTGGATCCGAAAGTGAGGTTGGAGCAGCTGATCAAGGAAGCCTATGAGAAAAAGTGAATGACGCCAATAAAAAGCCGCTTGAATCAAAGCGGCTTTTTTTTGTATATTAGTGTATAGGGATTGCTTTTCGTGCCATGAGATCAAATAATGCCGGACCTTTGCGGGGTCCGGCTTATCCGATTCGGTTATAAAGAGGGCGACAGCGAGGAACAGGTATGGGTGACTTTACTGCCATTGGAACCAGAACCAGCGTACCAGCCGGCACAGGAGTGATTGACCATTTTTCGAAACGGACGTATGAACAACCGCCTGCCTGAAAAATTACGGGAAAAACTGGACAACCTGGCCCGCAAACCCGGGGTTTACCTGTTTAAAGACAGAAAAGGGGAGATCCTCTACATCGGCAAGGCGGTGGTCCTGCGCCAGCGGGTTCGTTCCTATTTCCAGGACGGCCATGATAAAGATTACAAAACTCAGCGGCTGGTCAGTCGAATCGTCGATCTGGAAACCATTATTACCGATTCGGAGGTGGAAGCGCTCATTCTCGAAGCCAACCTGGTTCGCGAATATAAACCGCACTACAACATCAACCTCAAAGACGACAAATCCTTTCCCTATATCCGGGTGACCCACGAACCCTTTCCGCGCATTTTCCCGACGCGCAAAGTGGTTCGAGACGGTTCCAGATACTTTGGACCCTACACCGATGTGCAGACGATGCGGGAGCTGCTAAAGACGGTCAAGAGGCTGTTTCCCGTTCGTTCCTGCAATCTGCAGCTGAACCAGGAGTCGATCGAACGCGGCAAGTTCAAAGTGTGCCTGGATTATCATATTAAAAAATGCCAGGGTCCATGTCAGGGGCTGGTGTCGCAGGACGAATACCGGCGTACCATCGAATATGTCGTCAGCTTCATCGCCGGCCGCAGCAGCCGTGTGGTGGATGAGCTCAACGCCCGCATGCATACAGCCGCACAGGCGCTTCGTTTCGAGGAAGCGGCGCGTTTGCGCGATCAGCTCAATGCGCTGGAGATCTTTACGCAAAAGCAAAAAGTGGTGGATGGCACCCTGCAGGACCGCGATATCCTGGCCATGGCCATCCATGAAGATGACGCCTGCTGTGTGGTGTTCAAGGTCCGCGAAGGCAAGGTGATCGGCCGGCAGCATTTCTTTATGAGCCATGTCGAGGGCGAAGCGCTTTTATCCGTGCAAAACGCTTTTATGGAACAGTACTATCTCCACACCGATGATATCCCGGCAGAAATTCTCGTGCCGGAACATGCAGGTGAAGAGGTCACCGCCATGCGCAACTGGCTGGCGCAAAAACGCCATGGCACGGTTGAACTGCTGGTGCCGCAGCGGGGCGACAAGGCGCAGCTGTTAAAGATGTGTCAGCGCAACGCGCAGCTCTTGCTGGACGAGTTGCGCCTGCAGCGGGAAAAAGCGGCAGATTTTGTCGCCGGCTCGGTCAAGGCGCTGCAGGCGGATTTAAAGCTGCCCAAAGCGCCGGTTCGCATCGAAGCGTTCGACATCTCCAACATCCAGGGCACAGATCCGGTGGCCTCCATGGTTTGCGCCGTCAACGGCAAAGCCATGCGCTCCGAGTATCGCAGGTTTCGCATCCGCAGCAAGGCTACACCGGACGATTTTGCCATGATGCACGAAGCGGTCTCACGCCGCTACCGGCGACTGCTGGCGGAACAGAAGCCGTTTCCGGATTTGATCCTGATCGACGGCGGCAAGGGGCAATTGAATGCCGCCCTGGATGCCTTGAAACAGGCGGGCGTGCACGATCAGCCGATCATCGCGCTGGCCAAACGGCTCGATGAGGTTTTTATTCCCGGCATCACGGAGTCACAGATGATACGCAAAGAGTCCAGCGGCTTGCGCTTGCTGCAGCGCATTCGCGATGAGGCGCATCGCTTTGCCGTTACCTATCACCGGGCGCTGCGCCACAAACGGACGCTGTATTCGGATCTGCAGACCATTTCCGGCCTCGGTCCGGCGCGACGGGATGCGCTGTTGCGCCATTTCGGCTCCATTAAAAATATAAAAACCGCCTCGGTCGAAGAGCTGCAAACCGTCAAAGGCATCCCGTCCGCACTGGCCAGAGACATTTACGGATATTTTCACCCGGAAAACGTCTGAATGAACAAACAGGACAACTTTTTTCAGGCTATTATTTCTGATATGGACGGTGTGCTCGTTGACACCGAGCCGATCATATTCAAAGCTTTTCGCAAAGTGTTTGCCGCCCTGCAGGTGCAACTCGACGAGCCGTATCTGCACCGGCTGGTAGGTGATTCCACGGAAAAAAATCTGGCAGATATTCAGCGGGATTTTAACATCACTCTGGATGTGGCTGAGGTCAAGGATCAGCTTTATCGGGAGTATGTGCTCCATCTGCAGAAAGAGCCGGTGCCGGTTCGCCGGCAAACGGTGCGCTTTTTGCTTCAGGCCAAAGAGAACGGGCTGCAGATCGGGTTGTGCACCTCTTCAAAAAAAGAGATCGTCAGAATTGTTTTAGGCAGTCTGGATCAGCAGCAGGTTTTTCCCGTATCGGCCTGGCAGTGGTTTGATAGTGTGATCACGGGCAGCGATGTGGAACACAAGAAACCGCACCATGAACCGTATCAGACCTCCGTGGAGCGGTTGTCTGTTACAGCAGAACGCTGTCTGGTTCTGGAAGATTCTGCCGCCGGCATCGAGTCGGCCGTCAGCGCCGGCTGCCGCTGTGTGGCGCTGAAGGCGAGCTATAACGGGCATATGGATTTTTCCAAAGCCCATTGGGTGGTGGATGA
>CAZISM010000036.1:0-42313 GCA_964541895.1 uncultured Cytophagia bacterium
CGACTCCATGGCCTGTCAAAAGCGAAAACGAATGGTGGCCTGTTGGCTCCAGCCCAGATCCGCATGCAGGCCGCAGCCATAGTCCAGTCCCAGGCGGTCCATTTCAATTCCCAGACCACCGCTGGCACGCAGGGGCTCTGCCGACCACCCCACTCGCAGCCACAGGCATGGATGGCATTGCCATTGCAGGCCCATACGCACCTCTGTCGGGTAGGGCGTTTCCTGGTACAGGTCGGTGTAAACAGTGAGGATCCGGTGTGTATTAAAGCGGACGCCGCTGCGCCAGACGATGCCGCCTGTTTTGCGGCGGTTATCCATAGAGTGCTCGGCCAATCGGTTCACGACCAGCGCGATCGCCCAGTCGCGGCGCAGCGGCCAATAGAGACAGCCGTCCACTCGGCAGGAGGCGGTCTCTCCATAGCGGAGAATGGCTAGATGGTCATAGACCACGGTCAAGCCGCCGTGCAGAGCATGCCAGAGCCGGCGGCTGCAGGACAGGCGCAACGTGGTTTCCTGAAGCTGACTGAAACCACTGTGATCAATGGCCGCAGCCCATTTATGCGCCAGACCATGCCAGGTAAAGTCGAGATGGTGTTCGGCCAGTTCCGCAAGACCGAAGGGGATGGCATAGCCGAACCGCAGCGAACGATCTGCCGTTGTATCCCATGCCGCCGGATTGACGGATTCACCCGCCAGGCAGGATTCTGCTCCGGCCAGGCCCTGGCCGACGGCGCTGCTGCAGAATCGGGGCAGATCCGGAGCGGTTACGGCCTGCGATCCGGTAATCAGCAGCAGTAAGAGGGTGCTTTTGACGGAACGAACCGGCGGCAAAGGGCGTTCAAGAGTGAGAAAATGCTTGCTAAAGTGGCAAAATAGTTGAAAATTCTGTAAACGGTGTATAGTTTTCATAATGTTCCGGAGTGTTTCATGAAAAAAGGACCTTTCAGGATCTGGTACGGCATCGTGGCGCTGCTGATGGTGGCGTCTGCCGGTCAGGTTTTGGGGCAACGGATAGAGGCCAAAGTAGAGACGGATCTGCGCACCCTGCCCGTAGACAAACAACAAAAGCTGCGCGACTTTGCCGACAAGGTACAGCACTATATCAACAGTTACGAATGGTGCAACGACCCCTGGCGCACCACGGTGTATATGCAGGTACAACTCATCCTTGAAGATCGCAGCACCAACGCCGAGGACCGTTACGCCGGCCAGATCCTCATTCATAACAACTATGACATGCAGTTTTTTGACAAGCGCTGGAGCTATTCCTATATGGCCGGCGACAACCTGCAGCACCAGGAAGGCAACCTGGACTCGTTTACCAGTTGTCTGGATTTTTATATTTATCTGATCCTGGGCGCCGAGTTTGACAAATGGGGCACCCTCGCCGGCCAGCAATATTTTGAAAAGGCCAAAGGCATTGCCGAACAGGCCAAGTTCGGCATGGGCCGGTTCATAGAAGGGTGGGATCGCCGTCTGGACCTTATCACCTATCTCCTCAGCGATCGCCACAAGCCCTATCGGGAGATGGTGGATTACTACTTTTACGGTTTGAGCTTTGTCAAGGAGGACAATGCCAGGGCGCGCAAGCACTGCGCCACCGCCATCGGCATGCTGGACAAACTGATCAGCAATGATCCGGAAAACGAATATGCCAAAAAGTTTCTCGACGCGCACTATATTGAAATGGTGGAGGTGTTTCGCCGCGCGCAAAACAAGGAGCCGGTGCGTACGCTGTTGGTGATCGATCCGTCGCACGCGCAAATTTATCGGGATATTCTCGGCAATTAGTGTGAAGAGTTCGCTCCTGCTAAAGTATATAGTACGCCCGGCTGTTTGTCAAGGGACAAAATCGCCACAGCAGGGCGGTGCTTAACAGGAGGCCGAAAGGGGGCTACAGCCGGTCTGGCGCGCAGTGGCAGGGCGCGCCTTTTTTTATTTTCAGGGGGTGGACGATCGGGGGAAATGGATGCGGGAGAGTATCCAGAGATTGCTTCGCTGCATGGGTGAGCGGATTCTTTTACGACGTTTGCGCCTGCGCCCGCAATGACAGGGGGTGGGCGATCAAGAGCGATAGAGTCTCAGCCCTGCTTGCGAAAGCTGCTTATGGAAAAGGATTTGCCTGAGGGGAGAGTGATGGTTTGGCTGTCTATCGGTTGCAGACCGGCGGCGACCGCCATGTCCGAAAAGGCCTGCGGTGTATAAAGTTTCATAATGCGCTCCAGGGCGAGCAGGCTTTTGTACGGCGTCGCGGAAATGGGGGCGACCTGTTCTGTTGCCAGCTGCAGGAGTGACACCAGCACGCCGTCAGGGCAGAGCCAATCCTTTATGGCGGGTAATAATCCGGCGGGATTCGCATACTCGAACACCAGGCCGGCGAAAACCAGGGTAAAGGTGGAGGCGGGAAACGCGCAGCTCTCCAGATCCGCATTGACGATTTCCAGGCCTGAAATCCTGCCGGCATAGCGCCGGCGTAGGATTTCCAGGTACTCGGGATTGATGTCCACCGCCGTGACCCGTTCGCTGTCGGCGTTCTCAACATGTTCCAGGCCGTTGCCTGTGGCGCAGCCCAGCAGGGCGACGCGGCGGGGATCATGTTCGTGCAGCGCCTGTTTGAACGCCTGCGCCAGAAACGTCAGCTGGTCGACGTTGGCGCTGTTCATGTGCGCTTCATAGTCGAACGCGGGAATATCAAGCCAGGGATTGGTCATCGGTTTTCGTTTCAGGCAAGAGGAACTTGTTCTCCGTAGCGCGGGATGTGCATGCCGCTGAATCCCAGCGAGCCGATGCCCTCTGCCAAGGCTTGCGACTGTTCGGTTTCGCCATGAACGATGAAAATCTGCTGCAGATGATCACGATCGAAACAGCCAATGTAGGAGAGCAGTTCGTCGTGGTCGGCATGGGCGCTGAAGGCGTTGAACTTTACCACCTGCGCCCGCAGCTGCAGCGGTTCGCCGAAAATTTTTACGACCGGACTCTTTTCGATCAATCGACGGCCGAGGGTGTTCTCTGCCATAAAGCCGACGATTAATACCGTGTTCAACGGGTTTTCGATATTGTTGGAGAGATGGTGGAGGATGCGGCCGGCTTCGCACATACCCGAGGCCGAAAGGATGATACAGGGTTCTTTAAACTCGTTCAGCTTTTTTGACTCTTCGACGTTTTTGATATACTGCAGGCGACCGAATCCAAAGGGATTGTGGTTGTCCTGCAGCAGCCGGCTGGTCTCCTGATCGTAGCATTCCGGATGCATGCGGAACACGTCGGTGACGTTGACGGAAAGCGGGCTGTCCACGAAAATGGGCAGCTGCGGAATTTTATTCTGCAGCGTCAATTGATGGAGACTGTAGACCAGTTCCTGGGTGCGGCCGACAGAAAAAGCGGGGACAATCACTTTGCCGCGGCGACGTATGGTGGTGTTGATCACCTGCGCCAGCTTTTCGTGTACCTGGTCATAGTCGTCATGGCGGCGGCCGCCGTAGGTGCTCTCCGTTATCAAAACGTCCGCCTGCGGCAAACACTCGGGATCGCGCAGGATGGGCATGCCCGGCCGGCCGACATCGCCGCTGAAGACGATGCGGCGGGTTTTGCCATCCTCTTCCACCTCCAGCAGGGTGATGGCAGAGCCCAGAATATGGCCGGCATCGAAAAAGGTGAGACGCACGCCGTCCATAATCTGAAACGGACGATGATAGCTCATGCTGACAAAGTGGTCCATGGCCTGCTGGGCGTCTGCAACCGTATAGATGGGTTCTACTGCCGTCCCGTCCCCGTTCTGCTTTTTTTTCTTTTTGTTGACATACTCGGCGTCTTTTTCCTGAATGTGGCCCGAGTCCACCAGCATGACGGCGCAGAGATCGCGGGTGGCATGGGTGGCAAAGATCGGCCCGGTAAAGCCGGACTTGATCAGGTTGGGGATGTTGCCGCTGTGGTCGATATGGGCGTGCGACAGCACCATGGCATCGATCGCAGGGCTGTCAAAGGGCAGTTGGCGGTTGCGGCTGAAAAATTCGCTGCGTTTGCCCTGAAACAGGCCGCAGTCCAAGAGGATTTTTTTATCGCCAACGGTCAAAAGATGGGAGGTCCCGGTCACCGACTGCGTGCCGCCAAAAAACTGTAGGTGCACTTTATTTTGTCCTTATGTTTCTACTCCATTACCAAACATCGGTTCCATCGGTCCGGCATGTCATGATTTGCCGTCCATGCGGAATTCGGCGGCATCGAACCAGAATCCGGTCTGGGTGATGTGATCGTATTCCGCCTGCAGCAGGTCATAGTGATAGACCTCCTGATCCCTGATGAACCGCAGAATCGATCGCGATGGTTCGTCGCCGGCCTGTTCAGCGACCATTTCGAAATAATCGATCGCCTCTTTCTCCTGGCGCATGGCGATGCGCAGCGCTTCCAGTTCATCCGCGGTCGCTCGTTTCAGCGACGCGCGCGCTTTTTCGTCAAAGAGCGGGATGGCCGGTTTCGCCGGCGGCTCTTTGGAGAGTTCGCGCCATCGCGACAGCTCCGGGTCCTGCTGGATCATACGCTGAAAGGTCTGCAGATGGACCAATTCTTCGTTCGCCAGACGGAGGAAAATGGCCTTGCCGGTGGGATTTTCCGTTTTTTCAGCCACCTCCTGATAGAATTTGCGGCCCTTGATTTCCAACTGCACCGCCACTCCCAGAGCATCATTCAGGCTGAATGATTTTTGTTCCATAGGTTGTCCTCCTGCTCGTGGACTATAATCTAGACATCAGGATGAAAAGAAGCAAATGAAAACTCTAAAAATCTGCTTGCTTCCCGCTTTTACAAATGGTATATTGAAAATAATCAGGGGCGTCCGCCGTTACCGTTATCACGGAGAGGCCGCTTCTGGCGAAAAGGAGAAGCATGCGCCAGGCGATCATTTCCGATGTTCACGCCAATCTGGCAGCTCTGGAACAGGTGTTACGGTGTGTGGAGCGGGAACACTGTGATCAGGTTGTGTGCCTGGGTGACCATGTCGGCTATGGTCCGTATCCCAACGAATGTGTCGACAAGGTTCATGCCGCTGCGGCGGTCACGTTAGCGGGCAATCACGATCATGCCATACTGGGCTATACCAGTATGGAGGATTTTAACGAATATGCCCGGGAGGCGTTGGCGTGGAGCTTGCCGCAGATGAAGGCCGCCACCCTGGAGTTGCTGAAAAACGATCCCCTGCAGTGGCGGCAACCCGATCTACTCTATGTGCACGCCACCCCCTTTGAATCCGACCAGTGGCACTATGTGATGAATATAACGGATGCGGCGTTGAATTTCAGCGCCTTTAGCGAGCAGGTTTGTTTTGTCGGCCATTCGCATCATCCGGTGATTTTTTCCGAGAGCAAGGATCATCAGGTTCGGTTCCGAGTCGCCCGCGAGGCGCAGCTGGAACCGGATCAGCGGTACATCATCAACGTCGGCAGTGTGGGACAGCCGCGTGACGGCAATCCCGACGCGGCGTTCGTGATCTTTGATACGGAACAGAACCATGTGCGATGGATCCGCGTCGAGTACGATGTGGCAGCAACGCAGCAGGCGATGCGGCAGTTCGGCCTGCCCGGTTTTTTGATTCAGCGTTTAGCAATCGGTCATTAGCCCGCTCGCGATCACCCTTTGTCATGCAACCAAACGGACAGAATGTATGCAGGACCCGATTCCTTTGAGGCGGATGGTATTCTCTGAAACCGCGTTTCATAAAGTTGCTCTATTGTTGAATGAACTGCTGAAACGGACACAAGCCCGCCTTGCCGTTTTTGCCGATATGAACGGTTATCCGGTCGTCCACCGCGGCGACATCAAACCGCAGAGCCTCTCGACCCTCACCGCCCTGGCGGCCGGTTCTTTTGCGGCCAGTGCGGAAATGGCCCGCATGATCAATCAGGAAGCCCGTTTTCGCTACATTTACCAGGAGGGAGGCCCCTATAACGTCTACATCGGCAGCCTGGGGGATGATTATTTTCTCATGATTCTGTTTGACAAGCAGGTGCCGCTCGGCCTGATTCGTGTGCTCACCCAGCACATCCTGATTCGCATCAACGGTCTGTTGCAGGAACTGCGCCAATCCACCAGCGAGGCCCGAACCTTTCTGGACCATGAATTTCGCGATCGACTCAGCCGGCAACTGGATGAAAAATTGCGGGCCATGTAGCCTGCGCGGTCACCGGCCCTCCCCGCAACGAGCGGAGCTTCAACCATAACAGGCGCCCTATGCATGTCAACTGGCTTCGAAACGAAGTCATTTTTAAAATTGTCTATTATGGTCCGGGCCTGGGAGGAAAAACCACCAACCTGGAATATCTACATCGTCATCTGGATCCGGCACTCCGCAGCGCCCTGATGGCTTTAAAGACCAAAGAGGAGCGAACCCTCTTTTTTGATTTTATGGAACTGGATATGGGGCGCATCAACGGCAAAAAACCGCGTTTCCATCTCTATACGGTTCCGGGCCAGGCCATTTATCAGCACAGCCGCCGAATTCTCATGCGCGGGGTTGATGCCGTGGTCTTTGTGGCGGATTCCCAGGCGGTCCGCATGGCCGATAATCTGGCCTCCCTGGTGGAACTGGAACGGCGACTGATCAGCCAGAACACCACCCTGGCCAAGTTTCCATGGGTCCTGCAATATAATAAACGAGATATGCCGCACGTCGCCTCTCTGGCCATGATGGAACGAACCTTGAATTTTTTGCGTGTTCCCTGCTTTGAAGCGGTGGCCACCAAGGGCGTCGGCGTGTTTGAGACGCTTAAAAGTGTTTTGATGTTACTGGTGAAGGGATAGGTAATCGTCGTTATGCTGCAATCATCAAGCAACAGGCGCCCGCCCACCGGCTCACCACCCTCTGCCTGGCAGCGGGTTATCCAGGCCAACCTCGATGAACTCGTGCACGTCGGCGGCATCGATGCCGCCTGGCTGTTCTCACTGGAAGGGCTGGCCATGGCAAAAAGCAGCAAGTCCGGTCATGTGCTCAACGAAGTGCAGGCGGTGGAATGGATCGTTATGATCGCCAAAATGCATCGGGTGCTGCCGAAACTGGGCGTTACCAAACCGGTGCTGGAACTCTCCATCGAGAACAGCAGCGGCCGCCGATGGATTTTTCGATTCCTGGAGGTCTGGGGTCAGACGGCGGTTCTGATGCTGTTAGTCCCGGAACGCAAAACCTACCGGGGCCTGCTGAGCCGTATTACCAAATCCATCGAAAAATGGTCCAGTATGAGCGTTTAAGCCCCCCATTCCCGTATGACCGACTCGAGATCACGCCCCCGACTTGTCGCCATCGTCTCATGGATTCTGTACGATTTTGCCGACACCGCCTATTCCATGAACATCGTTTCCCTTTATTTCAGCACCTGGATCATCATCAATCTGCATCAGAGCGATGCGCTGGTTTCTTTTGCCAATTCCTTTTCCATGATCCTGGTGGCTCTGACCATGCCGGTACTGGGGGACTGGTCTGATCAAAAAGGCCGAAAATTGTTGCCGCTGGCGCTGTTTTCCGGCGTCTGTATCGGCGGCACCGCCTTGATCGGTGTTCTCGGACAACAGATTACGAACCTCCCCCTGCTGATGGTTCTGGTCACGGCGATTTTTATCCTGACCAATTACGGCTATCAGGGTGCGCTGGTGTTTTACAACGCCCTGTTGCCGGCCGTGAGCACACCGAGAAATATGGGCCGTATTTCCGGATACGGCGTCGGTATCGGCTATCTTGGCGCCATCTGCGGGCTCGTGGTGGCGCGCCTGTTTGTCGACGGTGATTTCTATGGCCTGCAGCTGCCCTGGATCACAGCGGGCGGCACCGTGGCGGTCTTTATCCCCACCGCGTTGTTTTACCTTGTCTTTGCGCTG
Organism: uncultured Cytophagia bacterium; assembly: GCA_964541895.1. Taxonomy (GTDB): domain Bacteria; phylum Zhuqueibacterota; class Zhuqueibacteria; order Residuimicrobiales; family Residuimicrobiaceae; genus CAZISM01. The sequence goes on from CAZISM010000036.1 coordinate 7,861, forward strand.
CCGCTGTTCCTGAGCGTGCGTGAGCCGCAGCCGCCGCAGGTGGAAAGCGCACCCTGGCGCGTACGGCAATCGTATCGCAAGATATGGAGCAGCCTGGTCGATACACAAAAACATCCCGGGCTGGTGCGGTTTCTTATCTCGACGTTGCTCTATTCCGACAGCATCGAGACTGTTATTCTTTTTATGGGCATCTATGTACAATCGGTGGTGGGATTTTCGCTGGCGGAAACCAACAACTTTTTTATCATGGTGATCCCCTCTGCTATCATCGGCTCTGCCGTCTGCGGCATTCTCACCGATCATTATGGCCCGAAAAAGATGCTCAACTGGGTCATTGTACTCTGGATTGTCACGCTCATCGGCATTATCAGCACCAATAATCGAACGGTGTTCTGGATTTTGGGTGCCTGGGTCGGCGCCCTTATGGGTTCCACCTGGACCGCCTCCCGCCCTCTGCTCATAACCCTGGTGCCGGGGGAACAGATGGGCGAGTTTTTCGGCCTCTATGCTCTCTCCGGCAAAGTGGCGGCCGTTGTCGGCCCGCTGATCTGGAGTAGCGTGACCTATATCTTTCGCCATTATGGAGATCATTTCAAATATAAAGCGGCGATCGCTGCCCTGGCGGTGAATATGCTGATTGGCTGGATCGTGTTGTGGAAGGTGCCGGACAAGCACAGAAGCGATTAGCCCTGCCGGCCGCACACGCCCCGCTGCACCCGCTCGACATATTTCCCGCTTTTGTTCAATCCGAGTACACTTTTGAAACATCGATTTGTAAAAATATGATTACTCTAATTTTATCTTTATGTATTGAATCAGAACACTGTTCTATGATGATACAGTTTCAAGCCCTTCCTTTGTGAACCCACCAAAGCGAAGCCTTGAAAATCATAAAGTTAAAATCGTCACGGTCGTAAAAAGCAGGGAACGATTCTTGTATATTACTAAAAGCTTGGTATATTTCGACATCGCACCATAATAGCAGCTTGGAGTGTGGAGGAGGGTCCATATGGTAGACTGGAACAGCATTCTGGTGATATCGCCGGAGCAGCGTACGCTGGAGATGGTGACAGCCGAGTTGTCTTCAGACGGCTACAAGGTTGTACGTGCTGCCAGTGAAGCAGAAGTGCATTATTGTTTACAGCGGACAGCCGCTTTTTCCGGGGTCATTGTTGATTTGTCTCTGGGGGAGAGATGGCTGACCCTGCTGGAGGATGTAGCCAACATTTTGCCCACCAAGCCGATCATTGCGCTCATCCCCCAGGCTAATCTGAATCTTGCCATTCAGGCGTTACAGCGCGGAGCCTGTGATTATCTGCTCAAGCCGGTGCTGGCGGATGAGGTGTTGGCGGTGCTGGTAGCCAATCTAGGCCGCTCCCTGCACGAGGCGGTGCAGGCGGCGCGACGCAATCACTGGATCAGAGAACGCCATTTGCGTCCGGTTGAAAGCCAAAACCAGTCCATGCGGGAAAATCTGCAGCTGATGGGCATTCTGGCGCGGACGGATGCCAACCTGCTCATCAGCGGTGAGGCGGGTACGGGCAAAACATTTTTCAGTCGTGTGATCCACTTTTGCAGTCCGCGCCGGTTTGAACCTTTGCTGGTGCTGGACTGCCGCGGCAAAACCAGCGGCGAATTGCTGCTCGAGCTGTTCGGCTCCGTGAGCGGGATTCTGGTTGGTCAAAAGGGGGGCACCCTGGTGCTGCGCCATTGTCCCGATATGGCGGCCTCTGTACAGAATCGGCTGGTCACTTTTCTTGAAGATATGGAGAGCACGACCGCTGCCGCCAACTATCCGCGCATCATCGGCACGGTGCAAGCTTCGGCGGCGAACAAGGGCGACAGCCAACTGCCTTCTCCGTTTCTGAAAAAAATCGGCATTGGCCGTATCTATGTGCCGACGCTGCATCAGCGGGCAGACGACATCCCGTTATTAGCCGATGCGTTCCTCACTCAAGCCGGACAAGAATTGGAACTGGAGCCCCGCTATCTGAGCTCTAGGGCGCTGTCAAGTCTGCGACGCATGGAATGGCAGGATAATGCCAGAGGATTGCGGCGCCTGCTGCAGCGAGCGGCGGTTCTGACCGACAGCAGCGAGATTTCTGAAGAGCAGATTTTTGTCGCCGGCCGGCCGGCCAGCGCCAGACCGGCGATGCAACTGGACCTGACTTCGCTGCATATGGATGAGGTGGAGGAGGTCCTCATCGGCCAGGCCCTGCAACGGAACGCCGGCAATATGAGCCGAACGGCTGCCACTCTCGGTATCAGCCGGGGCACTCTCTATAACAAGATCCGCAAATACCACCTGGACACTCTTTACAACAAAGGCGCTGAATAACCGGCTCAGGATGGCCGGTTTTGTAGCTGACCTGTTACAAAGTGGTCACTTTCTATGGGTTTCGTTTTAACTGTATTTGTAAATAATTAACTTAAATGGCTTTATTTTTCTGGCATGGAGCTTGCAATGAATTCAATGCTCCATCCGTTCATCCGGTTCCGACCAGGTTCGGGATCGCCAAATGGGAGAGCACGATTTTGAAAGCGAAACGAATCGCTTTGCTGTTCTTTGTCATGCTGACAGTGCGGGTGTGCGGGCAGGAAACGGCGCGGACGACGGATTATATCATCGGCAAGGAAGAAAAGCTGGAGATGATCGTTCACATCTGGGGGGAGGTTCGATCGCCCGGTGAGTATCGCGTATCCTATGATACCGATATACTGGAACTGATCTCCAAGGCCGGCGGGCCGACCTCGTTTGCCAATATGAAAAAAGTTCGGCTGGCCAGAGTGATCGCAGCAGAAAAAGCACCGGCGAACGGCAGCCGCATCCTGGAATACAATCTGACCAGATATTTGAATGAAAAGAACGACAGGGCGCCGGTGCCGGTGTTGCAGCCCGGCGATGTCGTGGTGTTGTCGCAGAACCGCTGGTTTCGCTGGCGGGAGCTGGTGCGGGTGGCGCAAGAGGTCGCCCTGATTGCCAGTGTGTACGTTTGGTATTTGCGGGCCAAGTGAGGTGGCTATGGCAGAACGAACGATCATGGCCGTCCACACGGCGGAGGAATCGCCGGTTCACGCTTTTATGTCGTTATTGATTCGCAAGGGCTGGTATATCGTCGGCTGTTTGGCGGCGGTCCTCGGCCCCATCGCCCTCTACAACCGGATGGCCACGCCGGTGTATGAAGCGAGCACGACCATCATTTACGAAGCCACCAAATCGCCGGTAGGTTCGAATCCATTCTACGAGTACCGCAACAAGGAATCGCTGTTGAATCAGATCGAAGAGATCAAGAGCCGCTCGGTTGCGCTGGAAGTGGTCTCTTCTCTGCCGTCGCAGGTGTTGAAAGGCATTCCGCTGCCCGAGGAGCGGCCGGAAGGGTTCGACGTCACCGCCTACTATGCCGCCAAAATCCGCGACAACATCAAGGCGGCGCCGGTGGCGGAATCGGACGTCATCCAGATCAAGGTGCAGGCCCATGATGCGCTCAGTGCCGCGACCATTGCCAACACCGTTACGGCGGAGCTGTCGGAGCGAAACCTGCGCATCCGCCGGGAAGAGGTCAGCGGCGTGCGCACGTTCATCGAGGAGCAGCGGGAAAAATATCGCGATCGTCTGGAAGAAGCCGAATCGACATTGCGGCGGTTCAAGGAGAGCAACCGGGTGACGTCGCTGGACAAAGAGATTGCCGAGGTGTTGCATCGGGTGACGCAGATCGATGCGTTGTATCAGGAGACCAAAGCCAACCGGGAAAAAACGGAAGAGCGTCTGCGCCGGCTCAGCGAAAAAATCACCAGTCAGAAGCAGAATCTGGCGCCGTCCATTGCCGATGTCTCGACGCCGTTCGTCAACCAGCTCAAGAGCGATTTGATGAAACTGCAGTCGACCTATGTCAGTCAGCAGTTGCAGGGCGTGCCGGAGAACAATCCCAAGATGGCGGAGATGCGCGAGGCGATGCAGAAACTGCGCGGCAACCTGGCCGAAGAGGCGCGTAAAATAGCCGAAGCGGAGCATGTGGTGGACCCGCTGTCGCAGATCTCGCGGCTTTATGAGGAAAAGGTTCAGCTGGAACTGGAGCTGGAAACGCTGCGCACCTATGAGCGTTCTCTCAACAACGCCGTCTCGCAATACGAACAGAACTTGAACGGGCTGCCCAGCAAGGAGTATGAGCTGGCCCGGTTGACGCGCGAACGCGACCTGGCCAACAGCATCTACATCATGCTGTCGCAACGCAACGAAGAGGCGCGCATCAGCGAAGCGGAAAAAATCGGCAATCTGCGCATCATCGACCGCGCCGAGCCGCCCAAATCACCCATTCGGCCGAAAAAGGAGTTGAACCTGCTGGTCGGGCTGTTGCTCGGCCTGACCATGGGATTGGGTCTGGCCTTTTTTCTCGAGTCGCTGGACACCACTCTGAAGACGCCGGAGCAGGTTGAAAAGGTCACCGGCCTGAATTTGCTCGGCGCCATTCCGCGCATTCGCCGAGACGATATGGTGGATCATGTTTCGCATCACGCGGCGACCGGCAGCCGCCTGATCACGCTGGTGCAGCCGACCTCTCCCATTTCCGAAGCGTATCGCACCTTGCGCACCAATTTGAAATTCGCCGAATCGGGAGAAAAGATAAAGCTGTTCATGCTGACCAGCTCCGGCCCCCGCGAGGGCAAGTCCACCACCACGGTGAATCTGGCGGTGACCACGGCGCAGCTGGGTCTGCGCACGCTGGTGGTGGATGCTGATATGCGAAAACCATCGGTGCATCGCTTCTTCAATCTGGCGCACGAACCGGGATTGTCCAATATTCTGGGTTACAATCGCTACGCGGTGCGCCACGCGGTCAACTCGCGCAAGGGCGACGAGATGGATCTGGACGCGGCGGCCAATCTTTCGATGCCGCAGCGGATGGATCAGGCGTCGGTGCGGGCCAGCAAAACCGTGCGCGAAATCGCGGCGCTGGACCTGGCTGTGACCGAAGCGATCCGGCGCACCCCGATTGAAAACATGGATGTGCTCACCAGCGGTGAGATCATGAGCAATCCTTCGGAGCTGCTGGCCTCCGATACCATGCGCGATGTGCTCTCCCTTATCCGGGAGCGCTACGATTTCGTGATCGTCGATACGCCGCCCATCATCGCCGTGACCGATGCCGCGGTGCTGGCGGCCAACATGGATGCGGTGGCGCTTGTGATCGAATCCGGCCGCAACGAGAAAGAGATCGTGTTAAAAGCCAAGGGTCTGCTGGAACGCCTGGGCGTCCGCATCACCGGTGTCGTGCTCAACAATGTGCATGAAAAGAATCTGTACGGCGATTACGACTATTATTACACATACTATTCCTCACGACGAGATCAAGTTTGATGTAGAGCCACCCGCCTGCCCTGGCAGGCGCGTGCAGCTGCAGCAGGGCGGTGAAGGGTGATTCGCAGTTTACGAAAACGCATACTGGCCAAAGGAACGCGCATCCTGGATATTCTGGTGATGATGGTGACGTTCTCGGCGGCCCTTTATCTCAATGCTCCGGAAGCCACGCCGCGCGATCTGGTCAGCTTTTTCGCCATCCGGATCAAATTGCTCAACGTGCTGGCGCTGGTGCTGCTGGTGTTGGCCTGGAACCAGCTCTTTAACTATTTCGGTCTCTACGAGCGGCGGCGGCTGGACAGCTGGTGGCGGGAGTGGTTCGATATCATCAAAGCGGTCTCGGTCAGCGTGCTGTTGCTGGTGAGCCTGGCTTTTTTTCTCTCCGACTATCCGGTCGATAAAACGGTGCTGTTCCACTTTTGGATCGGCTGTATTCTGCTGACGATTCTCGAGCGCTCCGCCGTGCGCCTGCTGCTGGTCTGGTTGCGCAACCGCGGCCGCAATTTGCGCTACATCGTTTTTATCGGTAGCGGCCCGCGCGCCGTGGAGTGGGCGAAAAAAATTCTCAGCCGGCCCGAGCTGGGGTACCGGCTGGTGGGATTCATCGACGACGATCACCGTGACTGCGCCATCGATCGAATACCCAAAGCGCGACTGTTGTGCCGGCTGAAGGAGTTCAAGGCGTTCGTGGAAAATCATGTGGTTGATGAGGTGTTCATCGCCCTGCCGGTAAAGTCCTATTATGAGCATATCCGCAACATTGCCGACCAGTGCCAGGAGCTGGGCATTTTGTGCCGCGTTCCCTCCAACTGGTTCGAGTTCAAGGTGGCGCGGACCGTGCCCTACGATCTGGATGGTGAACCCATTCTGACGATTTACAGCGGCTCAAAAAAGCAGCTGGATTATCTCTGGATCAAGCGGGCGATGGATGTGGCCCTTTCGCTGCTGGCTCTATTTATGCTGATGCCGTTGTTTGTGTTGATCACGATACTGATCAAAGCGACCTCCCCCGGGCCGGTCTTTTTCCGCCAGGAGCGGGTGGGCTATAATCGCCGTCGCTTTCGCATCTTCAAGTTTCGCACCATGGTCGACGAAGCGGAAACTCTGCAGGCCGAGTTGGAATCGCTGAACGAATCCGACGGCCCCACCTTCAAAATCCAGAACGATCCGCGGATCACGCCCATCGGCCGCTGGCTGCGGCGCACCAGTCTGGACGAAATTCCGCAGCTGTTCAATGTGCTCACCGGCGAAATGAGCCTGGTGGGGCCGCGGCCCCTGCCGCTGCGCGATGTGGCCGGGATCGATGAAACCTGGCAGAAACGCCGCTTCAGCATGCGGCCCGGTCTGACCTGCCTGTGGCAGATCAACGGCCGCAACAAACTGCGATTTTATGAATGGATGCGACTGGATCTGCAGTACATTGATCAGTGGTCCATTCAACTGGATGTAAAGATACTTTTAAAAACGCTTCCTGTGTTTATCAAGGCGGATGGTCAATGAAGTGTTTGGTTTCCGTGGTCATGCCCTGCCTGAATGAAGAGGCTACCTTAGCAACCTGCATCCGTAAAGCGCAAGGCGCACTGGACACCATGGGCATCCAGGGCGAAATCATCATTGCCGATAACGGATCCAGCGATCGTTCGGTGGCTATCGCCCGGGAGTTGGGCGCACGCGTGGTGCATGAACCGCGCAAAGGGTACGGTCACGCCTATCATGCCGGCATTCAGGCGGCGTTGGGCGAATACATCGTCATCGGCGATTCTGATGATTCCTATGATTTTTCCGACATCGGCCGCTTTATCGAGCCGCTGCAGCAGGGCTATGAGCTGGTGATGGGCACGCGGCTGAAAGGCCGCATCGAAAAAGGGGCCATGCCGTGGCTGCATCGCTACATCGGCAACCCGCTCTTGACCGGCCTTCTGAACGGGATGTATCATTCGGGCATCAGCGACGCCCACTGCGGCATGCGTTCGTTCACCAAAGCGGCTTATACTCGCATGGGATTGCGCACCGGCGGCATGGAGTTCGCCTCCGAGATGGTCATCCGCGCCAGCCAGCTGCAGCTCAGGATGAAGGAAATTCCCATCGTGCTCTACCGGGACGGCCGCAACCGGCCGCCGCATCTGCGTTCCTTTCGTGACGGCTGGCGCCATCTGCGTTTCATGCTCATGTTCAGTCCGACCCATCTCTACATCTGGCCCGGCCTCGTGCTCTTTGTCCTGGGACTGCTGTCCCTGTTCGCGCTGCTGCCGGGTCCGATACGCATCTTCGGCCGGCTGGTGGATGTGCATGTCATGGTGCTGGGCAGCCTGTCGGCGATCCTGGGATTCCAAATCGTCAGTCTCGGCATCTATGCCAAAATCTTTGCCGTCACGCACAATTTTATTCCGCAGGGGGAAACCCTTACGAAGGCGTTCAAGCTGTTTAACCTCGAACGCGGCCTCATGGCCGGCTTTATTATTTTCATGTTGGGATTTGGCACAGACCTGTATATATTGTCAAAATGGGTTCTGGATGGATTTGGTCCACTCAACGAAGTGCGTCTGGCCCTGTTGGCTTCCACGTTTATCATTATTGGTGCGCAGACGATTTTTTCCGCTTTTTTCCTGAGTTTGCTTGGTATTGAGGTTCGCCCGCCGATCTCATAAGCGGTTCCGATTATTCCGACTCTGCATCATCAACCTGTTATTCCAATAGAGACATGGCCGCAAGGCCGGCACGGCTTACAAAGGGATGCAACATGAACATCATCGGTTTCAACGATGTGGCAGGAGCTCATCATAACAGCAGCGTGGCCCTGGTTCAGGATGGTGAAATAACCTTCGCCGCTTCCGAAGAGCGCTATACCCGCGTCAAATATGAAATGGCTTTCCCAAAACAGGCGCTGCAATCCGCTCTGCAGCACGCCGGCTTGACCCTGAAGGATATCGATTTTTTCGCCGTAGGCTACCCGCCCTCTGCTTTTTATGCCGACCTGTTCAGCCGGCGCTTCTGGGACCTGCCGCGTTCGCTTCTGGGCCTGACCGGCCATAACCTGACCGGCCTGCTGCGCTATCTCGCCCCCAATATTTTTAAAATGTACAAGCCGGCTGAATTCCGCAACGGCCTGCTCAAGCTGGGGATCAGCCGCGACCGGATCGTCTTTCTCGACCATCATCGTTCGCATGCGGCCAGCGCCTATCGCTGTTCGGGTTTTGATGCCTGTCTGACCATCAGCATGGATGGCTTTGGTCCCAACGGCGATGGCAAAAATATCGCCGGCCAGATCTATAGCTGCCGCGACGGCCAAATGAGTCTGCTCGAAGAGATACCTCTGTATGCCACGGCGTTATGGTATTCGGCGTTTACCGTTTGCCTGGGCCTGAAGTACATGGACGGCGAAGGCAAGACCATGGGACTGGCCGCCTATGGCGATCCGGATCGGTGTTATGATCAGATCAGGGATATGGTGTTTTCGTTTGAACAGGGCCGTTGGCAGGGCTACCCCTATTGGGTGGACTATATCACCGTGCCGCGCGATGCGGTGCTGATGAACACCCGCTCGGGCCGGCGCATCATGCACCTGATCAAGACTCATGGCAAGGAACACGTCGCCGCTGCGGCCCAGCGCCTGCTGGAAGAGAGAGTTATCGGCTATATTGAAAATCTGCACCAACGGCTTGCGTTCGACCGGGTGGCTCTGGCCGGCGGCACCTTTTTAAACGTCAAAGTAAACAAACTGATCCGCGAATTGCCCTATATCAAAGAGGTGTTCGTTCATCCGCACGCCAGCGACGGCGGCACAGCGGTGGGTGCGGCCCTGGAACTCTATCATCAGAAGAGCGGCCGGCTGCCGGCCCGCGCCCTGCGCGATGCCGATCTCGGCATATCCTTTACGGATGTGGAAATTGAGCAGGACCTGCAGCGCTTTCGGGATAAAGTCAGCTGGCAGGCGCTGAACGGCGACCTGGCGTCCTATGTAGCGCAAGCGCTCTGCGACGGCAAAGTGATCGGCTGGTTCCAGGGACGTGAAGAGTGGGGACCCCGGGCTCTGGGCCGGCGCAGCGTTCTTGCTGATCCGAGAAATCCGCAAACCCGCGACATCATCAATCACAAAATGAAAAACCGGGAATGGTTCATGCCCTTTGCCCCCAGCTGCATGGAAGATCTGGGCCATCTCTACTTTAAGGATTTTTGCAGTTCGCCGTTTATGACCCTGGCCTTCGATGTGCTGGAAGAAAAGGCGGCCGATATTGCCGCGGCTATTCACGTCGATCGGACCGCGCGTGTGCACAGCGTTCGGCCGGACAACCGGCTCTACTATGATGTGATCAAACATTTTTATCAGCGCACCGGCGTGCCGGTCGTCCTCAACACCAGCTTTAATCGTCACGGATTGCCGATCGTGCATCGACCGCATGAGGCGATCGAACACCTGTTGTGGGGGTGCGTGCACGAGCTGGCGATCGGCTCCTTTATCGTACGCAAAAAGGAATAACCTCCTCTTCCTGCCCGCGCCGGCGCGCCGGACCGACCTCAGCCGCCGGCTCAGGCACGGTGACGGAGCAGACTGGAACAAAGGAGCGGTTCACCTGGAGGAGCGTTTGCAAAAAGCTGATCCTGTCGGTGTGACGGTCGTGGTGGTATGCTTCAATGCCAGGGAGCATATTCACGCATGCCTGACCAGTCTCTTGCAGCAAGAGTACGACGGCGATTGGGAGCTCGTGGTGGTCGACAACGGTTCGACGGACGGCACCCGTTCCCTGTTGACAGAATTTGCTTGTAAGCACACCCGACTCAAAATTATCGACAATCCGGTTCGCGGCATTTCGGTCAGTCGAAATCTCGGCTGGCGTTCGGCCCGTTTTGACTTTGTCGCATACACCGATTCAGATTGTGTCGTGCCGCCGCGCTGGCTCATGATGCTGACAGCCGGCCTGTTGCGCTATGACGCCCAGGCGGCCGCGCTGGCGGCCGTGGGCGGCGGCAATGCGCCGCCGGCCGACCATTCACCGTTTTACACAGCGCATGCACTGTTTCTCAACTCTTACCTGGGCAGTCACGGCTCGGTGCAGGGGCGAAAATATCCGGACGATCGCCCGGTTCCGCATCTGCCGACTGTGAATGTACTATACAAAAGGCAGGTTCTGCAGGCGGTCAACGGCTTTGATGTTGGTTTTTATAATATCGGTGAAGATCGGGATCTGAGTTATCGGCTGGAAGAGTCAGGGTACACCTTGTACTATCTGGCCGATTGCGTCATTACCCATTTCCAGCGTCCCGGATTCCAATCCTGGTTTCACAATATGTTTGTCTACGGCAAAGGCCGGCTGTGGCTTATGCGCCGTCATCCCGGTCGCATCAACATGGTCCTGCTGGCGCCCATGTTGCTGGTCGCCCTGCTGCTTGCCGGTTATTGGTTATGGCCGCTGTTGCTGACGTACGCTGTTTTCCTCTTGCTCTATGCCGGCCTGTTGTCGCTGCGCGCCAGAGAGCCAAAATCGTTGTGGCGGGTATGGCTGTTGTTCATCGGCACACATGTCTGTTACGGCCTTGGCCAGTGGTATGGCGTGTTTCGCCATCGTCCAGGGCTCGGGAAGCACATCCAGTCCTGACGGGGATCAGCAGCGGTAGGGGGATAACAAAGGTTGCCTGACTATGAACCATTTTTTTTCCCGAGAACATCCCTTCTCCATCCGGTATGTGTTCGTCATCGCCGTGTTGCTGCGTCTGACGATGGCGCTGGCGCTCCATCCGGATCGTTACTATTTCAGCGATACCCGCCATTACGATCGAGCGGCCATGAACCTGCTGCAAGAGGGCGAGCTGGGTGAAAAGTATTATCGGGCGCCCGTTTATCCTGTTTTTCTGGCCGCCGTGTACGCCATCCTGGGCCGCTCTTTTGTCGCGGCTCGTCTGGTTGAGGCCGTGCTGGGCGTGGTGCTCTGCCTGATCGTCTACCGGCTGGCTGTGATGCTGTTCGGCAGGCGCGTGGCGTGGTGGGCGACCCTGTTCAGCGCGGTTTTCCCGCATTTTATTTTGCTCGTCGGCATACTCTATCCCACCAATCTATTTTCCCTGTTTCTGCTCGCCTCTCTGCTGCTGCTGTGGCAAGGCCGTTATTCCGGCCGCACCCTGATGCTGCTCCTGAGCGCTGTCCTGGCGGGGCTGGCCGGTTTGACCGTGGCCTCTGTATTTTTTATACTGCCGGCGTGGCTGCTGTGGCTGGTGTGGGATAGACGAGCAGGATCCCTGCGGGCGGCCGGCTTGTACCTCGTTGTGTTGGCGCTGGTGCTGTCGCCCTGGACCATGAGAAATTATGCAAAATACGGCCGCTTGACGCTGGTGCAGCCTCTGCCGCATACGGTGCTGCCCAATTTGCAGGATCGCCGGGCGCAGGAGCAGGAGGTGGCTGGAGGTTTCAAGACGACCGTCACCTATTTCAAGGAACATCCGCGCGGCAGCGAACAGGATGGCCTGACCGCAACCGTCATGCATTATCTGCATCATCCTGCGGGCGCCTTGCGGCATCTGCTGTCCGAGCTGGGCCATTTCTGGGCGCTGTATCCGGATCGCCTGGATACAGCCAGGGACTCGTATCGCAGCACGGTTCATGATCGCGATCAACGCATGGAAACCAAGGGCTCGATCTGGCTGTACATCAAATGGCCGAGCATTTTGGTCATGGCGCCCATCTTTGCCGGCGCCCTGCTGGGTGCAGCGGCCGCCTGGCGTCGCAATAAAAACGCCGCAGGCCTGCTGCTGCTGACCATCGTCAGTTTTGCGGTCGGTTATTCGATGATCTATGCCGAAGTGCGCTATCGGATTCCGATAGAACCCTTGCTGCTTGTTTTCACAGCCGTGGGTTGGGAAACGATCCTGCGCCGTTTGGGCGCGGTGGCCGAAACGCCCGCGCCGGTGCGCTGAGCATCTGAACGGACGAATGGACGGAGTGTGATGCAACCGATCATCAAAAAATTTCTTTCTCTGCAAATCCTGTTTTTTCTTGCCGCCGGGGTCAGTTTGGGTTTGCTGGTCATCCTGCTCGCCGATGTGCCGGGGCGGTATGCACCGCTCGGCGTAGCGGCCATCGCGTTTCCCTTTGTCGCCATGATGATTCCCAACCTGCGCCATTTTTTGTTGACCGGCGTTGTCCTTTCCATACCGATTTTGCTGGATATAAATTTTCGTCACATCTTTGAGAATCAGGCTGGTGCTTCCACCATGGGTATTGCGCTGCGGGATATTTTTGTGATTCTGCTTTTGATCTGGTGGATCATCGAGGCGTTTGCAGCCAGGCGCGGCTATTTTCGCTTCAGCCGTCCCATCACCTTGCCGGCGCTCATCTATTTGGAACTGTGTCTGCTCACGCTGCTGTGGGCGCCGAGAACGGATCTGGCGATGCTGGAAATCGTGCATATGGCCAAAATCCTGCTGATGTATCTGGTCGTCTCCAACCAACTGCGGGACGTCGCGGACGTCAGGGTGGTTTTGTGGGCGCTCGTCCTTACGGTTTTGCTGGAAGGCGGCCTGGGCCTGGTCCAGTTCATCAGCGGCCGTTCGCTGGCCCTGGATTTGCTGGGTGAAATGCAGGTCCGCACCGGCGAAGTCGGCCGCCTCGAGCGGGTTGGCGGCACCCTGGGGCACCCCAACCGGCTGGCGCTCTATCTCGAGCTGGTGCTGCCGAGCTGCATCGCGGCCATGATGGTGGCGCAAAAGAGCACGGCTAAATGGGTGGCGGCTGCTGCGTTTGCCATCGGTTTTGCCGCCATGATCATTACCGGTTCCCGCGGCGGCTGGATCGCTGTGATGATTTCGCTGGTGGTGCTTTTTTTTCTGCTGGTGCGCAACCACCATGTTTCGCTCTGGACCGTGTTCAAGCTGATGGTGCTGCTTGGTCTGATTTTAGCAGCCGTGGTGCTGATGTTTTATGAACAGATCGAAAGCCGTATCACCAGTGACGATCACGGTTCAGCCATCAGCCGCATCCCCATGTTTCAGATGGCCTGGTCCATCATTAAAGACCACCCCCTGGGCGGCGTCGGCATCAACAACTATGCGGTCAACATGCGCCAGTACAACGACACCCTCATCGGCCGTCGTTTCAAAACCATAGCCCGGCCGGTGCACAACATGTACCTGTTGGTCACCGGCGAAACGGGCGTGCTGGGTCTGGCGGTGATCTTGTGGTTGCTTTGGGCGACGATGCGTACGCTCCTGCGTCTGGTGCGGGCGCCGTCGCCGGTCTATTCCATTATATCAGCCGGCCTGGTCGCCGGCATCTCGGCCTATCTGGTGCACGGCCTGGTGGAAAAGCATCCGCCGGGAGGCAATGCGCTCTTTTTCATCATCCTGGCCATGACCGCTGCCATGATGAACCAGCAGCGCGAGGACGGCGCATGATAAGAAAAATGGCCATGCATATCAGCAGCGTTTCCGCCGTGCTCATTGTCATCATGCTGTTCGCGTCTCTCTCTTCCATTTTGCTGGGCCGCATGTTGTCCGAGGACGATTTTGGCAAATTCAGTCTGATGCGCATGCTGGTGCTGTTTTTGCCGTTTCTGGCGATTTGGGGACAGGGGATCGCGACGGCGCGATTTTTCAGCAGAAACGATCCGGCCCGCTATGACTGGCCGAACGCCTTTTTGAAAATTCTCGCTGTGTCGACCCTGCTTTCTCTGCCGGCGGTGGCGATAGCGGCCGTTCTGTATCACCTGACCTGGCTGCAGGCGGTGCTGCTGTTTGCCGCGGTGGTGGTGTTCTGCGCCAATCTGTTGATGGCCAACATGGTGCGGAGTCAGCGGCGCTACCCCCAGGCTGTGCTCATGGAAAACGGATTTCGCGGCGCTTTCTTTTTCGTGCTGCTGCCGGCCTATCTGGTCGGTTCGCTCACCGCCGCGGCCGCCATCATGATCTACCTGGGCCTGGTCCTGGTCAGCGGTGCGATCAATGTCTATTATATTCAGCGCTCCGTTCCCAGGGGCGATCAGGCTGTTCCGGATGAAATGCACAAAACCGGATTAATCCTGATGGGCATTGAAGCGTCTGTGGATGTTTTGTCTTCTCTGGACACGTTGTTCATACCCAGGTTTCTCGGGTTTGCCAGCCTTGGTCTTTATTCCGCCACCCTGGTGCCGGCGCAGATGTTCAATATTCTGGCGCGTGCGGCCAAATATGTCTGGGTGCCGGAATTCGGGCGTTCGGATCGCACCCGGTTTCGCCTGCTCACGGCCGCTGTGGCCGGGCTGGCCGTTCTGATGAGCGCAGCCCTGTATTTCGCTGCGCAGCCGATCCTGCATATTTTGTACAAAGGCCGCTATGACGAAGGCGTGCCATTGCTGCGTATACTGGCTGTATCCGGAATATTTCGCCTGTTGTACAGCTTGTCTTCGAGCCTGATCGTGGGCCGGCTTGGCCAGTCGGCATTGTTGGCTCATCTCTATATCACCATTTTCTCTATGGTGATCTATATCGGTCTGCTCACGGCGCTCCTTCATTACCAGGGCGTCATCGGCGCGGCGTGGGCGCTGCTGATAGCGACGGTGTTTCGTGCCCTGGCCAGCTACTGGATCGTATTGCGGTATCGCCATGCAACCCACTGATCCGGACGCAAGCCGCACCATCGAGTTGCACTATTTTTCCAACGAGCGCATACCTGGTTCGTCGGCCTGCGCTCTCCAGCAGGTGCAGATGTGTGCGGCGTTTGCTCAGGCTGGTGCCGCGGTGCGGTTGATCCGACCGTACTATTTCGGCTTGGCCGACGTTGAAAGCGTGTACCGGTTTTACGGTGTGAACGCAGAGTTCCGCATCACCACGCTGCCGACGCTGCTCAGTCTGAGCCGACCGCTGCAGCCGTCCAGCCGGCGCCTGCCGTTCATCGGCGGGGCTTCCATGCAGGCCATGGTGGGGCTCTACGCCATGCGCACGTTTACAGCAGCGCAAGCGCGGCCGCGCGTGGTCTATTGCCGCAATGTGAATGCGGCCGCGGTGATAACCATGCTGGCCAGAACGCTTTTACGGCAGGCGGGGGTGCGCATTTTTTATGAAGTGCACAGCCTGGATCAGCAACCGCGACGCTGGTTCGAGTACGTCTTGCGGCATGCGGACGGGCTGGTTTGTATTACCAGCGCTCTGGCCGGCGCTGTGGCCGATGCGGTCGCTGTATCGGCTGAACGGATTCTGCTGGCGCCGGATGCGGCCTGGCCGCTCAGCGCCCGTTCGCCGTTCTCCTCTGCAGAGGCTCGGCGCACGCTGGGCCTGGCGGAGCTGCAGGGGCCGATGGTGGTCTATACCGGTTCCTTCAAAACGGGCAAGGGCGTAGAGATACTGCTGCAGGCGGCCGGCCTGCTCCCGCCGGACGTGCATATCTTTATAGTCGGCGGCGAGGCTGATCAGGTGCAGGCTATGCGCGAACGCAGCAGGGGGCAAGGCGGAGCGGTTTTGCACTGGATCGGATTTGTTCAGCCACAGCATGCCCGGCTTTATCACCGGGCGGCTGACCTCTGTGTCCTGCCCAACACGGCAGAAGGGGCCTGGCATGCATACACATCGCCCCTGAAAATGTTTGAATATATGGCGGCGGCCCGACCGATCGTAGCCAGCGACCTCGCCGTTCTTCGCGAAGTGCTGGTCCATGATCGGAACGCCTGGCTGGTCCCGCCCGGTAATTCGACAGCGCTGGCAAACGCCATCACCCGGATTCTGCGCGATGGCAGCCTGGCGCAGCGATTGGCCCGGCAAGCGGCTATAGACGCCGCCGGCCATACGTGGCCCGATCGCGCAAAACGCATCATTCAGTTCATCATGCAAACTTTATGAAAACACGTCCCAACATTTTATTTGTCTCCATCGACAGTCTGAGACCGGACCATATGTCGGTCTATGGCTATGAGAAAGAGACCACGCCCTACCTTTCGGAGCTGGCTCATGACGGTCTGTTGTGCAAACAGGCCTTTGCCGCTTCCAACTGGACCGGTGCGGCGGTTTCCTCTTTGCTGACCGGTCGATACCCGACGCGTCACGGCTATACCTATCAGCGGTACTACCTCGACGGCGACGTGCCCACGCTGGCGCAACGCCTGCACATGGCGGGGTATCGCACGGCGTGCTTTTCCAACAATCTTTATATCACGGACAAGACCGGTTTGCATAACGGTTTTGAGAGCCTGTGGTATCGGGGAATAAAATCTGCCAAAACAGCCAGGGCCGCAATCCGTCGCGACTCCTTCTGGCGGGGGTGGATCGCAAGCGGCAAACAGCGGCTGCCGATAATGGTAAAGGAAGCGATCAAAGATTTGGCCGATATCCCGCGCGTGCAAAAGAGTCTGGCGCGCGATGACGGTGCGGCCGCTACAGAAACAGCCCTGCAGCGCTGGCTGGTCGACAGCGACGAGCGGCCGTTTTTCGCTTTTGTGCACTACCAGGAACCGCATTCGCCCTATTTCCCGCCCAAACCGTATCGCAAAAGGTTTTTCCCCGGCGGCTGGTTTGCACAATGGCGCTATCTGGATTACCCGCACATACCCTATTATGCCGGACAGCTGGAGTTCACCCGTCAGGACATGGAAGCCTATTTGGCCATGTATGACGGCGAAATTGCCTATCTGGATTGGCGGCTGGGCCGGCTGTTTGAGTGGCTGCAGCAACAAAAGCTGTGGCAAAACACGGTGATTGTGATCACTGCGGACCATGGCGAATGCTTCGGCGAGAACGGCTATATCTGGCATGCGTTCAATCTCTATGATCCGCTGTTGCACGTGCCGCTGGTGATCCATTTTCCGGACTGGTTTCAACCCGGCCAGATGTCTGATGAACTGATACAATCGGTTGATCTCATGCCGACGCTGCTGGACGGATTGGATCTCTCTCCCGAGAACGTGGATGGCCTCTCTTTTCTGCACGGCAGCCGGCGTGTGTTTGCTGCTGCCGAATGCGACAATCCGCGCAAAATGGTGTTGCGCTGGCTGCAGAGAATGCCCGCGTTGAAAGAGGGCGATTTCAGTCAGTACTTTCGGGATTTGCGCTGTTATCGCACGCTCGAGGCCAAGTACATCTGGTCCTCCGACGGCCAGCATGAATTTTATGACCTGGTGCAGGATCCTGGCGAGGGCCATAATCTGCATGGCAGCGATCAGCGAAGCACACTTTTGGCATCCCAATTTCAAAAGTGGCATTCAACGTTGTCACCCCATGTTGCAGATCAGCATCAGCCGGGATTTGACAAGGATACCTGGGAAAAGTTAAAGGCTCTTGGTTATGCCTGAGCCCGGCAGGTTGCGCCTGCTTTTTATTGTGCCTTCTCTGGGTATTGGTGGTGCAGAGTGGCAACTCTACTATCTGTTGAGAGGGCTGGACAAGCAAATCCATGAGGTCACGCTCGCGGTGTTTTATGACGGCGGTGCGCTCGCTGACCGCTTTGCCCGGATCCCTGGCCTGAAAATTCATTTTTTGCACAAAAAATCTGGCCTGGATTTTGCATACCTGATAGTGTTGAGCAGGATTCTGCGCAAAGAACGGTTCGATATCGTCCAGGCCTATAACGCTTCCGCCCGTTTGGTGGGGCTTGTGATGGCCAGGTGGGCCGGCATCCCGGTCACGGTGATGACGGAGCGAAATGCGCGGTCGGTCTATTCTTCTCCGGGCAGCCGGATATATCACGCGCTGGAACGGCTGGCGATGCGGCGGGCCGGGGTGGTGGTGGCCAACAGCGAGGCGGGGCGGACGTTCTGCAAAGCCAGAGGCATCCCCGAGGAGAGGATTCGTGTGATCGCCAATGGGCTGGACCAGGAGCGTCTCTGCCCGGACCCCCGTTTTGTCGGTCCGGATCTGTCGCGGCGATTTCCGGTAGTGGGTATGGTGGCGCGTCTGTTTCCGCAAAAGGATCCGGATACGCTGTTGGCAGCCGCCGGTTTGCTGCGGGAGTTGCGGCCGCAAGCGTTTTTTCTTTTGGTCGGCGGCGGGCCGGAGCAGGAGCGAATTCGGCAAAAGATAGAGCGTCTGCGTCTGCAGGATCATGTTCTTCTGGTGGGTGAAGTCGAGAGGGTGGTGGACTATATAGCGCTCATGGATGTAGTGGTGCTCACCTCCAGGCAGAGCGAAGGATGTCCCAATGCCATTCTGGAGGCCATGGCGGTGCGCAAGCCGGTCGTGGTTACCGATGTGCCTGGCAATCGTGAGCTGGTCAGCCATGAGCATAACGGACTGGTGGTACCGCCGCAGCGGCCGCAGGAGCTGGTTGCCGCCATAATGCGGCTGGTATCGGAAGATGCGCTTCGTGAACGAATGGTCGAGCAGGCGGAAAAGGAAATACGGCATCGCTATTCCATGAACGCCATGATCAGCAACTATGCACTTCTTTATCGGCAACTGTCCTCATCATTGTCAGTGAAGGATTGACTTGACACTATTTGATACGAAAACAGCATCCACGGCGGCCATAGAAAAACATTCCGCGGAACGACCTAACGGTCGGGCGCATCTGTTGGGGTTTGATGTCGATAGAATGACCCTGAACGACTGTGTCGGCCGCCTGGAAAAGGCGATCGCCGCAGAACGGCCTACCCACATTGTCCTGGTGAACGCGGCCAAAATCGTGCGGGCGCGCTCGGACCATGAACTGGCCCATATCATTCGTACCGCGGATCTGGTGGGAGCGGACGGCATGCCCATCGTCTGGGCCTCCCGACTGTTATCACAATCCCTGCCTGGTCGCGTGAACGGCACGGACCTGATGTACAAGTTGCTGGAGCTGGCCGATCAAAAACGATACCGTGTCTTTTTCCTGGGCTCCACGGCGGAGCTGATCGAAAAGGCCATGGAGCAGGTGCGGATTCTTTATCCGGATTTGCAGATTGCAGGATTTCGTAACGGCTATTTTGCCTCAGCCGAGGAGGAGCAGACGGCTGTTGGCAAGATCGCGCAGGCCGACGCGGACATCCTGTTGGTGGGCATCAGCACACCGCTGAAGGAAAAATGGGTGCGGCAGCATATCCATGAGCTCAACGTCCCGGTGGTGCATGGGGTCGGCGGCAGTTTCGACATCCTGGCGGGCTATGTGCGCCGGGCGCCGGTTTGGATGCAATCGATGGGACTGGAGTGGTTATATCGCCTGTTGCAGGAACCCGGGCGATTGTGGCGACGCTATCTGTACACCAACACCGCTTACGTTGTATTGGTCATGCGCGCCATGGTGCAGAGATTTCGCCGCCATTGAACAGCAGCTTTTGGTGCCTCGGAAAAACGATCCTTCACGCCATCTTTGAACCTGTCCCGGAGCGGGTAAGGTGGTGGACGCGCAAAACATGCAGACACAGCAGCCATGAGAGGTTTTGATTAATGCGTTATGCAGCCATACTGTTAACCTGGTCAGGAATGACCTGGGCGATTAGCAACGGCTTGATCACCGACAGTGTGATCAAGCCCGGCGATTTTGCCGTTTTTTCTCCCCCCGCGAATATCGGCAGTACGTATGTCGATCCGTCGTTTAACACGCGTGTGACTCGCGTCACCAACTGCGGTCTGGCGCACGCACAGGCGTTGGGCGGATACATGGGGAACAGCGAGATCTGCACCTTTAACAGCGACGGCTCCTATTTTATCGCTACGGAAAACGTGGTGGTGGACGGCAAAGAGATCAACGCCACCTATTTGTATTCCGGCAGTACGGGCGCCCGGCTGAAGATGCTGGGCAAAGACACCATGCGGCCGTGGTGGATTCGATGGGCTCTGGCCAAACGCTACAAGAAAAACGGCCAATATGTAACCATCGATCCGGTGTATTGTTTCTACAAGTATGAAGCCAACGAAATTCGTCTCTATGATGTCCGGCAAATGGAAAGCTATGTCGTTCTGCGCCGTTTCAGCGAATATGGCGAAATCGGACCTGCCGGCGGTGAAGGGGATCTCTCGGATGACGGCCGCTACTGGTGTCTCGACGGCGATCATCGTGAGCTCTTTGTCTATGATCTGGTGGACGATATCAAATATCCGGCCAGCACCTTTAATGCCGGCGTCATCGGCTCGCCGGGCAGCGAACTGGGCGTGGATTATGCGGCGGTGTCGCCCAGCGGCCAGTATGTAGTGGTATCCTGGAGCACGACGACCATGGAGAGCCGCTACCATGGCATCGAAGTGTATGACCGGCAATTCAATTTTCAGCGGCAGATCTATCCGGGCATCATTCACTGGGAACTGGGCGTTGACCGTTTCGGCCATGAGGTCATTTATACCACAGCCGGATTCGCGCTGGCGGAATACTATACGAGTCGCGGGGTTCGGCCCGGCGACCTTATTTCCATCCGCTTGTCGGATGGCTATATACGCCTGCTCAAACGGATGGAGGTGTGGGCCTCACAGATTATGAGCGCCTGCAATTCGGTGACCGATCATAACTATGTCTATGTAGCGTTATACGGCCGTTCCAGCGACCCGAATAAATTATGGGCGCCGTTCTGGGGCGAGATTGTCGAGATTCCTACCGACGGATCCGGCCAGGTGAGGCGGCTTGTGCATCATCGTTCCCGCGAGATTTCCGGCAAGTCGGAAAAATACTGGCAGCCGGATCTGGTGGTAAACCGGCAAGGCAGCAAGATCGTCTATCGCAGCACCTACCTGGGGCCGACGGCCGATTTATATATGTTTGACGTCGGTCGTCGCGATGAGGCCCCTGTGGACGAAATCCCGCCCCATGCGCCGACCGGGCTGAAAAGCAGCCAACAGACATTCGATACCATTCGGCTGAGCTGGGACCGTCCGGCTCAGGCAGCGGATGGCGACTGGCCTTCCTTTTATCGGGTCTATCGAAACAACGTTCTGTTAGCCGAGCAGGTGGAGACGAGTTATACCGACACCGGGCTGGAGGAGGCCGGCCGCTACGAGTACGCGGTGGCCAGTGTGGACAAGGCCGGATTGGTGTGCGCCGAACCGGCGCGCGCCACCTTTGCTACGCTGGCAGATACCGAACCGCCGCGACTGCTCTACGCCTCGATTACGGATCGGACTCATATCCGGCTGACGTTCTCCGAGCCGGTGAGCAAGAGTTCGGCAGAGGAGGTGAGGAATTATCGCATTCAACCCGCGCTCGCCGTGCAGGCGGCCGTGTTGGCCGCAGGGGCTACTGCCGTGGATATTTCCTGCAGTGAAATGCAGCTGGGCACCGAGTACTTGATTTCGGTTTCCGGGATCTCAGATCAGGCCCGCCAGCCCAACACCATGAGCCAGGCGATTTATGAACTGCGTATGCTGGCCGATTTTTTTGACGATTTTGAGTCCAGCGCAACCGCTGCCTGGACCTTTCACACACCGTCGCGATGGCAGCGGCAGATGGACGGCGGTGATCAGTCGCTGCATTTGTCTGCCACCGGATATGACAGTCCGGACGGCAAACGGCTGGGCGAGTATGCCCTGCTGGAATCAGACCGGTTCAACAGCCGTGATTTTATTTTTTCCTGTGCAGCCAGGAGCGCGGAAAACACCAGCGAAAACCGCTATGCCGATTATGCCATTGTGTTCGGCTATCAGGACAGCCTGAATTATTATTATGTGCAGTTTCATACCTATGATGTAGTGTTGTCGCGCATCGTGGCCGGAGAAAAAGAGATCCTGGCCAAGCTGACCCAGACCGTCCATTTGACGGCTTATCAGCCGATCACGATTCAGCTGCAAAGGGATACTTGCACGGTGTCGATCAACAACCAGCTGGTGTTGCAGCAGGCGATCATGGCGGCCGCCGCCGGTCAGATCGGCATGGGTTCTTTCAACGATCGCTGTTATTTTGATGATGTGCAACTCGAAGCCTTTGCCAAAAAGGATCAGGTCCCGCCCAATTCCCCGCAAGGTTTGATGGCCCTGCCGTTGACCCGCTGATGAATCGCCCTGCCCGCTCCGCTTCCTGTGAACGGGGGCACCGTATGTATGGGTATTATATCGAGAGTTGAATTCCGCGGCGCCGCCGCCAGCCATCTGCATGTTTGTCCGGCAACGCTGCGCAGGCGCGGCATGTTGACAACAGATCCATCCGCACGGGCATGCCATGGCGCTATTGCCGGTTCCATAGCTACCTGGTTTTCATTTGGCCTTTCAGACCGAGTTCCCCGCCATATTTTGTCTTACTATATTTCACCTCCTGAGCTGACGCTCGCACTCGTGGCATAATGTTTGCGCGATTAATGATGACGTGTCGAGAATTGTATTGTTTTTATTGAATTAATATCGCATCCACGACACTGAAATAACCGGTTTGCTTGTTCTAGCGGCAAACAATTGTTTTGCAGTGAAACAAAACATCAAGCTACGTTTTTGGAGGCTAAAGCCATGAGATTCGCTCTTAAACTCACACAGCTCCTGGTGATCACGTTGTTGTTGAATATGTCGATCAGTTCGAGCTCATGGGCCGTAACAGATGATTTTGAACGCGCCTCGCTGGGCACCGACTGGGCGGCGCACGCCGACATGGTGATCCAGAACGGCAAGCTGCATTATCAGGGATCAACAAGTGGCTGGAAGTATCCAGCCATCTACAAAGGAAGCGGAGTTACCAATCCCAACTCGGCAGCCATTTCCTTTTCCAGTGCGGCCACGGATCCCAATTATGCCGGCGTGCTGTTTGTCAATTCCGCTTCGGCAACCGCCAACGGCTACCTGGTGTACAAATCCGGTTCCAGCCTGCGGTTGTTCAAAATTACCAACGGCGAAGTACCGGCGAGCGGATATCAACTGGACTCCAAAACTGCGACTACGGATGTAGCCCTCTCTGCCGGCGGCACCCTGAAGGTGATTTTCAAGTCCAGCAACTATTCGTTTGACATCTATGTGAACAACAGCCTGGTAGGCACCGTGACCGACATCACGCCGGGGCATGCCTACAACCTGTCGACGGTCTATGCCGGCGTCATTATGCATGGTGATCCGACCAAAAACAAGGATGTCGAGCTGTTTACGGCTGAGAATGTCTCCACCGGCAGCACCGATACCACCGCGCCCAATGCGGTGAGCACGTTGGCCGCAGGCGCCGTGACCTCCAGCACCGTCGCATTGACCTGGACCGCCACCGGTGATGACGGAGCGACCGGTACAGCCAGTCAGTATGACTTGCGTTATTCCACCAGCGCCATCACCGCGGCCAATTTCAGTTCAGCCAGCCAGGTGAGCGGTGAACCGACGCCCAAAGCTGCCGGCGGCAGCGAATCGTATACGGTAGGCGGCTTGCAGGCCAGCACCAAGTATTATTTTGCTTTAAAGGTCGGCGATGAAGTGCCGAATTGGTCCGCTATTTCCAATCTGCCCTCTGCTACGACGTCGGCCTCTTCAGGTGGCTCCAGCGGCGGCGGACTGAATATCGATTGGCGGTGTGCCGATGTGGATCAGTTCAATCGCGCCTCTGTGGGCAGTGATTGGGTCGCTGATAATTTTACCATTCTCAATGAAGAACTGGCCACCAAATCGACCGGTACGGCGAGCTCGTGGAATAATATCGCCGTCTATAACAAGGCCGGGTATATCAAGACGGCCAATTATGATGCCATAAAGATTTCGTTCAAGCTGAGCAGCGTCTCGGGCAATACGCTGTTCGCAGCGTCGGCCATTCTTTCCGATATTACGCCGGCCAATCAAAACGGTTTTGCACTGTATCGAACCGCCGCCGAAATGCGCATTCTTTCCATCGTCAACGGCGCCATTCAGCCGACCTTTACCTCGGTTGCCAAAACCACGACGCAGCTTGCCGCCGGCGCCAAACTGACGGCGGCGATCAGGGACAGCAGCAACAACAAAAAGCGTGTTTATTTCTATATCAACGATCAACTGGATATGAGTTTTGTGGTGGACAGCCCGCTCACCAGCTACTATGCCGGCGTGATCGAATACAGCAATACCGGCAAAAATGCCATCGATAATTTTGAGGTCTGTCTGCCCGGTTCCAACGACGCCTCGCAAATGGCCATGTTCCACGGCGACAATCAGACCGGTACGATCAATAACGACGTTGCGGATTCCCTCGCGGTGATTATTAAAAATGAAACCGGCCAGGTCGTCGAAGGCGTTCCGGTCACCTTTTCCATTACACAGGGCCGTGCCGAATTGAGCGTCAACAACACCTCCACCTTTGACGGCAAAATCTGGAAAGAGTGCGAATCCGGCACCAAGGGCGGCTATGCGACCGAAGGCACGGATGCAGGTGCGTCAGGAGGCAAATATATCACCACGCCGGGCAACATTAACCAGACCGATACCACGCCGCTGACGATGACGATCTATTCGCCGCAGGATTTGGTCTATGATCTGTGGATCCGCTATCGTGCACCGGATAACAACCATGATCGCGGCTATTTCAAGCTGGACGACAAGGACAGTCTTTATGTGCGCGTGCCGGTATCCACCAACTGGGCCTGGTACAAGGCGGGCTATTATACGATCAGTCGTGGCGTGCATACCATTAAAGTCTTTGTTACCAAAAATCCGGGATGGGATTGGGACAAGATTCTGCTGTCCGATCGCATTCGCAACAGCAGCTACATCCCCTCCGGCGTCGGCGGGTCCGGCCCCTACTTTAGCAATGTCAGCAATGCCCTGGGCGTTGCCTCAACGCGCGTGCGGTTCAGCACCGATGCCGACACCAATGTGGTCGTGCAGGCGCTGGGGTACAAAACGGACGGCACGACGCTGCTGCAGGGTGCGCCGGTTAATTTTACTCTGAATCCCGGTCCGGGTCCGGCCGCTGCGATGCGTAAAGGCAGCGCGCAGGATACGTTAAAGGGCACGCCGGGTGCGCAGATGGGCGAACCCATTCAAGCCATTGTCGTCGATTCCTACGGCAACCGCGTTTCCGGTGCCACGGTCAATTTCACCCTGATTCGCGGCACCGGCACGCTATCCACCCGACAAGCCACCTCCAACGTCAACGGCGAAGCCAATACCTATCTGACGCTGTCGTTGCTGGAGACCTTTTATGAAATTCAGGCCACGGCCACCGGACCCACCGGTTCGGCGCTCACCGGTTCGCCGTTGACGTTTTATGTCAAGCCGGGTGTGCCGCCGCAGTCTCTGGAATATGTCAGCGGCAACAACCAGGAAGGCTTTTCCTGCGACAGATTGGCTGCTCCTCTGATCGTTAAAGTGCTGGGCAAGGACGGCAATCCCTTCCCGAATTTTCCGATTGAATTCGCCGTCACTGCCGGCAACGGCACCGTGAGCGCGATGAGTCCGGAAAGCTATGCGGCAACGGTTACTGTCAGTACCGGCACGGACGGTTTGGCCAAAGTCTATTGGAAAACCGGTTCCAAGGCAGGTGCCAATACGGTGGAAGCCCGGGCTACGGGATTGCAGGGCACGCCGATCACTTTCAGCAGCGTCGGCAAGGCTGACGTAGCTTCCAGCTTAAAGATCGTTTCCGGCGATAAGCAAAAAGGTCCGGTCGGGGTAAAGTTGGATAAACCCCTTGTGGTCAAAGTAGCCGATAAATGCGGCGAAAATCCAATTTCCGGATTTCCGGTGATCTTTACGGTCATTCAAGGCACAGATGCTTATATCAACAATTCGTCCAATCTCAACAAGCCGGTCACGGTTCTGACCGGCAGTGATGGCACGGCGCAGGTTATTCTGTATATGGGCAGCGCCCCCAATGAACAACATCTGGTTCGCGTTACCGCCACAGGGTTGACTCCGGAGCAGGTCACCTTTGAGGCTACGGCCGGTACAGCCGTTGCCGTGGCGCTGGAATATGTTTCCGGTAATTTGCAAGATACGACCGTTACCCATCCGTTGAGCAAGCCGTTCGTCGTTCGCACCAAAGGCCCGTACAATACGATCATCGCCAACCACTCGGTAACCTTCCGGGTTACCAAGGGCAGCGGCAACATCGGCGGCCAGGTTGAAATCACCACCACCTCGGATAATGATGGTCTGGCGCGAGCGACGTTGACCGTCGGTACGGCGGCCGGTGATTCGGTGAACGTGGTTGAAGCCACATCGACGCGCTCCGACAATCCCAACATACAGTTGGACGGATCGCCCATCCGCTTTATTGCCGGTGGCAACGCGGATCTGCCCTCACGAGTGGAGCGCGATGAAACAACCAACAATCAGGCGGCAGCCGCAGGAGCGACCCTGGCCAAGGATATCAGGGTGCGGGTAGTGGACCGCTATGGCAACCCGATTCTGAACCACAACGTGACCTTTGAAATTCAGGCCGGGGGAGGTTCCTTCATCTCCGGCACCAACGAAACGACCATCCTGGTGGTCAAGACCGGCAAAGACGGTTACGCTGCCTCGAAATGGAAAATGCCGGTAGCGCTGGGTCCGGTTCGCTGTATCGCTACGGCGGTCAAAGAAAACGGCGAAGGGTTGAGCGGCAATCCGGTGGAATTTATTGCCACCTCTGTTACCGGCGACGCTTACAAGATGGTCAAGCTGGTGACGGCGGATACGCTGCGGGGCACAGCCGGCAGAGTGCTGGAACAGCGTCTGCGCGTGCGTGTGACCGACCGCAACGACCTGCCCAAGGGCGGTTATTTCGTCACCTTTATGGCCACCCAGGGCGGCGGATCTGTCAGCAACGGCGTACAGAGCGGCACCCAGCAAACCGTGGCGACTTCAGCGGATTCCGGTATTGCCGAGGTCATCTGGACGCTCGGTACCAAGAGCGGCATTGCCAACAATCTGGTGGAAGCGCGGGCCGCGGTTACGGTCAATCCGACGCTGGTGTTCAAGGCGACGGCGAATCCTGATGCGCCCAATCGCCTGGTGGAGGACAAGACCGCCAAAGATCAGATCGGCAAAGTGGGGCGGCCGCTGACCAAACCCATCAAAGTACAGATCGTCGATCAATACGGCAACGGTGTGCCGGCGCATCCGGTGGTCTTTACCGTTCAGGGTGTGGATTCTCTGCGCGGCAACATCAATGGCTTGCCGTTCAAAGAGGTGCTTACCGATATCGACGGCAATGCCCAGGTCGAGTGGACGCTGGGCAAGCGGCCGGGTTCACGCAACAATGCACTGGAGGTGACCGCCCGCAACGGCAACACTCTGTTGACCAACGCGCCGTATATCTTTTATGCCACAGCCACCATCGATGATCCTTCACTGATCGTTATGGTGAGCGATACGGCGAAACTGAGTCTGGGCACCACCCGCGGCGCCGCCCTGTCTGAGCCGTTGCGCGTGCGCGTAACCGACATGTTCAAG
Source organism: uncultured Cytophagia bacterium (assembly GCA_964541895.1). Taxonomy (GTDB): domain Bacteria; phylum Zhuqueibacterota; class Zhuqueibacteria; order Residuimicrobiales; family Residuimicrobiaceae; genus CAZISM01. The sequence goes on from CAZISM010000036.1 coordinate 35,372, forward strand.
AACGCCATTGCCAATCAGGAAGTGGTGTTTGAAGTCACAAGCAGTGTCGAAGCCGAAGGCGGTACACTGGGCGGCATCACCGACAAGAAAGTGACGCTCAAAACCGATTCGTACGGTCTGGCCAGCGTGATTTTTTACGCCGGCAACAAGTCCGGATACAAGATCAACCGCGTCGAAGCACGCGCCGAATTCGCCGGCAACAAGCTGAACGGATCCCCGGTGATATTCTATATTACCGGCCGCGCTTCCAACGCCTCCAAGATCATGTCCAAATTCGGCAACGGTCAAACCGGCGTGGTCGGCAAATACCTGGCGGACGAGTTGCAGGTTATCGCCATGGATCAATTCAACAATCCTGTGGCCCGTCATCCGGTGACATTCCGTGTCATCGCCGGCGTGGCTGAAAGAGGGGCCCTCGGCGCCGACACCTTGACGACCAAGATCGTCGAAACCGGAGCCGACGGCATTGCCAAAGTGACCTGGCGACTGGGTCGCACAGCCGGTGCGGATAAGAACATGGTGGAAGTCACCTCGACGAACGGGGCTGCGGCTCTGGAGGGATCGCCGCAGCTGTTCACGGCCAAGGCGTTGCCGGACGTCACGGACGGCAAGCGCTCCAAGATCGAGGCTTTCCCGGTAGAAATCCCGGCTGACGGTTCTTCCCGCTCCGCCATTCAGGTGACGCTGAAAGACAGGTACGATAACGCGGTCTCCAAAACAGCGGTGATTCTCGATGCCAGCGGCACGAACAACATCATCACCCAGCCCATGACCACCACCGATGTGAACGGCCAGGTGACTGGATATATCGCTTCCACCAAGGCCGGCATCAAGTGGCTGCACGCCCGTGACCTCAACAACCAGGTTGTGCTCAACGACAGCGTCAAGGTGACCATGAAAGCCCTCGCGGCTTTTGAAATCATCAAAGCCAACACCAATCACGGCGATTCGCAGGAAGGCAATGTGGGTACGGCGTTGCCGGTGCCGTTGCGCGTCTATGTGCGCGATCGTTATGGCAATCCCATTGTCCGCTTTCCGGTGCTGTTCACCCCGACGCAAGGGGGCGGCCAGATGCTGGACGGGCCGCAGGTGATGACCGATTCGACCGGTCTGGCGCAGGCGCGCTATCTGCTCGGCGCCAATGCCGGCGTTAATTTCATCGAAGCGAAAGCGTTCGACTCCTCCACGGGTGCCCAGTTGAACAATTCGCCGGTACGGTTTACAGAAACCGGCAAAAAGTCGCAACCTTCGCAGTTGACCAAGGTGAGCGGCGAAGGCCAGTCCGCCGGTCCGGGTCAGCAGCTGCCCGATCCGTTGAAGGTAAAGGTTCTGGATCTCTCCGGCCAGCCGATTCAGGGCATATCGGTAAAGTTCGGCGTGCTCTTGAACGACGGCAACATCATCAGCACTAATCCGGTTAAAACCGATATGTACGGCATCGCTACGGCAACCGTAGTGGTGGGTCGCACTCGCGGTGTCAATATGTACAGCGCCTACCTGCCGGATGCGCCGGCGATCACGACCGTCTCTTTTACGGCCACCACTGAGAACGGCGAAGCGACGCGGCTTACCTATGTATCCGGCAACGATCAGAGCGGCACGGTGAATCGGACGCTCGCGCTGCCGCTGTGCGTGCGCACCGAAGATGCCTACGGCAATCCGGTACCGAACGTCCCCGTCAATTTCGCCGTTATTGAAGATGCGACGGTTCAGGCGGCCGGCACTCTGGCGGGCGGATTGAAAGCCTCCATCGTGCATTCCGGTGGCGATGGCATCGCCTGTATCACCTTCACCCCGGGCACGCGCGCCGGCTTGAACAGGGTCCAGGCCACCTCCGCAGGACTGCAGCCGACCAATATCGTGTTCTCGCTGTATGGCAAGGCCGATTATCCCTACTGTATGACCGACGCCAGCAAAACCAGTTTGCGCGGTCAGGTGAACCAGCCGATGATCGATCCGATCCAGGTCCTGGTGGCCGACCAGTACGGCAACCCGGCTGGTGGTGGTATCGTTCAGTTCGTGGTCATGCCGCAGAGCGGCTCTCTGGTAGAGAATGCGGTCGTCTATTCCAATTCCAACGGCATCGCTTCGGTCCATTGGAAGCTGGGCAAGGCCGGCGAGAACCTGGCGCTGGCTACAGCCAGCTTGCCCTGCGGAACTCCGCAGATCACGTTCCGCGCCACCGGCGAGACCAACAACTATCCGATCCTGGCGTTGCCGGCCGATCAGGTTGCCAACGAAACCCAGCAGCTGCTGTTCAACGTCAGCGCGACCGATGGCGACGGCGATCAGATCTATATCAATGCCGTGCGTCTGCCGGATGGGGCGGTGTTTGACGAGCCCAGCGGCACCCGCCAGTTTGCCTGGACGCCGACCACCTCGCAAGGCCGGACGGAACCCTACTATGCGGTGTTCGAAGTCCTTGACAGTCGCGGCGGTCGCGATCTGGATTCGGTCAAGATTGTGGTGCGCAACGAAAACAAAGCCCCGCAGTGGGTGAGCAAATCACCGCTGTCGGACAACACCATCGTCGAGTATCCGGCCACCGTTGAATTCAGCGTTCAGGTCGTGGATCCTGACGGCGATCAGCTCTATTACACCTGGAAGGTGGATAATGCGGTCGCCGGCAATTCCGCCTCGTTCTTCTTTGATTCGCGCTACTACACGAGAGGATATCATTACGTCACGGTGGAGATCTTTGATCAACTCACCTCCATCACCAACACCTGGATTGTGGATAACAAATCCGCTGTGGAAATGAAATCCTTCTCCACGGCCGTGGTGCCTTACCAGGGCGTACAGGTGGTCTGGGAAACGACCAGAGAGGTGGACAATCTCGGTTTCCACGTCTATCGCGGCTACAGTGAAAGCGGCCTCTTTAGCAAGATCACCGTAGAACTGCTGCCGGTGAGCACAGACGGCAAATATCGTTTCCTGGACAAAGAAGCGCAAGCCGGACAAAAGTACTATTATAAAATCGAAGACCTCAGCAGTTCCGGTGAAACCATGATGCACGGTCCGGTGATGGCGGAACTGGCGTTGCCGGAAAAGTACGAGTTGTCGCAGAACTATCCGAATCCGTTCAATCCCACAACTCAGATCCGGTATCAGCTGCCCAACGCCGACAAGGTGCGCATCACCATCTACAACCTGACGGGTCAGGTCGTGCGCACACTGGTGGACGCACAGGTACAGGCCGGCTATCACATCACACAGTGGGACGGCCGTTCCGATCAGGGTAGTGCGGTCGGTTCAGGCATCTATTACTATCGCATTGAAACCAAATCGTACACCATGACCAGAAAAATGGCCATGCTCAAGTAACAGGAACAGTCTAGTCTCCGCGTACGACGGAGAGCAGAGTTCCCTTCCACAGGCCGGTGCTTCGCAAGAGGTGCCGGCCTTTTTTCATCTTGGATTTTTCCTCAAGAGGTTGTAGATTTGTTGTCTAAAAGGTTCAATTTGGGAAGGAACGCGGTGATGAACGCAAGGTCGATATCGAAATGGATTATGGTTTGTGTTGTGCTGCTGGGTCCGGCTATGGCTCTGGCCGAAGCGGAGCATGGCGGGGTTAATCTCGGCGAAATATTGCCGGTGTGGAGCGGTTTGCCTTTTGTCGGCATTCTGCTGTCGATTGCGCTGTTCCCGCTCTTTGCGCCCAAATTCTGGCATCACCATTTCGGCAAGGTTTCGCTGTTCTGGGCGCTGCTGTTCGCCGTTCCCTTTGTGCTGGCCTACGGTTCGCCGGCGCTGCACGAGATCATGCACATTTATCTGATCGATTATATCCCGTTTATCATCCTGTTGTGGGCGTTGTTTACCGTGGCAGGCGGCATTCTGGTTGAAGGGAGTTTCGCCGGCACGCCGCAGACCAACCTGGTGCTGTTGATGATCGGTACGCTGCTGGCGTCCTGGACCGGCACGACCGGCGCCTCGATGCTGATGATCCGGCCGGTGTTGCGCGCCAACGCCACCCGAAAAAAGAAGATTCATGTTATCGTCTTTTTCATTTTTCTCGTCAGCAACATCGGCGGAGCTTTGACCCCCCTGGGCGATCCGCCGCTGTTTCTCGGCTTTTTGCACGGTGTGCCGTTTTTCTGGACCCTGAAGATATTGCCGGAAACGGCGTTTGTCGCCGCTGCGGCGCTGCTGCTCTTTTTCCTGATTGACAGCTATTATTACAGAAAAGAGCACGACAGGTCCGCAGCCCCGGTTACAACTGCAGAGACGCCGCAGCCGCTGAAGCTGAAAGGCGTGCACAATTTTCTTTTGCTGGCAGCCATTGTGGGCGCCGTGCTGATGAGCGGAACCCTGCACCTGGGCGAGGTCCACGTGTGGGGGATTCCGCTGGCAATGCAGAATCTGCTCCGCGATGCGCTGCTGTTGATCATCGGTTATATATCGCTCAAGACGACGCGCATGGAAATACGGCAGGGGAATGAATTCAGCTGGGGTCCGATACAGGAAGTGGCCATTCTGTTCGCCGGCATCTTTATGACCATCATTCCCGCGCTGGATATGTTGCGCGCCGGCACGCACGGCGCCCTGGCTTTTATCATCACCAGTGTCAAAGAGCCCTGGCACTATTTTTGGGTATCCGGAGGTTTGTCCAGTTTTCTCGACAACGCGCCGACCTACCTGACCTTTTTCAATACGGCTCTGGGGAATTTCTTTCCGGGCACGCCGGAGGCGGAGGGGGTGGCGCGACTGCTTGCCGAACAGCCGATTTTTCTGAAAGCGATTTCATGCGGAGCGGTTTTCATGGGCGCCAACACCTATATCGGCAATGCTCCCAATTTCATGGTGCGATCGATAGCGGAGGAGGCCGGTGTGCGCATGCCGAGCTTTTTCGGCTACATGGCGTATTCGCTGTTGATCCTGATCCCGCTTTTTATTCTGACCACGTTGATTTTCTTCTAACCCCATAATCCGCATACACCGGAACCAAAAGTCGGACACCTCGAGAGGTGTCCGACTTTTATTATAAAACCATCCGGGCCGATCGCCGGTTGGCAAGGGGTTCTAGCGGGTCTGCACCCGCGCTGCATGGGAGTGCTCAAATCTGGATATTTTCGCGTCATGCTTGAGCAAATAGCCCAGGGTGTCGACGCCGTCCAGCAGGCAGCTCTTGTTGAATGAGTCGATGGGGAAAGGGATGTTGGTCCCATCCGGCAGCTGCAGCGTCTGTCGGGCCAGATCGATCACCAGCCTGGAACCCTGCGGTAAGGCCATGATCTTTTGCAGCGCCGCGCTGTCCACAGCGACGGGCAAGAGCCCGTTTTTCAGGGCGTTGTTGCGAAAAATATCGGCAAAGCTGGTGCTGACCACGGCGCGGAAACCGAAATCCACCAAAGCCCAGGGGGCGTGTTCCCGGCTGGAGCCGCAGCCGAAATTATCACCGGCAACCAGAATCCGGGCTTGCCGGGCTTGCGGTTGATTCAAGCTAAAGTCTGGCAGCGGCTGGCCGCTGTCATCGTAGCGCCAGTCGCAGAACAGCTTTTCACCCAGCCCCTTTTTGTCCGTCACCTTGAGAAAGCGGGCGGGCATGATTTGATCGGTGTCGATGTCGTTTATCGGCAGAACGACGAACGTGCTTGCAAGTGTTTTAAACGATTCCATGTTTTCTCCTGCGCTGCTCGTTTGAGCCATTCCTGGTTATCAATCCTGGCTGCAAAACTCTCTGTCGGTTTACAGCAGAGTTCTTACATCGGTGACGTGGCCGGTCACGGCGGCTGCGGCGGCTGTCAGCGGGCTGGCCAGCAGGGTTCGGCCGCCTTTGCCCTGGCGCCCTTCAAAATTGCGGTTGCTGGTGCTGACGGCATACTGGCCAGGCTGAAGCTGGTCGCCGTTCATGGCGATGCACATGCTGCAGCCGGATTCCCGCCATTCGGCACCGGCGGCGACAAATATTTTGTCCAGCCCTTCCGCCTCTGCCTGGCGCTTGACCGCCTGCGAGCCCGGCACCACCAGCACGCGCGTGCCGGTTGCCACTTTACGTCCGTTCATGATCTGGGCGGCGGCCTGCAGATCCGAGAGCCGGCCGTTGGTGCAACTGCCGATGAAAACCACATCCACTTTCTGTCCCAGCAGCTTTTGTTTGGGGGTCAGACCCATATACTGCAGCGCTTTGACCAGGCTTTGCCGTTCCTGGGTGTCCTGAATGTCGCCAGGATCCGGGATGCCGGCATCGATGGCGATGCCCATGCCCGGATTGGTGCCAAAGGTGATCATGGGCTTGAGGGTATCGGCCGCGAGCGTGACGGTGGCATCAAAGCGGGCGCCGTTATCACTGGGCAACCGCTTCCATTCCAGCAGCGCTTTTTCCCAGGCCTCGCCTTTGGGGGCAAACGGTTTGTCCGCCAGGTAGGCAAAGGTGAATTCGTCCGGCGCGATCATGCCGGCCCGGGCCCCGGCTTCGATGCTCATGTTGCAGATGGTCATGCGCGCTTCCATATCGAGGCCGCGGATGGTGCTGCCGCTGTATTCCAGCACATATCCGGTGCCACCGCCGACACCGATTTGGGCGATCAGAGCCAGGATGATATCCTTGGCGCTGACCCCTTTGGCCAGTTTGCCGTCGATTTCAACCTTCATGGTTTTGGGTTTGGTCTGCAGCAGGGTCTGCGTTGCCAGCACGTGCTCCACTTCGCTGGTGCCGATGCCAAAGGCGAGAGCGCCGAAGGCGCCGTGGGTGGCGGTATGGCTGTCACCGCAGACGATGGTCATGCCCGGCTGCGTCAAGCCCAGTTCCGGACCGATCACATGCACCACACCGCGACGGTCTTTGTGGATGGGCACGTCGAATTCCTGGCAGTTCTTTTCCAGCTGCCGGATTTGTGCCGCTGCCATAGCGTCGGCCATGGGAAGGCTCGTGTCGGTCGTCGGAATGGAGTGATCGATCGTGGCCAGGGTTTGCAGGGGGCGACGAACGCGCAGCCCTTT
>CAZISM010000036.1:42413-44136 GCA_964541895.1 uncultured Cytophagia bacterium
GCGCAGAATCATGTCGCTGACCGCTGCGCCGCTGGGCACCATGGGAAATACCATCTCTTCCTTTACGGTCACAAATTCCGCCACCACCGGACGATCGTTCACCGAGAACAGCCAGGCGATGGCGTCGTCCAGTTCCTCCGAGGTGGTGAAGCGACGGGCTTCGCACCCCATGCCCTGCGCCACGGTGACGAAATCGGGATTGCTGTGGCTGAGATCGGTATAGGAAAACCGGGATTCATGGAACAGCTCCTGCCACTGCCGAACCATGCCCAGATAGCTGTTGTTGAAAATGATGAATTTTACCGGCACCTTGTTGGCGGCCGCGGTGATCAGCTCCTGAATGTTCATCTGAAAGCCGCCGTCGCCGGAAATGGAGAGCACCGGGCGATCGGTGATGCCAAAGGCGGCGCCGATCGCGGCCGGCAGGCTGAATCCCATGGTCCCCAGACCGCCGGAGGAGATGTGGGAACGCGGCTGCACAAATTGAAAGTATTGCGCGGTCCACATCTGATTCTGACCGACGTCAGTGACCACGACGGCTCGACCGCCGGTGTGATCCGAGAGACGGCGCAGAATGGTCTGCGGCCGGAGACGGCCGTCGTCGACCGGCACTTCCAAAGGACACATCTTTTGCCAGGCCCGGATCCTGGCCCACCAGTCATCCAGAGCCAGGTTTTCCGTCAGCAAGGGATTGAGCGCTGCCAGGATATGGGCGACATCACCGACGATGGGATAGTCCACGCGAATGTTCTTGTTGATGGAAGCGGGATCGATATCGATGTGGATTTTTTTTGCCTTGGTGGCAAAGGCATCGATCTTGCCGGTGACCCGGTCGTCAAAACGGGCTCCGATGGCGATGAGGCAGTCGCACTCGTTAACCGCCATGTTGGCGGTGTAGGTGCCGTGCATGCCCAGCATGCCGAGAAACTGCTCATCGTTGCCGGGAAACGCGCCCAGGCCGTGCAGGGTCAATGTAACTGGAATATTCGTCTGTTTGGCCAACCGCGTGAGTTCGGTCGCTGCGTCGGCAAAAAGAACGCCACCGCCGGCATAGATCAACGGCCGTTTGGCTTTGCGAATGGCTTCCGCAGCCCTCTGGATGGAGGGGAGGTGGCCTTCGATCTGGGGTTTATAGCCGCGGACGTCCAGCGTGTCGGGGCAGCTGAGCCTAATTTTTTCGATCAGGGCGTCCTTGCAGATATCCACCAGCACCGGGCCGGGCCGGCCTGTCGTGGCGATGTGAAAGGCCTTGCGGATGTTGGGCGCGATATCCTTCGCCTCTTTGATGAGGCAGTTCCATTTGGTGATGGGTCTGGTGATGCCGGTGATATCAGCCTCCTGAAAGGCGTCGTTGCCGATGAGATGGCTGGCCACCTGACCGGTGAACACCACAATGGGAATGGAATCCATATAGGCGTCGGCGATGCCGGTGACGGTATTGGTGGCACCGGGTCCGGAGGTGACCAGCACCACGCCCGGTTTTCCAGTCGCCTTGGCATACCCTTCGGCCATGTGGGTGGCGCCCTGTTCGTGTCGTACGAGGATGTGACGAAGAAACTCCACATCATAGAGCCGGTCATACAGATAGAGCACGGCTCCGCCGGGATAGCCGAATACGATGTCTACGTTTTCGCGTCGCAGACATTCAAAAAAAATGTCGGCACCGCTTTGAGTACCTGATTTTTCCATTTTGGTTCCTGACAGTTACCGCGTGTTAACTTTT
>CAZISM010000037.1:0-11673 GCA_964541895.1 uncultured Cytophagia bacterium
GTTGCCGGCAGGGTGGCGCAATACTGCGCCAAGCCGTCCAGCGCATAGTGGGCTTGTTCGCGAACAAGCCGGGAGGTATCATTCAGCATCCGGCACAAGGGTGAAACAATATCCGGTCCCTGGGCGAGCAACGCCTGTGCAATCAGTGTGTTTTCGGCTTGGCTTTGCGCAGGCAGCAAGGTCAAGAGTTGCGCAAGTTCCTGACTATTTTCCGTACCCGCCGCGGTGATTGTCAAGGGTAAAAGCAGGGCGGCGAGAACGAGGATTTTTTTTATCGATATCATGGGTTTCCTTCCCGGATTAAAGGTGCCAGGGCGACCGCATGGGTTCGCCGATCAGGCGGTTGGCTTCATCGTCATGGTGGAATCGCTGTTGCACCGGATCAAAGTGCAGGGTGCGACCCAGGCGTAAGGCGATTTTGCCCAGATTGACCAGGGTCGCGGAGCGGTGACCATTTTCTTCGTTCAGGGCGAATGTGATCCGCCGGCGCACAGAGTCATGAAAGTCGGTCTGTTGCGGTTGGGGATCCGGAAACGCTGCCAGCTTTTTTTCCAGGTCGGGGATAGTTGAGCGAAAACCCCGAAACAGTTTGCCGTCAGGACCTTCCAGATAGGGCACGTTTTTATCTTTGGCCTCGCCATCGAGCACGATTTCGCAACCGTCATCATAGATCATGCGAATGGTGCGCCAGGTGCCTACCGCGTCGGCATGCGCCTGCGGAGCGTCGATCTCGATGCGCACCGGACTGGTGTGATCCTTGCCGAGAATATATTGAACCGGATCCAGATAGTGTTGTCCCATATCGCCCAGGCCGCCGCCGTCATAGTCCCAATAGCCACGGAAGGTGGCGTGGACGCGATGGGGATGGTACGGTTTATACGGTGCCGGTCCAAGCCAGAAATCATAATCCAGTTCCTGCGGGATCCACTGCGGTTCCAGGTCGGTGCGGCCCACCCAGTAAAATTTCCATTCAAATCCTGTCGCCTCGCTGACGGTCACTTTCAGGGGCCAGCCGAGGAGGCCGCTGTTGACCAGTTTTTTGATAGGGGCAACGGTGGTGCCAAAGCCGTAGAACCGGTCGTTGAAGCGAAACCAGGTGTTGATGCGGAATATGCGGCCGTTGTTCTGCACCGCTTCGATCACTTTTTGGCCTTCGGCGATGGTGCGGGTCATGGGCTTTTCGCACCAGATATCCTTGCCGGCGTTGGCAGCGGCGATGGCGATCAGTCCGTGCCAGTGCGGCGGTGTTACGATGTGCACGATATCAATGTCCGGCCGTTGCAGCAGTTCGCGATAATCGTGATATCCTTGCACGCCGTCGCCGGCTTTGGCCAGGGCCTGGTTCAAGTGAACCTTGTCGACGTCACACAACGCCAGCAGGCGTGCGCCGGTGTAGCGCAGGTGGGCCTGGCCCATGCCGCCGACGCCGATGATAGCGCGGGTCAGTTCGTCGCTGGGCGGCGTATACCCCGGCCCGCCCAGCACGCGCCTCGGCACAATAGTGAAAGCGGCGGCGCCGGCTGCAGCGCCTTTGAGAAAATCTCTTCGGTTGACAGGTGAACGGGACATGTGAACTCTCCAGTTTGATGATCAGGGTGTAATATACTATTCCGTATTCAGTTTTGCAACATTACAGTTGCACCGGGCAGAAAAAGCCGGCCGGATTTTTGTTGCTTTGAAAAGATATTTAATTTTGATATATTGCCCAAAATCGAATCCAAAGCCAACGGAGATGAAACGTGCACATCGGATTGATCGATTGGGTCATCATCGTGTTTTCGCTGCTGATCTGTTTCGCGCCGGCCTTCTTTTTCGGCAAGCGCGCCGGCAAAAGCACCTCTGAATTTTTTGTTTCCGGCAGAGCCGTGCCGTGGTGGCTGGCCGGGCTTTCCATGGTCGCCACCACCTTCAGCAGCGATACGCCCAACCTGGTCACGGATATCGTGCGGCGCAACGGCGTCGCCGGCAACTGGGTGTGGTGGGCTTTTGTCCTCACCGGCGTCTCTACGGTTTTCTTTTACGCCCGATTGTGGCGGCGGTCCGGCGTTATGACCGATCTCGAGTTCTATGAAATCCGCTACTCGGGTAAGGCGGCCAGCATGGTGCGCGGCTTTCGCTCGGTATACCTGGGGCTGTTCTTCAACGCCATGATTATGGCGACGGTCAATCTGGCGGCCTGCAAAATTGCCGGCATTCTTTTTGGAATGGAACGCTGGCAGACGCTGCTCTTTGTCGGTGTGCTCAATGTCGTCTTTGCCACCCATTCCGGTTTGTGGGGTGTGCTGGTCATCGACATGATCCAGTTTTTTATCAAGATGACAGCGGTTATCGCCGCTGCCTATTTTGCGCTGCAGTTGCCACAGGTAGGCGGTCTGGAGGGATTGGTCTCCAAACTCTCCACATTGAAAGGACCCGGCAACCTGAACTATCTCAACATGCTGCCGGATTTTACCAATAATTTCGATCTGGCCATCGCCATTTTCATAATGCCGATCGCCGTACAGTGGTGGGCCGTCTGGTATCCGGGCGCAGAGCCCGGTGGCGGCAGCTACATCGCCCAGCGCATGCTGGCCTCAAAGTCTGAAAAAGACGCCCTTGGCGCCGTGCTGTTTTTCAACGTCGCTCATTATGTCCTTCGTCCCTGGCCCTGGATTCTCGTCGGCCTGGCGTCGCTGCTGGTGTACCCCAACTTGTCTGATATTCAACAGGCCTTTCCACACCTGGATCCCAAATTGCTGGGACACGATATTGCCTATCCCGCCATGTTAAAGTTCTTGCCGGTGGGATTTGTCGGTCTGATGGTCGGCGGGTTGATCGCGGCCAATTCTTCAACCATATTGACGCACCTGAACTGGGGCGCCTCTTATCTGGTGCATGATTTTTATCGCCGCTTTATTAAAACCGATGCCACGGAAAAACATTACGTGTTTGCCGGCAGGCTGGCTACGGTCGGTCTGTTTGTCTGTGCGTCCAGCCTGACGTTTGTGCTGGACACGGCCAAGGATGCGTTTGACATCATTTTGCAGGTGGGTGCCGGCACCGGTCTCTTGTATCTGATCCGCTGGTTCTGGTGGCGCATCAACGCCTGGAGCGAAGTGGTGGCCATGGTCAGTTCGTTTTTGGTCTCCATCGGCATTCTCATCGTGAACAAATGGCATGCCTCGGCCGTCAAACTTTCGATGGCGGCATCGCTGCGCCAGGCCTATGCGGATCAGCCCGAGATCCTGCAGACCAAATTGATGCTGGCCAACGACGAACTGGCGCGAATGCCTTCGTATATCCCCACCCACGAAGCCCTGATCCTGACGGTTATCATCACTACGGTGTGCTGGGTCCTCACCGCCTACCTGGCGCCGCAGACGGACAAAAAGACTCTGATCGAATTCTATAATAAAGTGCGACCGTTTGGACCGGGCTGGAAGTCCATCAGGCAGGAAGCGGGCGTCTCTGACGCAGAGGCCACCTCCACGCATGAAAATATTCCTCTCGCTCTGCTGGGCTGGGTTGCCGGCAGTTCAATGATCTGGACGTCCCTGTTCGTTGTCGGCAATTTTTTGTACGGCCGCACGCAGATGGCGCTGGTGCTGCTCGTTCTGTTTTTGATCAGCGGTTTTCTGTTGTTACGGGTGATCAATAAACTGTGGGCCGCTAAATGAGCCATTTCACGGTACTGGATGGATCGATTGTCGGGTTGTATTTGCTCGCAACCATGGTGGCCGGTCTGATGGTCCGCAAGTATGTCGGCAAGGTGGAGCACTTTCTCGTTGCCGGCCGCGAGATGAATCTGTATCTGGGCATCGCTTCCCTGGCGGCTACCGAATTCGGCGTCGTCACCTGCATGTACACTGCCCAGAACGGTTACGAGTTCGGTTTTGCCGGAGCCGTGCCGGGCATTCTGCTGGCTCTGGCCATGGCCTTTGTCGGCTTCACCGGCCTGGGCGTCAAACCGTTGCGGGACGCCGGCGTAATGACCATACCGGAGCTGTTCGACAGACGGTTCGGACCGCGCATTCGCTGGTTCTCCGGCGTGGTCATCGTCCTGGGCGGCCTGCTGAATATGGGAGTGTTTTTGCGAACCGGCGGCGAATTCCTGGTTCTGGTTACCGGCCTCGACGTGCACTACCTGGAGCTGACCATGACGGTGTTGCTGATACTGGTAGCGGTCTATACCATTCTCGGCGGCATGCTTTCGGTGCTGGTCACCGATTTCCTGCAGTTTGTGGTTATGAGCCTCGGCCTGCTGGTGGTTACCATACTGGTCCTTTACAAGGTCGGCTGGGAAGCTCTGGTGACGGCTGTTCAGACCCACTATGGCGACGGCGGCTTTAATCCCTTTGTACATCCGAAAATGGGGTGGCCCTATCTGGCCTTTAACACCCTCTTGAACCTGGCGGTGGTGTTGACCTGGCAGACCACCATAGCCCGTCTGTTGGCCGCCAAAGACACCAAAACGGGCTTAAAAGTGTACAAAGGTACGGCGTTCTTTTTTGTCTGCCGGTTTCTCATCCCCGGAATCTGGGGTATTGCCGCCCTGGCCACTTTGTCGCCGGAGGTTATCGGACCGAACACGCTTTATGCCATGCCGAAATTTCTCGCCGGTTTTCTGCCTGTTGGGCTCATGGGATTGCTGGTGGCTGCCATGCTGGCCGCCGACATGTCGACAGACTCTTCGTACATGTTAACCTGGGGCAGCGTGATCTATAATGATATTCTGGCGCCGTTTCGGAAAAAGCCGATTTCTGAACAGCGTGGCATATTGTGGAATCGCCTGATCGTTGCCGTGATCGGCCTTTTTTTGCTGCTGTATGGATTATGGTATCCGCTGAAAGGCGACCTCTGGACCTACCTGGGTGTAACCGGCACCATTTATCTCTCAAGCATGTCGGTGCTGCTGCTGGCGTGCTGCTACTGGAAGCGGGCCAACAGTTGGGGAGCCGGTGCTGCCATTCTGATCGGCGCTCTGGTGCCAAGCGGATTTCTGGTGTTGCAGCAAATCCCTGCCACGCAGCACCTGGCGGATCGCATCGGGCCTTATTATTCCGGCATTGCGACCTATATCCTCACCGGCCTGGCGATGTGGATCGGATCGTTACTTAAACCTGCGCCGAAGGAGGTCTGACCTATGGAGCATTGGTTCTGGCTCATGATTACAGCTGCGGTTATCGTCTGGTATTCCACCATCACGGTCTATGTGGCTGTTAAAGGCAGCAAAGACATTCGCGATATGCTGGCGAGGTTGAAGCAGTTGTGACGCGCTGCCGTGCGGCAGTGATAAAACAGATTAGCGCCTTTTCTGAAACGTCATTTCGACGACAGCTCGAGTTCCTTGAATATTAAAGTCAAAACATGGCGAGGTGTGTAATGCAAGAGTATCAGCAAGTCGATCGTCGTGCATTTTTGAAAACCGGGCTCGGCGTAGCCGCCGGTCTGGGTGCATGGCAAGCCGTACGCGGGGAGCAGGCGGGAGTAAAGATGGAACCCCTGTTCTCCGTTGCCCCGATCAAGACCGTGCGCGTTGCCTTTGTCGGTGTCGGCGGCATGGGCTCCGCCCACGTACGAAACTATCTCAAGCTCGACGGTGTGGAGATCAAAGCGGTCTGTGATATCGTGCCCGCCAAAGTTGAGCGCATCCAAAAATGGTGTACGGATGCCGGTCGTCCCAAGCCGACCGGATATTCGAAAGGCAATTATGATTTTGTCCGCTTGTGCGAAAACGAAGAGGTGGATCTGGTTTTTACCGCTACCCCCTGGGAGTGGCATGTGCCGGTCTGCCTGGCGGCCATGAAAAACGGCAAACATGCCGCCACCGAAGTCCCGGCCGCGGTCACGCTGGATGAATGCTGGCAGCTGGTGGAGACCTCCGAGAAGCTGAAAAAGCACTGCATCATGATGGAAAACTGCTGTTATGATTATGAAGAGATGATGATTTTCAACATGGTGCGCAAGGGATTGTTCGGCGAGTTAATCCATGCCGAAGGCGCCTATAATCACGATCTCCGCGATATAAAGTTCGCCGACGAAGGGGAAGCATTGTGGCGAACCGCCCATTCCATCAAACGCGACGGCAATCTCTATCCCACCCACGGTCTCGGCCCCATCGCGCAGTACATGGATATTAATCGCGGCGATCAATTTGACTATCTGGTCTCCATGAGCAGCCTGTCGCGCGGCCTCAATCTGTATGCGGCGGAGAAATTCGGCGCCGGCGATGCGCGCGCCACGCAGAAATATAAATTGGGTGACGTCAACGTCAGCCTCATTCGCACCAAAGCCGGCCGGACCATCACCCTGGTTCATGACTGCAATCTGCCCCGGCCCTATACCCGAATCAATATGATCCAGGGTACGGGGGGAATAGCGCAGAAATGGCCTGATCAGATTCATATCGAGGGCAAGAGTCCGCACCACAGTTGGGAGCCGCTGGAAAACTACAAGGCCGAATACGAACATCCGCTATGGCGCAAGCTGCGGGAACAGTCGGCCGGAGCCGGACATGGCGGTATGGATTTTATCGAAGACTATCGCCTGATCGAATGTTTGCACAGAGGCGAATCTCTGGACATGGATGTGTATGATGCCGCGGCCTGGAGCTGCATCTCCGAGCTGTCGGAGCGATCGGTGGCTAATCGCAGCCGCTCCATGGATGTACCGGATTTCACCAAAGGCCGCTGGAAAACCCGGCCGCAGTTGGGGATTATCGGACTGTAAGAGACGGCCTGCCGAACGCACCATTCGGCAGGCTTGAATTTTTTTGCATGCTCGTTATGCATAGGATATTTTGATGAAAAAATTTGCCTTGTTTGTTCTTTTTCTATGGCCGGGCCTGGTGTTCAGCACCGGGCTGGATACCTTGCAGCTTTCCAACATACAGGCCGGACTGGCCAGAATAGACATCACGCCGCCTATCGGTGTGCCCCTCGGCGGTTATGCGGCGCGCTCCGGTCCGGCGACCGGCATTCATGACCCGCTCTATGCCGCCATTCTGGTGCTGGCGGACGGCCGGCAGAAAGCGGTGTTGATCACGGTGGACTTATTGCAGGTTATGCAGGCGCAAGGGGATGCCATTCGCGATTCCCTGCTCAGAATATGCGCTATCCCGCCCGCCAATGTGCTCATCAACGCCTCCCATTCCCACGGTACGCCCTGGCTGGAGACCAGCACCGTCTATGAGAGCGATGTCATCGCCAAAATCGTCGGCGGCGTTCGTATCGCGTTGCAGAGACTGCAACCGGTGAGCATCGGTTATGGCGAAGGGCAAATCGATTTTAATACCAGCCGTCGTTTTATCGATGCCTCCGGCAAATGCATCGGCATCCTCAATCCCGCCGGCCTCTGTGACCATCGGGTCAAAGTGCTGCGACTGGACACCGCCAGTGATCCGGCGCCGCTGGGGGTGATCATGCATGCCGTCTGCCATGCCAATGTATTTCGTCAAGCCAACACCGAGGTGTCGGCCGATTTCCCGGGTGCCGCCAAATCGTTCGTGGAACACGCGTTTGGAAAGGCCACCACGACGCTGTTCATGCAGGGCTGTTGTGGTGACATCCGCGCCAATTTACCCGGCCTGACCGACAAGGACGAAGGGTATGGCCGCAGCGGCAATGAAGCGGACATGCAGTGGTGCGGCTGGAGTCTCGGCAGCGAAGCGGTCAAGGTGGCGGCGAAAAGCCGGGTCCGGGAACAGGCCAGGCAGAGGCCGCAGCAGATGCAGATTCGCAGCGCTTTGCAGGTGATCGAGCTGGAAGCGGACATGAAAAAATACGCGATGCTGCCCTATAAAAGAGAAACGATCAGCAACGGACGCATCAGGTTGCCGCTGCAGGTCATCGTGGTGGGGCCTTACTGGTTCATCGGCTTGCCCGGCGAACCGGTGCTGGAGTACGCCCTGCAGATCGAAAAAATGATCCCGGCCGGAGCCAGAGCCTTTGTACTCGGTTATGCGGCCGCTGATGCCGGCTATATTCCTGTTGAGCGCATGTTCGCCGAAGGGGGCTATGAGGCCGGCTGCGCCTATCTGCCAAACTGCGAAGGGAAAATTCTCGACCGTATCCGGAACATGATTACGAGTGTGCAATAGCCTGCCGGGCTCTTTGCATTCACCCTTTTTTTACGCGAGGTGTATCATGAAAAAAAATCAGATATCTCGTCGACGGTTTTTGTCCGCTACATCGACCACAGCCGTTGCGGCGAGCGGACTGTTGGCACGCTTCAAACCGGCCGCAGCAATGATGGGCAAGCTGGCCATCACGGGCGGGGCGCCGGTGCGTACGAAAAAATGGCCGATCTGGCCCAACTGGTATGCCGAGGTTGAAAATCCTTTGCTGGCCATGTTCCGTACCGGCAACTGGTTTCGCGGCAGCGGCGAACATGTGGCAGAGTTTGAAAAAGCCTACGCAGCGATGATGGGAAGCCGGAACTGCCTGGCGACCGCGTCCGGCACCACCGCTCTGATGACGGCGCTGCATGTGCTGGGTGTGGATGCCGGTGATGAAGTGATCGTCTCTCCCTACACGTTCATCGCCAGTTATAACGTCGTCTTTCTGCTCAAGGCGCTGCCGGTGTTCTGCGACACCGATATCGATACCATGACCATGGACCCCAAAACCATCGCACCACGCCTTACCGAGCGAACCAGGGCCATTCTGCCGGTCCATATCCTCGGGTTGCCGGTGGACATGGATCCTGTGCTGGAGATTGCGCGCCGGCATAATCTGGTGGTCGTCGAGGACGCCTGCCAGGCGTGGCTGGCCGAATATAAACAGAAAAAATGCGGCACCATGGGCGATCTGGGTTGTTTCAGCTTTCAGAATTCCAAACATCTGCCGGCCGGCGAAGGCGGAGCCATTATTGGCAACAACGAGATTATGGTGGATCGCTGCCATTCGTTTCACAACTGCGGCCGGCCGTTCGGCACCAGCAAAGGAGACAGCGCGTACTATATGCGCGCCGGCAATTTTCGCATGCAACAGAGCCAGGCCATTATTTTGATGTCGCAGATGAAACGGCTGGAAAAAGATACGCAAATCCGGGAGCAGAATGCCCGCTACCTCAAGGAAAAGCTGCAGCATATTCCCGGTATTCACCCGTACAAGTTGAACGACGGCGTAACCCGGGCCGTATTTCATCTCTTTCCATTTCGCTATGTGCAGCAAGAGTTTGACGATATTCCCAAGGAGAAATTTTTGCAGGCCTTGCAGGCCGAGGGGGTGCCCTGCTCCTCCGGCTATGGTCCGCAATACCGCGACGGCTTGATTGAAGAGGCGCTCAATTCCAGAGGGTACCAGCGGCTGTTCTCAAAGTCCCGCTTAAAGAGATACCGCGAAGAGCTGGTTCTGCCGCAGAACGACCGGCTTTGCCGTGAGAGCGTCTGGTTTACGCAAAACCTTCTTCTCGGCTCTCAGGCGGATATGGACGATATTGTCCATGCCATCCAAAAGATCTATGAGCAGAGAAGTGAGCTGTCCCGCAGCTGAAAGAGGGGAGGAAGCGCAGGCCGGATAAACGCAGAGGAGACGCAACGTTCAGCCATGTCGTACCAGGAAATACATGCCAAATCGATTCTGCGCAAACAGAAGAAAATTGATTCCTGGTTCCTGTCCTCCTATGGCATGAATCTGTATCGGGGATGCACACACGACTGCGCCTATTGCGACGGCCGCAGTGAAGGGTATTATGTCGAAGGTGAATTCGGCCGGGACGTACAGATCAAAGTGAACGCCATCGAGGTGCTGCGCCGCGAACTGGATCCAGCGCGGAAACGGGCTCCCTTTAAGGCCGGCTACATTATGGTCGGCGGCGGCGTCTGTGACAGCTATCAGGCGGCTGAGCAGAGATATCGCCTGACCCGGAGAACGCTGGAGCTGCTGGCTGAACGGGAGCGGCCGCTGCACATGCTGACCAAATCCAGTCTTATCGAGCAGGACCTGGAGCAGCTGCAAGCGATCCACGACCGACAGCGGGTCATCGTCAGCATGAGTTTTTCTTCCGTCAACGATGAGGTCAGCAGCCGCTTTGAGCCGGGCGTGTCACTCCCTTCCCGACGCCTGCAAACGCTGCGGCGCTGCAAGGAGGCCGGTCTGGTCACCGGCATGTTCCTGATGCCCGTATTGCCGTTCATCACCGATACGCCCGATGAGTTGCGACGGGCCGTTTACGCCGCCAAAACGATCGGCGTCGATTTTATCATTTTCGGCGGATTGACCCTGAAGGAGGGCAGACAAAAGGATCATTTCCTGCACGTGCTCGGCAAGCACCATCCCGACCTGTCGATCAACTATGAAGTGCTGTACCGCGGTGACCGATACGGTCAGGCGATCCCGGAGTATTATCGCACGCTGCATCAGACGTTTTTTGCGATAGCGAGGGAATATGATATGCCGGTGCGCATGCCGATGCACCTGTGGCAAGATCTGTTGCCGGAGAACGATCGCGTCATTGTCATCCTGGAACACATCGATTATTTTCTCAAGATGAACGGCCATCGTTCTCCCTATGGCTATGCCGCCTGGTCGATCGCCAACCTGAAGGAACCTCTGCATCGGCTCAGGGCGCAGCTGGGGCAGATCCAGGGCGTTGGCCAGTCCATAGCCGTTGTGATTCGCGAAATTCTGGATACCGGCACCTGCCGCATGTACCGGCAGCTGCTTAGCGGCCGGCCGCAGCCGTAGGGAGCGGGGATCAGGCTTTGTGGAACTCCAGGCGAATGTCCTTTGCATGCACAATGCTGTGGTCGGCAAGCGCTCGGCGCAGATTGATCAGTTCGATGATATCACCGGAAAAGACGCCGGAAGCTTTATATTGATATTCGTGCACCGGTGCGTAAAGCTCCACACCCTTGGCATCCTTTTCTACCTCTTCGCTCTCCTTAAACGAGCTCAGCTCGAGCTGCGGCGACCTGGCATCGATCACTTTTTTTACGGCAGCGGCTTCAGGCCGCGATGAGGTTTTAATATCGAACGCAAAGTGGCCGCTTTGGATCGCTTCGGCGGAAACAAGAGGCAGGCCGCACAGGTGTCGGCCTTTTTCGCCGGTTGTCGATTCCGGCAGGGCGTCATACAAGGCCTTTGCCATCAGAACATGGTGGTACCTGTTCTCCAGGCTGGCGATTTCTTTCAATCGTTCGGAAAGGCTCTCTGCTTTCACGCCACACTCATCGTTGAAATAGTAGGTCTCGCCTGACCCTTTGGCGCAAATATAGCCGTCCAGAAATCCCTGCACGTATTCTTTTGATCCTTCCAATACCACCTCGACATAGTCGCTCATGATCGCTTCCTCCGGAAATGAATATGTTTGTCAATCATTGTTTTTTATCACAAACGTCCTGATCATGCCCGTGGTTACGAGCTGACTTTTTTTGAGCTGCAAAGAACCGTGGCCGGCCAACACGACCTTTTGGCAGGCCAGTTGCCCCTGTCGTACCTGCAGGGTCAGGGAAAAATCAGCTCCCTGGCGTTTCAGTGTGGCTATACCGTAGGCCCAGCCGTTGGACCAGAAAAAGGTGCCTTCTTTGGCCGCAAAGGCGAGGCTCTGTGTCACCGCAGAATAGTGAAAGCCGGTCCATGCCAGCAGCCCCGCCCAGCTGATCATGGCCCGTCCGTAATGGTGTCCGCACTCGGCTTCGTCAAAGGGATTGCGTTTCAAGCCGTCATAGCGATGGCGGATGTTGCGTATGCA
>CAZISM010000037.1:11773-36374 GCA_964541895.1 uncultured Cytophagia bacterium
ACGTGTTCGGGCTTGACGAGATAGCCGAGATCAAAAATGTGCGCCATGCATTGACCTACCAGTTGGTCGACCAGGCAGCCGTCACCCAGCTGATAGTCCGGTTGAGTGAGATCTTTGGATCCCATGCCCACCAGCAGGGCCGGGGCGATGGCGGATTCGCTCGTCGGCGGCATGATGTGCTGGACATAGTAGCGTCCGTTGAAGAGGTGGCTGTCGGTCCAATGGCTGCCATGTTGGAACAAACGCGCACACTTGGCCGCAAAAGCGCGCTCGCCAAGATGTTGCGCCATTCTTTCAGCCGCCCGCAAAGCGCCGAGGTACCAGATTTGCATTTGCGGATTGGGCCCGTAATATTCCACGTCCATGGTGTTGTGTTGGCAGCCTTCCATGACACCATCGCTGTCGGCATCCCAGCCGCCTGCGATCCAGCAGAACTCCAGGCTGCGGCGCACGTTCGGCCACAGTTGCCTGAGAAGGGCATCGTCTCCGGATAGTTGCCAGTCACGATACATTTTCATGATGCAGCCCATCTGGCCATCTGCAGCTGCTTTGCCCCATGGTTTTTCAGCAAGCGGCAGGTGAACCCGGAAGCTCATCAGTCCGATGGAGTCGGTCGATGCGGCGAATTCGGTCATGCGCAGGGAGCAGGCGATCCGGCCATACAGGAACGCGATGGCCTGCTCATAATTCCAGACGTGGGTGCAGCTGCCCCAGCAGCAGCCCTCTTTGTCGTTACAGCCTTCCCAGGCGAAATAACGGCCATCCCGGGTGCGGAAAAAAGTCTGTGATCGCAACGTACTGAGGTTAAACAGCGCGGCTTCTTTCAAGACCTCCGGGCAGTCGCCGGCGACGACGTCGTTCACAAATTCAATCGTTTTAGCCTCCAACTCGGGCAGACGCGCCACTGTTTTTTCAGCCACATCACCAGCGTCTTTAAAACGGGTGGCATAGTGATTGCCGACGCAGCTTTTGGACCAGGCAAATCGATTAGGAAAGTGCCAGCAGATATAAAACGGAACCGACACGGTTTCCCCGGCCGACATTGTTTGCTTGACCGCCAGTGAGGCCATGGGTTTCGCTTCATCTGTGGCGGGGCGATCGCTCAGTTCTCCGTCTTCCAGCAGGTCATCATGATAATCCAATTGTGCCGATCCCCAGTGAAATCGTTTCCAATTGGTACGACAGGTGATGTGGCCCCGGCTGTCACAGAGCAGGGCCATCGTGCCCCACTGCTCGGAGGCCGCATCCACGCCCTGGCTCGACATGAGAATACCCTGCAGACGATCGGAGCGGTAACAGGCGTTGCAATTTTTCAGGGCTTTGCCCCGGCTGCCGTCTTCACCAATAAAATTCTGCATCGAGCCGCAGACGGAAATGGTGACCGGATCTGTGCTGTTGTTTTTGATTTCAAAGCGCAGACAGGCTATGGGCAATTCGCTGTTCTCGCAGTCATTGGGCAGCAACGGATTAAAGCCTTTGATGGTGACGCTCACCGGCAGGGTGGGATCGGTCAAATGCACCTGTGCAAACGGATATGCGGTCGAAAAGGAAGCGTGTGCAAAACGGGGCCAGCCATGATTGCCGACCCTGTGGACTCCGGAAGCGCCCTCATAGCATTCGACGGGTACAGGCCCCTCAAGCAGGCGGAGCTGTTTGTTGCCGTTTTGTTCCATGTAAAGGACAAAGTGGGGCGCGCATGACGATTCGCCCGGATTGAACCCTTTGGCCGGTCGATTCATGATTTCCCAATCCTGCAGGTTGCCCCGTCCGCCCAGTGAGACCGTCCCGGTGCCGATGCCGCCGATGGGCATGGCTATTCGGGCAAGATGCTGTTCGTCATACCTCTTTAGCACCGGCCAGGGCTCTGTCAGTGCCTCACGAGCCGGCAAACACAGCATCAAAATGACCTGGATCAAACCAGGCAGGATGGCAGTAATGGTTTTCATTGGTTCTCCGAGCTTGGGGGAGCTGCAATTTATCTCCATACCGGCGACGGCATGAGCAGCAGAACCGGCCGGGTCCCGATCAGGATCGAAATGGTGTTTTGTGTTGATAATGCATTGAATAATATAAATGATATCTTTATATATGCAAGGTTATTTTTATGGAGGAGCAGGAAGCCAACTCCGATGCCGGATGCGTCGGCCGCGTCAAGCGGGTGCAAAGAATCCCTTGCTTTACTTGCGGCAAACTTTTATATTAATTCGTGAAAATTGCCAATGTTATATTGAAAAATCGTACGGTGCTGGCGCCTCTGGCCGGCTGGACCGACTCTGTGTTTCGCCGCATCTGTATGGAGCATGGTGCAGCGCTGACGGTGACCGAAATGGCTTCGGCCGACGGCCTGGTCCGGGATGGCAAAAAGAGTCTCGATATTGCCCGCTTTAGCGAAGCGGAACGACCGATCAGCATCCAGTTGTTCGGCGCAGAGCCGGACATCCTGGCGCGGGCGGCGGAAATCATCGCCGAATTAAAGCCGGACCTGATCGACATCAACTGCGGGTGTCCGGCCAAAAAAGTGGTAAAGCGGGGTGGCGGCTCCGCGCTGATGCGGGACCTGGCCACCATTGAAGCGATCGGCCGGGCTGTGGTGCAAGCTACCTCCATACCGGTCACCGTCAAGTTGCGCAGCGGTTGGAATGAAGTGGTGGTGGTCGAAGCCTGCCAGCGACTTGAAGCGGTCGGCGTGCAAGCCGTGACCATTCATCCGCGGACACAAAAAATGGGCTTTACCGGCAGAGCGGACTGGAGCCATATCAGAGCGGTCAAGGAAGCAGTAACCATACCCGTCATCGGCAACGGGGATGTCAATTCCTGCCAGGACGCCAAACAGATGCTGGATGAAACCGGTTGTGACTTGGTGATGGTGGGACGGGCGGCGCGCGGCAATCCCTGGATATTTTCCCAAATTGTTACTTACCTCGACCACGGCCTGCTAGAACAGCCACCCGGATTCAGCGAACGGATCGATATGTGTTTACATCATCTGCAGCGGCAGGTGGAAGTGGATGGCCGCTATGCGGCGATCACCATGCGCAAGCAGATCGCTTTTTATATCAAGTCCATGCCGGGAGCACGAGAGTTGCGGCAAGTTTTATTTCAGCTGGATGATCCTGATCAGGTGGCGTTGGAACTGCGCCGATTCAGAGACACCTTGCACGAAGACGAGCAGCTCCCGATCCCGGAAGAGCGCGCAACGGCCGCCGAGGCGCTGCAGCCGTAGCGCATATCTACTGATACCAAAAATATGAAAATTCTACTGCTCATATTTCTCTGGTCCCATTACATCGCTTTTTCCTGATGCCAACCGGGTTGACAGCTACACATCATGGCAGTCAAACTACACAGGAGGCGTTATGTCCAAAAAAGTGATCCTAATGGGTGCGGCAGGCAGAGATTTCCATAATTTCAATGTCTATTTTCGCAATAACCCCGCGTTTGAAGTCGTTGCGTTTACGGCGACGCAAATTCCGAATATCGATGGCCGGAGTTATCCTGCTGAACTGGCAGGCGCACAATACCCCAAGGGAATCCCCATTCACAACGAGGCCGAACTGCCGGCCTTGATTCGTGCTCATCAGGTCGATGAAGTTTATTTTTGTTACAGCGATATTTCTCATGGCTACGTCATGCATCAGGCGTCCCTGGTGAACAGCTGTGGCGCCACATTTTCCTTGCTGGGACCGCGGCATACCATGCTGAAAGCAGCCGTGCCGGTGGTGGCGATTTGTGCCGTTCGCACCGGCAGCGGCAAGAGTCAGACCAGCCGTCGCGTGGCCGAGATACTGCGACGGAAAGGGAAACGGGTGGTGGCGATTCGCCATCCCATGCCCTATGGCGACCTGGTGGCGCAACGGGTGCAGCGGTACGCCACGTTGCAGGACCTGCAGAAATATAATTGCACCATTGAAGAAATGGAAGAATACGAACCGCACGTGAGCGCCGGCGGAGTGATCTATGCGGGCGTTGATTATGAAGCCATTCTGCGGGATGCAGAAAAGGAAGCGGACGTGCTGCTGTGGGATGGCGGCAACAATGATACCCCTTTTTATGTCCCGGATATTCACATCGTCGTGGCCGACCCGCTTCGTGCCGGACACGAGACCGGCTATCATCCCGGCGAAACCAACATCCGCATGGCGCATGTGGTGGTGATCAACAAAGAGGTCGAGGCTTCGTTGCCGGATATCCAGCAGGTGCGGGAAACGGTCCGCGCCCTCAATCCGCAGGCGCAGATTGTGGATGCCGCCTCACCGATTCGCGTGGAACAGCCGGAGGTGATCCGGGGTAAACGCGTTCTGGTTGTTGAGGACGGGCCGACCCTCACCCATGGCGAGATGAAGTTTGGCGCCGGTGTCATGGCGGCTCGTGCGTTCGGCGCCAGAGACATTGTCGACCCCAGGCCGTTCCTGCAGGGCTCGCTGGTGCAGACGTTTCATAAATATCCCGAGATCGGCCCCTTGTTGCCGGCCATGGGCTATGGCGAGCGGCAGAGAGCCGATTTACAGGCAACGATCAACGCCTGTGACTGTGAGGCTGTGATCATCGGCACACCCATCGATCTTCGTCGCATCATTACGATCGAAAAGCCGAGCACGCGTGTTTTTTACGATCTGCAGGAGATCGGGCGCCCCAACCTCGATGATATCCTGGACTCTTTATGAGCTCCGGCGACAGCGGGGCGACGCTGGTGGTGGCATTGGGAGGGAATGCCATCACGCGTGATTATGAAGAGGGCAATATCTATCAGCAATTCGCCAACACCCGGCGGGCCCTGGTGGGCATCATGGAACTGATCCGGCAAGGCTACCGGCTGGCGATCACCCATGGCAACGGTCCGCAGGTGGGTCAGGAACTGATTCGCGTCGAAGAGGCGGAACATCTGGTGCCGTCGGTGCCGCTGGGTGTTATCGTGGCCGACCTGGAAGGCGGCATGGGCTACATGATCGAACAATCCCTGCAGAACAGCTTGCACCTGGCCGGCCTGGAGCGGGAGGTGGTCACCGTTCTCTCGCAGGTGATTGTCGATCGGAATGATCCCAGCATCCTTAATCCGACCAAGTTTGTCGGCCCTTTCTACAATCGTGAGATGGCGGAGCAGCTTCGCCGGCAGCGCGGGTATCAGCTGCGGGAAGATGCCAATCGTGGTTTTCGGCGGGTTGTGCCGTCGCCGTATCCCCGGGCGATCGTCGAAGCGAACGTCATCCGGCGGCTGATCGACGACGGCGTCATCGTGATCACCGCCGGCGGCGGCGGAATTCCGGTGTATTATGAGCCGGATGGCCGTCTGGAAGGAGTTGACGCGGTTATCGACAAGGACCTCGCTTCTGCCATTCTTGCACTGGACATTGGTGCAGAAGAGTTGTATATTCTTACCGCTGTGGATCAGGTCGCCCTCGATTTTGCCACGCCTGAGCAACGATTTCTTTCAACCCTCACCCTGGAACAGGCGCGGAGGTATCTGGGCGAAGGGCAGTTTCCAGCCGGATCCATGGGCCCGAAAATAGAAGCGGCGATTCTGTTTCTGGAGCGGGGTGGGCAGCGCGTGATCATCTGTTCGGTGGAAAATATGGTACACGCCATACAAGGCCGGACCGGTACGCAGATCGTCGCCGGATAATTCAACCTGGGAGTGCATATGTCACAAGAGCCTGTGACAAAGAGAAAGCGGGGAGAGGTGGTCGTCCATGACGCGTGGTGTAAAGGATGCGCCATCTGCGTGGAATTTTGCCCGGAACATGTTCTGGTCATGGAGCGCGGAAAGGCCAAGGTGGCGTTTCCGGAACTGTGCACGGCCTGCAACATGTGCGAACTGCGCTGTCCGGATTTTTGCATCACGGTAACACCGTTACCCGAATAGACCCCGGCCCCGGAAAATCGGAGCAGTGAGGATATGAATAAAGGAATCGGAAATGAGCCAATCCTCTGAGCAACGCGTTCGTGTCATCACCGGCAATGAAGCCTGTGCCGAAGGCGCCCTCGCAGCCGGCATGCGTTTTTACGCCGGCTATCCCATTACGCCCTCTTCCGAAATCGCCGAAGTGCTGGCGGAAAAACTGCCGCGTCAGGGCGGCGTGTTTATCCAGATGGAAGATGAAATTGCGTCCATAGGTGCCATCATCGGCGGCTCTCTGGCCGGGAGCAAGTCCATGACCGCCACCAGCGGACCGGGCTTTTCGCTGATGCAGGAAAATCTGGGCTATGCCGCTATGGCGGAAGTCCCCTGCGTGATCGTCAATGTCATGCGCGGCGGCCCCAGCACCGGCCTGCCAACCTTGCCGGCCCAGGGTGACGTCATGCAGGCCCGCTGGGGAACCCACGGCGACCATCCCATCATAGTGCTGGCTCCGTTCAGCGTAGCGGAAACCTTTGACCTGACGGTGAGAGCGTTCAATCTGGCGGAAAAATATCGAACTCCGGTCATTCTGCTGCTGGACGAGATCCTGGGCCATGTTAATGAAAAAGTCGCTCTGCCCGATGAGAAGGAGCTGCACATCGTCAACCGCGTTATCCCCAGCGAAGCGCCGGCCGACTATTTGCCTTTTCGTCATACCGAATCCGGCGTACCGCCGATGGTCAGCTTTGGCCAGGGGTATCGCTACCACGTCACCGGCCTCGCCCATGATGAAACCGGATTTCCAACCAACAAATCCACAGAAATTGAAAAGCTGCTCAACCGTCTGCATCGCAAGATCGATCAGGCCCGAGATGATATTATCCAGGTGGAAAATTCCGATCTGGAAGACGCCACCGTAGGCCTCATCGCCTATGGATCCTCAGCCCGCTCGTCCCGCCATGCCGTGCGCATGGCCAGGGAGGCTGGTAAAAAAGTGGGTTTGTTGCGGTTGCAGACGTTGTGGCCCTTTGCCGACAAGGAAATTCAACACTGGACCGGCCAGGTGAAGCAGTGGATCGTGCCGGAGATGAATATGGGTCAACTGGCGCATGAGGTGGAATGGGCGGTATTCGGCAAAGCACCGGTGCACCGGATCAATGTGTATAACGGCGAACCGATCAGCCCGCTGACCATTCTGGAAAAAATCAACCAGGTCTATTAACGAGAGCACAGCCTATGTTCAATTACGATCAATATCTTCGACTGGACAAATTCCCGCTGATATGGTGTTCGGGATGCGGTGACGGCATCGTACTCAAATCCCTGTTGCGGGCGATTCACAAGCAGGGGTGGCAAAAAGATGATGTGTGCATGGTGTCCGGTATCGGTTGCTCGAGCCGGTTGCCGGGCTATGTCGATTTCAATACCCTGCACACCACCCACGGCCGGGCCTTGACCTTTGCCACCGGGATAAAGATGGCCAGTCCCAGACTGAACGTCATCGTCATCACCGGTGACGGCGACGCCACCTCCATCGGCGGCAATCACTATATTCATGCGGCCCGGCGCAACATCGATCTGACCGTCATCCTATTTAACAACCATATCTACGGTATGACCGGCGGACAGGTATCGCCCACCACGCCCAAAGGCAAAAAGGCCAGTACAGCACCGTTCGGCAGCTTTGAGAACGCCTTTAATATCAGCGGGCTCGCGCAGGCGGCCGGCGCCACGTTTGTGGCGCGCTCCGGCGTCTATAATGCGGTGCAACTGGAAAATTATATAGGCAAGGCGTTGCAGAAAAAAGGCTTTTCATTGGTAGAGGTGATGTCGCCTTGTCCCACAGCCTATGGCCGGCGCAACCGCGAAGGCACGCCGGTGGACATGATCATGTGGCAAAAAGAAAACAGTATCCCCGTTTCCAAAGCCGAAAAGATGACGGCTGAAGAACTGGAAGGCAAGCTGATCACCGGCATCCTGGTGGATACGGAAAGGCCGGAATGTCGGGCAGAATACCAGAAATTGATTGAAAAATATTCAGCGAACCAATAACGGAACACTAACAGGGAGAGCAGTCAGCATATGAGCTTTCGTTATGAAGTACGGCTTAGCGGCGAAGGCGGCCAGGGTCTGGTTCTGGCAGGAAAGATTTTGGCAGAAGCGGCCGCCATTTACGATAACCTTAATGCCACCCAGAGCCAGTCCTATGGTCCTGAAGCACGGGGTGGCGCCAGCCGGTCCGAAGTCATACTGTCTGATGAAGATATCGATTATCCGAAAGCGGTGCATATAGACCTCCTGCTCGCCTTGACCCAGGAGTCATGTGACCGTTATTACAAGGATTTGAAGGAGAACGGCATATTGCTGGTCGACCAGGATGCCGTCCTGACCGTGCCGAGCGGTCCATATCGGGTGTTCAAGGTACCGATCATTCAGATTGCCCGTGACAGGGTGGGGCGGGCCCTGGTGGCTAATATTGTCGCGCTGGGCATGATCGCCGGCATCGCCAATATCGTCTCCGAGAAGGCTGTTCGTGCTGCCATCGAGGCTCGGGTGCCGAAAGGAACGGAAGAGCTGAATTTAAAGGCGTTTGAGACCGGTCTGGAGCAGGCCAAAATGATGATGAGTAGTTAAGCCGGTGCCGGCCGATCATCTGTTTTTAATTTATTGATCTGATTAATCCAGGCTGGTTCATGCCTGTCCAGTCGGGATTTTTAATTTATTATTGGAGAGGAAGGGATGGAAAGCACCTGCGCGATACTCAAGCCGGACAGTGTTCAGAAAAAAGCCATAGGTCGAATAATCGCCCGGATCGAAGATGCGGGTTTCAGGATTGCGGCGCTTAAAATGGTGCGCCTGGACAGGGTGACGGCCGGTAAGTTTTATGAAATACATAAGGATAGGTCGTTTTTCGCCGAGCTGATAGATTTTATGACAGAAGGCCCGGTTGTGGTGGCCATACTGGAAAAAGAGGAAGCGGTGGCGGCCTGGCGTGCGCTCATGGGAGCTACGGATCCCAAAAAAGCGGATGCAGGCACGATCCGGCGCGATTTTGCCGACGATGTGTCCAGAAACATGGTGCACGGCTCGGATTCTTTGGAAAACGCGACGCGCGAGATCCGCTTTTTCTTCAGCGAAAGCGAGTATTTTGCCGTGAACCAATGAATAGAATTCAATTTGGCCAATTTTTGACTTGACTATTGTCCCATAAATTGCTAATTTTTAGTTTAATGGAGAAATGCTCCATGTTCAAGCTTTTCATCGCCAACCTGAAAGAGGGGCTGGAGCGGCAGGAGATGACGATCCAGCCTGACGAGTTGGGTCTAGTCGAGGAAGAGTTCGCTCAACCGGTCCATCTGCGCCTGGACATCGAAAAGGTTGGGCCCAATATATTTGTACACACCTATCTGCAGACCAAATTGAGTCTGCTGTGTGACCGCTGCGCTGAACCGTTTTTCCAGGACCTGTCCGAAGAGTACCGTCTGCTGTTCACTTCAGACCCGGACATGGTTAACGAGGAAGATGAAAGCACGTTTCGTATCAGTGAATCCACCGAAGAGGTGGAGCTCACTGATCCGTTGCGCGAGACGCTCTTGCTGGCTTTGCCGGTCAAGCACCTTTGCCGGGATGAGTGCAAGGGATTATGCGCGCAATGCGGGACCAACCTGAACCAGGAATCCTGCACGTGCGAAAAGCAGCAGACCGATCCAAGGTGGGATAAATTAAAACAACTGTTGAAATAGTCAGAGGAACGCCATGCCACTACCAAAGAGACGCCATTCCCGAACCCGTCGCGATAAACGCCGCGCCAACTGGAAAGCAGCAACCCCGACTGTGGTCGAATGCTCCAATTGCCATCAGCCAAAACTGCCCCATCGTGCGTGTCCAAACTGCGGGTATTACAAAAACCGATCGGTTTTTCTGCCTAAAGAATCTTGATAATCAGCATCCCACCATTGATTTCAAATCGTTTCATGCTGTCTGACATTATTTCTCGGGTGCATACTAACCGGAGAGCAACTTGATTAAAATTGCTTTAGATGCCATGGGGGGAGATAATGCCCCGCACGATGTGGTTCATGGTGGGATCGAAGCCGCCCGATTAGCCAAAGGTCGTTTTGAAGTCGTTCTGGTTGGACAGGAGCATGTGATCCGCAAAGAGTTGGCCCGGCATTTCCGGGCCAACGAACTGCCGATCACGATCGTGCATGCGCCGGAGCAAATCCTGATGGACGAATCGCCTGCGATTGCGGTCAAGCAGAAAAAAGAGTCTTCCATGGCGGTCGCCATGCGTATGCACCGTAAAGGAGAAGTGGCGGCCGTGGTGAGCGCCGGCAATACCGGCGCCCTCATGACCACGGCCCTGTTCACTCTCAAGCGAATGGAATGCATTCGCCGGCCGGCCCTGGGTTCGATTTTTCCGTCAGAGACCGGTCGCACGCTGGTGCTGGACGTCGGCGCCAATGTCGATTGCCGGCCGGACGATCTGCTCAAGTTCGGCATTATGGGCAGCATCTTTTTTGCGCACCTGTTCAACGAGCCCAATCCTCGCGTCGGACTGATCAATATCGGTCATGAAGAGATGAAAGGCAACGAGGTCACGCAAAAAGCCTATGCGCTGCTTTCCAAATCGCCGATCAATTTCATCGGCAATGTGGAAGGCGGCGATGTGCTGCGCGGCATTTCCGATGTCGTGGTGTGCGACGGCTTTATCGGCAACGTGGTTTTAAAGTTCGGCGAAAGCCTGCTCAATATTTTTAAAACCAATATGCGCAAGCTGGTGCGCAAGTACATCTTTTCTCAAATCGGTGCCGTGCTGATGAAGCCGACGTTCGACGGCATCAAAAAGCTGTTCGATTATCAAGAGTACGGCGGCGCGCCGTTTCTCGGCGTTCAGGGCACGGTTTTGAAAGCGCATGGCAAGTCCACGCCCAAAGCCATAAAAAACGCGGTGCTGGCCGCTTACAAGGTCGCCTCCGAGAATGTAACACAGATCATTCATGATGAAATCAAACGTCTGGCATGCGATGATTCGCTCCTGGGAGACGATATCCACTGAGCCTGAGGGGTCGGGCGAGCAGAGTCCGATGGCCGATTAAAGGAGTTCATTTGGCAAGAAAGACTGGTTCCATGATAATCGGCACCGGTGTCGGGATACCGACCAAGGTGCTGACCAATCAGGATTTGGAAAAAATTGTCGACACCACGGATGAATGGATCCGTGAGCGCACCGGCATGGAATCCCGGCGCATCATCGAGGAGGGACGGTACACCTCCGACCTCTGCACCGACGCGGCCTTGCTGGCGTTGCAGGATGCCAGGATGAAGCCTGAAGAGCTGGATATGATTATTGTCGCCACCGTCAGCGGCGATGTCGGCTTTCCGGCCACGGCCTGTTTTGTGCAAAAGAATATCGGCGCCTTTAACGCCTCCGCCTTTGATGTGGCCGCAGCCTGCTCCGGATTCATCTACGGATTGGCCACCGCAGACGCTTTCATTCGGTCCGGCATGGCGCGCAATGTGCTGGTGATCGGCGGCGAGACCCTCTCGCGCATCACGGACTATACGGATCGAACCACCTGCGTGCTCTTTGGCGATGGCGCCGGCGCAGCGGTGTTGACCGCCTCTGATGGTGATCGCGGCATTATGGCGACCTTGTTGGGCACCGACGGCCGTCATACAGATCTGCTGCACGTCTCCGGTTTGGGCACAAAAAATCTGCCCAGCGTGGAAAGCATACAAGCCCGTTTGCACTATATCAAGATGGAAGGTCGTGATGTGTTCAAGCATGCGGTGACGGCCATGGGCGCCGCATCGGTGAAAATTCTCGAATTGGCCGATATTGCCTCAGACCAGGTGGATCTGCTGATTCCACATCAGGCCAACTTGCGCATTATCGAAGCTACGGCCAAACGCATCTCCATTTCCATGGATCGTGTATTTATCAACCTGAGCAAGTATGGCAACACGTCGGCGGCTTCTATCCCGATCGCTCTGGACGAAGCCCGCAAAACAGGCCGGTTGGCTCCAGGCAAGACAGCGGTACTGGTGGCTTTTGGGGCCGGCTTGACCTGGGCCTCTGCGGCTGTAAAATTTTAATCGGCGCTCTCCCGCAGGGGGGAATTCTACCAGCTAACGGATACGATATTGAATCATAGAGCTTTTGTTTTTCCGGGCCAGGGATCGCAGGCCGTAGGCATGGGCCGGGATATATTTCAAGCCAGCGCCAAAGTCCATGCCTTGTACGAGCAGGCGAATACGTTGTTAGGCTTTGATCTGGCGGCGTTGAGCTTTGACGGTCCGGAAGAAGAACTGAAAGTAACGCGCAATACCCAGCCGGCGCTGTTTGTCCACAGCTATGCGTTGCATATGCTGCTGCAGGATAAAGGCCTCTCAGCGGCCGCGGTCGCCGGTCACAGCCTCGGCGAATTCAGCGCTCTGGCGGCTGCCGGCGCCTTCACCTTTGAACAGGGGTTGCGGCTGGTCAAGTTGCGTGGCGAACTGATGTATGGCGCCGGTCAGGAGCAACCGGGAACGATGGCCGCCATCCTCGGGCTCGAATTCGAGCAGATCGAGGCGATCTGCACACAGGCCAGCCAGGTCGCGCTGGTGGTTCCCGCCAATTTCAATTCGCCGGGCCAGGTGGTCCTGTCCGGCACGGCCGAAGGGGTAAAAAAGGCCATGGCCTTGGCCACGGCCGCCGGCGCCAGGCGGGCGTTGGAGTTGAACGTCAGCGGCGCATTTCATTCGCCGCTCATGAACGCCGCCCGCGCCACATTCTCTCAGGCGCTGGCAGAAGCAGAGATCATCGCCCCGGCCATACCGGTCTATTGCAACGTTACGGCGGCGCCGACCGTTGACCCGGCGGAGATTCGCCGACTGTTGGAGGAGCAGCTCGTCAGCCCGGTGCTCTGGTCCAGAACCATCGAACAGATGCTGCAAAACGGCATCAGCGAATTTATCGAAATCGGCAGCGGCAGCGTATTGAGCGGCCTTATTCGCAAGATCAACCGGCAGGCCAAAGTGGTGAATGTAGATTCCCTGGCCAGCCTGAGTGCGTTTTGAAAAGTGCAGGAGTGAATTTGATATCGTTACAGAACAAAGTCGCCGTGGTCACTGGTGGCGCCAGGGGCATCGGCAGAACCTGTTGTTTGATGTTGGCGGAAGCAGGGGCGCATGTTGCGGTTTCGGATGTGGATCTGGCCGGCGCCGAACAGGTGGCTGAGGAAATACGCGGAATGGGGCGCGAGTCCATGGCCGTGAAAACCGACGTATCGAAATGGGCGGATGCCGAACAGCTGATGGAAACGGTGCTGGCGAAATTCAATCGCCTCGACATTCTGGTCAACAACGCCGGCATCACCCGCGATAATCTGCTGATGCGCATGGATGAAAAAGAGTGGGACGCCGTCATCACCGTCAACCTCAAGGGCACGTTCAACTGCATCAAGGCCGCTACCCGGCCTATGATGAAGCAACGGTCCGGCAAGGTGATCAACATGGCTTCAGTCGTGGGGGTGATGGGTAATGCCGGCCAGGCCAATTATGCCGCATCCAAGGCGGGGGTGATCGGACTGACCAAGTCGGTTGCAAAAGAGCTGGGTTCGCGCAACATTCAGGTGAATGCTGTGGCTCCGGGTTATATCGAAACGGAGATGACCAAAGATCTGCCGCAATCCGCCAAGGAGGCGTTCCTGACCATCGTGCCGTTAAAGCGACCGGGACTGCCGGAAGACGTTGCTCGTATCGTAGTGTTCCTTGCCAGTCCGCTCAGCGACTATGTCACCGGCCAGGTGATTCACGTCGATGGCGGCATGGTGATGTAAGTTTGCAATGTACATGGAATCCAATTAAACACTTTTAATCAAGGAGGATGTTCTCATGGCTCTTGAAGATCGCGTAAAGAAAATTATCGTCGACCAACTCGGTGTCGATGAAAAAGAAGTTACCCCGGAAGCCTCGTTCATCGATGATCTGGGCGCCGACTCGCTGGATACCGTCGAGCTGGTGATGGCCTTTGAGGAAGAATTCGGTTTGGAAATTCCTGACAGCGAAGCCGAGAAAATGGCTTCCGTCGGTGATGCCCTGAAATATCTGAAAGCAAAACTGGGCGAAAACTAGTGGTTTTTCTACATCGGGGCTTTTTCAAGGATCAACTTGATTGAGCCCCTTTATTTTATCTGCACGGCAAGCGTGCAGCAGCGGATCGAACTGTTGAGGAAGAGATGGAAGCAAAACGCGTCGTCGTCACCGGGATGGGCATCGTCAGCCCGCTCGGGCATACCCTGGAAGACTATTGGAAGAATCTGATCGCCGGCAAGAACGGCATATCCCGCATCACACTCTTTGATACCACCGGTTTCGAAACCACGTTTGCCGGCGAGATCAAAGATTTGGATGTGAATCAGTTTATTGACCGCAAAGAAGCGCGTCGCATGGACCGCTTTACCCACTTTGCCGTCATCGCCGCTCAAAAGGCTGTGGAAGATTCGAGCATCAATTTTGAAAATGTCGACCGCGATCGTTTTGGCGTCATCGTCAGCTCCGGAATCGGCGGCATGCAGGTATTCGAGCGCGAGTGCAAGGTGCTGTTCGAAAAAGGACCGGGCCGCGTCAGCCCGTTTCTCATTCCCATGTTGATCCCGGACATTGCGCCCGGGCACATTTCCATACAATTTGGTTTGAAAGGCGTCAACTACGCCACGGTTTCGGCGTGTGCCTCGTCCGCGCATGCCATCGGCGCGGCCTACAACCACATCCGCTACGGCGAGGCCGTCGGCATGCTCGCCGGCGGCAGCGAAGCGCCTATCACGCCCATCGGCGTGGCCGGCTTTAATGCGCTGCGGGCTCTGTCCACGCGCAACGACGATCCCGAGCACGCCAGCCGGCCGTTCGACGCCAACCGCGACGGTTTTGTCATGGGAGAAGGCGGCGGTATCCTGATGCTCGAAGAACTGGAACATGCCCGCCAACGCGGTGCCAAAATTTATGCTGAAATCGTTGGTTTTGGTTTTACCGCCGACGCCTACCACATCACCGCTCCGGACAGCGACGGCGACGGCGCCTTGCGGGCCATGAAGTTGGCCATGCAGCAGGCCGGCGTCACCCCGGATCAGGTGGATTATCTCAATGCGCACGGCACCTCCACGCCCCTCAACGACAAGACTGAAACCCTGGCCATCAAAAAAGCCTTCGGAGAACACGCCAAGGCACTGGCAATCAGCTCCACCAAATCCATGGTGGGCCATCTGCTGGGTGGCTCCGGCGCCGTAGAGTCTATTGCGACGATTTTATCCATGCAGAACGACATCGTTCATCCGACCATCAATTACCAGACGCCTGACCCGGAGTGCGATCTGTCCTATACGCCCAATACGCCTCAAGCGAAACCGCTGCGACTGGCCCTGTCCAATTCGTTCGGTTTTGGCGGACATAATGTAACGCTGGCGATTAAAAAGTTTTCCAGCTGATCACCACGAGGCGCCTCCCTGTCCGATTCGGAAGCCGCCATCGTTTTTTTAAGAGCCCAAGACGTGCAACTCGCAAAACGTTTACTGGAAATATTATTCGGCAAAAGTCGGATCACCCCGCCGGATACGGAACAGCTTTGCCGGCTCATCGAATACCGCTTTGCCAGCCAGGAGTTGCTGATGCAGGCCCTCAAGCATCGCTCGTACCTGGTGGTCAGCGGCGAAGATCGCCTGCAATCCAACGAGCGGCTGGAGCTTCTGGGCGACGCCGTCCTCGGCCTGGTGGTGACAGACTACCTTTATCAGAAATTTCCGGAAGCGGAAGAAGGGGTGCTCACCAACTATAAATCGCTGCTGGTGAATCGCGCCAACCTCGCGCGCGTGGCCAACAAATTCGATCTGGGCGATTATCTGTTAATGAATGAAGCGGAGGAGAAAGCGGGCGGCCGCTCCCGGGTCTCCATTCTCTCCGACGCCCTGGAGGCTCTGTTAGGCGCCGTCTATCTGGACGGCGGTTTGAATCCGGCCGCAAAAATCATCCAACTTCATATCACCGAGGGGCTGGAAGACCTCCTGGCCGAAGGGACCATGCAGAATCACAAGAGCCTGCTCCTGGAACATTGCCAGCGGGAGAGCCTGAACGGCCCGACCTATGTGATTGAGAGCGAGCAGGGACCTGATCATAACAAAACGTTCACCGTGGCGGTCATCGTGGACGGAGAGCGATTTGGCCTTGGCACCGGTCGATCAAAAAAAATAGCCGAACAGATGGCGGCCAAAGAAGCGTTGATACGATTAAAGATAGTCTAACAGAGGAAGAGGATCATGAATTATTTTCTGACCGAGGAACAGCAGGCGTTGCGCGATCTGGCGCGCGAATTTGCCGAAGGCAAAATCGCGCCTGTGGCTCTTGAATACGATCACAAAGGGGAGTTCCCCTGGCCCGTGGTCAAAGAGATGGCCCGTATGGATTTTTTTCGCCTGTGGATTCCCGCTGAATTCGATGGCATGGATGGCGGCGTGACCAGCCTGGTGCTGGTCACTGAAGAATTCTCCAAAGCCTGTGGCGGCATCGCCCTGGCTCTGGCTGGATCGGCACTGGGAACCTTCCCCGTTCTCATCGCCGGCACGGATGAACAGAAAAAGAAATACCTGCCGGACCTGGCCTCCGGCGACGCCCTGGCGGCGTTTTGTCTGACCGAGCCTGAAGCCGGGTCGGATGCCGGCGCGATTCAGACCACGGCCAAAAAGGACGGCGATTATTATGTGCTCAACGGCACTAAGCATTTCATCACCAACGGCGGTGTGGCCAAATACTATACCGTGATCGCCTCCACAGATCCCTCCCGCGGTTCCCGCGGCGCCTCCGCCTTTATCGTCGAGGACGGCACACCGGGCCTGATCTATGGCAAAAAAGAGGACAAGATGGGCATCCGCGCTTCGGCCACCTGTGAAGTGGTGTTTCAGGACTGCCGCATTCCAAAGGAAAACCTGCTGGGCAGGGAAGGCCAGGGCTTTATGGTAGCCATGAAAACGCTGGATAAATCACGTCCCGGCGTTGCGGCGCAGGCTCTCGGCATCGCCACCGGTGCGTTCAACCACGCGGTCCGGTACGCCCGCACACGCCATCAATTCGGCGTCAGCATCGCCTCCTTTCAGGCCATTCAGTTCATGCTGGCCGACATGGCCACCGAGATCGAAGCGGTGCGCAGCCTGCTCTATGCAACCGCGAAAATGATCGATGCCGGCGAAAAAGAGTATGGTAAAGAGTCTGCGATGTGCAAAGTGATGGCCGGCGACGTGGCCATGCGCGTGACCACCGATGCCGTACAGATCTTTGGCGGCTATGGCTATATGAAAGACTATCCGATTGAAAAGTACATGCGCGATGCCAAGATCACCCAGATCTATGAAGGCACGAATCAGATACAGCGAAACGTCATCGCGCGGCATGTCATAAAAGAAATAGCCAGCAAGTGACACCAGGCCCGATTCGTCGGGCCTTTTCTTTTTATGGAAAGCATTGCACCACATTACAAAATTTATTACATTATCAGAACAACATGGAGTGATAGCGCCCTTGCGAAGGCGGCCTGAACGGCACAGGGGGGCGATGATAGAACCTGCCATCCGACAACGCAATCCTTCGCAACCTGGCCACTAATCTGATGTGGGCGGCATGACACAGGACACGTATAAAACGGTTCGGCAGGCTGCCGAATCGGTTCTAAAAATAAAAGGATCGCAGTTTATCGGCCATATCCTTGCCGTGCACAGCCGGGAGGAAGCGGAGGCTGAACTGAATCACCTCCGCAAAACCTATCATGATGCGACACACAACTGCTATGCCTATCGCATCGGCATCTCAGGGAGAGAGATCAGCCGTTTCTCGGATGACGGTGAGCCCTCCGGTACGGCCGGACGTCCGATCCTGCAGGCTCTGCAGTCGTCTGATGTGACCGATGTCCTGCTGGTGGTGACGCGCTATTTCGGCGGTACCAAGCTCGGCACCGGCGGCTTGACGCGCGCCTACAGCCAGAGTGCGCAACAGACGCTGGAGAACGCAGGGTTCAAAGAGGTTATTCTCAGCGAGGAGATACATTTCAGTTTGCCGTACGACTGTTTTGGACTGGTGCAGACTCTGCTGGACAGATACGGCGGCCGGATCGGCCACATCGCCTACGATAAAGATGTCGCCATGCAGGTGTTTGTACGCAGGAGCAAGGCGGAGGTGTTCAGAACCCAGGTCACGGAACAATCGAACGGCAGGATCAAAATGAAGGTGCAACCATGAAGTGTTACAAATGCGAATTCGAAATCGTCATGGATCGCAAGGTGTTCCGGCAGGACACCTGCCCGCGTTGCGACAGCTATTTGCGCTGCTGCCTGAATTGCCGGTTCTATGACAAAGTGGCCTATCACGAATGCCGGGAGTCGCAAGCCGACCTGGTGCGCGATAAAGAGATAGCCAATTTTTGTGATTATTTTGAACCGCGCGTCGAAAAGAAACCGGACAATGCGGCAGAACTGAGCCGTAAAAAGCTGGCAGAGCTGTTCAAGCCCAAAGAATAGCGCGCGTCGGCTGAGCACAGGTGGAGCGGTGAGAAAACAGGACCGGACTAGAAGAGCACTTTGATCGGACCCGGTTTGTCGGCCTGCTTTTTGCCGAACAGTAACCGGATATCGAACCAGGAGCGCAAGCCCAGGAAGGCGCCCTCGTTCAAGATGGCCTGGCATTTCAGCAAGGCCTCATGGTTGGGAATGTCAAAAAATATAATGATCGCCCACTCTTCCTCGTTGTGCAACGCCAGCCCCTGTTCCGCGCGGGTAAATCCGCCGCTGAAAGGGGCGACCGCTTGCCAGCGGCCTGCCAATTCCTGCCACTGTGCTTCGATCTGCTTTAACAGATCTGCCTGCTGCGGGGCGGTTAATTCGAGAAATCGATTCAAACTCGAGAGCCGCCGGCGGATCGCAACCAGCATGCGCTGATCATAGACCGGCTTTTCTTTTTTAACCACCTTCCAGGCCTTTTTCAAGGCCGGACGCGTATAATAGACAAAGGCACCAACAAAGCCAAGCAGTATCAACCATTGAAACAGTGACATGCAATTCTCCTGATGTGATGGTACAAGTTATTCTATTCACGGACAACCTGCAAGGGGATTTTTACGCCGGTTCCGGGTTTTACCGACGCCGACCTTGATCAGGCGCCAAGCATCGCACGTGCCGGCGCGGCCGTCGTTGGCAAGCGGCTGGGCCAGTGTACAAGCATGGCACGATTATTGGATATATATTTGCTATTCTATGATCGACTTTTGATAAACCTTGAATAATTATTTTTTTAGCGAAGGTTTACTGTCAAAAGAAACAGAAGAGGTGTATCTTTTTGATACAGTTGTCACTCTATCGTTACAGATCGAGCTGTCGTTGCCAGGTGCATGCAAACAGGCATTCGCATCGCCCTCGTCTTTCAGGCCGCGACCGTTTTATCCTTGCACCTTTGGAGCTATAGGGGAGAATCGCTGTTGCGCAAGCCAGTGGAAATAAGCAAAAAGGTCTGTGTGCTGGGTACCTTCGCCGCCGGGAAAACAAGCCTGGTGCGGCGAGCGGTGTGCGATGTCTTCGACGAGCAGTTTCTCACTACCATCGGGGTGCAGATAAGCCAAAAGATCATCTCTCCCCTGGAGCGGCCGGACGGCAAAGCGGCCGTCCGTTTAAAGCTGATCCTCTGGGACCTGGCCTTTATCGACCATCTTAATGATACCATACTTAATTATTTTCGCGGCAGCCACGCCGCTGTGGTCGTCTATGATTTGACGCGGCCGGAAAGCTTTGATTCATCCGTTGAACACCTGCAGCCGTTTCGGGATTTAAACCCCGGCAGTCCGGTCCTTTTTGCCGGCAACAAATCAGATTTGATATCGACATCGCATGCCAATGCTGGACTGTTTCTGGAGCATATGCAAAAGCACCTGGGCCGCGATGCCATGTTCGCCAGTGCCAGAACCGGCGCCGGCGTCGAGGAGCTGTTTCAACTGCTGGCCAGAAGGATAGTGGAAGTGACGCGATCGTGATCCAACTGCTGGAACATATCCTGGAGGAGAAAAAAATCGCCTTTGCGGTCTTTGGCGCCGACTATACCCTGGAACAGTACAGCCGCTTTTTTACAAAACTGGTCGATGCGCCCCTGCGCAGAACCGCAACGACGCTGTGGTCGTTGTTCCCGGAACTGGTCGGTTGTGAAGGACAGGTCGACGAGATCTATCTGGGGCGACAAAAGCGCTACAGCCTTGAACGCATCGCCAAGTACAGTCAACCTTACAAACTTCGTTATTATAACCTCACCCTCCTCCACTACAGCGGCGAATCGGACACCAAACTGCTCTGCATTCTCAGCGACTCCACCGTGGAGACGTCGCTGGAACAGCGCCTTCAGCAACAGATGCACGAAATCAAGTACCTCGAATCCGCTCTCACCAGCGGCTACCAGGCCTTTGCGCGGGGCATGATCGGCGAATCGCCGCGGATCGAAATCGTCCGGCAGTTCATTCAAAAAATTTCCGAGATCACAACGACTACCATTCTGCTGGAAGGAGAGACCGGCACGGGCAAGAATCTGGTCGCACGCCTTATTCATCGTCATTCGGTTCTTGCGAAAGCGCCGTTCATCGAAGTCAATTGCGCGTCGATTCCGGCCACCCTGATCGAATCGGAAATTTTCGGTTATGAAAAAGGCGCTTTTACCAACGCCACCAGCGCGAAACCAGGATTACTGGAAGAGGCGGACGGCGGCACCTTTTTCCTGGATGAAATTGCAGGATTGCCCATCGGCCTGCAGAACAAGCTGCTCTCCTTTCTGGAAACCAGGACATTCCGACGACTGGGCAGCACCCAGGATCGCACCGTTCATGTGCGCCTCATCGCCGCCACCAAGCGGGATCTGCGACTCGCCGTAGCGCGCGGTGAATTCCGGCAGGACCTTTACAATCGCCTGAACGAGTTGAGTCTAAAGCTGCCCCCTTTGCGGGAGTTGGGCAGCGATATTCTGACCATTGCCGACCATTTTTTGCAGTTGTACGCTTTTGATTTTAAGAAAAAAACCACCGGTTTGAGCGCCGCGGCCAGGGAAAAACTGCTCAACCATCACTGGCCGGGAAATGTTCGTGAACTGAGAAACGTCATCGAACGTGCCGTCATCTTTGCGGATTATAAAGTGATCGATTCGGATCAGCTGTTGCTGGGCGATGCACGAAAAACAGCGGCAACGGAGGCGGCAGCTCCCCCGGAGGCGGCCAACCTCAATGTCGTTCAGATGGAGCGCGAAATGATCCTGCTGGCGCTGCGGCAGGCGAAAGGCAACCGGACCAAAGCAGCCAGGATGCTGGGCTTAAGTCTGGATACATTACGGTACAGGTTGAAGAAACATAACATAAGGGTCTAGCTTCTCGCATGCAGGAAACAACAGAGCATACATTTAGATTTATCGGCCATGCCCATATCGATCCCGTTTGGCGGTGGAAAAAAGAAGAGGGATTGGCTGAGGTCCTCGCCACGTTTAGATCTGCCGTGGACCGTTTGCACGAATATCCGCAAATCCATTTCGTCGCCAGTTCGGCGCAGTTTTATGAATGGGTGTTGCACTACGACCCCCAGCTTTTCAGGGAGATACAGGGCCTGGTCGAGGAGGGGAGATGGCTCATCGTCGGTGGTTGGTGGGTGGAGGCGGATGTCAACTGCCCGGCCGGAGAATCTCTCGTACGCCAGGGACTCTATGGTCAGCGCTTCTTCCAACGACATTTCGATCGCAAAGCCTGCATAGGTTTTGCCCCGGACACGTTCGGCCATCCCAACACCATGCCACAAATATTGGCCGGACAGGCATTGACCTCCTGTTTTTTTATGCGACCGGATGAAAAGGAAATGCCGTCCATGCCGGGCCTGCTCTTTAACTGGATCGGCCCCGACGGCACCCGGATGCTGATGTTTCGTATTGTGGAATCCTACAACGCCTTCGAACACGAAATCGAGCCCCGCCTGAAAACGTATGCCGACCTCCCGCCGGGCGCGCATGCCCTTTTTTACGGCGTGGGCAATCACGGCGGCGGCCCGACGGTGGCAGCGATAGAAAAAATAATTGCTTTGCAAAAAACCGATCCCGCTGTACAATTCGCCTCCCTGCACGCCCATGTGGAAGAGCACCGCGCCGCCGGCGCCGCCTTGC
The DNA here is from genome assembly GCA_964541895.1 of uncultured Cytophagia bacterium. Classification (GTDB taxonomy): domain Bacteria; phylum Zhuqueibacterota; class Zhuqueibacteria; order Residuimicrobiales; family Residuimicrobiaceae; genus CAZISM01. The sequence goes on from CAZISM010000037.1 coordinate 33,801, forward strand.
CGGCGTTTTCAGGCGAGCTGCAGGGCCACAGCCGCGGCTGTTACTCCGCCTGCATTGAAATCAAGCAACTCAACCGCCTCGCTGAACATACCCTGTTGACCGCTGAAAAAATGAACGTCTTGTCCGAAGTGATGCTGCAACGAAAACAGACGGTCTCGTTCACCGAGCAGTGGAAGCGCGTTCTCTTCAACCAGTTCCATGATATCATGGCCGGCACGGCCATCGCCGACGCCTATACCGACAGCCGCTATGATCTCGCCGGTGTTATTTATACGGCCCGGGAGGCGGCCGCTGCGGCCGCGCAAAGCCTGGCACAGCACGTCGATACCTCCGCCTGGCCGGCGACCGCCGTTCCTGTGCTGGTGTTCAATGCGAATGCCTTTGCTGTTCAGGAGTATGTGCAGGTGGAAACGCAACGACTCCAATCGGGACGGCGGCCCGTGTTGCTGAATGCCGCCGGTGCATCAGTCCCCTGTCAGGAAATCCTCACCGCCGGCGTACATGTACCGGATCGCATCCGCCTCATCTTTCAGGCCGATGTGCCGGCCTGCGGCTATGCGTCGTATGCGCTCGATTTCGCACAGGAAGCGACCGCGGCGCCGTCGACTGTGCGCGCCGAGGGATTGACGATGGAGAACGAGGAGCTGCGGTTGACATTCGACGCGTCAAGCGGCGGCATTCGTTCGCTGTTCGATAAAATAAAGAGGCGGGAATTTGCCGTGTCCGCCCTGGCCGTACCCCTGGTCCTGCAGGACGGGGATGACACCTGGGGACACCGCACCCTTGGTTATGAACAGGTGGTGGGTACCTTTGCGAGAATCGATTCACGCATTCTTGAGAACGGTCCTGAACGGGCACGCTATCGCGTGTGCGGCACGTTTAACAACTCCCGCTTTGAGCAGATATTTTCCATCTATCGCAACAGTCGATTCATCGATGTGCAAATGACCGTGGATTGGCATGAAGAGGACAAGGTTCTCAAGTGGAGCTTTCCGACCTGCATGGCTCGCGGGGTAATGACCTATTCCTCACCCTATGGCTTTATCGAGCGCGACATGAGCGGGGCTGAAGAGCCCGGGCAAGAGTGGATAGATCTCAGCGGACAGGATGAAAACGGCGAATTCGGAATTTCGATTTTCAACGACAGCACCTGCGGCTACAGCGCCCATGACGGCGAAATTCGAGTGACGGTTTTGCGCAGCCCGGTCTGGTCGCACCACATTCCCCAACTCGTCTTGCCGGAAGATGACTATCGTTATATGGAGCAGGGTATGCGCACCTTCTCTTTTCGGCTCTATCCTCATATCGGTGGCCGCAAGGCCGCACGGCACGCCGAACTCTTTTCCACTCCCCCCTGGACGACGCTCACGCATCGTCACCAAGGCCCTCTGGCTGCAACATCCGGATGGATCCGCGTGCTGCCGGACAATATCCTGGTTACGGTTATCAAGACGGCTGAGGACCAGGACGGCATTATTATCCGCGCCGTGGAGACGGAGGGGATCAGCAGCCGCTGCCGCATAGAATGGCCGGCCCAGGGCCGGGTTATCGAGTCGGTGTTCCCACCGTTGGGGATCCGCACGTTTCATATACCGTATGATCCCGGCAAGCCGGTTCAAGCCGTAGACCTGTTGGAAGAACCGCTCCCGCCTGCTCGTCAATGACCAGCCGCCTTTTGCTACTATATTTGCGTGCCGAGGCCGGCCATACGGCATCGGCACGCCTGGCAGCTCCAGACCCTCCCCGCATCCAGACAGATAGCTGTTGCCCCTTTTAGCTTTTTTTACTATCTTTTAGCTCGAATTCGACAAGGAGACAGGCCATGAAGTTGTATCTGCGTATTCTTTTTCTCCTCATGTGCACGTTTGCCGTTTTTCTTTACGGCCAACAGCCGCTCCTGCAGGATGGGCAGGTTATTGTGACGCTCGGCAACAGCATCACCGAAGGCGGCGAACGGCCGGACGGCTATGTCAACCTTTTGCGTCGGGCGATGGAAGTGTTGTATCCGGAGATGGCTGTTTATTTTGTCAATGCCGGCATCGGCGGGCACAAATCTACAGATATGCTCGACCGATACGAACGGGACGTGCTGCAGGTTGCCCCGGATTGGGTGACCATCAGCGTCGGCGTCAACGATGTCTGGCACGGTTTCAAAGATCATCCCCAGGGCGATGGTCCGCTGGCGGTGCCGCTGCCACAATATAAAGAAAAGCTGGTCCGGATGATCGAACTGGCGAAAGGGCGCAACATTCGCGTGGCGCTGTTCACAGCCACGGTGATCAAGGAGGACCTGTTCAGCCTGGAAAATCAAAAATTGCTGCCTTACAATCAGGCGGTGCGCGACATCGCCAAAAAGTACAAATGCGTTCTGGTTGACCAGGATGCCGCCTGCCGGCAGATCCTGCAACCGCTGCAGAAACCGGGTATGGCCGATCGGGGGGTGCTGACCAGCGATGGCGTGCATATGCTGGCTTCCGGCAACTGGCTGATGGCTAAAACAGCGCTGATCGCGTTCGGCGTGCCGGCGGAACGTCTCGAAAAAGCGCGTCCGCTGATCGACAAGCTGGTGAACGC
>CAZISM010000037.1:36474-39264 GCA_964541895.1 uncultured Cytophagia bacterium
CTGGTTGAAAACCTATTGCGCGGCCCACAACGTCGCCTATGTCGATTTTTACAGTGCCGTCGCGGATTCGGCCGGCAAGCTGCGACTGGAATTCAGCGAGGATGGCATGCACTGTAACGCCAAGGGATACGCGGCCATGAAACCGCCGTTGCAGCAGGTTTTGCGGGAATGGCAGGCAGCCGCCGGTCGCTGATTATGTGGCGATCTTTCATCATAATTCAGAGAGGCAAGGAGGATGTATGCACCGGTTCATGTTTTTTTTGCTGATACTTTTAACGGCAGGTCTCGGAGCAGGTCACTCTAACATGGAGGCAAACGCATTGAATCTGATGCCCTGGCCCAGTCAGCTGCAAACGGCTGAGGGCCGCTTTCCCGTAACAGCCGATTTTACCATTGCCATTCAGGGCAAGGCCGACGATCGTCTGTATCAGGCCGCTTCGAGAGCTCTGCGGCGCTTATCCGGACGTACCGGTCTGTTTTTCGCTCAAGATTATGTTACACGCGCTTCATCCGCTGCAGCCGCCAGCCTGGTTATCCGTTGCGACCGGCCCGCCAAAGTAATCCTTGGTGAAGAAGAGTCTTATACGCTGGTCGCTACGCCGCAAAAAATTGAAATTCACTGCACCACCGATATCGGCGGCTTGTATGGACTGGAGACCTGTCTGCAATTGCTGCAGGCTGACGCGTCGGGCTACTTTATCCCGGCGGTCAATATCTCCGATGCGCCGCGTTTCCCCTGGCGCGGCCTGTTGATCGACGCTTGCCGGCACTGGATGCCGATGGCGATGATCATGCGAAATCTGGATGCCATGGCTGCCGTAAAAATGAACGTGTTGCACTGGCACCTCAGTGAAGATCAGGGTTTCCGCATCGAGAGCAAGCTTTTTCCCGGTTTGCATGGCAAAGGTTCGGACGGTTTGTACTATACCCAGGAGGATGTCCAGGAGGTGATCGCCTATGCGGACGCGCGCGGCATTCGCGTGGTACCAGAGTTCGACATGCCCGGTCACGCCACCGCCTGGTTCGTGGCCTATCCTGAACTGGCCAGCGCCAAGGGCCCGTTCAAAATCGAGCGGCGCTATGGCGTCATGGATCCGGTAATGGATCCGACGCGCGAGAGCACCTACGAGTTCCTTGATGCTTTTTGGCGCGAAATGACCGCCCTTTTCCCGGATGAGTATATGCATATCGGCGGTGATGAGAATAACGGCAAAATGTGGAACGCCAACGCCGAACTGCAAGCGTACATGAAAAAGAATCAGATCCCTGACAACCACGCGTTGCAGGCCGCCTTCAATAAACGCCTGCTGGCGATATTGACCCGCTATCGCAAAAAGCTGGTGGGTTGGGATGAAATTCTCCACCCGGATATGCCGAACAACATCGTCATCCAGTCCTGGCGCGGCACCCAGGCGCTGGTGGAATCGGCGCAGAAAGGCTATATGGGTATCCTTTCCAACGGCTATTACATCGACCTCTGTCAACCGACGGCGTTCCACTATTTGAACGATCCCATTCCGGACGGGTCCAAACTGACCGATGAGGAGAGAAAGCGGATTTTGGGTGGCGAAGCGACCATGTGGTCGGAAATCGTCACCGACGAAACTGTGGATTCCCGTATCTGGCCGAGAACGGCGGCCATTGCCGAGCGTCTGTGGTCTCCTTCGTCGGTGCGGGACATGGACGCCCTGTGGCCGCGGCTGGAAGCGGTCAGTCTGCAGCTGGAAGAGTTGGGAGTGATGCACATTAGAAATTACGGCATGATGCTGCGCAGGCTGGCACGCCGTGAAAATATTGCGCCCCTGCAAACGCTGGTGGACCTCCTTGAGCCGGTACAGGAATATCATCGCCACGACAACACGACCTACACCTCGTACTCGCCGTTTACCCGCGTGGTGGATGCCTGCCGTCCCGAATCGATGACGGCGATTCGCTTCAATACGGCGGCGGCGCGGTCTGTGAAAGACAAGACAGCCAGAGCGGAACTGGTCGCTTGGCTGACCTCCTGGCAGAACAATCAGCAAGCCCTGCAGGCGCTGCTGGCGGTGAATCCCGTTCTGCATGAAATAAAACCCCAGGCCGACCGACTTGGTGAGCTGGTCCGGCGAGGCCTGGAGGCTGTGGAGTTTCTGGCAAAAGGGAAAAAACCGGCCGCGAGCTGGGTGAGGGATGCAGAGGCGCTGTTGCAGGAAGCGAAAAAGCCCTGTGCAGAAACCGAATTGGTGATCGTGGACGGATTCGAAAAACTGGTCAACGCAACCCGGCTGCCGTGATCATCGTCGCGGCCATGAAAAAGTTGCATCACTTTATCGTCAAGGAGCAAAAGATGAGTTTTAATGCAGCAACCATGCAAAAGTTGGCGGAAGGCAAGACCAAGGTCATTTATGCCAACCCTGATGACAACCGCTCGGTCTATATGTATTTTAAAGACGACATCACGGCCGGCGATGGCGTCAAGCATGACATCATTCAGGGCAAGGCGTTGGTGGACTGGCAGACCAACCGCGATATTTTCGAGTACCTGAACCGCTGCGGAGTCCGAACGCATTATATCTCCACGCCGGCGGAACGGGTGGCGCTGGTGCGCAAGCTTGATTTTAAGATCAATCTGGAAGTGGTCAGCCGCCGTGTGGCGGCCGGTTCGATCCTAAAGTGGGGCGGGGTGGAGCAGGGCCGGCGTTTTGATCCTATAGTCACTCAGTTTCATTATAAAGACGATCCTCTGCACGATCCCATGCTGGACGATTCGTACGTCAATTACCTGATCGCCAAAGGCGCCGGCGAATACGA
>CAZISM010000037.1:39364-44009 GCA_964541895.1 uncultured Cytophagia bacterium
GCGCTCTAGCGCGAAGCCAGCGCGTTTTCGAGGAGGGTGCGATTGATAAGGCGCACGTCCTCGATGCGTTCGGTAACGCCTTTCAGATCCAGATATCCCAGAAGCGGCACGGCGAATTTTCGGCTGGTGCCGAGTAATTCGCGAAACGCGGCGACGGTAAGCTCTGTGCCCTGGACGGCGAACGGACGCAACCGCTGCAGCACCTGCTGTATGGCCGCTGCCGCAAAACAGAGATCGCCCTCCAGGCGAATCAGCTGTCCCATGCCCTGGAGGGCATTGACTACCCGTCGAACCTCGGGTTTGCCGATGCGTGCGGTCAGTTCGCTCTCTGACGGCGGTGAAAACGGGGTTTCCAGCAGGATCTGCAGAATCTGCTCCGCCAGCGCTTTGTCGGTTCCCTTTAATTCGATTCGATGCTCAAACAGCTTGAGCAATCCCGCCTCTTCCTTTATGGTCTTGCGCTCGATCAGATCAGCCACCACCCAGTCGAACAGCTTGACCGCCATTTTCTCGCCACAGGCCGTGCGCAATTCTCCTTTGTTCATGCCGGCTCGATAGGGCTCTTTTTCATGAAACCGGCGCAGCACGGCTGCCACGTTCTCCTGCAGTTGGCCGGATCCCTGAGTCGAGATGTAGGCACGCTTGTTTTCCGGTCCGATGAGAACGATTCGGCCCTGCTGCGCCAATGTGGCCAGAATCGCCGTCAATTCGTTTTCGTCCATGCCGGTCCAGAGCTTGATATCGGACAGGAGAGGCCAATCAGAGCCATGCTGCTGCAACGCAGCCAGAACCAGTTCGGCAGGATCCTTCTGCTGCAACTGGGTTAACCGCGCCAGTACGATCTGATCGCCGCGGCGATGCGGCGTCGGATAGGTATCCAGGATGATGCCGCCGCCGATGGTCATGGCAGGCGAGTACTGGCGAATGACATAGGGATCATGGCGAAGGGCTACTGTGGCTTCTTCGAGCTGCAGCTGTACGAACGCAGTTTCTCCCGGCCGCAAGGTGGTATCTTGAAGCAGTTTTACCCGGGCCATGATTTCGGCTGTTCCCATATGCAGACGAACACGGCTGCGTTGTTTCAATGGTTTTGCGGCATCGGCCAGCAACGTGAGTTTGGCGTCCAGCAGCCGGGTGGCCTGACATTGATCGGGCGATACCAGCACATCGCCCCGGCCGATCTCCTCCCGGGCAATGGCTTGCAGATTAATGGCGGCGCGATGGCCCAGAACAATTTCCTGAACGCTCTGCCCATGGCTTTGCAGCGTGCGAATTTTGACCTTTTTTCCGGCCGGCCAGAGATCGAGGGTGTCGCCGATGGCGGCACGCCCGGAGAGCACCGAGCCGGTCACGATGGTGCCGAATCCTTTCATGATGAAGGAGCGATCCACCGGCATCCAGAAAATCCCGCGATCGTATCGGGGCTGGATGCGGTCCGGCAGCTGCAGCAAAAAGCGGCGCAGGTCGGCCATGCCGAGGCCGGTGACGGCAGAGACGCGAAAAATGGGCGCATCCTGGAGGAAGGTGCCCTTGACCTGGTCCGCCACATCCTGTTCCACCAGGGTCAGCAATTCCTGGTCTACAAGGTCGCATTTGTTGATGACGATCAATCCCTGTTGCAATTGCAGCAGGGTGAGGATATCCAGATGTTCGCGCGTTTGCGGCATCACGCCGTCGTCAGCGGCTACGACCAGCATGGCCACATCGACGGTGCTGACGCCGGCCACCATATTTTTGACAAACCGTTCGTGGCCGGGGACGTCGATGAACGCGATGGTCTCGTTGAGAAAAGCGAAGCCCAGATCGATGGTCATGCCGCGTTCCTGTTCCTCGGCCAGGCGGTCCGGATCGGTGCCGGTCAGCGCCTTGACCAGGGAGGATTTGCCATGATCGATGTGGCCGGCTGTACCAATAATGATGGCGGCCATCAGTCCAGTCCCAGGAGTTCGATGATGGCGATATAGACGCCGGCGGTGGTGCCGATCAGGGCCCGATTGGCAAGTTCGCCGCAGAGGTGAGACCGTTCCTGCGCGTTATACCATTCCCAGAACCGGCCGGTCTGCTGATACACATCCACCACCATATTGAGCCAATCCATGCCGATGTCCGCGGCATCCTCCATCAGATCATAATCGCACAATCCCTTGATCGTCATGTAGACATAAGGTGCATAGCTCAAGGGATGGTTCCAGGTGGTGGGGTTGGCCGCATAGCTGGTATCGGTGATAAAGAGCCCTCCCGGCGCGCGAAAGTGTTTCAGGTTCTGCACCATTCGGCGGGCGCGACGTTCATCCACCAGCTCGACGAACAGCGGCGTAAAGCCGGCGAGGGTTTTAACCGGGCTGAGTCGCTTATGGCTAAAGTTGTTATCGTAATAGAATCCTTCGCTCTCGTTCCAGCACAATTCCAGCAATTTTTTTATCTGTTCCGCTTTATCCAGCATGGCCGGATCGCCATGGCCGTCGATCTCTGCCTGAAAGTCGTATATCATGCGGGCGTGCCGATAGAGGAGTGCGTTCAAATCGATGGCGTTGTATTGCCGGGCATCCTGAAAGCGGGGCGAATCGATCCAACCCGATTCGGCCAGGCTGGTTTTTTCCGGCGGCCAGTGTCCGTTTTTGTCACTGTTATAGCAATACAGGCCGGTGATGGAGGTGTGAGGTTTGTTCACCCAGTAGCGGAATTCCTGCAGCACGTCCGGCACCAATCGCCGCAGCCATTCCTTGTCGCCGGTCACACGATAGACGTCCCGGACCATCCAGGGCAACAGCGGCGGTGCTGAAAAGTGGCTCAGGTCGCGGTGGTTGGCTGCCGGGATATGCCCCAGGTGACGCTGCAGATAGGCGAGATTTTCGACCATGTGCCGGGCGTGATCGACCATGCGCATGCGGATGAGGCCCAGGTTCATGAAATAGGCATCCTCATAATAGAGGGCCGCCTGTTTGTCCGGGCCGGGAATGAAATAAGGATGCGGCACGCCCAGCAGGTCGTCGGTATCTGCCGGTGTCTCCTGCAGGCAGGTTTCTTTGAGAATGCGTTTAATCTCAGGGATCAGCGCGTGATAATGAGAACCCATTGTAATCCTCCTGATGTTACGATCGGCCATTCAAGAGAAAAGAGAGCATCGGTTTGACCATCAGCAAGCGTAGTCGGGTACGCCAGTATTTTGCATAGTGAAATGTTTTAAGCGTATGCGTATAGGTGTGCAGATAGCTGTCCATTTGCGACGTGGAGGTCGGCTTTATTTCCAGCGTGATGGTGCCGCTGAAATGGGTGCTTTTCATCGCCTGGAGAAAAGGATCGACCGGCAAGCTCCCTTCCAGGCCAAAGGGCAAGTGGGCGTCTTCGTGCGGAAGGCAGTCGGACAGGTGCACGCTGCCGGCGAGCGGATGCCAGTGCCGCCATTGTTCGACCGGATCCATGCCGTCGATATAGAAATGGCAGGCGTCGAAGCAGAGCCCGGCCAGTTGCCGTCCCAGCGCAGATTTGACTTTCTGATAGTGCTCTTTGAACAGAGCCGACTGGCCGCCAAAAATGTTTTCCAGGTATACGGGCAGGTCGAGATGGCGCAGATGATCGATCAATATTCGCCAGGCTTTTTCGCTCTGATCCGGACCTTCCGGCGGATGGACAACGGCGTGGCGGATATGCAGTGCTTCTTTTTCGCTGTTGAGTTGCAGGATGAGGTCCAGTATCTCTCTGCGGTGATCCGCGCTGGAAAAGTCATAGCCGTCTTCGTGCACAAACGGCAGATGAAAGGCGGTTTGCAGGTCGCCTATTTTTCTTCGCAGGTATTCGATGTCCGGAAGACTGCGCACGTTGAATTCTACAAACGACATGCCGGCCGCGCGCATCGCCGTGACGATCATGGAGGGAGAAAGCCCCTGATAAGGCTCAACCGTAAAGCCGACTAGAGGATGCCTGTTCAATAACAAACCTTCGATTCCGAATGTGCTGTTCAGGACTGGATAAGGACGCGGCCCATCATGAACAGCCAGTTTAGTGCCATCGATCCCAGGACCCAGCGAAACAGGTTTTGTTTTTCTGCTGCCGTCATGGAAACGGCGATGTTTCGTCCCCAGACAACACCGATGACGGAATTCAAGCCCCAGACCGCCAGTCCGATGTAGAGCAGGAAAAAGAACGGATTGGCGAGGAATGCTTCAGGGAACTGAAAATGGCTGAGAAAAATTCCGGAGTGTGTGGCACCACAGGCAGGACAGGGAAGTCCCGTCAGGATGCGAAACATGCAGGGGGGTATAAAACGATCCAAATGGGGGAAACATCGCGCACATACCCAGCCTATGACGCCGATCATCATATAGGCAAGCCCCACCAGGAGTTCTGAAAAATGTCTGGAACGAAATAAAAGTTTCATGCAAAAGTATGTAAAGACGTCCGTGCCATAAGATAAGACCCCGGAATGTTAAAAGCAAGTCATAAAACATCCCGGCGAAAGAGTGCGTTCTGATTCTGTGATGTCGAAACGGCTCCACAGCGACACGACTCTTGGCCCCGCCGGGTTCTATCGGCTTTTTTATTGCATTCCTCGAAAAATTTTGATAAGTTATAAGCTAAAAAGCAAATAATGTTGATGGGATCTGTCATGAAGAAACTTCAATGCGTGGTATTGGGTGCTACCGGT
>CAZISM010000038.1:0-5608 GCA_964541895.1 uncultured Cytophagia bacterium
CTCTGGTCATCGGTTCGCTGTAATAGACACCATAGTTGAAGAAGAATTTGGTGTGCTCGCGTACCGGGTGGGAGAAGGCGATTCTCGGCGCCAGATAGGTATGCGCCTCGCTCTTGATCTTGGGCAGGTCATCATACGTAGCATAGCCTGCGGTACCGCCGCGCGCCCAGATGATGCTATAAATGTTGTCAGGCACATAGACCCAGCTGTTGGCATCATAGTGCTCGATACGCAGACCGATGTTGGCCACCATGCCGCCGTATTCAATCTTGTCCTGGATGTAACCGGCGATGTGGTTGGGTTTTGAATTAAAGCGGACAAAGTTTCCGGCCTGGGGATGCAGGATGATGGTGCCGGCTTTGCGGTTGAAACGTTTCACATGGTCAGAGCCGTATTCAATACCGAATTTAACCAGGTTCTGCTTGTTGATCTGGCTGGTAAAGTCGAAATTCAGTTTATGGCTCTTTACGAACGAAGTATCGGAAACCGTGCCGCCGCCAAAGAAATCATAGGTGCCGGGCAGATCGGTCAGCGGTTTGTCTTCGCCAACCCAGCCCAGTGGCGCTTCGTTGAAATTTACGCCGGCGATGCTTTTTATGCTGGAGAAATTTCGCTCGCGCGCTTTACCGGCTTCGGTATCGGTAGTAAAATAACCGTAGCGAAGTTCGTAATAGGTAGAAGGGCTGAGCGTGTGGGTGATCTTGGCGCCAATGGATTTGGTCCAGACGTCCAAAAGATCGTTCGCAGACAGATAGTATTTATAGCGACCAAGAGCGTTGCCGACCACATCGGCGCCGTAGTTCATGACCGGCTGGCCGCCCCAGTCCGTACCAACCGTGCTGGTTTCGGTTTTGCCGTACAGGCCGTTGATCATGACTTTGACCGAGTTAATCGGTCGCATGCTGATTTTGCCTTCGACCGTGTTGTTGCCGTTGAAATCGCTGATCGAGGGCAGGATCGGATATTCGCGGGTATATTTATATCCGACGAAGAATCCGGCATCCTTCAGGCCCAGTTTGTCCAGCATGGGAATGGGGCCGCCAAGACCGGCGTCCAGGTAGTGATCCGGTTTATCGCCGTAAGCGATGGGACGATGTTGCCATTTCCAGACATCGAGCAGATCCTGGGCGCTCCAGTCGCTCTTGCCCAGATATTTCGATTTGTTGGCGTTGGTCGCCAGAGTGTTCCAGCCGGCAAATACTTGACGGCCTTCGATGTCCTTTACGACGTCGAAGGAGGCTGGGCTGGCGTAGGTTTTATAGTCATACTGATCTTCGCCGTAGGCATTGGGGCCAAAGTGCTTGAGGTGGGCCGTGCCCAGGCGATAATCGGCGGATCCGGATAGTCTGCGGCCGCCTTCTTTGGTGACCACATTAAAGATACCGGAACGGATATCGCCGTATTCGGCGTTAAAACCACCGGTGAGGACCTGAATTTCAGCCACCGAGGCCGAGTTGGTGATGGCATAGATCTTGTCGTTCAGTTTGTCGGTGCGTTCCATACCGTCAACCTGAAAACTGATTTCATCGTTGCCACCGCCACGGATCGTGATGTCCAGCGTGTTGGTATTGACCGCTACGCCGGGTTCGAGGCTGACGGCCTGCATAATGTCGGCGACCGGGAGTGTTCCGGCCGTTTCAGCCGTGGTTACTTTCTGACTCGAGGTTACGTCCTGCTCGACCAGCGGCCTTTGGGCCGTGATGACCACCTCTTTACCTTCAATGGTCGCCTGCGAAAGGCTAAAGTTCACAGTGGTGGTACGGTCCACATTGACGATAACCTGTTGTTGAACTACGGGGCTGTATCCCATCATCGTTGCTCTGACGGAATAGGTGCCCGGAGGGATGTTCAGTATAAAGAAAGAACCTTCGGGATTTGCCGTCGCCCCGTATTTGGTACCTACCAGCAGGATGTTGGCACCAGGCAGTGGTTGTTTGCTGCCGGCTTCGGTGATCACACCTGAAATCTTGCCGGTCGTACCTGCCCAGAGACCATCCTCAGTAAGCAAAAGGGGCAGCAGAATCGCCGCCATAATACAGACAAGCTTGAAGCCACGCTTTGAAAGCATCATTGTTACCTCCATTTTTTATACAAATGGAATTGTATGGAACTGATCATCGATAAACGCCTCGTGCGATTTAGAAGGGAAGCGTCTGGCCGTGCATGTGCGGCAAATAGCTGTTGTTGGTTATTGCGCGACATCCGACCGTCTTTCTCCGTCAAGCTGTTCCGTTCTCCTCCTCCTCCTGTCATTAAGGGTTCCACTCCATGTTGCAGCGCGTCAAATTCCGATTCTCCTCCTTGTAGTATAGATTGGTTCAAGGGTTATTGGTATATTTTATTGCAACTCTTGTGCTTGCCAGTTAAAGTTTTTGATCTCTTCTTCCACGGTGGAATGAACCAGGGTAAAAATACTGTCGTGATTGCGATCGACAAAGACAAAGCTGTGCTGAGCGTGGGAGGTGAAATATTTCCATATCGTATAGGGTTTCGAGCCCGTCTCCCAGGTGTGGGTTTCGATGTCGTCCGGCTGCCCATAGATCACAAAGACACGGCCCATGTCGCTGTTGAGGCCGTTCTCTTTGCCCTTGAAATTTTTCATACAATAATCGATGCGGGCAAAAACGTTCTGCATATATTCGTTCTCAGGCGTTTCCGGCGTCGTATCGCGCAGGCGCCAGAAATTGATGACAAAGTTGGCTTTGCCGGCGGCATCGAGGGCATCGAACAGTCGCAGTTCATCCACTTTGGCGATGTATTTGATTTGATCTCGATACCGCTTGATGTCAGCAGGCGTTGTGGGAAGGGCATGGGGAACCGAGGGGGGAGCGCTGATCCAGAACCGTTTTTGGCTGAAAGCAGCGAAACCGGAAGCGGAATCGGTCAACGTGATCTGCAGGCGATGCTCGCCCTGTTCCAGGCCCCTCACATCGAAATTAGCGACGCGGGCGTATACCGGGCCGGCTCGTTTGATTTTTTGTCTGGCGATGTAGAGCAGGGTATCGCCGACCTGATCGGTGATGGCATAGTTCGCCAAGGCCGTGCCGGAGGTGGACTTGAGTTTGGTCGAATCTGCGTACATCTCAAAATAAAACGGCAGAGTGGCGTCATGGTAGCGGTACCGTCGCGCCGCATTGGGCATGACCGAGATGTTGCCCTTGACAAAAGCGGAAATCGCAGCATTCGACTGAATGGCCAGAGACAATTGAGGTTCGCTGATGGAAAAGGGTTCGGTAAAGGCCGGTACGGTAAAGTCGCCGCTGATGACCGTGGCGGCGCTGCTCTGTTCGTCGGTGAGGCGGGTTTCCAATCGATACGAACCGGCGGGCAAAGCAAAAGCAAACTGATCGATCAATCCCTTGCTGTCATCGGCCGCGTCGGGTTGTTCGGCGCTGCGGGCCCCTTTTCTGTGAGTATCATTCACAACCATGCGGCCCTGCCGGTCGGTTACAATCACAGTCATAATGAAGGAGGCAGTCAGGACGGTATCTGTTTTGTGAAATTGCAGTTCGTTCAGGGCTATGGAGTAGTAGAGTTCGACACGTGTGGTCTGGCTGTTTTGTCTGAAGAATCCGACATCCAGCCAATAGCGGGGTGAACGGCTGCCCTGTATTGGAAATTCCAGCGGTTGGGCCTGGCAGGGTAAAAACCAAAGCCATGCCAGGAGTGAGAAAAGTCTTACTGCAACGTGTTTAAAATCCAGCTTCATGCCTGATCCTAAAAGCAAGAGGGTGGTGGAGTATTCAGAGTCTTCGCTCTTATCAGGATACATGGCCGTCCTGATACTTGTCGGATGGTCGCTTACAAAAGTAGTAGCACGAACTATATGCAAAAGTGGCTGCGAGTGAACCGGGCTGCTGTACGGCGTGTGAGTTAAGCGACGATTTTACATAAAATAGAAGCTGTTTAGGTAAACGATAAAAGGAAGGCGCTATTCAAATCCCTGGAATTTGAATAGCGCCCTATACTCATAACGTCATCCTACAAATATTCTTTTTTCATCGCTGTATGATTTTAAGAAATTTACCTTGTAAACGCAAGTGTTTTTTTAGACTTTTGTCATTTTTTCGTATCAACTTTGTCGCTGAAATAAGCGATCATATCCCGTATCGCCTGCTGGCAGACCTGACAAAACTGATTTTTGGGGTGATAAATCATAAGGCAATATTTCATCGGACGATAGAGCCCTTTGGTTGAATAACCGGCCCCTTCAAAGGCGCCTACCTTGTCTTCCACAGATTGGAATTGTCGGCGCACCGCTTCCAGTTCCTGGCCGATCCTGGCGTCCAGCTCGTTATAACCGGCTTTGATGCGGTCGAGTTCATTCTGGCCGGCGCCTTTTCTTTCTGCGTCAGCCAGCTCCTGCCGGCGTTGTTTAGCGGTTTGCTGCTTTAGAATAGTGAGGCTGTCAATTTTTTCTTTGCCGTGCGGAGTGGGTACATCGATTCCGGATGAGAGCAGAGACTGCCATTTGACGGCTTTCGGGTTTAAAAGTGCGGTGATGTTCGGCTCCGTGGGTTCCACCCCTTGCGGGTAAAAATCGTTGTACGCTACCTCCGAGGCATAGTATTCGTCGGCCAGGCCGGCAAAGGAGTGGCCGAATTCGTGGACGAACACCATACGGCTGCGTTCGTTGTCGACGGTGGATATACAGTAATCATTAAAGATGCCGCCACCGCCGTAACGGCTGCTGTTGACCAGAATGATAACGGCATCGCAAGGCACCACGCTGCTGATCTCGCGCATGCGAATGCCGTCGTCGCATAGCACATAGCGATCCAGATCAAAGGCGTTGAATGAAGCATTGAGAGCGGTGGCGCGGTAGCGCTGCTCCCTGGGCTCGTCGATGCCGGACTCAGCCGACGGCCGGTGGACACCATAAATATTGAAACGGCTTTTGCAGGATTTGAACGGTTCCAGGTCAAAGAGGGTTTGCACGTTTTTGTCGACATCGCTGCGGAATTTTTTCTCTTCAGCGGCCGTGTATCCTTCGGCGATAAACACCAGATCCACCTTGTCATGGGCTGTGCCGTTCTGGAGGATGTTGAACACCTTGTCGCCGCGGACAGCCGTTTCGCGGATAATGTGGTAATCACTCGGGTCGATGGTTTGCGTAAACACGGGGTGGAGCAGATTCTGTTTGTCGCGTTTCTCAACCACAAACAGAATGGGGCGCCTGGGCATGGGGATCCGCCAGGAGCGGTTAAAGCTTTTCTTGACGCCGTTCAGGGCCGGCGCCGTGGTTTTATATTCTCCGAACATGCAATCAAAGCCGGAGGAGTATGTCAGACGATTACTGGCGATGTCATAGACTTTGATGGTGTAGCGGCCATAGTTGAAGGGGAAAATCAGGTTGGTGGTGCTGCCGGGCCAGACCGGTTCCTGCCACATCTTGTCCAGCGTGATCCACTCGTCCCGGCTGTCGCCGGTATGATAATAGTCGATGCGCAGGGTCTGGTCGACAAAATAGTCATCAAACCGCAACTCGGCGGCAAAACCGGTAAGCGCATAACCGAAAAGGGCCAACCATGCCCATTGTATTTTCATAAGGCCTCCCAAAATATGATCAAAGTAAGCAGGAAAACCATGACGAGCAACATTTATTTCA
>CAZISM010000038.1:5708-35279 GCA_964541895.1 uncultured Cytophagia bacterium
AAGCGCACTCAAGCCGGGAGTGGAATACAAACCTGATGTATAGGCAGCCGAGGTGATGCAGTCCGAGGGTACAAATGAACGTTGCCGTCTCCGGCGCGAATTCGCCGTTTCCGCACGCATGGATGGTAAGGGCCGTTTCCGTCCCTTTCCAGCCGGCCATTATACTGTCTCCAGGGAATAAATAAATCGCTTGCATTTGACTGCAAACGATATTTTATTATGTTGTTACAAAAAACGTTCTCTTGCAGGAAACAAAGGTTGGACGTCCTTGTGGTGCCCGACATTTTTTAATCACCGTACCTATTCAGGTTCAGGCAACAACGATAGCGGAGCGTAGCATGAAAATCATTTCTCTTTTTAATCAGAAAGGCGGCGTCGGCAAAACCACCAGTGCGGTCAATATCGGCGCCGGTTTGGCGCAATTGGGCCAGCGGGTTCTCCTGATCGATATGGATCCACAGGCCAATTTGAGCATTTCCCTCGGCTTTGCCGCTGATGAATCCGGTCCGTCCGTTTATGAGCTTTTGGACGGCAAGGTATCGACCGCTCAGACCATACGCCGTCGGAACGGGCTGGACGTGATCACCTCCGCCATTCAACTGGCCGGAGCAGAGTTGCAGTTTGCCGGCGTGCCGGGGCGGGAGATGCTGTTGCGGGACGCGTTACGGGATCTGGCGGATTATGATTTCGTTTTTATCGATTGCCCGCCTTCATTAGGACTTTTGACTCTGAACGCCTTAACGGCCAGCCATGGCATTATTATTCCGATCCAGGCCGAGTTTTTACCTTTGCAGGGTCTGGTGCAACTAATGGAAACGGTCGCTATCGTCAAGCGGCGACTAAATCCTGTGCTGGATATCATCGGCGTGATCACTACCTTTTATGATCCCAGAAAGGTGTTGCAGCGCCAGGTTATGGATAGAATAAAAGAACGATTCGGCCGCAAGGTTTACAGCTCTACCATCAGGGTCAACGTCGCACTGGCAGAGGCACCCAGCACCGGCCAGTCCATTTTTGAATATCAGCCGGACAGTCATGGCGCAAAGGATTATCTGTCACTTTGTCAGGAAATAGCGGAGGGCGGCCGTGAATAAAAAGATAGCTATCTCCCCAATCAGTCCGGCTTACGCCAAGCTCGATTTCATCCACGACAGCCGGACCGCCGCGGCCGTGCCTGACGGTGTGACGATATCAGAAACGATCTATCAGGTGGAGCCGGTGGACCTGATCCCCAATCCCTTGAACCGATTTTTCAGAGAGGAATCTCCGGACTATTTCGAGAGGTTGACGGCGGATATCAAAGAACGCGGGATTATTGTTTCATTGATCGCGAAACGGGACGGGATGCTTTTGGCCGGGCATAACCGCCTAAAGATCGCCCTTTCCCTAGGATTGCCAAGGGTGCCTGTACAGTATGTCGAAAGCGAATTGACGGCGGAGCAGGAAAAATCGTTTGTCATCAAAGACAATTTGTACCGGCGGCAACTAACCCAGCAAGATCGCCTCAACCTCTACAGGATCCTGGTAGCTGATTTTGACAACAAAATCAGACTGGAAACCAGAGGTGGCGATCGTAAGAGCAGCGGATCAAAAGGGAACGTTTCCCCTTTGATCCGGAAAGGACCGGCAGGGATTACCGCGGAAGATCTGGTACATGAGGCGCGAGCCGCCGGCGTGACCATCACCCACGCCACGGCCAAAAAAGATATGGCCAGGGCCAGGGCGGTCGCCAGGGGAGCCGAAAAGGGCGTAACGGCAGGGGCGACCTGCACTTCGGCGGCCACAATCAAAAAACAGTGCGAGCAGATCATCAAAATGCTGGAGGGAACTAATCAGGAAGTCAGAAACCGGGCGATCGCTGAACTGCTGGAGGTAATCGATCTTTTATCCGGATATAACCGGCGGCTCGCCAGGCCTCTGAATGAGATCAGAGGAAAAATCAACTTGCGATTATGATGCAGTCCCGTTGCCTGTGGCTGCGGGCGATGGCGTACCTGCCGGATTATTCGCTGCCGGGAGAATGAAAACATGATCTAATCGCATTCGGGCTGCGAATAAAAAATGTCGGGCCAATAAGTATTCTACCGCCTCGCGGGCACTCTTCCGGCGTTTACGGCGCATCACCCGGTGTCGGGATGTTCCGGCCGATTCCCGGCAAAGAAAACTCTTGTGAAATAGCTGTCTAATTGCTAATATATTTTAACGTCTGATTTAAACGCCATCCCTTTACAAAACTGATGTAAGCAACTGTAATAGCATCGGAGTCAAACATGTCCGCAGCTCCATGGCACCCCGACAACAGCGGCTTGAGCCTGTTTTACACCATGTCCGAATCCGAACGACTGCAGCGGCGACGCGCCGAACTGCAGCCGCGCTATTTGGCTTTTTGCTCCTTTGAGAATCGATTTGGCAAAAGCGGGGGGCTTGCGGCTGTGACGTCCAACATCCTGCCCTATTTTAACAGCCAACGCGCGTTTGAAAAAGTCATCCTGCTGACGCCCTTTTACAGACGGTTGACGGATACGAAATCCTGTGAAGCGACCGGCTTGGTTTTTTCCGTGCCCTTTCAGGACGGTTCTGTAGCGGTGGAGCTTTTCCGGTACCAGCACAACTATACGGCGCCTGAGGCAGGCGTTATTGAAGAATATTATCTTTCTGCCGAAGGCTTTTTTGATGCCGATAACGCACTGCGTGATCCCTATCTGTATGTTCCCGACAACCTCACGGAAAATCAAAAGATCCTGTTGCGCAATTCCATGTTTTTCTGCATGGCCGTGCCCCACGCCCTGCAGGCGCTCAAGCTGTCGAGGGATGTCGTGATTCATCTGCAGGAATGGCAAACCGCGCTGCTGGCGCTCACCAGCAAAGAGGCGATGAGCTCCGGTCTGCTGCATTCCTGCATGACGCTGCTGACCATGCACAACCCCTACGACGCCTATGTGTCGAGTGCTGCCATTCAACAGCTTGTAGCGGTCGACAAGAGAGAACATATCAGCCGGTTCCTGCCGCAGGGATTGACGGCGTATCAATTGGGGCTGCTGCTTGCTGATGCCCCGGTCACCACCGTCAGCAAAACCTTTGCCGACGAGTTCACCGGCGACCTGTTGCAGACGCACCATTTTGCACCGCATCTGCAGGCCTTGTTTCAAAAAACGGTTATCAGGGGCATCAACAACGGCCCGTTTGTCGGGCCCTCGCCGTCGTTCCCCAAGGCCGGCCGCCATACGATCCGGGAATTGAAAACCATCAAACAGGACAACCGTCGCCGCCTGTTGCAGGTGTTGGATGAATATCATCCGGCAGAACGCTTTGGAGAACTCTCCTATCAGCGGCAACCGATCACCACCCTGCCGGACAGTGTGCCCATCCTGGTCATGAGCGGCCGGCTGGACCTGATGCAGAAAGGATTTGATGTTCTCTTGCGCACCATGGAGCTGTTCGGTCCGGATGAAATAAAACTGGTGCTGACGCCGCTGCCGACTCGTTCATCGGATCTGGATTATTTCTATGAAGTGGCCTGCAAATGCCGCGGCAACGTCACCGTGTTTCCCATTCGCATGGAAAAGGGATTCAACGAGCTGCAATCCGGCAGCACCTTTGGCGTCATGCCGTCGATCTATGAACCGTTCGGCGCCGCTATCGAATACATGGCGCGCGGGACGGTGACCATTGCCCGCCGCACCGGCGGACTGGTCGATCAGATAAAAGATCGTACAAGCGGATTTCTCTTCCGGGAAGCCGACGAGACCTGCACGCTCGATCATATAAAAAGCTACATGGCCACTCACATCGTTCCTGTGCGCAAGGACAATCCCTGGTTCGAAGGCATGGCGCAGCGGTTATATGAATGCATCTGCGAAGCCGGACAGGTGTTCAGCGCGCGACCGCCCATGTACTATGAGATGGTCAAAAACGGTTTCAAGAAGGTAGAAGAGTTCGACTGGGCCCGCAGCGCCCGGGACTATATTGATACCATACAGATGGCCACCGGCCACACCACGCCGAAACAACGGTCGTGATGAAACAGGGTTTTTACTCTGCGGAAACGATGCAAAGGGATTAGCAGGAGTAGGAGAGTATGTTGCCACACCAATCCGGTATAGCGTTGATTGGAACCTGTCTCGTCGATGAATTAATACCGGTGATAGAACCGGGTCAGCTGTCCTATGCGGATGCAAACCAGTTCGTATCAGAACAGGAGCTGCAGGGCGAACGCATCAGCTACAGCACCGGAGGGATGGCTCTGAACGTAGGCATCGATCTGGCGAGCATGGCCGGCGGTTATCCGCTACAGATTATCGGCAAAGTCGGACGGGATCATCGGGCGGAGTTGATCAGAAAACAGATGCGGGAGCATGGCTTGTCCACGGACGATCTGGTGGTCGATCCGGTCCACGCCACCTCTTCCACCGAAGTACTGCACATTCGCATGCCCGGCGGTTTCATCGAGCGGATCTTCCGGCACACCCTGGGGGCCATGGGATCGTTTGCCGCCGGCGATCTGGATATGGCGCGTCTGGCCGACAAAAAACTGGCTCTGTTCGGCTATGGCTTGCTGTTACCGCAGTTCGATCAGCAGGATCCTGAGCACGGCACCGTGCTCGGAAAAAGTTTAGCTGAACTGCAGGCATTGGGCATAAAGACGGCTGTGGATTTTATTTCACCGACAGCAGAGAATCGATGGCGGTTGCTGCGTTATCGCAAAGCCCTGAAGCACGTGGACATCTGCTGCATCAATGAAGACCAGGCAGCCGTTTTGACCGGATATGAAGAGCCGGGAACAGCCTGCCGGGCGTTGGTGAATGAACTGGGCGCTGGTCTGGGAGTCGTCCATTGCGGCGCCGCCGGTCCCAACTTTGCCTTCAGCAGGGAAGAGGGCCTGCTGGTTCAGCCGAACTTTCAGGTTGATGAGGCGGACTATAAAGGCAACACCGGGGCTGGTGATGCCTTTACCGCCGGCATTCTTCATGGTTGCCATGAAAATTGGCCGCTGCAGGATGCACTGCTGTTTGCGGCTGCCGCGGCCGCCATCAGTCTGGCCGACGTTTCAGCGACGGGAGCGATGGTATCCGCTATAGAAATTATGAATTATATAAAACGCAGACCATTCGTTCACCTTGAAAAATGATGAACGCCGGTTAAATTTTTCTTGACTTTAAGTGTAAAAATTATAACATTAATTACATGGCTGTTTGACTTCATGACCACGGTTGAAATAATCAATGGGAAATGCAGTATGTGTTCTCGTGATTGCATGGTTTTGCTTCTGCTTAGAGTGCGAATGATAGAGTCTCTCAGAGACCCCCTGTTATTCGCACTTTATATTTTGAGGAGATAGTGCTGCATGGGTACGTGTAACAGGAGTGAATCAAATTATGAGGAGGAACGGAGGAGTAAAGGAGAACGCAACATCTTATTAGGGTAATCGACTTTTGTAGGGGCGTACGGTCGATTACAATCGTGTGCTGCCAAAAGCAGATGGCTGTTCAATTCAAGAATCAAGAGTCAAAAACAACTAATGTGGAGGACTCAATCTATGAGGCAAAGCTCAAAAAAGCTGCTTGTAGCGATGGTTACAAGTCTGCTCTGCGTATTATTTATTGGAAGTCCGGCCTTTGCTGCATTGGGCAAAATTTCGGGAACCGTCAAGGATGCTTCAAGTGGCGAACCGCTTCCCGGAGTTAATGTGCAGATTGCCGGTACCCAAATGGGTGCTGTAACCAACGTTCAGGGTCAATACTTTATTCTGAATGTGCCACCCGGCAATTGTACATTAAAGTTTTCGTTTATGGGTTATACATCGCAAGAAATTCAGAACGTGAAAGCCGCCCTGGACGTTACCACTACGGTTGACGCGGCTTTGAAGCAGACAATGTTGCAGGGCGAGGTAGTAACTGTTGTGGCGAAGCAGCCGCCGGTTGACAAGTCCATGACCGCCACCAAAATCACCTTCAGCGATGAGGTTGTCAACAATGTCATGCCGGTGAATAACCTGAACGAAATTCTCCAAACTTCAGTCACCACGCAATCCATGCGTGGCGCCAATAAAGTGGGGGTCGGATATATGATCGATGGCGTCAACGTTGCGGATATCATGTTCTCCACCGGTGGCAACACGGATGGATACACCAATGTGAAACGCAACCAGACTCCATTAACCAACACAACCGGTCAATACGTGAACGAATCCGCTATGGACGGCAGAACCGCCAACATGGTGCAGACGGCCGTTGGTATACCGCAGAGCAGCGTGGCAGAAGTGAACGTCATTGCCGGTACATTCAATGCAGAATACAGCGCTTCTGGTGGCGTTATCAACATCGCTTCCAAAAATGGTGGTCGCAAGTATTCCGGCAAAATCAATGTTCGTTCCTCCGCCGGTGGGCTGGATCACAAAGGTCCGAACATTTACAACAACGCTTCCAGTGATCCTACCATCATTCAGGGCAAATCGATTGTTGATTTCTACATGGCGCAGAAAACAAGACTCGCCGCAGGCGACAGTGCATCGAAAGCACGCTCGAACATGATGGATTGGACGCCGGACAAATATGAATACGGCGATGATCCGCGTCAAATCGCCGAGCTCTATTTCGGCGGACCTCTGACCAGCCGGGGTAACTTTTTTATCGCCGGCAATTACCTGAATGATCACGGCAAATTCCCTGGTGAATTTCAGCGCAATTTGGGCCTCTCACTAAAACTGAATTATGATGTAACGAACTCGGACAAGTTAACCGCCTACGGCAAAATGGATGATTGGGGCAAGTTGCTAGGCTGGTACAATCGCCAATATACCTACATGTATTCGTTTTTCCTGGAAGGACAACCGGTAAATAATACACTTGGTTTGATCTCCTATTTGAAGCATACGCATGTATTCAATTCGTCCAGTTTTCTGGAAACCACGGCGAGCTATGTTTCAAACGATCGCACCTATGGCTATCGTCCGGTGGATGACAAATTGAAATACAACGAATACGGCGATGAATGGCTGATTTTGGACACCGTTGCAGAAGCTGATAAATACATCGTCAATGAAAAAACACGCATATTCAACTATCAGCCGGGAAACGATCCTATTTACCAGGTACAGGGCCTTGAAAACCAGATTCGGTATGGATTGGCGGGTTACCACTACGAATCCCTAAAAACCAATACCATGACCTTGCAAACCAACTTTACTCGTCAGATGGACTATCACCATCAACTCAAAAGCGGCGTGGAATATAAATACAACACCGTCGATCGTTACGAGCACAAATCGAGCGTTGGCCATCCTGACAAACGATTCCCGTTTGAAACCATTATTTACAAGATTCATCCCTGGTCCTTTGGCTCCTATGTGCAAGATAAAGTTGAATACGAAGGGATTATCGTAAACCTTGGCTTGCGTTTCGATGCCTACAACTGGAAAACCCAGCTTTGGAACAACTACTTTCAGCCTGTTTACTGGGATACCCTAGATAATACGCAGCGTGTGATGGCGCAGCGGTTCGATAAACCGAGCAAAACGCATTCTTATTTTAGCCCGCGCATTGGTGTCTCCCACCCGATTACCGAAACGGCCGCTATGCATTACAGCTGGGGTATCTATTCAACTCCCGCCAACCTGGGTCAATATCTGCAAAGCTATGGCATGTTTGCCAACGCCTCTTTACCGGCCATTTGGAATCCAGATCCAGAGCCGGAGCAATCCGTTGCTTATGAAATCGGAATGAACGTTGCTTTGACTAATGATTTCGGCGCCGACCTTACCGCGTATTACCGCGATGTTCGTAACGGCAGTGTCATTGGCTACAGTATCAGCCAGGATAAAGCGATCACTAAAACCGATTTTTCACTGTATACCTATTATACCGACTGGGGCTACCGCGACAGTCGCGGTTTGGAATTGAACCTCTGGAAGCGTCCTAATCAGAATCGGTATTTCGGTCTCTTAGGCTTGTCAGGAAATCTAAGCGTCTCCTATTCATATGACAAAGCCTCTGCCGGCGGTGGCGGGATGAGCACCGAATCTTCTCTCTATAATACGTCGCTCAGTTCAGCGGCCAACGCCAACTACAATTGGGATATCCGTTATGTGTGGCCGACCTATTCGCGCGGATACAACGATTGGAACGGCAAACTCTCCTTGCTGTTTGATTTTCCGATGGATGTCAAATTGGCAAGCATGGCAACCTATCGGAGCCCATGGCGCTTCAACAAAACTCAGAATGTCACCAACCAGCGCTATGAAGAAAAACTGCTGGGTGAATCCTTCTTCCAGGTGGATATGCGTCTAACCAAGTATTTCGGCTTTGGTCGCTACCGCGCTGCAATATTTGCGGAATGCCTGAATATCTTTGACAAAGAAAACATCCTTACCTTTGACAACTATGGCGATTCCAATTACTATGAAAAGGGCAGAGGTCCATGGGGCATGTTCAACCGCGCCACAGACCAATACGGTAGTCCCCTCGCCGGCATAGCCCGGGAAATTTATGCAGGAGTCGAATTCCAGTTCTAGTACCGGGAGGCGAATTTCAAGTAATCGAATTTGCAAAAATTCAGGAGAAACGTACATGACAAGAAAGAGTGCAATATTTCTAGTAGTGTTTTTCTTGCTGGGTCTCAT
This sequence comes from uncultured Cytophagia bacterium, assembly GCA_964541895.1. GTDB lineage: Bacteria > Zhuqueibacterota > Zhuqueibacteria > Residuimicrobiales > Residuimicrobiaceae > CAZISM01. The sequence goes on from CAZISM010000038.1 coordinate 14,326, forward strand.
TTCTGCAGGCTACGCCACTGACTATCCTGGCGTCGGCGTGATCTGCAGCGGAGACCTGTGGGAAAGCTATATGCCCACCGCCATCTCGAAATATTATAGTGAGTCCAATACAAATATCCTGGTTAATATGCGACTCATGCGCATGGGCAATTTTGATCGCCAGTGGTATACGCCAACCCAGCACTATCCTGGCGGCGATATTTTTACGCTGACCTGGAACCAGGACTTTTTCATGACTGAGTACAGCAACACAGATTCCATCGGCAAGTATCGCGGCGCCAACAACAAAGATCCGCGCGACGTTTTCTATGCCGATGCATTCTGGATGCCGACGATGTACAAAGCCAATGAAGGCAAGGCCACCAATGGCAATACGCAAGGCGGGGTGGCTTGGGCGACTACCGATCGGTATCAACAGATCTATGAATTCAGTTTCCCAACCAATATTGGCGTTAATGTTCGCTGCAAAATTCGGGGCTTCAGCTTCAACGAAGCTAATATGAACGACTTTATCGCTATGGAGCTGGAACTGACTAATACCGGTATCCAGGACCTCAACTGCGATGGGATTGTCGATCGGGAGAATCATGATATTAAAGCATTGGCGTTGTGGAACGATGATCCGCTATTTGGCAGTATGCGCATCACCACTTCAGGCGGCCGATGGAGTTGGGGTAACTGGCCGGCTTCACGCTATTCCGGCTATGATGCCACTCCGGATCCGGAAGGGAACCCCTGGGCCGTTCCGGTGGTGTTTGCCACCAATACAGCGGAAAACCAACTGGATGCCAATAAATGGGCTACGGATGGCAATCGTTATGTCGGCTATCGTTCGTCGTTGGGTATCTTTTTTGATATCTGGAATGGTTCCCAATGGATCGCTGTTAAAGAAGGCAAACTGGAAGCAGGCTCTGCCGCTCCTGATAAAAAGACCATATATGACAGCCATCCGATCGGCGTCGGCAAAGAAAGAGGCTGGTATGTTACCCATGGCCGCAGCAAAATGTTCAGTCTGCCGTATGGGCGATTCGTGACCGCTGTCGGTACTTTTTTTGAAGAAGGCGGCAAAAGCGAATTGACTACAGTGCCCGTTATCAAGCCGGATCCTAACTATTTTGATACATCTGATCCAACCAAATATGTAGCTAATGATCCGTTATCTTTCGTGAATATTATAAAGCCGGCGGGCAGCCGTGGCGAACCCAAAGGTGATATGAAAGATACCGGCAAATGGCTGCAAAACTGGGAAAAGAACTATCCGGGCACACCAGCACCAAAGATTCCTACAGAAGATGAATGGCTAAAAGGCGGAACTGTTCTGACAAATTATAACTTTGATTCCGGCGCCACAGAAGGTGTCGGCCCCTTTTCGCTCAAGGTTGGCGAAAGCATGACGGCTGTAATGATCGAGTACGCAGGGTATCGTTTGAAAGGCGCGCGCAACGCATTGAGAAGCGCTCGCTGGGCATATGAACAAAACTGGAACGTACCGGTTCCGCCGCCCATGCCTGATATGAACATGAGCAAAGTTGAATTGAGCGAATCCGGCGCTGTTACAGTAAAACCGAGAGTAATCTGGGATGATAAGGCGGAAAAAGCCGCTGATTTCGCCGGTTACAAAATTTACCGGGTTACGGCCTATCCCAAGATCAACTCCCATCAATTCGGTGTGCGTTTGTTGGATAACTATCACAAACAAGGCCTCGCTGATATCGGCCTGACAGATAGTCAGTTGGAAACCAAGTACTGTGAACCGATCAATCCAAACTGGAGCGTACCGAAAAATTTCAACCTCGACTGGGATCCAAGCCCGGCAGGCCCGTGGAAAATTCAAGCATATATTCCCAAGGCCGATCTGGCAAAATATTTGAACTCCCAAACGGATAAAGCCACCTACAAGTACGAATGGATCGATAAATCCACCGAAGCTCGATTCGGCTATACCTATTGGTACTATGTAGCGGCATTTGATAATGAATCCGGCAGCATCGGTGGGCGCTCATTTACCAGCCTGGAAAGCGGCAAAGCCAATTGGAATGGCCGAGACGGCAAATGGATGGGCATCTATCCGCACGCCATCGCCGGCACTAATATTGGATACCCTGCAGCCTCAGATGCTGCCGGCCGAAAAGCGATCGGCGCTCCTTATGTGTTGAACCTTGCTAGAGCTGACGTTGCTGATCTGATTAGCGGCAAAAAGAAAATCGGCGTCAAACCGAATCCCTATAAGGTGCAAGCGCCACATGATGTCGGATTAGAGCACAAAGTTGTATTTTACAACTTGCCCATGAACACCAAGATCACAATTTTGGATCTTTCGGGTCAGATCATGGATATCCTCGAATATTATGGCACGGATCCTACGAATGGTACCATGTTCTGGGACATGTTCACCAAAGACGGTCCGGAAGTTCAGAGTGGTCTGTATATCTGGCTCGCAGAGTATCCGGGCGGAAAGCAGCAAGGCTATTTGGCCATTATGCGCTAATCTAACAATTATGTAAACGAAAATTGGGAGAATACGCTCTATGAGACATAAAATGATCTCCTTGCTGCTTATTTTTGCACTCGTTCTCTTGGTAAGCAGCAGTTTTGGTCAGAACATGAAGAAAACCGGTACTTCAGGCGCTGCCATTCTCAAAGTGGCGATTGGCGCGAAAGCTACCGCTCTGGGAACGGCTATGACAACCGTAACCGGAGATGTGAACCAGGTTTTCTGGAATCCAGCCGGTATTGTTGGAGGCAGCGGTTCCACTCAAGTCACCTATTCGTATAACCGCTGGATCGCAGATTTAAGCCATAACGCCTTTGCCGTTTCTCATAACTTAAGCGGTGTCGGCACGTTTGCGATCGGCGGAATGATGAGCGGCGTCAACGATATTACCGCCAACCGCGATATTCAGCCAGGCCTGGCAGGCGTTGAATACGTTGACGATCCGACGTTTGATTTCAATTCCAACGTCTTGTCGTTGAGCTTTGCACGTCAATTCACCGACAAACTGTCGATGGGCGTAACCGGGAAATATTATAATGAAACCATTGACGGTGTCGGGGTGAATGCATTTGCTGTTGATTTCGGTGCGATATACCACCTTGGGTATAAAGATTTAACCATTGGTGCGCGCATTCAAAACCTCGGTCAAGACCTAGAATACTATTACATTCCGATCAATTTGCCCTTGGTGTTCAGCTTTGGCGTGTCCTACTCCTTAATCAATTCCAACGTTTTCTCCATGAAGGGATATCTGGACGCGGCGAAGCCGCTGGATGCGGATCAAATGTTCCTGGGTGGTATGGAAATCAACCTTGATAAAAAGTTCTACGTGCGCTCAGGCTACAAGATGAATTATGCCGGCGTCAAAGACAACTTTTTGCAACGCTCGGTTTATTACCAGACAGAAAACGTTACTCGCCAGAGTTGGCTAGATACACAGTCCTATAGCAGAACCGATGAAGGCTTTTCACTCGGTATTGGCATGGAAGTACCCTATGACAATTACAAGCTCGTTGTCGATTATTCATGGTCGCAGTTTGAACTTATGGACGACGTGAGCAGGCTGTCGGTCAGCTTCCAGTTTTAATGGGCCATGGTGCGTGACAGTTGTCATGCACCAGTAAAGTAACATTTTCTCCCTAATGCGTAGGGTAGTCGGTTACCTTGTTGGGGGATTCGTTAGAATCCCCCAGTTTTTTATTCAATACGTTGACAATGATGGGTAAAATTACGTATGAACGCTCGCAAATATTTTGTTTCTTTTTTGCTGTTTGCCTGCTCTTTCGCAATATTCCTGCATTCGTGTACCATGAAAGCGTCGGAAAAAAAATTAGCGCTCATTCCGTTTCAATTTCAAATTCAGGGGATGGCGGCGGACACGGCATTTTTCAGTATCAATTTTTTTGATATTAGTCAGGATGGCGAGTTTTTGGTGCTTGATTACGGTGCAGGCGGCTTGCTCCGATTTGACGCCGAGGGTCGATATCGCGCTAATCTGGCCGCTAACATTTTGGGCCGGCCGGAAACCATGTGCTCGGTTCATTTTGTTGACACAACATTGGCTTTGCATTCAGCCGGTTGGCTTCAGCTATTGAATCGAAAAGGCGTTGTGGTGAGTCACCATGAAATGAACGGCATAGGCGATGTCAGTTTTAACTCGAAAGGCTATTATGTGGTTAACCGTATGAACACCTCGTCCTTGACAGGCTATTGCCTTGAAACCTATGATTCAAAAGGGAAGCCTATTGCCAAGATGCATAAAAGCCGAGCTAGCAAAGGCGGTGAGGGGTATCGCGATTTTGCCCTTTCACGCGTTTTTGGTCTGGACAGGATAGTTTACGCGCCGGTGTTCAACGATACAATTTATATTTACAATTTTGCTGGTCAACTGCTTAAAAGCAAAGTGTTGGCCAGTCCTTTTTCCGACACAAAAATGGATAACGGCAAAACGCCCCGCTTTGAAGATCTTTATATAAATCGAGAAGGAATTTTTATAGCAAGAATGGATTATACCGCCAGCCAACCTGAAGGTGTTTTTATTAACAAAGTTGAGAAATATGACTTTGACCTTAATCTGAATACCATATACCAACTGCCGGAACCGATTTCCATCATGCCCGCTGATCTGCCCATTTTCGCGCAATGGTATCATCGCTTCTCACACTACAATGGACGGTTCTACTTTATCGTGTCCAGGCCTCGCGATCATCTAGCTGTGTACGAAGTACTTTAACCAAACAGCAGTGATTTGAATGACCGGAGCGGCTTGGTAATTTATAATCGAAAACCGCAGCACTCAATCCAATTGACATTAATCTCTCATTTTTCACTTAAGTCAATGAAAAAAATAAGTTTTTATCTGATCGCTCTTGTGTTGCCTATCATTTTTTGGTTGGCCCTCGAGGCGGGTTTGCATCTTTTTCTGGATCGTTTTAGGCCGCTGCGCCAGGATGGCAGCAAGCAAACCTTCTTTCTCAACTTAGCCTATTTCAAAGATTATTTTTTGTATCAGGCGGAACCATTTTTTTATAACTCTTCGTCCAACCGTGCTATTCATATTAAGAAAGATCAGCGGCTCCGCATATTTTGTGTTGGAGGATCAACGACCGCCGGCTATCCCTATAATACATTGCCGGAATACCAATGCCCGGCCTCCTTCCCGAACTACTTGCGTGCAATCTTGCAATATAATAAAAATATGCCGCAGATCGAAATGCTCAACGCCGGCTGCAATGCCTTTAACAGCGTCAGCGTAGCCAGGCTCGTCTCTGATTTAGTGAAATACCACCCGGACATCCTCATCGTCTACATCGGCCAGAACGAATACTTTGGTCCAAATGAATTCGCTCTCAGCAAGCAGGCAAATATGCGCTTGAACGATCCGCTTCTATTTAATGGCTTTTTCGCTGTACGACAGACCTTTTTGTACCAAGGCATGAATTTTGCCATCCAGAAGGTGTCCGGTAACAGGAGTGTAGGCCATGAAAACTATTTTGAGTGGAGCAAACGCAACAGCATCTCTTGCACCGATACGTACAATCTCAATGTCCTGAAAAAATATTCTTCCAACCTACGGAAAATAATCAGAACAGCACAAAATGCCGGCGTTAAAGTGATTGTTTGTTCTCCTATAGTAAATCTCACTTTTCCGCCGTTTATAAGCTTGCAGGACCGTGCTCTCACAGCGAATGAGCAGCAATACTGGAAGGCCCAGCGGTGCCGGGCAGATACGCTTTTTAACCTCACCAACTTTGACGATGCGCTGAAAATATGGCAAGAGCTTAAAGAATTCAGCCCGACTTGCGCCGATCTGTATTATTATGCCGGAATGAATCTCGCCGGCTTGCAGAGATATGAAGAGGCTGAAGAGGAACTGGCCAAAGCGCGCGATTATGATGCCTTGCCATTCCGTGCAAAATCGACAATAATCGCAGAATGCAAAAAAATAGCAAGAGAAGAAAAAGTTGTTTTGGCTGACTTGGATCAATTCTTCAGGGATCTCTCGGGCAAGGCTTACCCGGCACCTCAGCTGTTATTGGATCATGTGCATCCGACAGAAGAGGGATACTTTTACGTGGCCCTCTTTCTGGCAAGAACTATATTTGAAAACGGTCTTGTACCCAATGCAGCAGAATGGCAATACCCTTCAATAGAAAAAACCAGGCAGGTTCTAAAAATTCAAGATTTTGTTGTCGATAAAGTCGAATATGATTTTGCACAAAAAAGCTATCTCTATCACCTGAGCAAACTGAATCCCGCCATCGGCGAAGTTCTGGCGGGCATCCGACTGCGGGCCTATAACCGCGCTAAAGTAATCGGCGACGAATTGTTAAAACAGGAATACCAGAAACAAACACTAGGCCAGCGAGCAGCACAGAAATGAAACGATGGGCCATCCTGCTCCTTTATTTTGCCTCAGGCCTTGTCGGCCTCATGTACGAGCTGCTCTGGCTGCGCAAGTTGGCGCTGATCCTTGGCAACACAACGCTCGCAACCAGTGCCATTTTGGCATCCTTCATGACAGGACTGGCATTAGGTAGCTGGTATTTTGGCACAAAAGCGGATTATTTTGCCAAGCCTTTGAAAATATACGCGTATCTCGAATTGGCTGTTGCCATTTGTGCTTTAGGAATTCTTTTTCTGCTCTTGCCGATTTCCGATGCTTTGTACGGATGGATATTTTCTGCTAGTGGAACGAACAATTGGCTGGTAGCGTTTACACGAGTCGCTTTGGCTGTGATCCTTCTTTCTATTCCCACTACCCTTATGGGGGGTACATTCCCAGTCATCAGCAAATTGTTCGCAACGGACGATCAAAAGCTTGGAAATCAAATCAGCGCACTGTATGCGGTAAATACGGCGGGCGGGGTGCTCGGAGTCTTCTTAACCGGCTATATCTTTATATCGATGCTGGGCGTGCGCGCCAGCTATTACATCGCGGTGGGGATTAATATTCTAGTCGCAATTTTGGCATTGCACTTGAGTCGTTTGAGGTGGGTTGCTGCCCCTAAACAAAAGACCGATGTTAAAACCTTCCTGCCCGAGCACTTGAATCAAACCACTCTTTATTCAAAAAATAAGACCAAATTAGCGGTATTAATTTTTGCAGTGTCGGGATTCACATCGCTCGCCTATGAAGTGGTATTTACACGCGCTTTGCTTTTCTACATCAGCTCTACTACCTATTCTTTTACAATCATGCTTGCCACTTTCCTGCTAGGTATCATGCTGGGATCGATGCTACTTTCCCGATACATTCATCGTCTGCGTAATCTTTTTTTCGCGTTCGGACTCGCCGAATTGACAATTGGCATTACTTCTGTCATGACTATTATGCTTTTTAAGCATATGGATTCTTATCACTTGCGACTATTAAGCTCCTTGATCAGCAGCAACTTTTTCCATGTCAATCTGCTGCTGTTCGCGACTGCAGCTCTTATTTTGCTGCCGCCGACATTCGCTATGGGAACCGCTTTTCCCCTAGCGGTACGTATTTATGTGCCACATGCTCAAAAAGCAGGTCGAGGCGTTGGCTTTCTTTATATGTGCAATACCATAGGTTCTATTGTAGGTTCGCTGGCCTGCGGCTTTATACTGATCCCGTTATTAGGCTTAAATGCCACTATTCTAAGCTTGTCTCTAGTCAATGCTGTGCTGGCGCTAATATTGATCGGTGCAGAAAATCTTTTTACAAAGCATCGTGCAGCTTTGATGGCTGGGGCCGCGGCCGCCTTCGGCCTCACGGCGATATTGTTCTACGAGCGTTCACCTGTGTTCAACTCATCCGGTGCATTCCAGAACACACGCGTACTGGCTAGCCTCAATTCGTCTGATGCTACGATCTGCGTTCTTGAGCATTTTGAAAAAAGTAATATCTGGGGCGAAAACGTGCGATTTATTAATGTCAATGGTCATAACACCGCACATACCACTTTTTCCGACATGATCATTCACAAGATGTTGGCCCACCTTCCCATGCTTATCCATCCTGCGCCTGAAAAAGCTCTGGTTATCGGTTTTGGCTTTGGCAATACGTGTCACTCTTTCCTTCAGTATGATGGTCTTAAACAGCTGGATTGCGTCGAACTGGTAGCAGAAGAGAAACGAACGTCCGAATACTTTTCCAGTTTCAACAAAGGGGTATGGGACGATGACCGTTTTCGATTCCTTGTTAACGATGGACGCAACTATGTTAAGGCATGTTCTCAACAATACGATATTATTTCTATAAATTCTGTCGATCCTAAATTTAGCCCTACCCTCTATACCACAGAATTCTATCAATTATGCCGTAATCGATTGCGGGAGAGAGGGCAAATTGTAGTTTGGCTCCCGATCTATGGCATGAGCCTTCAGGAAGTACAGTCTCTGACGCAGAGCTTTCTGGCGGTTTTTCCACACAGCTCCTTGTGGTATAATAATCCGGAACATCTGCTGCTGTTGGGAAGTACTGACAATTGTGTGATTGACGTGGGAACCGTTAAATCGCGCATAAGAGTCCCAGCAGTACTAGCGAGTCTTAGCGAAGTTTTTCTGCAAGATCCATTCGTTTTCTTGTCGACATTTTGGTGCAGCGAAGATAAGCTGAGAATTCTGTCGAATCAGGAGGCATGCCATACGGATGATAAACCTTTGGTGGAATTTTCTAAAGTAGTAACTAACGACATGGCTAAAGAAATTTATGGCAGACTCCTGCAAGTGAAGGAATCTATTGTGCCTTATTGTTCTGGTTGGGCTGCTACGCAAGGCGCTCGTTCTGACAGTGCGAGCCTGTACGACCTTGAAATGAGTACAGCGAAAATGATCGGTCAGTTTTTTCGTTATCGCATTGAAGCTGGCGAAGATCCTTTTAGCAATTCAACCAAAAGCGCTGTCAGCGAAATGCTGAAACTCCTTGACAGCTCGCCTTTCAATCCGTTTATCTTAGTGAGCTATGTGGATCTCATCAACCACTCTACAATAGCCGATAACAAAAAACACTTTGAAAAGGCGTTGACCATTGCACCAAGATTTATCAAAGTTTATAACTTGTTAGGTCTGCAGTTAATGGGCGAGGGGAAGTGGAATGACGCTCTGGTGCACTTTACCGAAGCGACCGAGTTGAATCCGGGCGATCTTACAAGCCTGCTAAACGCGGGTGTCGCTTATTTGAATCTGAACCAGTGGAAACAGGCAGAATTAAAATTTCAAAAAGCGCTTTCACTACAAGCAGAAAATTTGTCCGCCCATCTAGGACTCTCTCAATGCTACTATTTGCAGCATGACTATCCGGCAGCTATCGAGCAGGCGAAAAAGGCCATTCTGCTTCAGCCTAATATAGCCAATAACTACTTTAATTTAGGCATGATGTTAATCAAAAGCCAACAGAGATATGAGGCGATGCTCGCCTTTGAAAAAGGTTTGAAATTGAATCCGCTGGACACACGGGCTAAAGCGCAATTGCAGAAGCTGCGAGACGGCAAAGCCATGCCATAAAAATTATTGAATAACAGGGTGAGCAATTTCTGCTCAAAATGGCGCTGAAATGAGACGTTTCGGCCACGGCAAACCTGTAGTTCAGGATAAGGTATCGTCGAGTTCAGTTAAGGATGTTCTGGGTCCTCAAGTAAAGGCAGAATACGCGCATTCGTTAATTAAAACCATAACTGTCTACGTTACGATTTTCAGTATTTAGATCGGATTGAGGACATTATCTCACCTGACATCGACAACACCGGCATAATCTTCAATATTCAGCGTTATTCCATTCATGATGGCCCGGGCATTCGAACTACGGTTTTCCTTAAAGGCTGCCCGCTGCGCTGTTTCTGGTGTCACAATCCTGAGGGATGGCGGCAAACGCCGGACCTGCAATTTTGGCTGCACCGCTGCCGCCATTGTCATGCATGTGCTGTCGCCTGCCCGCATCAGGTACACACATGGCAGGAGGGTGAGCATCATTTGGATCGCAGCCGATGTCAAAGCTGTTTTCGCTGCGTCAGCGAATGCTACGACGGCGCCCTGGATAAGAGCGGCCAGGAACTGTCGGTCACCGCGATTATGACGCACATCCGGGCCGATGCACCCTTTTACCGGGCCTCCGGAGGCGGCGTCACCCTTTCCGGCGGCGAACCGCTGCAGCAGACAGCCTTCTCCCTGGCTTTGCTGCAGGCGTGCAGGTCTGCCGGTTTTCATACCGCCGTACAAACCTGCGCGGAAACCGAATGGTACAACCTGGAAGCCGTCCTGCCCTATGTGGATTTGTTCCTCATCGACATCAAGGTACTGGACGAACAAACCCACGTCCGGGCCACCGGAAAAAGCAATCACCGCATTTTGGATAACATCCGCCGGCTGGCCGTATCAGACAGGACCATACAGTTCCGCATTCCGGTGGTGCCGACCGTCAATGACACAGCAGACGCCATCATGGACATTCGCCGGTTTGTTCGTCAATTGCCCGGCCGGCAAAAGGAGCCGGAACTGGTACCATTCCACAATATGGCGGCCGCCAAGTATCAAAGCCTTGGGCGGATTTATGCAGCAAGCGGCTTGCAGAACATGAGCAAGGAACAGCTGTCACGTTTGCACTCTCTTGAACAATAGCACACATTCGATTTCATAATGCCTGGTTGTACTCTTAATTTTTGACAGGTGACATCATGGCTCACGATTTCGATTTTTCCTACCCGGCCCGTCTTCACGCGCTTCGTGCCGCCAAACAACGCCACACCGAAGAAAAATGGCGCATCATCGGCGCCATGGATATGGACGATCATGGTCTCATTCTGCCTGCAGAGGATGAACGGCAGGTGGTCCAGGTCATCAGCGGATCAGGGGTTCCCATCACGGATGTACTGTACAAACCTTTCAGGATTACACCCAATCATCCCAGCGGCGGTTTCTTTGGTCCGCGATCATGCGGGGACAACTTTCGCCGCCTGCTCGAACAACACCCGACCTACATAGATCCCATGAGCGCACTGGCCGGCGGCTATCGGGTCAATTTTCTCTCTTATCGCGAACCGGCCTGGAATCCGGATATCAGCTATGACCATTTAAAGCCGGCCCAGGAAAAATACAAACTTCACCACGGCATTGGGGCGGTTCAGCATTTTTGTCAAGACATTACCATCGGCTTTCGCCTGGGCTGGAAAGGCATCCTGGCAAACATCAGACATTTTCGCACCATAAACCTTTCTGCCGATTCACAGGCGTTGTACGACGGCCTGGAGGCGGTGGTGCTGGGCATGCAAAACTGGATCGGCCGACATGCCGGCGCGGCTCGTACTATGGCCGAAACACAAACCTGCGCCGACCTCAAACAGAATCTGCTCGAGATCGCCTCTATCAACGAACGGATCGTCCACGAGCCGCCGGCCACCTTTCGCGAAGCACTGCAGTGGTTGCACTGGTTTCAGCTCGCGGCAAAAATGTACAACATGAGCGGCTCACTGGGTCGCATCGACCAGATTTTGTATCCGTTTTACCAGCGCGATCGCCTGCAGCAGTTGCTGCAGGACGAAGATGTTGTTTTTTATCTCGCCTGCCACCTGATCAACGACACCAGTTATGTGCAGCTGGGAGGCCCGGATGAAACCGGTGAAGATACGACCAATCCGCTCTCTTTTCTGGTGCTGGAGGCGGCGCACCACTTGAAAATACCCGCCAACATTGGGGTCTGCGTCGGAGAGAACGTGAGCCCGGAGCTGCTGCGGCGCGGCGTTAGCATTCTTTTTAAAGATCGAACCGGCATCCCAAAATTCTTGGGAGTAGACCAAACCGCCGGTGGTTTTGCCCGAAATGGCTTCCCGATGTCTCTGGCCTGGCAACGGGCCTATTCCGGCTGCCACTGGTCGGCGCTGCCCGGACGCGAATATACCATGAACGACTGTGTCAAGATAAATTTTGCCGCCGTCTTTGATGTGGCGTTGCGGGATATGATGAGCGATGCGGAGCGTGAGCCGACGGCCGCGCGCCTCTGGGAGTTTTTTACACGCCACCTGACCAGCGCCGTAGCGGTCACAGCCCAGGGATTGGATTTTCATTTAGAGCACATGCACAAAGTGTTTCCCGAACTGATGCTGGACCTGCTCTGCCATGGCCCCATTGAGAGGGGAAGAGATGCGTCCCACGGCGGCGTGGAATTCATCAATCTCTGCGTCGACGGCGCGTCCCTGGCTACGGTGGCCGACTCGTTCGCTGCCGTCGAACAACGAATCGAGCAGGAGAAAAAAATCAGCTGGAAAAAGTTATTGGTTCTCCTGGATTCGGATTGGGCTGGAGCGGACGGAGAACGGGCGCGGCAGATGATGCGCAGTGTCCCGCGCTATGGCAGCGGCGATTCCCGTGCCGATCGATATGCGGCGGATATCGTAGAGCTGTTTACGCGATTGGTGAAAAGCAATAAAACGCCGGCCGGCCACAACATGATCCCGGGTATTTTTTCCTGGGCCGCCCATATTCTGATGGGCAAAGATGTCGGCGCCACGCCCAATGGCCGGCATGCGTTTACCACCCTGTCACACGGTCCTAATCCTGATCCCGGGTTTCGCAAGGATGCGGCGCCGACCGCTCTGGCTCTGGCCGTGGCCCGCAGCCAGTGCGGCTGGGGAAACAGCGCTCCCATGCAGATCGAATTGGATCCCGGCCTGACACATGGGCCGGAGGGTGAGGAACTGGTAGCCACCCTGATCAAAACACACTTTCAGCTGGGCGGTACCCAGATCAATTTCAATATTATAGATAGAGAGAAATTGCTCGCGGCCCATAAAAATCCCGAAAAATATCCCGACCTGGTGGTGCGCGTCACCGGTTTCAGCGCCTACTTTGCCAGCTTGTCGCCGGAATTCCGTCAGATGGTCATTGATCGGATTTTAAGCAATGCACCGAACCCCTGATCGCTCGGCATCGGCACATAACACAGGGAGCCAATCTGCCATCTATGAAAACAGATCCATCTTCTGCACCCGGACTTTATCCTCAGCGCCAACGTTTTTTATCCTACGTTCGCGATCCTAAAGGAAACAGGGCGGTGGTCTCGCCCTTTTTGCCCAACGCCGATACCATTCGCAGCTGCCTGCAACGTCTCGGTTTACCGGTCGACGACGATCCCGTACAAAACGAAATTGCTCTCAGTCAGGTTTTGGATTACGAGCCCATGTTCATGCCGGACCTGAGCGGACTCATCTTTCCCTGGCAAAAAGAAGATGTCCCTTCGCAGGAGGGTTATGACACCTATATCCTGCAGACCGCCAGGGGCACCTGGACAAGATCCATGCGAACTGCGGAGGTGTTATGGGATGAATTGTCCGGTTGCCCGGTGCGCACCGAACAGGATCACGCTTTTTTTGTGTCCGCGTGTGAGAGCGTTGAGCAAAGAAAAGACACGATTCGTGCTTATTATCGCGCCTGGCGCAGACGGGTGGGCGAGGCCGGGGTCCTGGTGATCGGCCATCCGCACCCGTCCTGGCTGGGATATCAGATCAGCCCGCAGCAGATCTTTTATCACTGGCAGGACTATCGCCCCGCCTTTACGCGCAGTATGGAGGCGCTCTATGAAGCCAGCCTGTTTGTGATGCAGATAGCGCTGGAAGAAGGGGTTGACTTCATGAGCGATTCCAGTTACGGCCTGGAGATGACGTCGCCGGCGCTCTTTCGGGAAATGGATCTGCCGTACATACAGCGGTTTTCGCAATGGACTCATGATCGGGGCGGGCTCTTCTGGTATCACAATTGCGGCTATACCCGGACCCTGATTTACAACGGGGATTTTAACCGGCTGGGAGCCGATGTCATCGAAACCATTGCGCCGCCCCCGGAAGGCGACAACAACCTGGCTGAATCGCGCCGTAAGCTCGACCGCTCCATCTGCAGCAAGGGTAACTTGAATCTACAGACGTTGCGGCAGGGCGATGCCGTCCGGATCAAAAAAGAGATCAAAGAAATGGTGGCGGCGGTCGGCGATCATCCACATATATTTTCAACCGCAGACGCCGTATTGCCGGGAACGTCTGCTGATAATTATATTCTGTTTGTATCGGAGCTGCGGGAACTGTTGCATCGTCACTCGTCCTGACCTTTAACGGATACGGAGGTAGGCATGCCAAAAATACTTTTATTGGTCTGTCTGTGTGCCCTGGTACTTTCCTGTGGCGCAGAAAAAGCGAATGAGGCTGTGGATGCGGTCAAGGTGCGCTACTGGGCTTTTGGCGGCACACCGAAACTCATGGCCCTTCAGCGCGAACGTGTGGATCAATTCAATCGCAGCCACGAGCGCATCCGCATCGAACTGAGTCAAAAGAGCTGGGAGCAAAAACGCGAACTGATACATGCCAACTTTAGCGCCGGCACCGGCCCGGACGTAGTGCACGTCCATGCCAGTTACGCCGCCGAGTTCGGCGATATCGGATATTTTTATCCCATCAACACCTTTGCCGATTTTGACAGCGTCCGGCAGTGGTATGTGCCGAATTTGCTGGAATCCACCCGCTATCGCGACGACTATTTCGGTTTACCCTGCAATGCCATCGCCTTTGTGCTGGTCTGCAATGCCGAACTGTTTGACGAGCTTGGACTGGCACCGCCCAAAACCTGGTCTGAATTCCGTGCGGCAGCCAAGGCGCTAACCCGCGATCGCAATGGCGATGGCTCCATAGATCAATACGGCTTATCCCTGATGGGAGCAGACCGCGGCGGGTTTGAGTATCGCATGGCGCCGTTCATACTCAAAGCCGGCGGACGTTTCTTGAGCCCTGACTGCAAAACGGTGCTCTTTGAAGAAGAACAGCACGTGGCGGCCCTGCAACTGTTTGCCGATATGTACCAGCAGGATCGCTCGATCACGCCTGGATTTTTGGGATATGCCATGACCGACGTCATCGATCAGATCGCCGGCAATAAAGCAGCCATGAGCATCGAGGGCCCCTGGTATCCTACCGTGCTGGAAGAGCGGGGGCTCCATAAAAAGCTCTATATCGTACCGGTGCCGGTGCCGGATCAACGTGCAGGTGAAGTGGAGCAAGCGGCCACCCTGCAGGATCTCTGCATGCTGGCGATTAACCGGGAGAGCCGGTATCCGGCCGCCGCCTGGGAATTTATAAAGTATATGCGCAACCCGGAAGCGGATGAAAAGTGGGTTACAGAAAATATGGGCGCCATCCCGGTCACGCAGCATGCCATGAATTATACCGGCGACGTTAAAGTTCCCAATTTCAGCCTGTTTAAACACGAGTTGGCCCACGCGGTGCCATGGCCCCATCATCCCCAGATGATCGCGATTGTCAATAATGTGCTGGCCCCCTGGAGTGAAAAAGCGATTGTCGGCGAGGTCAGTGTCAGGCAAGCGTTGGCACACATGGCCCAGGAAGCAGGATCCATCATTGCGAGCGCGCCATGAAAAAGGGCTGGCCTTATCTTTTGCTGGTACCTGCACTGCTGTTTACTCTGTTCGTATTGCTCTATCCGCTGGTTCAGAATTTAATCAACAGCTTTCATAGTGTGACTATGATGCGGGATCGCGGCTGGAACGGGCTGGCGAACTATATCGCCCTTTTTAATGATCCCCTCTTCTGGTTGGCCTTGAAGAACTCGCTCACTTTTTCCGCTTTGGGCACAGGGCTGGCCATGACCAGCGGCCTGCTCGTGGCTTTGCTGTTGAACGAACGAACCGGCCGCTGGACGAACACCTTTAAATTCATCTACATGCTGCCGTGGGTGGTGTCGCCGGTGGTCGCCGGCTTTGCCTGGAAATGGCTTCTCAACGATCAGTTTGGTATGGTTAACCATCTCTTGCTGCGTTTGGGAATAATTCAAACGGGGATCCTCTGGTTGGGGCAGGCGCAGACCGCCTTGCTGAGCACCATTGTCGCCCGCGTCTGGCAATTTTTCCCTTTCGCCATGGTCATGTTTTATGCGGCGCTGCAGAATATTCCCCAGGATGAATATGAGGCGGCCAAGGTGGATGGGGCGGGCGTGCGGGCCCAATTCCTGCATATAACATTGCCCAATTTAAAATCCGTGTCGGCCGTGCTGCTGCTGCTGGGACTGATCTGGAGCTTTAACGATTTTAATCTGGTCTATGTGATGACCCGGGGCGGTCCCATTCAGGCTTCTATGGTCCTGCCGGTGCTGGTGCGCGAATATTCGTTCGTACTGTATGATCTGGGCAAGGGATCGGCGCTGTCCATGGTGATCTTTATGGTCCTGCTGGTTTTATCGGCGGTTTATCTCTTTGTGCTGGGCAAGCGGGAGCAGGTATGAAAAAAGCTGTCTTGTTTGCAGTAAAAATCGTCGTGGCAACGGCCGTTCTTTTTCCCTTTTTATGGATGCTGTCTACTTCACTGAAGCCTATGGCGGAAGTATCGGCTCATCCGCCCAAATGGATCACAGGCCATATGAGCCTGGCGTCGTATCGGGACATGTTCAGGTTTTTGCCGTTCGGCACCTTTACGCTCAATAGTCTTTATATTGCGGTTACGACCACGATATTGTCTGTCGCCATCGGCATCTTTGCCGCTTATGCGTTTGCCCGGTTGCGCTTTAAAGGCAAAGGGGCATTGCTGTTGCTGTTTTTGCTCTCGCAGATGTTGCCGGGTGCGTCCATCATTGTACCGCTGTTCCAGTTGATCCGGCACATCGGTTTGTATGACACTCCCATCGGCCTGATTCTGACCCATACGGCGTTGATCATTCCGTTCGTTATCTGGCTGTTATACGGATTCTTTGCCGGCGTTCCGGTGGAGATCGAGCAGGCGGCCCTGGTCGATGGCTGTTCGAGACTGCGTGCCATGTACAAGGTGCTGCTGCCGCTGGCCTTGCCGGGAATCGGCTCGACGGCCCTGTTTGCCTTTCTCGGCAGCTGGAATGAGTTCTTTTTCGCCATGCTGTTGACGTCGTCGGATAGTAATCGCACCATACCGGTCGGCATCGGTCTGTTCGTGGGCGAATTTTCCGATGTCTGGAATCAGATGTGTGCGGCAGCTATTTTTTTCAGTATTCCGCCGTTACTGCTGTTCTTTTTGTTGCAGAAAACCTTTGTCAAAGGCTTGTCCGCCGGTGCGCTGAAATAGGCTGTTGCGGCCGCAGGGTGCGGCGAACAGGTCAAGCCCTGCAGCGCCGCCCTGTTCAGAGTGCAGCTTTTGCGCCGGTCCATAAAATCCGAGGCTCAGAGTTGTTCAGCGTCAATGCGTGCTGTTCGGTCAGAAGTGCAGTAGCTGTGCTGGTGCCGGCGCACAAAGTGCGATGCGCCAACACGGTTGGCGCATCCTAAACGCCGGTGACATGAAGAGCCCGACCGTCCCATAAAAATCGCCAATTCTACAACCAGCTCAAACCCATAAAAACCCCTTTATGAAACGTAGAACATTTCTTGCCACCGTGGGCCTGGCGCCGACCGCCATGCTGGCTCTGAACAATTCCAAGCGTGAGTACAGCTCGCCCGGGCGTTTGTTTTTTATCTCCAATGGACAAACTTTTCTCGTCCATGCTGATGGCAGCGGTCTGCGCGCTTTGACCTTTCCCGTCCCTGATCAGGTGACCTGGCAGGCCGCCGGCTTTTTTTCTGACGGCCGTCGAGTGCTCTTTTTAAGCATGGAGCAGCGCCGCGACGGACCCGGCAAACCCTTTGACGAGTATTACACGCAAACACCGACCCATCTTTGGATTTACGATATCGATTCCGCTTCATTACAAGAGATCGCCAACAGAAACCGATTGGCGGTTTTTTATACCCCGCAACTTTTACTTGGCGACGAACGCCTGCTGGTGCAGGTCGTGCGCAACCGCGTCGGCCAGATCTACAGCATGAACCTCGATGGCAGCGAAACCCGCGAGTTCACCAAGGCAGGGGCGGGGCTGCCCTATGGCTTTCATCTCTCTCCGGATAACCGCTCCATAGCCTATCATCTTGCCAGTCCCACTGGCTATCAAATCTGGACCAGTGATGTGAACGGCGACAAGAAAAAAATGATCGCCGCTCATCCCGATCATCTTTACTTTGCGCCGCGCTGGTCCCCTGACGGCGAATGGCTGGCTTTTGCCGATTGCCTGTATAAAACCGACCCCGGACATGATTGGGCGGACATCGCCCTCTGTAGGCCGGACGGCTCTGAATTTCGCATGCTCACCCAGGATCAGGCCATGTGGTTCGCCGCCACATATGGCACGCCACGGCATCGAGGCGGCGGTTCGAACATCCTTGCCTGGAATCGGGAGGGATGGCTCCTTTTTCCTCGACGCCTGCCAGGTTCCAAGGTAGCATGGGAATATCAGTCGCATCAGCCCGATATCGACCATTTTAATCGTCAATTCAAACCGCAATCGGCTCGTGGGGGCAGCGAGATATTTCAGCTGCATCCCGCCAGCGGTAAAACTGAACGGCTGACAAGCTCTGACCCGTTGGCCTGGGATTTTCGCTGCAGCGCAGCCGAGGATGGCACGCTGGCATTTTGCCGGGCAGCCACCGGAGCAGTGCCGGCTCTGTATGTGGCGAATGCCCAGGGCCGGGAACCACGGCTTTTAAGCAGAGGGGTCGATCAGGCCGGCGTAGACCATCCGCAATGGTTGCCGCTGTCCAGAACCTGAAAATTATCACTTTTGTATTTGGGTGGAAATGTTTATCTTTATGCATGAAAAGCAAAGAACGGATACAACACTGGCTGGCGCATGAACGGCCTGACCGCGTGCCCATCAACTATCTCTACAATCCCGCCATTGATCGTCGCCTCAAAGAACATTATGGTCTCGCCCAACACGATAATGAGGGGCTGCGGCAGATCCTGAGTGTGGATTTTCGCACCAGCGATGCCCCGTATAAAGGGCCGAAATTGTATCAGGATTTGGACGGCATCCTGGTAGATGATTTCGGTCGTCATCGCCGCTGGGTTCAGCACGATTGGGGCGGCTATTGGGATTATTGTGCCTGGCCGCTTAAAGAGGCAAGTGAAGAAGAGATCGCGGCCTGGCGCTTGCCCTCGGCCGACCATTACGACTATTCGGTCATCACCCGGGACAGTCAACGTTATGCCGACTATGGCGTCGTCGTCGGTCACCCCGGCGTCGGCGATATCATTAATTCCATGGGCATGCTGCGCACCATGGAGCAGGTGCTGGTGGATCTGATGACAGACGATCCGGCCGGACTGTTGCTGATAGAACGAAATACCGCGCTCTGGCTTGAAATCATGGAGCGTACCCTGGAAGCCGGCAAAGGACATATCGATCTGTTCTGGATGGGCGAAGACCTGGGCACACAACGTGGGCCAACCATCAGTCTCGAGCTGTATCGAAAACACATCCGGCCCAGGCACCAGCGTTTTGTCGATCTGGCCAAAGCCTACAACGTTCCGGTGATGCTGCACTCCTGCGGCAGCAGCAGCTGGGCGTTTAATGATTTTATCGATATGGGCATTCAGGTGGTCGACACGTTGCAGCCGGAGGCTAAAGACATGGCGCCCTCTTTTCTGAAAGCAACCTATGGCGACAGACTGGCCTTCCACGGCATGATCTCTACCGCCGGTGAACTGGCGTTTGGGACGGCTGATCAGGTCGAACGCATTGTCAAGGACACTCTAGAGATCATGATGCCGGACGGCGGGTATGCCATGGCGCCCACTCATGAAATTCAGGACAACTCGCCTACTGAAAACGTGGTGAGAATGTACGAAACAGCTAAACGCTACGGGTATTATCAATGACCTCTAAAGAACGAGTACATGCGGTGCTGAGGGGAGATATTCCGGACCGCGTTCCTATCGGCGAGTTTGCCGTCGATTTCGATACGGTGGAAAAAATACTGGGCCACGAAACTTTTTTGCGCGCCAAAGCCAAATCGCAGCTGGCCTTTTGGGCCGGACGACACGATGAGGTTGCGCAGAGCTATCTCGAAGACCATCTCGCCCTGCATAAAAAACTCGATCTGGATATCGTGACCTTTCCCATGGCCACCTGGGAAATGCCTTTACCCAGCGACGATCCGCCGCCACGCCGCATTAACGACAACACCTGGGAGGACCGATTCGGTCGTGTCTATAAATACTCTGATTGCACGGCTGATATCACCTGTGTGCATGATCCGGTTATGCTCGCCCGGGTTTTCACTGAAGCCGAATTTGAAAGAGAGCCACCTCTGCCGGCGATCGATCCACGATCCTGGCCCATCCTCAACACGGTCATTGCCCGGTTGAAAGCAGAAAAATTCATCTGTGGCCCGTCAGGCGGCGAGCTGGGAATCATCCTGCTGGGTAATATGGAACAGGGCATGATGCGGCTTTTGGAAGAGCCGGAACTGGTGCGCAAGGCCACGGCCTATTACAAGAGCATGTTCGACCAGGCAGACGAATCCTGGATCCATCCGGACTCTGATGCCGTATTGTGGGGACACGATTTCGCCTTCAAGACCGGGCCGTTTATCAGCCCGCGCATGTTTGCCGATTTCTTCCTCCTGGCCAACAAAGAGCGCGTGCAACGGATCAAAAATCGGTTCGGCAAGAAGGTAATGAAACACTGCTGCGGCAACACCTGGAGTTTGCTCGACTATTTTCTTGACATCGGCTACGACGCCTATCAATCCATTCAGCCCACCGCAGATATGGATATCTGCCGGGTCAAGGAAAGGTATGGTGACCGCATCACGCTCTGGGGCGGAGTCGCCGTCGAACATTTGATCAGCGGTACTCCGGCCGATGTGCGCGCAGACGTGCAAAACGCCATGCTGTGCGCCAAACAGGGGGGACGTTTCATCCTCGGCGCCAGCCACTCCATAGCCGTGGGCAGCCGATACGAGAATTATATGGCCATGCTGGATGAATACCACAAAACCAGGGACTATTAGAGCCATGCATCCTCACTTTTTTCAGCCCGCCATTTACGAGCACGCCGCCGCAGTCATCGGACAGACTCCTTGGGCCGTGTCACGCTCTCTCGAATTGCTGGTCAAAGCACACGCCGCTGCCTATGACCGCTACCAGCACACCCCCATCAC
>CAZISM010000038.1:35379-36720 GCA_964541895.1 uncultured Cytophagia bacterium
TGCTCATGGCAGCCATCGAGTCGCCACGAGGGCTGGGACAAGCCCTGGCCAGGCTGGCTGAGCATCAGATTGCGTTCGTCAAAGCGATTCAGGAGGCCGGTTTGCAGGTGACCATTTTCGAATCAGCGGCCACTCCGCCGCTGATTTCTCCCGCTCAGTTTCGCGACCTGGAAGCCGGGCCATTGCGCAATCTGGTGCAAACGACGCAAAAGCTCATCGGCCGGCCGCCGAGCCTCATTATGGGCGGCGACACCGCACCGCTGGCAGCAGATCTGGCTGACACTGGTGCCGGCTACCTGATCTGTCCGGCTGAGACGGATCAGACGCTGTTCATGGAAAAAATAGCAGCATACCCTGAAATCATGGTTCGCATCAATATGCACTCAAGGGTGGTGGCCTTTGGCACGCCGGCGGAGCTGCTGGCAGAGGTGGTACGTGTGCTAAATCTGGCTAAAGGTCGTGACAAGGTCTGTCTGGGCACAGGTGTTCTGCCCTATGAAACGCCCATGGATCGCGTCGCCTTAATTCGAGAACTGCTCGCACAACATGCTTAAACCGCTTTTCATCAGATACGACCAGAGGCCGGCCCGACGGCCTGAACGGGTCGGACTGAAAGCGGCACGATTGGCTCGACTGCATCACTATGGCCTGCCGGTCCCGCCTTTTTGGGTGATTCCTGCCTATACGGTCGAAAAGATCCTGCATTCAACATGTCAATCAAAAGAGATTCACGCAGCCTGGCTGGATGTGTTCCATGTCTGGCGACCAAACCTGCCGGCTGCGGCTGAATTTGCCGTGCGCTCCTCCGGTCTGAACGAAGATTCCAGCACCCATTCGTTTGCCGGTCAATTCGAGTCGGTGCTCCACCTCGCCGACGACGCAGAAATCTGGGCTGCCATATTGCGCTGCATAGCCTCTGCGCAGCACATTTCAGCGCGCGGTTATGCTGACGGCGATTTCGTGAGCGCATTGGCCGTCATGGTTCAACTGTTGGTGCCTGCAGACTATAGCGGCGTTCTTTTCACCCAGCATCCGGTAAGCGGTCACGCCGGCATTATGCTGGAATATGTCCAGGGGCTTTCGGACCGGCTCACCGCCGGCCAGGAACATCCGCGGCGCTGTTTTCTGGACTCTTCCGGCCGAACCCTCGACTCAGAGTTATCCGCTTCGGTGGACGTGCTACCGGCCGCTCTGTCAGGGCAGCTGAAAGCATTGATCCGGTATGCCTATCTTATCGAAGGTCGCTTTATCGTACCGCAGGATATTGAGTGGGCGATCGCCTGCGAGCAGCTCTGGATCCTGCAGGCACGACCGATTACCACGACCAGCGCAAGCGAGCAT
>CAZISM010000038.1:36820-43493 GCA_964541895.1 uncultured Cytophagia bacterium
CGTGGTGGCTCTCTCTGCTTCGCTCCATCCCGTTTCTCTGCACGCGCCTGTTCAGCAAAAATCTGCAATGGCTGCCGTTCTTTCATCTGCACAAATGGAACATATTCAATCAGCAGTGTCAAAATGAAATTAAAGAGATCAATGCCGTTCGTTCGCAGGTCACTGAATTTACCTCCTGGTACGAGCTGTTAAAGCGCACCATAGCCCTGAGCGACGAATTTCTCTCCTTGCATCGCTGGAGCATCACCTTTGCCGATCTCTATTACGAGCTCTTGCTTAAATACATCAAGTGGCAGCGGCCCGCCTTTGATGTAACGACCACGGTGCATGAACTGCTATCCGGTCTGGCTGAAAACCAGACGGTTCTGGCCAATCGCTCTCTGGCGCAATTAGCCGGCTTGCCCGGGCGATCGGAGGATCATTTGGAATTGTGGAAGCGGTTTTTTGTCCAGTTCGGTCATCGCTCGGAAAGTCTCGATATTGCCGCGCCTACATGGGATGAAAAGCGCGATACCATTGATTCGCTGGTGCAACATCTGGCGCAGGACTTTCAGGCGCAGGAAAAAAGCTCCCTGTCGCATGCCCAGAGGAAAAGAGCGCTTGCTCATAAAGAATGTTTTGCGCATATTAATCGAAGAACGGGCCTGATCCCCCCGGTGCTTCATCGAGCCCTGTACGGTTATCTGGTTTCACGCGGGCAGATATTTGCGCTCTTGCGCGAAAATCAGCGGGACATCTGGCATCGCATTTTAGCGCAGAGCCGGCGACTGGTTCTGGCCATGGCAGAGTATGCGGTGGCACAACAATGGCTGCTGCAGCGCGACGATATTTTTTATCTGCGCGTGCAGGATCTGCCCGCTTTGGCAAATGATAAAACAAGAGACCTGCTCCTGGTGAGGCTGGCGGCTCGCCGCCTGGAAACGCCGATGAGCGCGGCTCGCGACCACGAAACACGCGGCCGCAGCGAGCGAAATTTGTTCGGCCTCGGCGTCTCGCACGGTATCGCCGTCGGCAACGCGTTCGTGGCCGCGAACTATGAAGAAGCATTGACGGTACCTAAAAATGCCATCCTGGTGACGCGCGCCGTTGATCCGGCCTGGACGCCGGTGTTCCATTCCATCGCCGGACTTGTTCTTGAAGTGGGAGGGGTCCTGTCGCACGCCTCCATTCTGGCCCGTGAATTCGGCGTGCCAACGGTCACCGGCGTCTCTCAGGCGACACGCAAGATCGCCTCAGGGACCCGCATTAAAATCAATGGCACCAACGGTGTGTTAATTCTACTGGACGAATATGACGATTGATCAATTGCTGGATTACATCAAGCGTGACCGATCCTTTATGGATCATGTCTCGGTCTGGCGGCAAATTCCAGGGCGAAACGCTGAATTCAGCGGCTACCCGACAGAACTCGATCAGCGGCTTGTCAAAGCACTGGTTGAGCACGGCATCGCTTCGCTCTATTCCCATCAGCACCAAGCCGTCTCCGCCGCCGTGAGGGGTGAAAACACGGTCGTAGTCACCCCCACCGCCAGCGGCAAGACGCTGTGCTATAACGCCCCGGTGTTGAACGCGGTGCTGCATAACGAAAACAGCAGAGCGCTCTATCTCTTCCCCACAAAAGCCCTTTCTCAGGACCAGGTTTCCGAACTGCATACGGTGATTCAGCTGCTGAGAACGCATGTG
The DNA here is from genome assembly GCA_964541895.1 of uncultured Cytophagia bacterium. Taxonomy (GTDB): domain Bacteria; phylum Zhuqueibacterota; class Zhuqueibacteria; order Residuimicrobiales; family Residuimicrobiaceae; genus CAZISM01. The sequence continues at coordinate 38,504 of CAZISM010000038.1, forward strand.
GATTTCGATATTCGCAGTTACACCTTTGACGGCGATACCCCGGTATCCGCCCGAAAAGCCATCCGCACCTCCGGCCACATTGTGGTCACCAATCCGGACATGCTGCACACCGGCGTGCTGCCCCATCACACGCTATGGGTTAAGCTTTTTGAAAATCTCGCCTATGTCGTTATTGATGAAATCCATAACTACCGTGGCGTTTTCGGCAGCCATCTGGCCAACGTAATCCGCCGCCTTAAGCGAATATGTCAATTTTATGGCAGCCGTCCGCAATTTATCTGCTGCTCAGCCACCATTGCCAATCCGAAGGAATTTGCCGAACACCTCACCGGCGAAGAGATGACCCTGGTGAACAGCAACGGCGCCCCCAGCGGAAGTAAACATTTCATCCTCTACAACCCGCCGGTGGTAAACAGGGAGCTGGGCATCCGCAAGTCTTACATCAAGGAGACACAACGCCTGGCAGCGCGGTTTCTGGCGCAAAATGTGCCCACGATTGTGTTTGCCCGCAGCCGATTGCGCGTGGAAATACTCGTAACCTATTTGAAGCAGATTATGAAGCGAATCCATAAATCGCCCGATCTCGTCAGGGGTTACAGAGGTGGATATTTGCCTCTCGAACGCCGGGCTATAGAAAAGGGGTTGCGCGACGGTCACATTCTCGGCGTGGTCGGCACCAATGCGCTGGAATTGGGCATCGATATCGGCCAATTGCAGGTATGTATCATGGCCGGCTATCCAGGCTCTATTGCCAGCACCTGGCAGCAAGCGGGACGAGCCGGCCGTCGCAACGAAGCATCCGTGGCGATACTGGTGGGATCCTCTGCTCCTCTCGAGCAGTACTTGATGAGCAATCCCGAATACCTTTTTGCTCAATCACCAGAGGCAGGCTTGATCAATCCGGATAATCTGATCATCCTGCTCAGTCACATCAAATGTGCCGCCTTTGAACTCCCTTTTTCCACCCGGGAACGTTTCGGTAGTAACTGGCAGGGCGGAGGCGGATTGGGCAGCACCCAGGAAGTGCTGGCCTTTCTCGAAGACAATCGGGTCTTGCATCACTCTGAAGATAAATGGCACTGGATGGCGGAGGTCTATCCGGCCGAAGCCATATCGTTGCGCAGCGCAGCTGAAGAGAATGTGGTCATCATTGATAAAACCGATGTCCAGGAAAGAGTGATCGGCGAGTTGGACCTGTTTGCTGCTCCGCTTATGGTCCATGACGGGGCCATCTATATCCACGAAAGCCGGCAATACCATGTCGATCAACTGGATTGGCCGCGGCGCAAAGCCTATGTCCGACAGGTCAGCGTGGATTATTACACCGACGCACAGCTAAAGTCTGACTTGAAGATATTGGAAGTATTTGACAGTATTGAGCAGGATAACAACAGCCGCCATGTCGGCGAAGTTGCGGTGACGTCGGTGGCGACCATGTATAAAAAGATCAAATTCAATACCCACGAAAACGTCGGCTGGGCCAAAATCAATCTTCCGGAATTGACCATGCATACGCAGGCGTTCTGGTATCATTTGTCCGAAACCGTCCACGAAGAGCTTGCGATCGCGCAGCAGGAGTTGGCCGATGCCATGAAGGGGGCTGCCAATGTTCTCGCCAATGTGGCGCCGCTGTTTCTCATGGCTGACCCAAGAGATATCTCGGTGCTGCCCATGATGCGCGATACTCATTCACAAAAGCCGACTATTTTTATCTGGGAGCTGTACCCGGGTGGCGTGGGCTATTGCCGAAAGCTGTTCCAGATCTATGGCGATGTGCTGCAAACAGCCATCGATTTGATCGAACAGTGCAAATGCCAAAACGGCTGTCCTTCCTGTGTCGGCCCGGCCCTTGAAGTGGGCGACAGCGGCAAAAGCGGGACCATCAAGCTTTTACACTATATGTTGAAACACTAACTCCGTACACCATGCCCTCCATTGCTGATAAATATCGCGCTTTACAGCACATCGGCGCTATCGCCGGCCCGCCGCACACTCATCTCGAAAACGAGACGGTTGCGGCTGATAATTTCGGCCTCAAGCCGATGCCGGCCGGTTATATGCTGCGCGAGAAGCGGGTGGCTCTGGCCACGTTTCCAGAACTGGACGATGCCCTGCAGCTGCAAGCGGATGATTTTGTCTGCATCGGCAAGCACCCGGCTCTGCAGGTGATGAGGCCTGAACGCACCGCTTTTATCGATACAGAAACAACCGGATTGGCCGGGGGAACCGGCACCTATGCCTTTCTTGTCGGAGTTGCTCTGCTTCGAGACACACACGTGCACATCAAGCAGTATTTCATGGCTGACCCGTCTCAGGAACCGGCTATGCTGCTGGCGGTGCAGGAAGAATTGCGTCAGGTCAACGGCCTGGTGTCGTTTAACGGCAAAGCCTATGATGTACCTCTGCTGCACAATCGAATGGTCCTTAACCGGATCGAATGGATGCCAACGGCCTATGCCCATCTTGATATGGTGCACGCCTGCAGGCGCTTGTGGCGGCCATTCGCTGTTGACGGCAAGCTGCAAAGCATGGAAGCGATGGTGCTCCATCTGCACCGGGAAAACGACATTGCCGGCGAACTCATCCCGTCGCTCTATTTCGACAGCGTGCGGCAACACAATCCCGCCGGCTTGAAACCGGTGTTTCAACATAATGTGCTGGACTTGCTTTCACTGGTGCGTTTGCTGGTGCGCGCCGCGCTCACCTTCAGAATGGAAACATCGGAGACGCCGTTTTATCGCCTGGGTGTTGCACGCACCCTGGAGCAACTGGGACGTTTTGAACAGGCCTGTCAGGTGTGTACGCCGCAGGAGAGTATGGCAGAGGAGGATCGCCGGCAGCTCATGCTGCGTCGCGCCCGCAACCTGAAACGGCTGCGGCGCTATCAGGAGGCGGAGCAGGTGTGGAAAACGCTTTTGGACGAGACGAACCATTTTCACACAGAACCGTATCTGGAATTGATCAAACTATACGAGCATCGCCTGCAGGATTTCCCCGCCGCTCTGCAAATGGCGCAGCGCGCTCTGCAGCATATCGACATCGTAAAGGGGTTGCGCGATCGTTCCGATCTGGCGGATTTACAGCAGGACCTCCAGCAGCGCCAGATCAGAATCGCGGGCAAAATTAAGAGAACGTTCGGGAAAGGAGCCCCAGAGTGAGCACGCGTCTTTATTATGAGGATGCCTACAGATATACTTTTTCAGCCATGGTGCAGCAGCGCAGGCTCCTGGAGGGCCGGGAAGCGGTTTCTTTGAACGAGACCCTGTTTTATCCCACCTCAGGCGGACAGATGCACGATACCGGCTGGTTGAACGATGTTCCCGTCGTGGACGTGCTCTGGCTGGATGAAGAGATCTGGCACATCCTTGAGAGTCCGCTTGCCGACGACCACATAAAAGGCCGATTGGACTGGCCGAGACGGTTCGACTTTATGCAACAGCACACCGCCTTTCATATACTGGCAGGCAGTTTCAAGCAGCTTTTTAATATCGAAACGCTGGCTTCGCATCTTGGTGAACTCGAATCCACTATCGAGATTGCCGCCGGCGAGCTCACCTCGGGTGACATTAACCGGTTGGAGGAGTACACCAATCAGGCTATTTATGAAAATCGTCCGGTTCGCGCCTTTTTTGTCGACCAGGCTGAATTGGCCAACTATGCTCTGCGCAAAACGACCGAGATACAAGAACCGATCCGCCTGGTGGAGATCGAGCAACTTGATCTCGATCCTTGCGGCGGCACCCACGTCAGCAGCACCGGACAGGTGGGGATGATCAAAGTGACCGGCAGAGAGCGCGTGCGCGGACATGTGCGCCTTTCCTTTGTCGCCGGCACGCGCTGCCGGCGCGAGATGAGCCGGTTACAGGAGATCACGCAACAGTTGGCCGGCTGTTTTACCACTCGCGTTGACGCCCTGGCAGCAGCGGTTGAGAAAATGCAGGGAGAGAACCGCGAATTGCGCAAAAAGATACAGTCGCTTTCGCGCACGCTGGCCGAGAACGCGCTGCCCGAGATCACCGCCGCCGCATCCGGCGGCAAAGCGGTGGTGCGCCTTTACAGAGATCTGACCGCCGACGATCTGCGCTGGCTGGCCGGCACAGCCGTGAAGCAACAGCCGGGCATATACCTCCTCGCCAATCAATCGCAGCCGGCGGCGCTGGTCTTTAGCAGTGCTGATCCACGGCTTGATCTGCGAGGGCTGTTCAAGTCCATAGTGCCGCTTGTGGACGGCAAGGGCGGGGGAGAGGCCTGTTTCGTACAGGGTGCAGCGACGCGCACCGATCAGCTGGCCGCCGTTTTGCGGCAGGCCGGCCTCGAAGCCGAGCGTCTGCTGGAAAGTGATGATAACAAGGTATAAAAATAACAATTATGTTGACATTTAGCGAAAAAATTTGTATAATATACTCCATGTCGGGGCTATAGCTCAGCTTGGGAGAGCGCTTGAATGGCATTCAAGAGGTCAGGGGTTCGATCCCCCTTAGCTCCACAAAAAAGCCGGCGAATACACGCCGGCTTTTTTTCTGCAGAGCCGTCATCTCCTGCCGAGGCGTCCGGGCTGTTGCGCAATAAACGGCCGGCGCGCAGCTGGCAACGAAATTTCTCCAATGGAAATATAGCTGTAATGGCAGCGTTGACAGCCGTTCGGACAGGCAAAAGTGCCAAAGAGCCTGGCCATCTCGTCTTCATCATCCAAAAAAAAGTGTGCCGATTCGTGGCAGGCTTCACAGGTGATGATCAATTGGCTGGGTATTATGGAGTATTTCTGCTGAGTTGTCGTATACTACCTCCGGGTCAGCTGGTCACCCCAACGTTTACATGGTTATATAACCGCAAGAGACCCGATTTGCGTAACTGCCATATCCTAAGGCGCCTACCTAGCGATTTTATAAAAAAATACTTGCATAACAATAAAAACATCCGTATATTATCATCCATCAAGCGGGAGTAGTTCAGTGGTAGAACACAACCTTGCCAAGGTTGGGGTCGCGGG
>CAZISM010000039.1:0-1562 GCA_964541895.1 uncultured Cytophagia bacterium
CCGTTCCATATGTCGATACAATCCTTTGCCCGCAACCTGGGCCAACGCTGGTATCTGGGCAGGGCACATCAAAAGCCCACCCTTTTTTCCTTGCACGAACAGCTTCTCAAGACCAGAACGGCGTTGATTTTACTGCCTGACGAGGCTGCGGAATATAATCGTATTCTGCAGAACCTGGCGGAAGTGGAATCCCTTCTCGCCAAGGCCAAAGTGACTCTAGTCCGAAAGAAAAGCCTGCCCGCACCGGCGCAGAGCAGCCAAACTTGGGATGAAAACGATCTCAGTTACTGGGGTTTGCCCAACAGAGCCTGCAAAAACCGCCTTCTTGGCGGCGATTACGATCTGGTAATTGACCTGGGCATGACCTTCAGCACCTTCAACGCTCTTCTCGCACATTGCAGTTCCGCCCCCCTCAAAGTCTGCTTTGCTCATCCGCAGCGAGAGGCTATTTATAATGTCATTTTGCAGGTTTCAGAATCTTCTGACTGGCGCAAAGCTTTGGCGGTCCTGAAAAAGCACATACGGCTCTAGATGGTCAAAAGCCAGCCAAAATCGATCGTAACAGGATCAAAATCGTAAGAGCAGGATAAACGCCTCCGGGGATCCGTTTTTTTAAATATTATATAATTAACAAATTACTAACATTAATCGCGTAGCGAAATTCAGGCACTCTTTTTGCTCTCCATTTTGTAAGCAACGTTTAATCAGGAGAATGCTCTCGTGTACGCTCGCGTAGAATCTATGACAACAATACCGCCGACGGCCCCTTCCAGCCGTGAAACATTTGAGATGGTTTACCGACTCAAGCGAAGAGTCCGTAATCTGGAATGGTTTTTAAAATTGGCGTTTGAGCTCAATCGCACGCTTGATCGCAGCGAATCGGTCTCGCTCATCAACCAATTTTTCAAAAAAAACCTCGTTTTGGATGGCTTTTCGCTCTGGCTGGTGTCGCCAAACACCAAAAAGCTGGAATTAGCCACCCATTACGGGCTGGCGGTGACGCAGTACTTGACCCCTTTGCTGCAAGGCAAGGGGCGGCCGCCGCTCAAGCTATCCCAGGATCCTGACAAATATCATTACATCGAAGACATCGCAGCCGGGAAAAACGGCGCACTGCACGGTTCGCTCCTGGTCATACCGCTCTGCCCGGAAAAGGGCAGCATGCTGGGCTTTCTCGCCCTGTTCCGGCAGCGTGCCGCCGCCTTTTCTGTCACCGAAGTGGCGTTGTTGCGGGAAACCGGCCGATTCATCTCCCTGCACCTGCGCAAGATTCTGCTGTTCCTCAACACCCGTGAACTGGCCTATGTGGACAGCCTGACCCAGGTTTTTAATCGCCGTTATTTCGACCAGCGCTACGGCAAAGAGATCGGCCGCGCCCAGCGCTATCAGCGTTCGCTGTCCCTGCTCATGATCGATATCGACCATTTCAAGAGATATAACGACGTGCTGGGACATGTGGCCGGGGATGAGGCGATTCGTGCTGTGGCGTCACTGCTGGAAAAAAGCCTTCGCAAAGCCGACGTGGTGTGTCGCTACGGCGGGGAAGAGTTTGTCGTCATCCT
>CAZISM010000039.1:1662-16856 GCA_964541895.1 uncultured Cytophagia bacterium
TTCGCAAAGCCGACGTGGTGTGTCGCTACGGCGGGGAAGAGTTTGTCGTCATCCTACCCGAAATCGGCACAGAGCCGGCCACCAAAGTGGCGGAAAAATTGCGCAAAGCCGTTATGGCGGTCCATTTTGCCGGCGAAGATAAACTGCCGGAAAAGCAACTGACCATCTCTATCGGCGTCGCCGCTTTTCCCGAACATGGGGATTCGGCAGAGGTGATATTAAAGAGTGCAGACAAGGCGCTGTATCGCGCCAAAGAGGCGGGCCGCAACCGGGTGCTGGTGGCGGAAAAAGCGGCACCAGCGGCGTAATTACCGCAGAACGGTTATGCGGCTGACGGTTCGATAAGAGCCGGCGCGGAATTGCAGCAGATAAACACCGCTGTTGAGACGGCGGCCATGGCGGTCGCGACCGTCCCACAGCCATTGGCGTTTGCCGCCGGCGCCGCGTGTTCCGTTCCAGACTGTTGCCACCTGTTGCCCCAGGAGATTGTAAACCTCGATTTGAACCTGCGTCTCTGCCGCCAGATCGGCCATGATGTGCAGATAACCACGCTCAGGTGCAAACGGATTCGGAAACGTACCCACCAGCTTAAACGCTTCCGGCAAAGTGACCGGCGCTCCCCAGTATTGTATGGCCGCCAGGGCATCGATCAGGCCATATCCATAATTGTTATCCGGTTCGACGGCCCGGTCGGCTGTTTTGAGCAGCGCTTCCCGAACCTGCATGGGCGTCAGATCCGGATGAGCGGAAAGCAGAAGAGCCGCTACCCCGGCAGCCAGCGGTGTCGCCAGAGAAGTGCCGTCGGCCGTGCTATAGGCTGTTCCAGTTCCCGTGGCCGGCGGAATGGCCACACAGCTCACGCCTGCACCCATGGCGACGATATCCGGTTTGATGCGCCCGTCGTACGACGGGCCGCGCGAACTAAAGCCGACGATACCGCCGTTGGAATAAACGGCACCGACCGCGATGACGCTGTCACCGTCCGCCGGCGCGAGGATGTATCTCCAGCCGCTGTTGCCTTCATTGCCCGCCGCCGTCACAACTACGATACCCTTCTTGACCGCCAGATCTGCGGCGCGCGTTATGGGTGCCGTGTTGCCGTCCATGCTCTCATACGAATACCAGTCGTTATACCCCAAACTGGAAGAGATGATATCCGCTCCCAGGCTGTCCGCCCATTCGGCAGCCGCAATCCAGTGATCTTCTTCAATGGGCTTTTCCTGACTCACATCTTCGGTTTTGGCGAGGATATATTCGGCGTCATATGCGGGACCGATGAGTTGGCCGGTACGGTAGCCGGCCAGGGTTGACAGCACCAGAGTGCCGTGATTGATCTGCGACGACGGATCGCCGGCTTGCAGGTCCGGATTGTTATCTTTTTTGATAAAATCATATTTGGCCAGCACACGCAGAGAGGCGAACGCTTCATGGTTCAGACGAAAGCCGGTATCAAACACCGCGATCAATACACCCTGACCGGTGATGCCGAGATGGTGCACCTCCGGTACTTTCATCATCGCGTTCTGCGTCAGCGACACCCCATAGTCTGAGGCGGTCAATCCCTGGTATTTGGCCAGCCGGTCGTCGCTGACCTCTCGCCGCTTGCAAGCGAGAACCGGCTTTTGTTCTTTCACAAAGGGAATCTGTGCAATGGCGGCCAACTGCGCCGGCTCGGCCGTGATGCTGACGGCATTCAGCCAGCGCGATTGCACATGCACCTGCGCGCCCAGCCGCTGCAGGGCGCGCACATAATCGGCACGTACGGGCAAATCGGTGATATCCACCAGCGACCAGGGCGGATACACTTTGGCTCTGCGCGCCTGCGCGCGCGGCAAGAGATTTCTTTCCGCCGTCCGCCACTCCAGGGGAGTGGGCTGTCCTTTGTCGGCAAAAAAGATCCAGGTCTTTGCCCCGGCCGCCGGCAACGCGGCGGCCAGAATAAAGAGCGACACCCATCGCATCGGTTTCATGGCCGTCTAGCGGGTTTCCATGTGCGCTTTGGTGATGACCACCGGCTGCACCGGTGCATCGCCGGGACCGATCTGCACTTGCGCGATGGCGTCCAGCGTTTCCACCCCTTCAATCAGCTTGCCGAACACGGTATACTGGCCGTCAAGATGAGCGGTGCGTTCGCGGCCCAGACAGACGAAAAACTGGCTGCCGGCGCTGTTGGGATCGGCCGAACGGGCCATGGAGAGGATGCCTTTGTTGTGAGGGGTGTCGTTGAACTCGGCGGGGATATTATAACCAGGACCGCCCATCCCCTCGTTGCCTTCAATGGCGTCTTTGCTGTTGATATCGCCGCCCTGAATCATAAAGCCGGGGATGATGCGATGAAAAGTCGTACAGTCATAATAGCCGGCGTTGACCAGACGTTTAAACGAGGTGCAGTGCATGGGTGCTTTTTCCGGAAAAAAAGCGAGCACCATTTTGCCATAATTGGTTTCCAGCACCGCTACTTCGTTGGCCCCAACCGGTTCCATGGGGGTCTGTTTTACTTTTTCGAGCAGCTGCTGGATCGCGGTATCGCTCAGAGGTTGGCAGGTCACCTTGGCCACCTCTTCTTTTTTCGCACAAGCCGTTATCATAATGATGGTGACGAGCAGAATCGCCAGCACTTTTTTCATACACATCCTCCAGATCCTATTTTTCACAGAAGGTTTAGCGATCCGCCTGACCGCCGTTTCAGTAGCCGATTTTTTTATATGCAGGGCGACCAGCTTGGTCGCCCTTTCGAACAGCACTCGTTTCTGCACACCGCAGCCGTTTCCGGCGCGATCTAAACTTTTGCACAGATCTTTAATTACGAAAAAATGGCAAAAATCGCAAGATATTTCTAGCCGGACCGGGTGTACACCCCCGCAGTCATCATACCATTTTTTCAATTTGCAAAATCAGCAAAAATTAACTACTTTTTCTGGTGAAAGAGACCTTAGAAAATTCATCCTATGCTGAAGTGGTGCTGCCCGTGCCGGTGGACCACGCCTTTACCTATCGCATCCCTGAAAAATTCATCGGTGATATCCAACCCGGCATACGGGTGCTGGTTCCCTTCGGACCGCGGCGCAACACTGGATTCGTCGTCGGCGTCGTGCCGCAGTGCGATCGTCGTGACATCAAAGAGATCGAAGAGGTGCTGGATCCGGTGCCTCTGTTTACGCCGCAGGTGCTCAAACTGGCGCAATGGATTTCGCAGTATTATATCTGCGGCTGGGGTGAGGTATTAAAAGCCGCTCTGCCGAGCGGCATCCACCAGAACTCGGTCAAAATCGTCCGCCTCACGCACGAGCATCCTGACCGGCTGGCCGACCTGCTGGAATCCCGCGCCCCGCGACAGGCTCAGATCATACGACTGCTGGCCCGGAAAAATCCGTTTCCGTACAATAAACTGGTTCAGGAATTCAAAGCCATCAACGTCTATGCCAGCTTGCGCAAACTGCGCCAGGACGGCTTTGTCCGACTGGAGCTGGCGCTGCCGAGACCGCGCGTAGGTTCACTGTACGAGACCATGGTGCAGGTGGACCAGCGCCATCGCGACAGCCTGCTCAACCTGGCCAACGAACTGCGCCGCACAGCGCCGAAACAGGCGCGCGTTCTCGATGTGTTTGTCGCCGAACCGGAGTCGAGCGTGAACCGGTCCGATCTGACCCGGCAGGCCGGTGTGACGCCGGCTGTCATCACCAGCCTGTGCCAGAAAGAAATTCTCCGCCTGACCAAAGTGCAGGTGGAGCGCGATTATTACCGGCAGGAGAAATATGCGCCGCCGCAGAAACTGATCCTGAATCGGGATCAGGCCACGGCGCTGCAGGAAATCCGCCAGGCGCTGGACAGCCGCAGCTTTCACGCCATGGTGCTGTACGGCGTCACCGCCAGCGGCAAGACGCAGGTCTACATCGAGTCCATCGAATACTGCCTGCAGAAAGGCCAGGACGCCATTGTCCTCGTGCCCGAGATCGCGCTGACGCCGCAAATGGTGCGCCGCTTCCGCTCCCACTTTGGCGATTCGGTGGCGGTGTTCCACAGCCGCATGTCGCCGGGAGAACGTTACGACTCCTGGCGCCGCACCTGGGAAGGCAAACATCGCATCGTCATCGGGCCGCGCTCGGCCATTTATGCACCTTTGGCCAACGTCGGCCTGATCATCATCGACGAGGAGCACGAGCCCAGCTACAAGCAGAACGATCTCACGCCCCGCTATCATGCCCGCGATGTGGCGGTGATGCGGGCCAAGCTGACGAACGGCGTCGTCGTTCTGGGATCCGCCACGCCGTCGGTGGAAACTTTTTTCAATGCGCGCATCAACAAGTACGAGCTTCTTACCCTGCCCAATCGCATTGACGATGTGCCCTTGCCTAAAATTCATATTGTCGACATGCGCCGCGAACCGCGCATCATCGGCAGAAAAGAGCCGATCATTTTTTCGCGGCAGCTGCGTCAGAAAATGGAAGAAAAGCTGTCCCGTGGCGAACAGATCATCCTGTTTCAGAACCGCCGCGGCTTCGCTACCCTGATCAAATGCACCTCCTGCGGCTATGTGGCTCGTTGCGAAAACTGCGACATCTCCCTGACCTATCATTTGCGCGGCCAGATGCTCAAATGCCACTACTGCGGCTATCAGCGCAAGGCACCGACAGTCTGCCCGCAATGCCAGGGTCTGGATATCTTTATGCGCGGCATCGGCACACAACGCATCGAGGAAGAGCTGCACACCCTCTTTCCCGGCGTCAGCGCCATGCGCATGGATCTGGATACCACGCGCGGCCGCTACAGTCACGATAAAATTCTTTCCGCGTTTGCAGCCGGCGAGTACCAGATTCTCCTCGGCACGCAAATGGTGGCCAAAGGGCTGGATTTTCCGCGCGTCACCCTGGTGGGGGTGATCTCGGCAGACTCGGAACTGCTCTTTCCGGACTTTAGAGCTGGCGAACGCACGTTTCAGCTGTTGACCCAGGTGGCCGGTCGCGCCGGCCGCAAAGACAAGGAAGGCGAAGTGGTGGTACAGACCTTTACACCGGACCATTATGCCATCTTTTATGTGCGCAGCCATGATTACGACCATTTTTTTAAAAGCGAGATCAAGGATCGCCATCAACTGGACTATCCGCCCTACAGTCGCATGATCAACATCATCTTTCGCGGCCCCAAGGAAGAGACCGTGCGCCACGCGGCCGAAACCTTTGCCGCTAGCCTCAACATCGGCACCGACGCGCGTATGCTTGGCCCGGTGCCGGCCACCCTTTCGCGCATCGAAGGGCAGTATCGCTACCAGATCCTGCTCGTCAGCAGCAAACAGAACGATCCCGGTGCGCAAAAAACACGCGAGGCCGTGCGCCAGGCCATGCAGGACCTGAAAGAGAGCCACCGTAACCGGCAGGTACAGATAGCCATAGACGTTGACCCAATATCAATTCTTTAATAAACAGGATAATAGCGTTTCCATTTTTTGCAGAACCGAGAAATAAATTACCACAGACCGTTGTTAAATTCGCTGACTATATGTTCATAACACTTACCAACAAAGGATTTTTATGAAAAAAGAAAAGCTGCTGGACATGTATCGGATGATGCTGCTGATCCGCCGCTTTGAGGAGCGTACCGCGCAGATGTACGGTATGCAAAAGATCGGCGGCTTTTGTCATCTCTATATCGGACAGGAGGCGGTCGCTGTGGGCGCGATGGCGGCTCTTCGTAACGATGACTATTTTATTTCTTCCTATAGGGACCACGGACACATCCTCGCCAAGGGCGGAGATCCCAAAGGCGTCATGGCCGAGCTGTTCGGCAAAGCCACCGGCGTATCCAAAGGCAAGGGCGGCTCCATGCATCTCTTTGATGTCGAAAAAGGGTTCTATGGCGGCCATGGCATCGTCGCCGGACAAATTCCTCTTGCCACCGGCATGGCCTTTGCCAGCAAGTACCGCGGCGAAGACCGGGTGACCATCTGCTCCATGGGAGAAGGAACGGTACACCAGGGCGCGTTTCATGAATCGCTCAACCTCGCCAAATTATGGAAGCTGCCGGCCATCTATGTCATTGAGAACAACCGTTACGGCATGGGCACCCCGCTGGAACGCGCCTCCGCGGTGTGGGATCTCTCCATGAAAGCCTGCTCCTACGACATGGCCCGCGCCACCGTCGACGGCATGGACGTGCTGGCTGTACACGACGTTATCGCTGAAGCCGCCGAACGGGCCCGCAAGGAGAATGAACCAACCCTCATTGAAGCGCGCACCTATCGCTTCCGCGGTCACTCCATGTCCGATCCGGTCCACTCCCACTATCGCACCAAAGACGAGGTGGAAGAACAGAAAAAATTCGACCCGCTGGCGACGTTTCAGCAATACCTGCTGGATAAAAAACATCTGACGAACGACAAAATCAAATCCTATGAGGATGAGATTAAAACCATTGTCATGGAATCGGTCGAGTTTGCCGAAAACAGCCCGGAACCGCCGATGGAAGCCTTGTTTGAAGATATTTATGCCAACTAGGATTTCGGACACCGTACAGGTGACCGATATCTGTTGATTCTTTTACCAAGCCAACGATGCCGTAAAAATTTTATCAGAGAGAACAACCATGCCTGAAATAACCTTTCGTGAAGCTTTGAATCAAGCCATGGCCGAAGAGATGGAGCGCGATCCCAATGTGTTTTTGATGGGCGAAGAGGTCGGCTACTATCAAGGGGCTTATAAAGTCAGCCAGGGGCTGCTGGAAAAATTCGGCCCCAAGCGAATCATCGACACCCCCATCGCCGAACTGGGATTCGGCGGCCTCGGCGTGGGCGCCGCCATGGTCGGGTTGCGGCCCATCATCGAATTCATGACCTGGAATTTTTCCATTCTGGCCATGGATCAGATCATCAACAACGCCGCCAAATTACGCTACATGTCCGGCGGCATGATGAAAATCCCCATCGTCTTTCGTGGCGCCGGCGGCGCCGCCCACCAGCTGGGCGCGCAGCACTCGCAATGTCTGGACCCGTGGTACTGTAACGTGCCGGGCCTGATCGTCATGGCGCCCAGCACGCCCAAAGATGCCAAAGGCATGCTGAAAACCGCTATTCGCGATGACAATCCGGTGATCTTTATAGAGAGCGAAGTAGCCTATGGCTACAAAGGCGAAGTACCGTCCGAAGAGTACCTGGTGCCCATCGGCGTCGGCGACGTCAAACGCAGCGGCAAGGACGTGACCATCATCGCCTGGTCGAAAATGGTTCATGTGGCCCTGGAAGCCGCCAACATGCTGGCGCAGGAGGGGATCGAAGCCGAAGTCATCGATCCGCGTACTTTGCGGCCGCTGGACGAGCAGTTATTGCTGACCTCGGTGGAAAAAACCAACCGCTGCGTCATCGTAGAAGAGGGCTGGCCCTATGCCGGCGTAGGCGCTGAAATAGCCCATCGCATCTATTTGCACGGCTTTGATCATCTCGACGCGCCGATCTTGCGCGTCACCGGTGAGGACGTGCCCATGCCCTATGCGAAAAATCTGGAACATGAGGTCACTCCGTCTGCACCCAAAGTGGTGGCAGCGGTCAAAAAAGTGCTGTACGTATAGGATGGCTGAGGCTTTGCACTCTTGCCATACGGAGACAGGAACGACTCTTGCTCCGGCATCGTCGGCTTCTGTTCCCTGGCAAATAAAACTTGAGGAATCAACATGGCTATAAAAATTTCCATGCCCAAACTGAGCGACACCATGGCGGAAGGCGTTCTGGTCAAGTGGCGTAAAAAAGAGGGCGAACGCGTCGAATCCTCCGATATTATCGCAGAGGCCGAAAGCGACAAAGCAACCATGGAACTGGAGGCATATGACAGCGGTACGCTGTTGAAAATCATCGTGCCCGAAGGCGGCAAGGTTCCGGTGGGCGGCACACTGGCCATTATCGGCGAACCGGGCGAGGACATCTCGGCTCTGCTCAGCAGCCAGCCGGTGAAAGAAACAATCCCGTCGGACAAGAGTCCGCAGATTCCCGACACACTGCCCTCTGTACCCAAACCGGAAGCGGCCGTAAGCAACGGCCTCATCACCAGCGATTCCACGCGCCTGAAAGCGTCGCCCCTGGCGCGCAAACTGGCGGCAGAACGCAAGCTGGACCTGCGCCAGATTGCCGGCACCGGCACCGGCGGACGCATCATTATGCGCGATGTGCTAAATGCCCAGCCGGCCGCAGCGGCGGCTGTCACTCCCGTTCAAGCAGTTGTTAGCAAACAGGACCGCGTCGTTCCCATCAGCAGCATGCGCGCCTCCATTGCCAAACGGCTGACGCAGAGCAAAGAGGTAGCACCGCATTTTTATCTGACCATGGTTATTGATATGGACAAAGCGTCCGAATTTCGCGCCAATTTGAATGGATTGCAGTCGGACGTCAAGGTGAGCTTTAACGACATGATCGTCAAGGCGGCAGCCAGAGCGTTGCTCAAACATCCCTATGTCAACGGCTCTTACCTGGACGATAAAATGGTGCTGTACGGCCGTGTCGATATCGGCGTGGCTGTGGCGCTGGAAGAGGGGTTGATCACCCCGGTGGTACGAAACGCCGACAGCAAGAGCATTCTGGAGGTTGCGCAGGAAATTCGCGATTTGGCCAGGAAAGCCAAGGAGCGCAAACTGACACCGGCGGAGTACAGCGGCTCCACGTTCACCATCAGCAACCTGGGCATGTACGACATCAAACAGTTCACCGCCATCATCAATCCGCCCGAAGCGGCCATCCTGGCCGTAGGCGCGGTCCAGCAGAAACCGGTGGTGCGCGATGGACAACTGGTCATCGGCCAGCAGATGGAGGTTACCCTCACCTGCGATCATCGCATCGTCGACGGCGCCACCGGCGCCCTGTTCCTGCGCGAATTCAAGAAAAACCTGGAAAATCCGTTGAGCTTGATGCTGAACAACTGATTACGATAAATATAACTTGGTAAATTGAGAGCGTCAAAAGGTTTCTTTTGACGCTCTTTTTTTGTTTGCTCTTTAAATGATAGATTCTGAAAAGCAATCGAAGGAGCCGCTTCCCAGCGGCGACTTGTGCGGAAGGGTTCGTTCTCTGATTGTCACCAAGCTCTGAATCAATCTGCCATTCTCGATAGGCTTCCCTGATCGCAAAGGGAATCTCAGCCTGTCCAGGATCATCCGATCGCCCGGGGAATTTTTCCCCGGGCGGAACCGGCAATCGGGCATCTGCCCGAGATACAGCAAAATCTACCCAAAGCCGGATTTCTCCACAAGTCAGCCCTGCCACGACGATAACAGAATAACCACTCGCACCTCTTCAATTCGCCTGCTCTCTGGAGTGCAGCAACCGTGTTATGGCCGGCCGGCGTGGTTTGTACGCCGGCCTAACGACCACCTGGTGAAATAGCGGCCGGGGTGATCGGTCCCGCATTAGTCAAGGGAGCGATCGTCACCAGAGACGGACTGAAGCTTTAACAGCCGCCGCAGCTGCCCTTTGAATCTGGCGCGGATGTGCAGAAAGGCGTCGTCGTAGCGGCCGGATTTGAAATCCGGGAAAGCGTACTCTGAGGGTTTATAGTGGCCGCGCTCATAGCGCAGGGTCAGATCGGCGTAAATCCCCAGGTCCAGATATATTTTATGAGCGTTGTACTTGGCAGAGGCGAGAACAAACTTGTCATAGTCCATATAGCCGGGGTCGAGGTTCACTTTGCGCTGACCGTCTACCGCCAGTCGTTCTTCAACGTGATTGCATTCCAGTTTTATTTTCGCCAGGCAGGACGGGCTCCGCATCTCCTGAAATGAAATAAATTGCCGATAGATCGGCGAACCCATTTCAGCCACATAGTAATCGGTGCAATCAAACGGGTACAGCGGGCTTTTATAGTCCACGCGCCCGTATCGCTCGCTGAGCAGCTGCAGCGCCTGCCCGCAGAGCGCGGCATCGCTGAAAAGAATCCCGCAGACCAGTTTTACCGGCAGTGGTTCAATCGGTTTCATGGTCCCCCTTCCTTTTCGGCCGATACAGTCCGTGCGTCCGCTCCAGCTCCATATTTCGCGTCATCGCCTCCTGCGCCCGTTCCAGCCATTCGGGCGCGATGCCAAACAGTGAACTCACGGTGCGCTCGTAATCGCTTTTCAGACGCTGTTTGCTTTTGCCGGCCATGGTGGTGACCTGCAGATAATCGCCATGAAGATAGACCAGCTGGTCCTCCCGTACCTGCGTCAAACAGATACCGTGCATGGTGCCCTGGTAGAAAGAGGCCAGCCAGTGGTTGAGAAACTCGGGCAGCAAAGCGGGCAAAGCGGAAAAATCGTAGCGCAGTTTCAACGCCTGCTGATCAAAGGTATAGAGCTGATACCGATCCCGGACCGTGTCAAAACGCAATTCAACGCCGCTGTGCGGAGCCCGGTACAGGCGCGGCTTGTCGGGATGTATCTCCATCGGCTGAGTCAACAGATAGCCCGGATCCACCAGGAACAGGCCGTGCTCCAGCATGGCGATCAGGCCGCAATGCACATTGGCGCGCTGGCCCATGTCGGCCATGACGATATAGCTCTGGAAGCCAAGATGATATAAAATGGTGTGCAGAAAAAAGGTGAGCGAAAAACAGGTGCCGCCGAGACGATGGCGCTCGTAATCCTCCATCACCTCTTCGGGAAGGCGCACGCGCTCCGAGGATAAGAAATGGGCGTTCAGCTTGATGATCTTGCTGATATTTTCATACGGGAATGAAGCAAAGGCGTTCAACACCAGCCGCAAGAGCTCATGATCCGGCGGCGCCGGTTTGATGACAAAATAGTCCATGAAACGACGCACGGCATAGGCGTGGTTGGCCGGATCGAGCCGGATATCGTTACGGTCGGGCATGAAAATTCCTGATACTCCGTTGGCGGAGAACCACTCTCCGCCGTCCAGTATACGAATCCCGCACCTTTTTTCAAAGGGATAATTGCCTGATATGAAAACGCCGTAAGAGAAAGCTCATTAACCGCGAATAAACGCGAATGAACGCTAATAAAGATGATCCTGTCGCGCTTAATTGTGGCTTGAATTCATTAACTGTTTTTGGCGATAGATATATTTTAGGCTGCGCCCGGGGCACTAGCAAAGATTATCAATACATCGCAATCCTGAATATCATTGCGTTTATCAAGCGCGACCAACCTGGTCGCGCCACAAAAAAAGAGCAGGATCTAGCGGAGCAGAACCATTTTCCTGCTCAAGCGAACGGCAGGGGTGGACAAAACGCCGTAATAGGTGCCGCTGGCTACCTGACGCTCGTTCGCATCCAGGCCATCCCACGACCGCACATAGTAACCCGGTTTCAAAGTTTCATGGAGCAGAGTTCGGACCAAACGGCCGGTCACGTCAAAAATCTGCAATTGAACCCATTCCTTCTGCGACACCGTAAAAGCCATCGTCGTACTGCTGTTGAACGGATTGGGATAATTCTGCGCCAGGTCGAACTGTGTCGGCAGCGGCACGGCGACAAAGATCGCCTCGTGATCGGTCAAACGGCCGTCCCGGGACACATCCTGCAATCGGTAGTAAAAACCATCGTGGTCCGTATAACCGGCGTCGGTGTATCTGTACCGGCCATCGCTGCCGGCCGGCAGCAGGGGACTGATCCGTTCGTATGGCCCGCCAACGTTCTGGCTTCGCCAGACATAAAAACCGGCGTTTTCCGCTTCATAACGTGTGCTCCATAAAAGTTCGGCGCCGACATAGGGCGTATACGATCCGCTGTAATGGCTCAACAGCACAGCGGTGGTAATCTGTATGCGCCAGGTGACGCTGCTGGTATCGCGGCCGTCCGACACCACCGCCTTGACCGTGTTCAAACCGGCCGTGTACAATTCGGACTGAAAGCGAAGCTGGCTCGTGGTGGATCGCAGAGCGCCGTTGACCGTCCAGCTGTAATAGAGCGGGTCGCTATCGGCGTCGGTCGCGCTTACCATAAAATCGATATAGCCGGAAGGTTTTTTCAGATCCAGGTTTCGTTCCGCAGGAATAGTGTTCTGAGCGGATATTTGCGGCGGCCGATTGACGTTCACCACCTGCAGCAAAACCGCTTTACGGCTGATGGCACCGCTCGAGTCCTCAGCGACAAACTCGACCGCATGGTCGCCGGCCTGGTCAAAACCGGGTTGCCACTGGAACACCGCACCGTTCAGGCGGGCCCCTTTGGGCAGCGGATTAACCGATAGCGCAAAGGTATCCATCTCGGCGTCATACACCGGCACGGTCAGGCGGAACAGAACACCTTCACTCAAATGGTATGAATCCTGCAAGGCCAGCACAGGTGCGGAATTGGCGCCGGCCTGGGCGACAAACAGGACCGTCTGCGCCAATCCATCGGCGGCTGCGGCCGCCTGCTGCAGCCCGGTCTCTTTGCCCAGAATCCACAACACCTGCGCCTGTCCCAGCGAATCAGTGCTGACCTGCGACGCGGGCAAAAATCCGGCACCTGCAGCGGTAGAGCTGAAAAAAATAGCATGGGATGCCACCGGGTTGCCAAAGGCATCGAACAGACGCACGCTCAGCGGCTGATTCAAACGATGTCCGGCAATGCCTTCCTGTTGATCGCCTCCAGCTTTTTGCAGAACGCTGGCAGCAGCGGCATGAACCTGTATGGAAAATTGCACGTTCAGCCCGGCGTTGGTTTTTGCTGAAGCCTTCACCTGCACCAGACCGCTTTTGCTGCCCATAAGCAATTTAACCTGCGCCAGACCGGCGCCATCGCTCAGCACGTCCACCACCTTGGTCCCATCGCTGCTGACCCGGTAATCGACGACGTTGCCAGAGGCAAGAAAATTGGCCTCCCCCTTGACGAGAGCGAACTGCACGGCACTATTGGTCAGCCCCTTGCCGGTCGCATCCTGCACCAGCACCATCAAAGGTTCAGACAGGGTATCTCCGGCCACCGCCGTGCGCTCTACGTTGCCAACGGCGCTGAGGCTGGCGACCGACAATTCGTTGAATTGGATGGATACGGAACCGCCGAGCTTGGTGTTGTTCACGACGTCCAGGCAGGACAGGGTGGCAATACCGGCGGTTGTCGATCGAACCATGGTCTTGCCGGTGCCCAGTGAATCCGTTATCAGCGGCGACGGATCGATCGAAACCGCCAGGCCGCTGGCGCTGAATTTGATCTGCCGCTCCGGCACCACATTGCCATATTTGTCTTTGATCACCGCCGTCACCGGGCTGCCGTTGTTCATGCCGACAAAAACAGGAGAGACTGCTGTCAGGCTCGACTGCGCACCATCCGGTTTGTCCGGCAAGGCTTTGGCGTAAATGGAAATCGGCGAGCCGGCGATGGGATTATTGCTGTCGTCCAGGGCCGATAGCAAAACCTGTTGCGTCGTCAAGCCGGCGCGCACGCCCAGCTGCCAAACGGCGCCGGCCGTACCGTCCGCCGCTGTTGTCACCACAAGCACCGTGTCGCCGTTGGCTGTGAAGCGGCCTTTGCCTTTTACAATCTGAACGCGCACACTCCGGTTGGCGACAGCCAAATCGTTGATGTCGGTGATGCGGATCCTGATCGATTCAGCAATAACGGTTCCGACCACGGCTGACGGCTGCGGGGAGGAGAGCAGCTCCATTTTGTACTCTGGAGCCAGCGCCAGCGCCGTATAGGTGATGGGTGAATTGCCCAAAGGCACCATGCCGTTGGACGCAGACGCGGTAAAACCGTTATCCAGTCCCGGTGCACCCAGGACAAAACGGGCTGTTGCTACGCCCTCGCTGTTGGTATACACCGCCAGGTGGGGGGTGTTGTCCGGTGCAAAATAGCCGCTGCCTTTGCTGCGGCTGAACTCCACCCGCACGCCGGCTACAGCACGGCCGCTCTCATCGATGACCTGTACCTGCACCGGCTGCTCCAGCTCATGATAGGCAAATCCCTGCAGCAACTGATTCGGATTGGTGATGGGAAACAATCGCGCCGGCGTGGCGGAGAGCGTCGATGCGTAAAACCGCGTCGGGCTGTAGGTCAGCGGCGAGCCTTCGAACTCGCTTGTGGCCTCGACGACATACGCAGAATCGCCGCGCTCCCCGGCCAGGGTCAAATAGGTGCGAACCGTGCCGCTGCTATCTGACAAGACCTCGACGCTGCGCTCGCCCAGCAGCGTGCCGGAGGCGCTGACCACCTCAAAGCGTACAGGATGACCGGCGACCGGGTTGCCGTAACTGTCGCTTACCGTTATCGTAAACGGCTCAGCCAGCCTGGCATAGGTGGCGCCGTATTGGCCGCTGCCGGTCGCAGTGGTCATCATGGCAGGCCTGTTCGCCAAAGCGGTTATGGTGAACACCATGGCGCCGGGTGTCAGGCCGCTGGCCATCGCTGTCACCTGCTGGCTGTTGGCGCCGGCGGCTGTGCCGACATGGTAGGTCGCTGATGCCATGCCCTGGCCGTCGGTTATAGCTGTCATGACTGTGCTGGAATTGGCAAAAGACCCGTTACCTTTGCTCACCCGGAATTCAACAGTGAATCCGGCCACCGGGTTTTTGTATTGGTCCTGCACCAGTGCTTGTATGGGTTGCGACAATTCTGTGCCAATGACAGCGCTCTGCTGCAGCGGCGACACGTTGGTCAGTGTGGCGGCCGGCCCGGCCAAAGCATTGGCATAAAAACTGACTCGGTCCGAAGAAAACGAAGCGCCGGCCCGCACAGATTGCGTCATGGCGCCGGCCTGCGTCCCCAACGTCAGATAGGCCGAAGCGAGACCGCTGCTGTCTGACAGCACGGTTACCTGCTTTACTCCATCGATAGAGCCGTCGCCGCCGCTAACATTGAACAGAACGGACTGCCGGGCTACCGGATTACGGTGCGCATCCGTTATGCGAACCTGAAAGGGCAATTTGAGTCTGGAGCCGACCACACCGGACTGCTGGTCTCCACCAGCGGCAAAAATCAGCGCCGGTGCGCTGGGCACCGCCCTGGCCTTGAGCAGCGCCGGCGAGCCCTTGATGCCGTTGGCGTCCACGATCAGAGAGTGTTCGCCGCTTGTGCTGCCCAGTTGCCACCAGGCCTCGACCATACCCTCTGCGTTAGTATATAAGGAAAGGGTGCTGTCACCCTGGGCTGTTTTTATCGAGGAAACGCGGCCGCCCTGATAGGCGCGAAACAGCACCGGGTAAGCAGGTAGCGGATGGCCGCTGTCGTTAAGCACCGTGATCCGAACAGGTGTATCCAGCACATTGAGCACGGTATCTGTCGGCGGCGTCCACGCCGCCATGC
>CAZISM010000039.1:16956-43112 GCA_964541895.1 uncultured Cytophagia bacterium
GGTGTATCCAGCACATTGAGCACGGTATCTGTCGGCGGCGTCCACGCCGCCATGCGCATTTCCGTTGCCAGACCGCTGACCAGTGCCTCAAAGGTAACCGGACTGCCGGAGACGCTGTCTGCTGCCGCCGTAACCCGTTGCAGGCCGGCCGATCCGCCAAGCGTCAGCACAACCGCGGCCTGTCCATTCTGGCCAGTGAGCACACGGCCGTCCTGAGGCGCCAGGGTACCGCCACCAGCCGCCACTTTGAACTGCACCAGCTTGCCGGCAATGGCATTCCCGAACGCATCCCGCACCGCCACCACAAAAGGAGCGCTCAGGGTCGTTCCCTTTTTCCCTGCCGGCTGATTGTTGCCGCTCACATAGGTCAGGGCGGCGGCTTTGCCCGCCAACGCCTGCGCCTGAAAAAGGACCGGTGCCAGCGCAGGATAGTCACCTGCCCGGGCTTGAATCGAAATCGCCCCCGCTGTACCACCCAGCTGTACTCTTCGCCAGGTAAATCCATTTTGGTCCGTGCGCAACGGATCGCTGTTGACCTGCTCTCCCAGTCCGGCGGGAATATAATTGGCATCCGGCGTGAACAGCAGGCGGTCCACCTGCAGCGCCCCCTGATCCCATTCCAGGAGGAAACGATGGCTGCCACTGGTCAGCATATAGCCGGTAGTCGTGCCGCTGCCGGGCAATCGCAGCCATTGCCAGCCATTCAACTCACTGATCGCCAGGCTGGTTTTGCTTTGCTGGTCCATCTGCACGCGCACGGTGGCTGTGGTGGTGTTGGGATTAAAAGCGCGCATCCAGCCGTGATAGACCCCTGCCTGCGTCGTCTGCAGCGCCAGGGTGTCACTGCCGCTGCCGGAGCCCTGGGCTGCCAGCATGACAAAGCCGGAGCCGCCGGCCGCTATGTCGTAGGTCCAGCGCATCCGTCCGCAAAGCCGGCCCAATTCCGCATCCAGCCAGAGCGCGCCGGCGGTGACCGTGGGCTGAATCAGCTGCGCATCGCCGCCGCTGAGCGTAAAATCCACCTTGATATTCGGCACCGCGCGATTTTGTGCGTCCACCACCTTGACCATGATGGGGTCTGCAAGCGGCTGCCCCACCTGAGCCGATTGCTGATCGCCGGATTGTTTCAGCACAGCGGTGGGCGCTCCATAGCCGGTCTGGCCGATCTCTGGTTTTATACTGACGGTCTGGTCTGCAGTGAGATTGCGCATGGCAAGAACGGTGCCATCGCTGAACAGCGCCAGCAGATCGCAGGCGGTGTGTGTGTTCAAGCCGAAATGAAGCGTCGGCGAAGGAGAGGTCAAATGGCCGTTGGCGGACAGCACCTCCCGATAGCCCAGCAGGGCGGCGGCATTGCCCAGCTCGTTGTTCTGATACAGCCACACTTTGGTGCCGATGCCGCTGTTATTCCCTTTCGGCCCGATCGCCTTTACTTTCAGAAAATGGTTGCTGTTGACGAGATTGTTTTTCTTCAGCACGGTAAAGGCATCGGCGCGATGCAGCAGAAAATCCATATCGCCGTCGTTGTCCATATCCAGCGCCGCGGCGCCGCGGGGGTCGCCGGCGTTGACTTCGGCGCCGGTATTGCTGATTTTACGGAATTGCCAGTTGCCCTCGTTTTTGTAATAGCCGCCGGTAGTGTACTCGCTGGCGGTCACGATATCCTGACGGCCGTCCTTGTCAAAATCGGCCACGCACACGGAATAGCCGGCCATAGGGATGGCGCCGGTCAGCGTCATGTTTTGAAACGTACCATCGCCTTTGTTCTGATACAGGCGCAGCACCGGTTCAGGCTCGCTGGCAATGGCGGACACGGTGACAATCAGATCCAGATCGCCATCGTTGTCGAGATCCGCCCAAAAGGCGCCGTTGCATTTATGGACCAGGTTAATGCCGGCATAGGCGG
This sequence comes from uncultured Cytophagia bacterium, assembly GCA_964541895.1. Taxonomy (GTDB): domain Bacteria; phylum Zhuqueibacterota; class Zhuqueibacteria; order Residuimicrobiales; family Residuimicrobiaceae; genus CAZISM01. Next base: position 18,863 of record CAZISM010000039.1, read on the forward strand.
CGCGATCGACAAAAGCGCCGGCGCCGTTGTTGACATAGAGTCGGTTGGCGCTATTTCGTTTGACTACATAAAGGTCGGTGTCGCCGTCGTTGTCATAGTCGGCCGCCGCGACCGACATCCTGGTAATGTCGCTGTTGTTCTCATAGGTTTCGTTGCAGCCGCGGTCCTTGCGGCTGAACTTGCCTTTGCCGTCGTTGATGTACAGTTCGTTGGTCGCCCGCACGTTGAGCACAAAGAGATCGAGATCGCCGTCCGATTCCACATCCAGCGCTGCCACGCCCGACGTCTCTTCGCTGTTGCCTTCGATGCCGTTTTGGATCGTGATATCGCGAAAATAGGAATTGGTCACATTTTCCAGCAACCGGTTCTGGCCCGGGGAGTGGGCGTTGAACAGATCGAGATCGCCGTCGTTGTCCATATCAAAAAACAGGCTGCCGCGGCTGTTGCCGCCGTCCTTCGCCTGCATCGCCTCCGCCCGTTCCAGCCAGCGCATGGAATCGGTGGTGACATAGAGAAGGTGGCGGTTCTGCGTCGAGGTCGGCGCGATGCGACTGAGGTACCATTCATCCTTGCCGTCCTGGTTAATATCCGCCAGAGCCAACCCCTGACCGCCGTAAAGATGATCGAGGCCGGCCGCGCCCACCCCCCATTCCGCGGAACTGAACCAGTTCGGCGTACCGGTCAGAATCGGCGTCATGATGTCGGCATAGGTGGCAGCCATCATCTGATAGCCGTTGCCGTTCGGATGCAGGTTATCCGACATCAGCGTCCGCGAATCGGTCGCCCAGACAAAAGGATACTCTATAAACCGGGTAAAGTGATCGCAAAGGTATACCGGCTCCGCCTGGCCGGTCACATAGCCGCGTTGAAACGAGTGCACCATATTGGCGATTTTTGTATTAAACACCACCACGCTGCTGTCCTTGTTCTTCATGGGGATGATCTGGCTGACAACGACCTGTTGCAGGTATTTGCCCTTGCCGCTGCGCCAGGTCAACAGATATTTGATCAGGGTGGTCATTTGATCGACATTGGTGGTAAAGCCGTTGGTGCCGAGATGAATCGCCACCATGGTGGGGCGATACACATCCATGTCGGAGGTCACGTCCATAACGCCGGTGCCGCCGTTGTTCAGCGAGGGCGGATAAAAATCGAATATTTTGCGGCTACCCTGAAAATGGCCTTCATAGGGCGCATCGCCATAGCTGCCGACAAAATCGATCGCCGCGCTGACGGTCTTTAGTTTATCATACAATATTTTGCGAAAGCCGAAACCGTCGCTGGAGCCGCGGCCCTCGGTAATGGAATCCCCGATCAGCATCAGCCGGGGTGAATCCGCCAGAATGATTTCGTCCGCCGACATCGAGGTGATGGAAAGCGTGGCAGCTGCATCCGGATCTACGACCACGCGGAGCGATTGGGTATACACTCCGTCGAGCTCGATGTCGTGATAACCGTTCCCGGTCAGCGTATCCTGCTCTACCACGATAAACCGGTTTTCATCGCTGTTCCACGCCTCGATGAAAACCGGCTGCCCTATGTGCTCGACGCCATCCGCCTGCAGCGTGATTTTGCCGATCACCCGGTTCTCATCCCAGCTCAAACGGCCGGCCACCAGCGATGCGTTGGCCAGGGCGGCGGTTTGCGCTGCTTTAGCTGCTTTTTTACTATCCAGGCGAGCCTGTCGCAGAGGGGCCAGCGTCACGGTTCTGCTGTTGCGGGGCAAAGGTGTAGCGGGAATATCCTCCTCGCTCGAGGCGGAGGAAATCAGGAAAAAAAGAACCAACCCTATCAGTACGAATTTGGTGTTGCTCCAGGGCATTATCCACTCCATATCCAGGTAAACTACTTGATACAATACTAAAAAAAACAGGGGTTGCGTAAAGAAAACCGGAGAGATCTATACGCGCTTATTAGCTAATTTTATTATTTTTAAACATATTTCAGGGCGGTAATTTAGCTTGACAATCTGGCCTTATTTTTCTAAATTAAATCTATTATCCAGAGGAAATGTGGACGACCATGGTCAAGGACCACTTGAGAATTCGCGGCATGATTTTTCATGCCTATCACGGCTGCGAACAGGATGAGCGGGAAAACGGCCAACGCTTTGAGGTGGATGTCGATCTGGTGTATGACGCCCGGCCGGCCGCCCTGCACGATCGTCTTAAAGAGACCATCGATGTGCGCCATGTTTATCAGACCGTTCAGGATGTCGTCAGCAACGAACGTTTTTATCTGATCGAAACCGTGGGCGAACACATCGCGCAGCGGATATTGCAGAAATTTCCGGCCGAACAGGTCACCGTCCTCGTGCGCAAACCATTTGCACCATTGGGCGGCCTGGCCAACGGCACTGAAATTGAAATAACCAGACAACAGCCTTGATCCGGCAAGAATCAACTGGTGAGACGTCAACCGGCCTGTTATGAGTGTCACAGCATATTTAGGTTTAGGTTCCAACCTCGGCGACCGCATTTTTTACCTGAGTCAGGCGGTCAACGAATTGGCAATCCCCGAGGCCTTGACGGTAAGCCGGGTGTCCGGCATTTACGAGACCGAGCCGCTGCACAATCCGCTGCAGCCCGATTATTTGAACGGCGTCCTGGAAATCGAAACGACGATGCCGCTGATCACACTGCTCAACCATGTGCAATTTGTCGAAACGAGGCTGGGACGCGAACGGTACGAACGTTGGGCTCCCCGCACCATCGATATCGACATCCTCTCGGTCGCCGACGTGGTTCGACAGGACATCACCCTGACGCTGCCCCACCCGCGAATGGCGCAGCGCCGTTTTGTTTTGGCGCCGCTGGCAGAATTGGCGCCAGAATATGAGGTGCCCTGGTATCGGCGCACGGTGCAACAATTGCTGGACGACTGTCCGTCGGATCAACGCGTGGTTCTCTATATGGACGCGCAAGCCTTTCAACAAAGGATTCAAATGGCATGATACCCAAATATATCTGTATCGAGGGTGTGATCGGCGCCGGCAAAACCAGCCTGGCGCGCTTGCTGGGCGAACATCTGGACGCGCGTGTCGTTTATGAAAAACCGGAAGAGAACCCCTTTCTGGAAGATTTCTACAAGGATCCCCAACGCTACGCCTTTCAGGTGCAGCTGTTCTTCCTGCTCAGCCGCTACCGGCAACAGCAGGAGTCGCTGCAGGCGGATCTGTTTCAGCCGGCCACGGTCTCGGACTATCTCTTTGCCAAAGATCGCATCTTTGCGCACCTCAACCTCGAAGACCGCGAACTGTTTCTCTATGACCGGGTCGCCAGCCTGCTGGAACAGGATATCATCAAACCGGATCTGGTGGTCTATTTGCAGTCCTCGCATGAACGGCTGATGGGCAACATTCACCAACGCGGCCGCTCCTACGAGAAAGAGATGTCGGATGATTATATTCGTTCCCTGAACGAAGCCTATAATCGCTTTTTCTTTCACTATACCGATACCCCGCTGCTGGTGGTCAACAGCACCTTGATCGATTTTGTCAACAACCGGCAGCATTTCGAAGAACTGGTGCATCAGATCATGCGGCCCCATTCGGGCATCGAATACTATTCGCCGGGCCGCTGAGTTTTAACACCGCCCTAGTATTGAATGGCTGTGCGTCGAGCCGATACCGGCCCGACCCGGATACCAGGAGAGGACCTCGTGTCCTCTTTACATTTTAGGAGTATGTACATGCTGTTCCGTCTCATTCTGCTCGCGTTGCTGTTCTATCTGGTGAGCAGAATATTTCAACTGCTCTTCGGCTCTGCGCCGCAAAAGCAGGAACCCAAGGTGCAAGGCCGGCCGCAGAATCCCTCCCTGGATCTCAGCAATTCCGATGTGGAGGACATTGACTTTAAGGAGACCCCTAACAGGCCCGAGCCATGACCCTCTATCTGCGCATCATGAAATATGTCCGCCCGTACTGGTTGAGCCTGCTGGGATCGCTGTTCTGCATTCTCCTCTTTACGGTGTTTAACAGCGCCTCCCTGGTCACTATCATGCCGTTTCTGGAAACCATTTTTGTGCAGCCGGATCAGGCCGTGGCGGACCCGTCCGTCCAGGACAGCCCTCTTTCTGCTGTGCCGGCTGAGAAGGGCGCCTTTCAGCAGCTGAAGGAACAGAGCAGGCAACTGATCGAAACCTACATGGCCGGCGTCGATCGGCAGAGCCGGCTGCAGCGCATATCGCTGTTTCTCCTGTTCGCCTTTCTGCTCAAGGGGGTGTTCGATTATCTGCAGGCGTTCTTTATGGCGCATGTAGAGCAGGGGGTAATCCGCGATATCCGCAACGATCTCTATACTCATATCAACCGGTTGTCGCTGGATTATTATCACCACACCCGTGCCGGCCAGATCATATCCCGCATCACCAACGACGTCACTCTGGTCAACAGCGGCGTGTCTGCGAGTTTTGTCACCCTGATCAAGAATCCGCTTCTGATCATCGCGCTGCTGGCCATGGCGGTCGTCATCAGCTGGAAACTGACCCTGGTGGCGTTTGTCGTCGCACCCATCAGCATGGGACTGATCGGCTGGATCGGCCTCCGCCTGCGCAAGGAGAGCACCATCTCGCAGGAGCGCATGGCCGACCTGACCTCCACGCTGCAGGAGACCATTTCAGGCGTCCGCGTCGTCAAGGCGTTCGCCATGGAAAAATTCGAGATTAAAAAATTCAAAGCACAGACGCAGCGCTACTTTCAGTCGCTGTTGAAAATCACCCGAACGCGCAACCTGGCTTCACCGCTGACGGAATTCCTCGGCGCCATAGTGCTGGTGGGCATTCTCTGGTTCGGCGGCCGGCAGGTGCTCAACGAGCACATTCTGACTCCGGGCGAATTTTTTCTCTTCCTGACCGTCATCGCGTCTTTGATGCAGCCGGTCAAAGAGCTGTCCAGCGTCCACAACCGGCTGCAGGAAGCCATGGCGGCGGCGGAACGCATCTTTCATGTGCTCGACCTTGAGCCGGCGGTGAAAAACAGGCCCAACCCCGTGGCGGTTGCGGATTTCAACACCGCCATCGAATTCCGCGACCTCTGCTTCAGCTACAAAAAAGACCAGCCGGTGCTGCGGAACATCAACATCGTCGTCCGCAAAGGCGAATCCCTCGCCATCGTCGGGCCCAGCGGCGCCGGCAAATCCACCCTGGTGGATCTGGTGCCGCGCTTTTACGACCCGAGCCGCGGTGCCATTGTTCTCGACGGCTTCGACCTGCGCGATCTGGAACTGGCCGGCCTGCGCCGGCTCATGGGCATCGTCACCCAGGAGACGATCCTGTTCAACGACACCGTGCGCAACAACATCGCCTACGGTCTGGAAGAGCAGCCGCTGGACGCCATCACAGAGGCGGCGCGTATCGCCAACGCCCACGATTTTATCATGCAGCTGCCGCACGGTTACGACACCAATATCGGCGAACGGGGCGTGACGCTCTCCGGCGGACAGCGCCAGCGTATGGCCATCGCCCGGGCGGTTCTGAAAAATCCGCCGATCCTGATTCTGGATGAGGCCACGTCAGCGCTGGATACGGAATCGGAAGTGCTGGTCCAGCAGGCCATTGAACGGTTGATGAAAAATCGCACCTCCTTTGTCATCGCCCATCGGCTCTCCACGATCCTCAACGCCGACCGCATCATCGTCATCGACAACGGCGGCATCGTGCAGCAGGGCAAACATGACGAGCTGGTGAATGCCGGCGGCTTGTATCAAAAACTGTATCAGATGCAGTTTCGTCAGTAACATCGGCCGCACCTGCCAACCCCCTGCAGGGGGGCCTGTCAGGCCGGGACCATATTATGACGAGGCCGGGCATCAAACACCATTTTCTCGTTGATTTTTGGAAGGAAAAAAATATGAAGCACATCGTACAAACCGATCTGGCCCCCAAGGCCATCGGGCCATACAGTCAGGCCATAATAATTAAAAGCGGCAAGACCATATTCACCGCCGGCCAACTCGGCCTTGATCCGGCCTCGGGCAATCTGGTGGACGGCGGCATTGCCGCGCAGACACGGCAGGCGCTGCAAAACCTGCAGGCCATTCTTCGCGCCGCCGGCAGCGATCTGGACTGGGTGGTCAAAACCACCGTTTTTCTGCAAGACTTTAATGATTTTGCCGTCATGAACGGTATTTACGCGGAATTTTTCCCGCAGAATCCGCCGGCGCGATCCACCGTGCAGGTGGCGCGCTTGCCCAAAGACGGTCTGATTGAAATCGAAGCCATCGCACTGGTGCCATGAGCAAACGCGGCACAACCCGGCTGCTCCTGCTGATGTTGCTGATCGCCGGTGCAGCTCATGCCGGCCCGACCGTCCGGGACAGCGTCAAATCGCCGACCGGCGCCATGCTCCGCTCCCTGGCTGTGCCCGGCTGGGGGCAATGGTACAATGGCAAAAAATTTAAAGCCGTGCTCGCCGCCGGCGGTGAAATCGGCCTGGTGGCGGATGCCATCTGGCTGAACCAGCTGGCGGTGCGCGCCGGCAACGAATACGATCGCATGTACTACAAAGACAATCGCAGCCTGGCCATCTGGTGGCTGGCAGCGGTCATTCTCTACAGCATGGCCGATGCCTATGTGGACGCCCATCTCTACCACTTTGACGAAAACCCGGCGCTGAGCATGCGCCGGACCGCCGGTCCATGGGATCGACCGTCGCCGCGCATGGGCATTTCCGTTTCGGTTAACTTTTAACGAGGATGCCGTATGACCCGATCCGAAGCATTTACGCTTTCGCAATCCCGTTTCAGCAATAAAAATCTGTTCAAGCATGTGCTGGCCGTGGAAGCGGTCATGCGGGAATTGGCGATCCACTTTCAGCAGGATGTGGAAGCCTGGGGCCTGGCCGGGCTGTTGCATGACCTGGATTATGAAGAGACCATGAAAACGCCGGAACGTCACACGGCGATTACGCTGGAACTGTTAAAGCCGTATGACATTCCGCAGGAGATCCTGCACGCCATCCAGTGTCACAACAACATGGCGCCGCTCCAGAGCCTGATGGACAAAGCGCTCTATGCCGCCGATCCCGTCACCGGCCTGATCGTAGCCGCCGCCCTGATGCATCCGGATAAAAAGCTGGCGCCGGTGGACGTTGAATTCATCCTGCGCCGGTTCAAGGAAAAAAGTTTCGCCAAAGGCGCCAACCGCGAACAGATCCAGAGCTGCAGCAACTTTGACCTGACGCTGGAAGAGTTCACCGGCATCGCCCTGCAGGGTATGCAAAAAATCAGCAGCGATCTGGGACTCTGAGATGCGCCTGATGTTCTGCCTCTTGCTGCTGCCCCTGGTGCTGATAGCGCAATCGACCGGCGATAGCACCAGGATACAGCATCCTCTTCCGGCCGGGAGTGATTTCTGGATCGCCAAAGATAAAGCAGACCATCTGGTAGCCTCTGCCTTTCTCGTCGGCCTGGGCTACTATGCGCACAACCGGGAATGGCATCAAAGCCAAGCCGCCAGCCGCCGCAACGCCGTGCTCTTTTCCCTGTCGTTCGGACTGGCCAAGGAAGCCTACGATCAGTACTATCGAAAAAGCAAAGCCAGCTGGAAAGATCTGCTCGCCGATGCGGCCGGGTGCCTGCTCGGCTATGCGGCTCTGCGTGCGGGCTATGGCCACAACTCACGATAGACGCAGGTCCGGGATCGAACAAGGAAACACTATTTGCAGAAAACTCGTAACACCAAAGCCCAGGCTTCATTGTCCCGTTATGCCTGGATTTCCATTGCTGCCGCGCTGGCCACCATTGCGCTAAAATCAGCCGCTTATCTGTTAACCGGCTCCGTGGGCTTGCTGTCCGATGCCATCGAATCTCTGGTGAATCTGGTCGGCGCTGTAATGGCTCTGGCCATGCTCACGATCGCCAGCGAGCCGGAAGACGAAGAGCACGCCTTCGGGCACAGCAAGGCCGAATATTTCTCCTCCGGCGTGGAAGGCACCTTGATCATGCTGGCGGCCATCAGCATTGCCGTGACCGCCATAAATCGCCTTTGGCATCCGCAGCCGCTGGAAAAAATCAGCCTGGGCGTTGCCGTCTCTGTGGCCGCCTCGGCCATCAACGGCAGCGTCGCTTTCATTTTGCAGCGTGCGGCCGTCCGCTACGAATCCATCACCTTAAAAGCGGATGCCCAGCATTTGCTGACGGACGTATGGACATCGGCCGGTGTGCTGGCCGCCATCGGATTGGTGGCCCTGACCCACTGGACCTGGTTGGATCCTCTTATCGCCCTGGCGGTGGCGGCCAATATCAGCCGAATCGGCGGTCGCATCGTCCGTGAATCCATTCAGGGCCTGATGGATACCGCGCTGCCGACCGGCGAAGTGGCCACCATTCGCGCCATCCTCGACAGCTATGCGGAACAGGGCATTGGATTTCATGCGTTGCGCACGCGTCAGGCCGGCAGTCGTCGCTTTGTCTATTTTCACATTCAAGCCCCCGGGGGCTGGACTATTCACCACGGGCACAGTATATTGGAAAAGATCGAATCCGACATCCGACAAGCGCTACGCAATGTCACCATCTGGTCGCACCTGGAATCCCTCGATGATCCGCGCTCGTTCCAGGACCAATATCTGGACCGTTATTGAGTCAAGAGAGGTATATGTATCAGCTATCTGAAACAGAGATCCTGGATAAACCCAGATCCAATTGCGGCGTCATCGCCGTTTACGGAGCCAATGACGCCGCCCGCCTTGCCCATCTGGGCATATACGCCCAACAACATCGAGGCCAGGAGAGCGCCGGCATCGTCGCCAGCGACGGCCACCACGTCCACCGCCACGTCGGCCGCGGCCTGGTCATGGATGCATTTTCCGATGCGAAAATATTTGATACGCTGACCGGTCATCTGGCCATCGGCCACAACCGCTACTCCACGACCGGCGCGTCCATGCTGCAGAATGCGCAGCCCATTCTCGTCAATTTCAAGAACGGCCCCTTTGCCATCGCTCACAACGGCAACCTCACCAACTCTGGCCTGATGCGCGACCACCTGGAAGAACAGGGCTCGCTTTTTCAAACCAGCACCGACACCGAAGTGATCCCGCACCTCATCGCCCGCTCCGGCGCACCGACGCTGACGGAAAAAATCATCGATGCGCTGCGCCAGGTTCGTGGCGCCTTTTCATTGGTGATGCTGACAACGGATCGCATCTATGCCTGTCGGGACCGTCACGGCGTGCGCCCGCTCTGCATCGGCAAAAAAGACCGAGCCTGGTTCGTCAGTTCCGAAACCTGCGCGCTGGATCTCCTGCGCGCCGAGGTCATTCGCGACGTCCGCCCCGGCGAGCTGGTGGAAATCGGACCGGAAGGGCTGCGCTCCTATGAAATTGAACCCCCCTCAGCCCGCCACGCCTGTATCTTTGAATTCATCTACTTTGCACGGCCGGACAGCCGCATCTACAACGACAACGTCGACCGCGTTCGCCGTAAACTGGGCAAGAACCTCGCCCTGGAAAGCCCGGTGGATGCCGACATCGTCATCTCGGTTCCGGATTCCAGCAACACCGCCGCCGTGGGTTTTTCACGACGCTCTGAGCTAAAGTTCGAACTGGGCCTGATCCGCAACCATTATGTCGGCCGCACCTTTATCCATCCGCAACAGGATATGCGCGATTTCAGCGTGCGGGTGAAATTCAACGTGGTCAAAGGCGTTCTCAACGGTCGCCGCGTGGTGCTGGTGGAAGATTCCATTGTGCGCGGCACCACGTTACGGCAACTGGTGCGACTGGTGCGCAATGCCGGCGCCACCGAGGTGCATGTGCGGGTGAGCTCGCCGCCCATCATTTCGCCGTGCTTTTACGGCATGGATTTTCCCAGCAAAAGCGAACTGATCGCTTCCAATCTCAGCGTTCCGGAAATAGAGAAATACCTGGAATGTGACAGCCTGGCCTATTTGACGATGGATGGATTGATGAACTCTGTTTCCCATGAAGAGGGCGGTTTCTGCGCCGCCTGCTTTAACGGTCAGTATCCCATCGCCATCGAGGACAAAATCGGCAAATTTCAGCACGAGATCGCAACCTGATGCCCGCTGCTCTGCTTAAAACCCTGGATTACTTTTTCGTCCTGCGGCCGACGCTGTTTTTTCCGGTGTGGACCGTCGCCCTGCTCGGCTATGTCAGAGCCGAACCGTTCGCGGATCAACCGGTGAGCGGTTTGTCAGTAACGCTCTCTGTCGCCGCCCTGACCAGTGTGATGGGAGCCTCCTTTGTTCTCAATCAGATTGCCGATATCGTTTCGGACCGGCTCAACCATAAACTGTACCTGATCGCCAGCGGCGACATCCCAACCGTCGCCGCATGGATTGAAACGCTGGTTCTTGCGCTCCTGCCCATCGGACTGAGCGCCGTTTTGCGACCGGATCTGGCCCTGCTGCTCGGACTGGTGTTTCTCGTGACCGGTGTGGCCTACAGCATGAAACCTTTTATGCTCAAAGATCGCCCCCTGGCCGGACTGCTCACCAATCTGCTGGGCGCGTTGCTCATCTTTGGCTTTGGCTGGTGCGTGCGCGCTTCGCTCCAGATCGCCACGCTGACAGCGGCGATCCCGTATCTTTTAGGCGTGCTCGCCGTATATTTATACACCACGATTCCAGACATGGAAGGAGACCGCGCCGCAGGCAAACGAACCGTCGCCGTGGTCATGAGTGCGCGATGGGTCATCCTGGCCGGCGGTGTCAGCAACGCCGCCGCCCTGGCTGCCGCCATTCTCCTGCGCGATCCCGGGGTTATGGTCACTACCGGCCTCAGCCTCTATTTTTATGTTCGCACGGCTCGTCGCCGGCAGGTAAGCGACGTCCTGCACACCGTCAAGATGGCGACGCTGTTTTTATCCATGGTGGTGGTCTATTACTTTCCGCTCTATCTGGCGGTGCTGGCGTTTGTGTTTTTCTTCAGCAAGTGGTATTACCGGGTGCGTTTTAAAATCATTTATCCTAGCCTGAGAACATGACCCAGATCAACTGTGTACAGAATCGTTGCGACTATTGCGGCACATGTGTGGCGGTATGTCCCCACGACGCCATCGAACTCTGGGAATCCGAATGGGTGCTCATTCCCGAGCGCTGCACAGCCTGCGGATTTTGCGTCCAGGTCTGTCCGGTCGCTGCCCTGGAGGCGAACGATGATCACTGAGTGCGACGTCATTGTGGTCGGTGCCGGACCGGCCGGCTGTATGAGCGCCTGGCAGGCGGCCCAGAACGGGGCGCGCGTGGTGCTGCTGGAAAAAGATCGTGAAGCCGGCGTGCCGGTGCGCTGCGCCGAAGGCGTGGGGGAAATGCAATTTCGTCGCCTTTTCCCGGATCCGCCGCCAACCTGGATCAGCCAGCGCATCAGCAAAGCGGTCATTCATGCACCCTCCGGCGCCGAGGTTGAACTCGCCGGCCAAAAGACCGGCCTGATCCTGAATCGCAAAGCCTTTGAATTCGACCTCGCCGGCCTTGCCGTCTCCGCAGGCGCCGAACTTTACACAAAAGCGTATGCGCACAGTCTGTTCTTTGAGCAGGACCGCATTGCCGGCGTGCACGTGGAGCGATTAGGACAACGCTACACCGTGCACGCCCCGCTGGTGATCGGCGCCGACGGCGTGGAATCCAGGGTAGGCCGCTGGGCCGGCCTGGATACACGCACCCGGCTTCAGGATATGGAGACCTGCGCCCAGGTTCTGGCCGGACCGCTGGATGTCGATATGGAGACCGTCCATTTTTATTTTTCCGAACAGCTGGCGCCCGGCGGCTATGCCTGGATTTTTCCCAAAGGCAACGGCCTGGCCAACATCGGCCTGGGCGTGGCCGGCCACTGCGCCGCAACTGTGCGGCCTCAGGCATCACTGCAACGGTTTCTGCAGATCCATTTTCCACAGGTGCGCAGCTTTTCGTTCACCTGCGGCGGCGTGCCCTGCCCACCGCCGCTCAAAACCATCGTCACCGACGGCTGCCTGCTGGCCGGCGATGCCGCTCATCAGGTTAATCCCATGACAGGCGCCGGCATCGTTACCGCCCTGCAAGCCGGCCGGCTCGCCGGCCGGATCGCCGCCGAAGCCGTACGCAACCGCGATGTCTCCAGGGCCTTCCTGCGCACCTATGAACAGAGCTGGCACTCGGGCGACGGCGCCAAACAGGAACACTTTTATCGGTTGAAAAAATTCTCCCTCGGCCTCCACGACGACCAACTGAATGCCCTGGCCGATGTCATCCTAAAATTGCCGTTTGAAAAGAGAACGATTCTCAATATATTTCGTAATGCCGTGCTGCATAAACCATCTCTCCTGTGGGACGTCCTTCGAGTCTTTACATGAGAAAAACGATGGAAATTCTTGAACTGGTAAGAAAAGATCCGCACACAATGAGCATTCCCAACTTGTTGTCGTTATCACGACTGCTGCTGCTGCCTTTCATTTGCTACGCCATTACGCTGGACTCCAGCGCCGGCAATATCACAGCGCTGATCCTGATGATACTCTCCGGCCTGACCGATTTTTTTGACGGCTATCTGGCGCGCCATCTCGATCAACGCTCCCATCTGGGCCGCATACTCGATCCGCTGCTGGACAAAATATCGGTGGCGGTGCTTATGCTCTTTCTCGCCGCCTATCGGCCGTTGCCCTACTGGTATGCCGGCCTGGTCATCGGCCGCGATCTGCTGATCCTGATCGCCGCCGTCAGCCTGGTCAACAGAGTCAAGATCGTAGTGGAATCCAATTTCCTCGGCAAGTGCACCCTGGTATCCTTCCTGGCGGTGATCGTGCTCTACATTTTAGACTGGCATCCGATGAATCAGGTGTCGATGTGGATCTCCACCCTCCTCGTCCCGCTCACCCTGATCAGCTACTTTAAACGGTTTCGGAACATGGTCACCCCATAACAAGGAAAAGGTGTGTTGTCGCTATTTCAAAAACTGCAATCCGGTTTACAGAAAACAAAATCAACGCTGGTGGACGGCCTGCAGCGCGTCATTCAGCAGGCGCGCGGTCTGGACGAACAGCTGCTCGAGCAGCTGGAGGAACAGCTGCTGCTCGCCGATGTCGGCTATGATACCGTGGAACTGGTCATCTCCCGCCTGCGCAAACGCGCCAAAGAAGACGGCGCCTTTCAGGCCGACCAGGTGCTGGCCGTATTGAAAAAAGAACTGAATGAACAGCTGAACCTCGTCAGCCATGGGCCGCTGCAGCCGGATCAGGCCAAACCGTTTGTGATCAGCATCATCGGCGTCAACGGCACCGGAAAAACCACGACCGTGGGCAAACTGGCCAATGCGCTGGCCAAACAGGAACGCAAGGTGCTGGTGGCCGCCGCCGACACCTTTCGCGCCGCCGCCATCGAACAGCTGGATATCTGGCGCCATCGCGCCGGCGTCGATCTGGTCCACGCCCAATCCGGCGCTGATCCGGCCGCCGTCGCCTTTGATGCACTCAAGGCCGCCATGACCCGACAAACAGACGTTCTTTTGATCGATACCGCCGGTCGCCTCCATACCAAAGGCAACCTCATGGCGGAATTGACCAAAGTGCACAAGGTCCTGGAACGGCAGTGCCCCGGCGCTCCCCATGAAGTGCTGCTGGTCATCGACGCCACCACCGGACAAAACGGGCTGACACAGGCCAAAGAGTTCACCAAAGCGGTGCCCGTGACCGGCCTGGTCATCACCAAACTCGACGGCACCGCCAAAGGCGGTATCGTGTTCGCCATCGTGCGCGAACTGTCCATCCCTATCCGCTACATCGGCCTCGGCGAGGGGATCGATGATCTTGAACCGTTCGTTGCACATGACTTTATCGAGGCGCTGTTCCAATGAAACTGGCCTTTGTCAGCCTGGGATGCCCCAAAAACGCGGTCGATCTCGAAACCGTGCTCGCCGGCATCGATCGGCATGTAGAACTGGTGGATGACATGGCTGAAGCCGACGCGGTGCTGATCAACACCTGCGCCTTCATCGAAAGCGCCAAACAGGAGTCCATCGATACAATCCTGGAAATAAGCCAGCTCAAAAAAGAGCGGCCCCACGTCAAGGTGCTGGTGAGCGGCTGCCTGCCCCAACGCTATCAGCAGGAACTGACCCAGGTTCTGCCGGAGGTGGACGCCTTTTTCAACAGCACGGATGCCAAACAGACGCGGCGCCAGGTGCGTGAATTTCTGCAACTGCCCACCAGCTGCCATAGCGAACGCAAACGGCTGACGCCAGGCCATTATGCTTACCTGCGCATCGCCGACGGCTGTGATAATCGCTGCAGCTACTGCGCCATCCCGCTGATCAAAGGCGGCTATCGCAGCCGGCCCATGGACGAAATTGTCCAGGAAGCCGAATCACTGTGCCGGGACGGCGCCGTGGAGCTGAATCTCGTCGCCCAGGACACCACCCGCTACGGCCGCGATCTGCACAACCAAGACGATCTGCCGCGATTACTGCAACGACTCGCCGACATCCCGTCCCTGCAGTGGATCCGGCTGCTCTATACGCACCCGGCCCATTGGTCCGACGGCCTCATGGAAACAGTGGCCGGCCTGGACAAAGTGGTAAAGTACGTCGATCTGCCCGTTCAACATATCACCGATCGCATGCTCGACCGTATGCGGCGCCATACCACGCGGCAAGCGCTCGAGACGCTGATAGACACCTTGCGCCGTCGCATTCCGGGACTGGCGCTGCGCACCACCCTTATGGTGGGTTTTCCGGGCGAAACAGAAAAGGATTTTCGTGAATTAATACAATTTATTGAAAATACGAAATTTGAACGACTGGGAGTGTTCACCTATTCCAGCGAAGAGGGCACAGAAGCCTTTACATGGCGAGATTCAGTGGCGCGAAGCAAAAAAGTGGATCGGCAGAACATCCTAATGGAAACGCAGGCCGCCATAGCCGCAGAACACAACTCCAGTCAAATCGGCCGGGTGATGCACGTGCTCGTTGACGAGGTCACACCGGAAACCGCACAGAGCATCGCCCGCACCACCTGGGATGCGCCGGAAATAGACAACTCGGTGGTCGTGGAAGGAAATCTGGAACCGGGGCGATTCTATACCGTAAAAATAGAGGGGGCCGATACCTATGACCTGTTTGCACACCCTGTTGAAATGGATCAGCCGCAAGTATTGTTATAGCAGAGTGAATCTGTCCATCTCCTGTTCATTCGGTGCCGGCGAACCCATCTCCCATAAGGAGTCTATACATGCTTAACCGTAAAAAAATTTTCAGCCTGCTGCTGGTGTGTGCTCCCCTTGTGCTGGCCCAGGCGGAAATGAGCGGCCGCCAGGAAAGCAAAGGGCCGTTTTTTCATTTCGACGCCGTCAATGTGGCCACGCCGGGGCATTACGAACAAAGCCGGCTGAGCCTTTTCATCGAAGTCGTATACGACGAACTGCAATTCGTAAAAATGACCGACAGCTATGAAGCGAATTACGAGATCTCGATCATGATCGAGGACAAGGACGGCGACCAGGTCGATGGCAAAACCTATCACGAGACGGTCACGGTGCAGAACTTTGACATGACCAACAAACGGATGATGTACAGTCAATCCAATCAGAATTTCGATCTGGAGCCGGGCAGCTATAAAGTGTCTGTGGAAGTATTTGATGATGAGACCAGCCTCAACACCAAAGTCAGCAAAAACGTCAAACTGGCCGATTTCAGCCAGCGACACCTGGCCACCAGCGATATTATTTTTCTCAGCCAGATCCAACTCGATTCCACCGGCTCACTGCAAGGAATACGTCCCCAGGTCTCCGATGCCCTCAAAGGGCTGAGCGCTCCCGCTTTTGCCTATATCGAAATTTATAATCCGCTGCACAGTGACAATGTCCACATCAATTACGAACTCTTTAACGAGAGCGACAAAAAAACCATCAAAAAGGATCTCGATCTCTCGGCCGCTCAGGAAAAAACCATGGCCTATTTTCCCATCCAGGTGGACAGCCTCGGTCACGGCATCTACCACCTCAACGTCTATGCGGCCACAGACAAGGAAAAAGTCAAAACCAGCAAAACCTTTTATGTGCGCTGGCGCAGCCTGCCGGCCAACGCCCGCGATCTCAACGAAGCGATCGACCAGTTGCGATACATCGCCTCCAAGGATGAATGGAAGAAACTTAAAAAAGCCAAGGGAGAACAGCGGCTGCAGGAGTATAAAACATTCTGGCTGGCTCGAGACCCGTCACCCGGCACGGAAATCAATGAGGCCATGGACGCCCATTATAACCGGATCGAATATGCCAATCAGAATTTTTCCGCCATGCAGCGACAGGGCTGGCGCACCGATATGGGCATGGTGTTCATCATCCTCGGACCGCCGGATGACATTGAACGCAACGCCTACCCGCGCTATTCCAAACCGTATGAAATCTGGTACTATTATCGCTACAATCGCGAATTCCTCTATCTGGACATCACCGGCTTTGGCGATTACCGGCTGGATTCGCCCTATTCGATCTATGAATTCCAGCGTCTCGTCGACAACCGCTGATCCGTATCGGCCATACATTAACAACACGAGCCAGACCTGCGATTATGACCATTCGAAAACCAGCTAAACTTGCCGGCGGCGATTGCATCGGGGTGATCTCGCCCGCCAGTCCGCCGCACGGCGAAAAGAAAGAACAATACGGCCGCGGCCTGCAATATCTTCTCGACCGGGGCTTTCGCATCAAAGAAGGCCGCCACGTCTTTAAAGAGTTCGGTTATCTGGCCGGGACCGATGACGAGCGGATCGAAGACCTGAACGCCATGTTCGCAGACCCGCAGGTTCAGGCGATCATCTGCTCCAGAGGCGGCTATGGCACACCGCGCTTGCTGGACAAGATCGATTACGCGACGGTTAAAAAATACCCCAAGATTCTCGTCGGCTACAGCGATATCACCAGCCTGCAACTGGCCCTGTTTGCCAGGACCGGCCTGGTCTCCTTCTCCGGCCCCATGGTGGCCGTAGAGATGGGCAAAGGCATTCAACCGCTGACCGAAAAAATGTTCTGGCCGTTGCTCACATCGACCAGACGACTTGCGATGAAGGCGCGCATCGATGGCATGGAACCGGTGCTGTACCGCAGCGGCATCGCCGAAGGTCGATTGCTCGGCGGTTGCCTGTCGTTGATCGCCCCTCTCCTGGGCACCCCTTACCAGCCCGATTTTCGCGGCGCCATCCTCGTGCTCGAGGACATCGGCGAGGAGGTCTATGGCATCGATCGCTATCTGGTACAACTAAAATACGCCGGCGTGCTGAAACAGATCAACGGTCTGGTCCTCGGTCAGTTCCTCGATACCATTGACCCGGATAAAACCACGCCGGACCTGACACTGGAGCAGGTCATCCGGGAATACACCCACGACCTTGCCATTCCGATCCTCGCCAACTTTCCCTACGGGCATAACGATATCAAATACACCATGCCCATCGGCTGCCGCGTTCGCCTGGATGCGTCGAAAAAAACTCTGACTATGCTGGAAGCCGGGGTGATTCGTGGCTGACATGAACCCACTCAACATTGCCGTGTTTTGTTCCGGCCGTGGCAGCAACCTGCAGGCCATCCTCGACAGCATCAACAGCGGCCAGACCAACGCGCGCGTGGTAGCGGTGATCAGCAGTTCTGAAACAGCCGGCGCCCTCGACATCGCCCGCTCCGCATCCATCCCGGGCTATTTTTTATCAGCCCGGCAATTCGCTGATGCCGCCACATATAGTGATCACCTGCTCCACCTCCTGCAACAACACGGCACAGAGCTGGTGGTGCTGGCCGGTTATCTGAAAATAATACCCGCCGCCGTGGTGGAACAATATGAGCATCGCATCATCAACATCCATCCGGCCCTGCTGCCCTCCTTCGGCGGCAAAGGGCTGTACGGCCATTTTGTCCATGAGGCGGTTTTACAGTACGGCTGCAAGGTTTCCGGCGTCACCGTCCACCTGGTCGACAAGGCCTATGATACCGGCGCCCCGCTCCTGCAAACGTGCGTTCCGGTTTTGGATGACGACACGCCGGAGACCTTGGCGGCGCGCGTGCTGACCGTTGAACATGAAATCCTGCCCAAAGCCATTCAGCTGTTCGCGCAAGGCCGGGTGCAAATCCAGGGGCGAAAAACCGTGATTCTGCCTGATCAGGCCGATAAAATGTGAAATTTCGAACAATTCTGAGAAAAAAGAGCGGTTTTCAGTCCCATACCCATCAATTGTTTTGCATTTTTCAAAAAAAATGATATAATATACTTTTTGCTATGAATGTGAGGCATTCCGTGATCGACCATATAGAAATCCGGCGAGTTGTAATCAGCGTCCATGACAAACAGGGCCTGCTGCCTCTGGCCGAAAAGCTCAGAGCCATCGGTGCAGAAATCCTTTCCACGGGCGGTACCGCCCGCTACTTGAAGGAGCACCACATCCCTGTCACCAGCGTGTCCGATGTGACCGGCTTTCCCGAGATTCTGGGAGGCCGGGTGAAAACCCTGCATCCGCATATTCACGGCGCCCTTTTGGCCAAACGCGATGACGCACAGCAGATGAAAGAGCTGGCGGCGCACGCCATCGCACCGGTCGATATGGTCATCATCAACCTCTATCCGTTCGAAGCGACGGTGGCCAATCCGGCCGTTACCCTTGCCGATGCCATTGAGAACATTGACATCGGCGGACCGTGCATGATCCGCGCCGCAGCCAAAAATTTCAGCGGCGTCGCCGTGGTGACCCACCCCGAACAATACACGCTGGTGCTGCAGGAACTGGAGCAGCTGCACGGTCGCCTCTCCTGCGCCCTGCGGGAAAAACTGGCCAGAGCGGCCTTTCAAAGAACCAGTGAATACGATGCCGCCATTTCCACCTGGTTGCAGCACCACGACCAGCCGGAAGCGGTGTTTACCGATCGCTTGCATCTGAACCTGCGCAAAGTCCAGAATCTCCGTTACGGTGAGAATCCTCACCAGCAAGCGGCTTTTTATCGTGACGACCAATGCGGCGCCTTTGGCGAACAGCTGCACGGCAAAGAGCTCTCTTTCAACAACATTCTCGACATGCACTCGGCCGCCGGCCTGGCCGGAGAATATAAAGAGCCGTGCGCCATCATCGTCAAACACAACAACCCCTGCGGCGCGGCCGTGGGCGCCGACCTGCTCGAAGCCTATCAAAAGGCCCTGCAGTGCGATCCAGCGTCCGCCTACGGCGGCGTGGTGGCTTTTAACCGGCCGGTGGACCGGATCATGGCGGAAAAACTGGCCGAGCTCTTTCTCGAAGTCATCATCGCGCCGGACTTTGACGCGGCGGCGCTCGAACTCTTGACACTGAAAAAAAACCTTCGCCTGCTGCGCTGGCCCGACCCCAGGCTGCGGCCGGGCGATCTCGATATCAAAAAGGTGATCGGCGGCTATCTCCTGCAGACCGTTGATATCGAACCGGAAGACGGGCCTGAATACAGAGTGGTCACGAAACGCCGGCCCACAGATGCCGAGCGCTCGGCCATGACCTTTGGCTGGCGCGTCGGCAAGTGGGTGAAAAGCAACACCATCGTATTCGTCAACTCGGACCGCACCCTGGGCATCGGCGCCGGCCAGATGTCGCGCGTGGATTCGGCCAAAATGGCGGTCATAAAGGCCGGCCAGGCGGGCCTGAATCTGCAAGGCAGCGTGGCGGTGTCAGACGCCTTTTTCCCCTTCCGCGACGGTATCGATACCCTAGCCGAAGCGGGCGCTGCAGCGGTCATTCAACCCGGCGGCTCGGTGCGCGATGACGAAGTGATCGCCGCCGCCGATGAACACGGCATAGCCATGGTCTTTACCGGCATTCGTCATTTTCGCCACTAGAGCCTTTCGCTTCAGAACAGAATAATTCACCACATTCGCTTCATACATCAACAGCTAAGGTTGACACAGATGAGTTTGTTTAAAAATGTTTTTTCCAATGATCTGGCAATCGATCTCGGAACCGCGAACACCCTTGTGTTTGTCAAAGGCCGCAACATAGTCCTCGATGAACCCTCCATTGTGGCTATTCGCAAACACACCCAGGAAATCGTCGCCTTTGGCAGCCAGGCGCGCGAAATGGTGGGCCGCACCCCGGGCGAAATCATCACCATCCGGCCGCTCAAGGACGGCGTCATCGCCGACTTTGATCTGGCCGAACAGATGATCCGCTACTTTATTCGCAAAGCCCTGCCCACCCGCATTCCGCGGCCCCGTATCGCCATTTGCGTGCCCACCGGCATCACCGAAGTGGAAAAACGGGCAGTGCGCGATTCCGCCGAACACGCCGGCGCCCGTGAAGTGCATCTTATCGAAGAGCCGATGGCCGCTGCCATCGGACTCGGCCTGCCCATCGATCAGCCGGTGGGCAACATGATCATCGATATCGGCGGCGGCACCTGCGAAATCGCCGTCATCGCCATGTACGGCATCGTCAACTCCATCTCGATCCGCATCGGCGGCGATGAAATGAACGAAGCCATCGTCCAATATTTCAAAAAATCATTCAACCTGTTGATCGGAGAAATCACGGCCGAAGAGATCAAATGCAAACTGGGCTCGGCCTCGCCCTACGACGGCAAGGAAACCATGACCGTGAAAGGACGCGACCTGGTTGCCGGCATTCCCAAAACCGTCACCATCAGCGCCAAACAGGTGCAGGAAGCGCTGGCGGATACGGTCAACGCCATCGTCGATTCGGTAAAGCTCTGCCTGGAACAAACACCGCCGGAACTGTCCGCCGATATTCTCGATCGCGGCATTCTCATGAGCGGCGGCGGCTCCATGTTGCGCGGCCTGGACGAACGCCTGCGGCGGGAAACCAACCTTCCGGTCATCCTCTCGGAAGAACCGCTGCTGGCCGTTGTTCGCGGTACCGGCAAGGTGCTGGAAGACCTGAACCGCTACCGCAAGGTGCTGACCCATATCCGTCGGTACTAGTCGAGCCGCCGAACAGCGTTGTAACCCAAGTGTGTCTATTGTGAATCAACGGAATCATGTCCCTTAAACGAATTTCCCGCGCCCGCATAGAATCCAGATTTACTCAAGTCATGGGGCCTCATTACAAACGTACGCTGGCCTATGTCCTGGCCGTGCTGTTGGTCGCCCTGGTGGTCTGGATCGTGTATCTCGGATATCATCTGCCCTCCTTTGACCAGCTGGAAAATTATAATCCTGAGCTGGCCACCAAGGTCTATTCGGCCGATGGAGTGCTCATCAAAGAGTTCTTTACGGAACGCCGCCTCTATACGCCGCTCGCTAAAATTCCCGACCCCATGGTCAAGGCGGTGCTGGCGATCGAGGACCACCGCTTTTTCCAGCACTGGGGCATGGCGCCCCTGCGATTCATGCGGGCGGCGATGTCCGACATTCTCACCATGAGCCGGCAGCAAGGCGCCAGCACCCTCACCCAACAACTCGCCCGCCGGCTGTATCTCAGCCCGGAAAAAACCATAAACAGGAAAGTTAAAGAAATCCTGACGGCCATTCAGCTGGAGCGCACTTATACCAAACGCGAAATTATGGACATGTATCTCAACCATATGAATTTCGCACACGGCAGTTACGGCGTCGAAGCCGCCAGCCAGCTGGTGTTCAACAAACCCATCCAGGAGTGCACCCTGGCCGAGATGGCGCTGCTGGCCGGTATGGCGCAGCGGCCGGCGGCGCTGAATCCCTTTCGCTTTCCGGAACGGACGCTGCGACGCCGCAATCTGGTGCTCAGCCGCATGCTCGAAGAACACTATATCAGCCGCGAACAGTATCGCCGCGCCGTCGACGAACCTCTGAACGTTGCGCCGGCAGGCCGGCGCAAGGATTTGGGGATCGCGCCCTATTTTACCGAAGAGATCCGCCAGGACCTGCAGAAAAAATTCGGCTGGGATCTCTATAAAGCGGGTTTGACCATTTATACCACGCTGGACACCCGCGTGCAGGCCTGTGCCGAGCGGGCGGTGGCAGCCTATCTGCCGCACAACCAGGAAGTCTCCAATCGAGCCCATCGCGACCGTGAAACGCTGCAGAAACTGACGCCGCGTTCATTGCTGGAAAAACACACCATCGAACAGATCGTGTATAAAAAAGTCCTGGCCGATTCGATCCTCAATGAAAAAGCCGCGGTGCAGGTTTCGGTCGTGGTACTCGATCCGCGCAACGGCCACATCCTTGCCCTGATCGGCGGCAGAGATTTTGAAGAGAGCAAATACAACCGCGCCGTGCAGGCGCGCCGGCAGCCCGGCTCTGTGTTCAAACCCATCGTTTACACAGCGGCGGTGGACAACGGCTATATGCCCTGTTACGAAAAACTGAACCAGCCCATCGTGGTGCAGCAGATCGACGGTTCGCGCTGGACACCGGGCAACTATGACGGCAGCATCGGCGGCAAGACTACGCTGCGCGAAGCCCTGCGCCGCTCCCTGAACCTGGTCAGCGCCCGCCTCGTCCAGGAGGACGTGCCGCCGCAACAGGTGGTGCAATACGCCCGCGCCCTGGGCATCACCACCCCCCTGGATGCGGTCGATGCCATCGCGCTCGGCTCCACCGGCGTCATCCCCCTCGAGATCACCTCCGCCTTTGGCGCCATCGCCAACCACGGTGTTCTCGTCAGCCCGATGTTCGTGCTGCGCGTGGAAGACCGCTATGGCAATGTCCTGAGCAGCGAAACCCCGCAAAGCCGGGGGGTGCTGCGCGAGGAGACCGCCTACATCATGGTGGATATGCTCAAGACCGTCGCCCGCCAGGGCACAGGCGCCGCTTCTGTTTCCCAGTACGGCTTTGCCCGACCGGCCGGCGGCAAAACCGGCACCACCAACGGCTATACCGATGCCTGGTACATCACCTTTACGCCGCAGATGGTGGTCAGCACCTGGATCGGCCATGACGACCCCTCCATGTTTCTCGGCGAACGGCAGACCGGCGCCAGCGCGGCGCTGCCCATCACCGTGCCCACCATTAAATGCAGCCACGACACTCTCGGTCTGCCTGAGGAAGAGTTCATCCGGCCCGACGGCGTCGTGGATCTGAATATCTGCAACGAGAGCAAAATGCTGGCCGGCAAATACTGCCCGGATGTGGTTACGGAAATTTTCGACCAGCGCTATAAACCACAGGGGGAATGCACGCTCCACACCAGTCCGCGCGCCGGCAGCAAAGAAACGGTCAAGAGCCGCAGCAACAGGAAAAAAATCAGGTACTGAGGCCCGGCCGCTGCCGTACCAGCTCACATTCAACCCCTCTCAGACACGCTCACCAGCATGGAGCGGACCTCCCGGTTCTGCTTCACCCTGTTGAGCAGGTATCACCCCTGCAGCCAGGTCCTCAATTTCATCCTTGAAAATCTCGAAAAATATGACTATCTTGTATGTTCCAACAAACAACGAGATGAGGTTTATAATATGGAAAAAGCTGAAAACATTAAACTCAAAGTCGGACTGGCGGAAATGCTCAAAGGGGGCGTCATCATGGACGTCACCACACCCGAGCAGGCCAAAATAGCCGAGGAGGCCGGTGCCGTCGCCGTAATGGCTCTGGAGCGGATTCCGGCCGACATTCGCGCCCATGGCGGCGTGGCCCGCATGTCCGATCCCACGGTGATCAAAGCGATTCAGAAAACAGTGTCGATTCCGGTCATGGCCAAATGCCGCATCGGCCATTTTGCCGAAGCACAGGTGCTGCAGGCCCTGGGCGTGGATTTCATCGACGAGAGCGAAGTATTGACGCCGGCAGATGAAGAGTATCATATTGACAAATGGAGTTTCAAAGTTCCGTTTGTGTGCGGCTGTCGCGATCTCGGCGAAGCCCTGCGCCGCATCGCCGAAGGGGCGGCCATGATCCGCACCAAAGGTGAAGCCGGCACCGGCAACGTCGTGGAAGCGGTCCGGCACATGCGCAGCGTCATGGGCGGCATCCGCCGCATTCAATCGCTGGGCGAGGAAGAGCTGGTAGCTGAAGGCAAAAAACTGGGCGCGCCGGTGGAGCTGATCCGCGAGGTCAAACGCCTGGGCAAACTGCCGGTGCCCAACTTTTCCGCCGGCGGCGTCGCCACACCGGCCGATGCCTCCCTCATGGTGCAGCTGGGCGCCGAGTCCGTGTTCGTCGGCAGCGGTATTTTCAAATCCAGCGACCCGGAACGTATGGCCAAAGCCATTGTCACCGCCGTAACCCATTATAACGATTTCGACCTGATCGCCCGAGTTTCGGAAGGTCTGGGGGAAGCAATGCCCGGTCTCGAACTGGCCGCCATCCCGGCCGGTGAACGTATGGCCGGCCGAGGCTGGTGATGCAGATCGGCGTTCTCGCCGTCCAGGGCGATTATGCCAAACACGT
>CAZISM010000040.1:0-42105 GCA_964541895.1 uncultured Cytophagia bacterium
TCTGGACCGCTTCGGAGAACGAACAGAAAATAATGCCCAGCTCTGATAATTTCGCTTTAAAGGTTGTGGCCACCGAAACGCTGTCCAGGACCGCATCCACCGCCACGCCGGCCAGCTGCTCCTGCTCGGCCAGCGGGATGCCCAGCTTGTTGTACAGACTCACAATTTCCGGATCGACTTCCTCGAGGCTTTTGGGCCCGGATTTGGATCTGGGCGCCGAATAATAGACGATATCCTGATAATCGATGGCATCGAATTTTACATGGGCCCAACTCGGCTCCTTCATGGTCAACCAGTGACGATAGGCGCGGAGACGCCACTCCAGCATGAACGGCGGTTCGTGCTTTTTCGCCGATATGGTACGAATGATCTCTTCATTCAAACCCTTGGCGACACTGTCCGCATCGATTTCAGCGACAAACCCGTATTTGTACTCCTGGTTGGCCAGCTCTTCGATGGTTTGGTTATCTGTACTCATAAATCTGCCACTTTAATGGTTTCAAGAACGGAACGCACCTGCAGACCTACCGGGCCGATGCTTTCTTTCAAATCGCAATCCTGCTGACGTTCGCACGGACGCTCAGAGCGGCTGCAGGCCGTCAGCGTGATCGGTCCCTCGACGATCTCGACCACGTCCGCCAGCGAGAGACGGCCCAGCTCCGCCAGGAGCCGGTAGCCGCCGTGGGCGCCCTGAATGGATCCGACGATTTTGCAGCGCGCCAGCTCTTGCAGCAGCTTGGCCAGCAAAGACTGGGAGATGCGCAACTCCTGCGCCATGCCCTTGACGGTCGCGCTTTTATCAGACTGTTCAGCGAGATGGCGGAGTGCCAGGATGCAATATTCGGTTTTTTTGCTCAGCTTAAACATATCTAATTAGGACTAATTTAGTCTTATTTAATGACAATAACAACTCCTTTTTTGATTCTATTCCTGACCTGCTGCGGCAAGGCCGCTCAAAAAAAATGGCGAACCTGGTTCAGATTCGCCATCATAATCGACTTGGTTGGTCCTTCTAGAGATAGTCTTTGCGGAAATCCTCGATCTTGGCCTTTTCTTTCAGAGCCGTATACCACTGGCCGAACATCATCTGTTGTTTGCGCGCCAGCAACTGAGAACGGATGGCATCTTTTTGCGCGGCATAGTCGCTGTCGTTGAAATCGGACTTTTCCAGCAGTTTTAGCACAAAGTAGCCGCGGGTCCCTTCCACGGGTTTGGAGAGTTGCCCGGGATTCAGAGCAAAGGCGGCACCGGTAAAACCCGGCTCCCGACCTACATTGGGCACATAGCCGGACAGGGTGAACTGGTCGCTGGTCTGCACCTGGAGGCCGTTCTGGCCGGCCACATCCGCCATGCTTTTGCCGCTGCTGATTTCGCTGTAAGCCGCCTGGCACTTTTCCCTGGCCACAGCCATGGCCTTTTCGGTTTTCAGCTTGGTGACGATCTGATCTTTCACCTCAGCCAGGGTTTTGGTATGCTCCTCGATCACCTCTTTTACCTGTATGACCAGGTAACCACGCTCGATCTGCAACACATCACTGACCGTTGCCTTTTCGCTGCGGAATATGAAATTGCTGACGCGGGACTCCATGCCGATGCCGGGGATAAAACCACCCTGGACAAACGGCTGGCTGGTTTTGCACTCAACGTTTTCCGCTTTGGCCACGGTCATCAGGCTCGACTCTTTGGCCGCTTCCGCCAGGTAACCGGCTTCTTCGCGGATGGCTTCACGGGTGCGCGGCGAAATCTCGAATTTGAGCAGAATATGTTTGGCCAGCACTTTCGGCTCTTTGTTTTCAACTTTTTTATCTTCCACCTTGATGATGTGCAGGCCAAACTGGGACATCACCGGCCCGACAATATCGCCCTTGTTGCCGGCAAACGCAGCTTCTTCAAAAGGCTTTACCATCTGGCCTTTGCCGAACCAGCCCAGATCGCCGTCCTGTTTGGCAGAGCCGGCATCCTGGGAGTAAATGCGGGCCAGGTTGGCAAAGTCAGCGCCTGAGCGCGCCTCTTTGAGCAGATCCTGCGCCTGAACAAAGACCGCCTCGCTGTCCGCTTTGGTGGCTTTAAGCTCGAGGAGCACGTAATCGATGATCCTCTGCTCCGCCTGGCTGAAATCCTTCTCCTGCTTTTCGTAATAGTTCTCGATCTCGGTGCTGCTCGGCTCGCTCGCCTTGGCGGTATACTGATCGGCGTTGAAGGCGATGAACTCCGCCTTGGCTTTCACATTGCGCCGCATATACTCCAGGCGAACGTCGTCGTCGGTGATGATGGCCGAAGCCCGAATCAGGTTGTCAAGTTTGCGCATGGGCAGCGACAGCCGCATGTAATCTTCCACCGCTGACCAGAACTGCCCGGCGCCGGGATTGTCCAGAGCCGCCTGGTACCGTTTCATGTCAAACTGGCCGGTGCTGTCCTGGAAAACCTGGTTCTGGCGCAGCTCCTGCGGGGGGTTGTTGTAAATTTCGTCAATGATTTCATTGTCAGAGGCATCGAGATGCACTTTTTTAACGACATCGTTGAGCAATCGCTGCTGGACCAGATTTTCAAAGATCTGGCTTTCAAATTGCTGCAGCTGATACCCTTCCGGTTCGTTTCCGGACTGCTGCCGATAGTTGGCCAGCTCATTCTGATAGCGCCGGGTAAACTCTTCATAGTGAATTTCGGTGCCGTTGACCGAGGCGATCACGCCTTGCGGTTGGTCGCGTTTCAATCCACCCATACCCCAATCCACGACGATGGTGGCGATAAAGGCAAAGACCAAAATCATCAGAATGGTTTTGGTGCTTTCACGCAGCTTGTTCATCATACCCATGACATATACCTCTTGTTCGGTTTATGGAGACAAAATGCTAAAACAAAACAATTTAATGCAATTCGAACAAAGAATCAAGGTTTTTCCTGCCCGGGCAGCCTGCAAATGCCGCTTTGGCAGCAGATCAGGCGGGCCGGCCCATAAAAAAGGCTGCCGATCTTGCGACCGGCAGCCTTTGGGAGGGTCCGTTTGGGAGGGACAAACGGACTATTTGACCAGAGCCATCTTTTTAACTTCGTGATAGCTGCCGGCTTTCATGACATAGAGATACATGCCGGACGGCAGCGCGCGGCCGTTAAAGGCCACTTTATGAATGCCGGCGCTGAGCGTACCATCCACCAGAGTGGCGACCTGGCGTCCGAGAACATCAAACACCATCAGCTGAACACGACCCTGTTCCTTGACTTTGAACAGGATCTCGGTGGCCGGGTTGAATGGGTTGGGATAATTTTGCGAGAGTTCATAGCGTTCCGGCACCGCCAGGTTCACTTCGAGCACATCCGTGGTCTTGGACTGGCCGTCGCTGTCCAGTTGCTTCAGCCGATAATAATACTTGCCGGTTACAACGTTTTTATCCACAAAGGAATAGGCCTGCGAAGCCGTTGTGGAGCCGGCGCCGGAAAGGAAACCGACTTTTTCAAAAACGATGCCATCCTGACTGCGCTGCACTTCAAAACCGAGATTATTGGTTTCGGTAGCCGTCTTCCAGTCCAGAACGACCTGGTACCCCCAGCCCTCATCGCGCGCCGAAGCAACAAACGAAACCATCTCCACAGGCAGAGCGGCCGCGGCGGCCGGGAACTGCGGGTTGCCTTCCACATTGGGATCCTTGGTGACGTATACGAAGACATTGCGTTCGGCCGTCTCCAGTTTGGTAAACACCACCACCAGGGTATCGCCGATGGTCCAGGTCTTGTCGCTTTCACCCGGTTTATCAAATGCGGCCAGGTTGATGGACCAGCCGCCGGTTTCCGAGCACAGCGCGGTGAGCGAGGTATCGGCAGGCTCGTTGCTTAAAAAGGCCTGATATTTAACTTCCTTGTCTCCGGGTATGGAGCCGTCTTTGTTGGTGACAAAACCGGCGACATATACGTCGATGGACTGTGCTTCGACGATGCCGGTTACGCTCAAGACAGACAAGAGCGTGATAATTAACATTGAGTATATCAGTCGCATAAGGCTAACCTCCTCGAATATGAGCGAGTGGGATAACCGTCGGTTATCCCACATGATCAGGTCCAGTGAATTACGGCCAAATCGGCGGCGTATTATTGGTGGCATTAATCAATACCGGTTCACCGCTCTGCAGACTAAAGTTACCTGCCTGGCCGGTGACACCTGGAATGTACACTTTGCTGAATCGATTGGTGGCCGGATCCAGTTTGAACAGTGCACGAATACCGCCGATCGCATTTGCCAATTCGAGTGCATTGGTTATGGTCGGTCGATCCAGAGGTACGGTTATTTCGTTATACTTGCCGACGGCATCGCGATTGAGCGTGAAATGAATGGAACCGGAATCGGGAACGGCACCGGTCATGAACCAGGCCTCAGGTGCCGTGTTTTTCAGCGACACCAGAACCGGCGTACCGGTGGGCACGTCGAAATTATCGCGCGCACTGCTGATGCCGGGGATGTAGACTTTGCTGAAACGGTTGGTGGCCGGATCCAGCTTAAAGACCGCATTCACACCACCCACGGCTCCGGCCACCTGACTGGCCTTGCTCATACCGCTGTTAACCAGCGGCATCGACAAATAATTGTAAATCGTCTGGCCCGGCAGCGCCGGTTTGTTGAGCGCAAATCCGTATTTGCCGACGCGATTGGCAATGGCCGACTCGTTATCGGTGTCGATGGCGCGCACACAGAAGAACTGCCGCTGCTCATCGCTGTTGAACATGTAGGAGGTATCGACCGTCGTCACCACCAGCTGGCCTTCGCTTTCCGGGTTGAAATAGGCCTTGCTGGCGTGGCGGAACACCTGATATTGCACACCGAACAGCTCCGGTGTGTTGTTGACGCCATGGGTCACTTTGCTCCAGTGCAACAGCACGGCGGTGCCCGATTTCGCCGCTGTCAACCGGGACGGCGATTTCGGCGCCACGTTGTCGATGGCACGGCCCATGCCCATCACAGAACCGGACATGATCTTCTCGCCCTGCACGGCGGCTATAGTGGCATCTGCCGTACGCTTGCTGTTCTGCACCGGACGGCCCTGGCGGCGCAGTAGCACCGGCTGGATGTTGTCCATCAACAGATAACCGTCGCTCTCCACCAGCGCGTTGGTGCCGGGCAAATCGGGATCCCAGACCGCACGCACCCAGAAACGGGAAGAGTCGTTGTCGCCGATGTTGAGTTTCACGCGCATCGAGTCCATACGCGAGCCGTTGGTGTCCGGCGCGGCGATGGTGCCGACGAACAGCACGTCACCCTTCTTTTCACGGAACAATTCATAATAATCGATGGAAGGCTGATTGCCGAAACCGGGATGGTTGGTGGAATAATCCCAGGTCAGGCGAATAAAACCGCCCTGATCGCCCGGCTCATCAAAGACCGTCAAATGGTTCGGCGTATCGATGGTCGGATCGATAATGGTGACGGCATCGGAGGTGCTGTAGATGCGATCATAGCCGTGCGCGCTGACCGAAATACTGATGCGCAGATTATCCGTGGTTTTCCAGCTGGTCACCGTAAAGTAGCCGACGCCTCCCTGTAATCGCTGCGGTCCATCGGGCAGATCGACTTCATTCTGGGTCAGGTTGCACGAGAACGTGATGGATTCCGGGAACGTAGCATCCACATTGCCGCGGCTGTCGCGGGCGATGACTTCCACCTGGAACGGCACACCGCGATACACGTTACCGTCAATGGCCAGGTTGATATCGAAACGGCTGGCGGCATGATCCGCCACGATCACCGAATTGGTTTGGCGATCACCGTTGTTGACGAGATCATAGACGTTGTTGCCGGTTTCTTCGTAATCGTTATTGAACGACAGAGTGCCGCTCTGGGTCGGCATCCAGTAGCTCTGATCGAACACCGTCAGCAAAACACGGCCGGCACTGGTTTCCGCCACACTGTTAAACGGCCAGCTCACGTCCATGCCCAGACCCATATCGAGGAAAAAGTCCTCCTTATCGACACTGCCGTCGAGCAGGTCTTCACTCATAAACGCTTCCACCTGCGTGGTGTTGACCGTGCGGGCGCTCATGATGGCCGGACCCGCTTTGTCGCGCACCGGCACATTGGCATCCGGCAGACGCTTCATGACATTGTCCGCCCAATCGGCAAATCCCAGGCTCGAGGCCACTTCGACGCTCAACACATCACCGGTGTCGCCGCCATAGGGCGTAACCGAGGGCCCGGATCCAAGGGTTTCATTGAAACTGACATACACCTGTACCGTATCGCCGAAACTGTTGATGGGCGGATCGTAAAACGACGGATAAAAGATATAGGTGCTCAAATCGACCGCCAGGTTCTGCTTGACGCCGTCGTAGCCCGAGAACATCCAGTTAGCGGCGCGGAAGGATCGGCGCGGATACACCGGTGATTCGGGATCAAACACGAAACGGAGGTGATCCAATTTGCCGTCATAATCCAAATCGACGGTTTCCAGACGGAGAAGCAACGGCGGAATATTGTCCCGTTGCACCTGCACATCAGACCCCAGCAGAGTGCGCAGCGGCTCGCTCAGACTCAGATCATCATCATTTTGCTGGTTGCCGTTGGCGCTCGCGGCCGCATCATAGACGACGTTACGGTTGAAGAAATTGATGGCGCCGGAGTCGCTCTTGGCCCAGGCGTTGCCGACGTGATTGAGATAGATCACGCTGTCTCTGTTGCTGCCGGAAAAGCCGGTGAAAAATACGTTCACGCCATTATAATACGAGGTACCGACGATCCATTTCAAGCGCGTGTTGACCGTGGCCGAGCCCGGCCAGCCGGTGGTGTTGACTTTTTCGCTGAACGCGATGCGAATGCGTTTGGTGCCGGCGGTGTAGGATTTGACGATGGCCGGACCCGCTTTGTCGCGCGCCTGCAGCGCCAGCGCATTGTTGCTGGAAATGGCAATGTCGGAAGAGTAGAGATCTTCGCACAAGCCGGCATTGACGCCGTCGGAAAATCCGTTCGGATTACCGGGATTGTAATAGGCCAGCGACGGTACAACGCCGGTGTTGGCAATTTTCGGATTGCTGGCGATCACGC
Source organism: uncultured Cytophagia bacterium (assembly GCA_964541895.1). Taxonomy (GTDB): domain Bacteria; phylum Zhuqueibacterota; class Zhuqueibacteria; order Residuimicrobiales; family Residuimicrobiaceae; genus CAZISM01. Next base: position 7,025 of record CAZISM010000040.1, read on the forward strand.
GCAAACGAACGGTGTCCGCCGATGCATTCCATCCGGCCACCGAACCGGTGATGCCCGTCATGCCCACACCGGAGAGGGAGAACCCTTCGGTGCTGGTGCGCAAAGGATTCATGGGGTGATCGAACACCACCTCGACATAATCCAGATACCCCCAGCCGTTGTTGCCGCCGGTCGTTGATTCCGATGAGAGGGCATCGATGGTATTAAGAGCAACAATGTTGGGCAGAATGCCGTCTTCAATGGTCACCTGGCTGCCGCGGGCATCCAGGGGTCGTCCGGGCGGCATGGCGCCGCGCGCCTGGCCGTTGGCGTTGTTGACCAGGTCCGTTATCACGCTGTCCGCCACATACTGAATCGTACCACGCACGTTGCCGTCGGGGAAATTATTGGTCAAGGCGAATTCCAGGCTGTTGGGGCCGGTGACGCCGATGATGTTGGTGATGGAATTCCAGGTCGTATCCGCCGCCGGTGTGTGAATTTCAAAATCGCCGCGGCCGGTCTGCACCGTGGAAAGCAGGATCGGTTCGCTGAAAGTCACCTCGATCCGTTTGCTGGCAAGCGCGCCGGCCAGCGGTTGACGACGTTGCGCCCGTTTGGTCCTGGCGCTGACGACCACCGGGCCGGCCTTGTCATCCAGCGCGCGTGAATTGGACTCGGCATAATACAGGTTCTGCGATGTGCTGGCTTCACGAAAACGGTCGGTTTCGCCCGGCGGCTGCACATAGGTCACGATCGCGGACATGCCGGTATTGAAAGAGGAGGAACGAACAAAGATGGAAAAACGGCGGGTGGTGCCGTTCCAGCTACCCTGGCTCTGCACGGAATGAATCTGGGTTTCCGCTGCCACCAGGCCGGAAAACATACTGGGGGTGGCGGCCGTATTGCTGGTGCGCATGTCTTCGCTCCACACCAGATCGATGCGATCGACATAGCCGTCAAATGCTACCATATTGCCGCCGTGCTGGCCTGAGGCGGCCGGCGTGCTGCCGGTGCCGTCGTCATAAAAATAGGCGTGACGGATGCTGGGTTTGATGCCGTCATCGCAGGTAAAGAACTGCGTATCCGGAGTGAGGGAAAGCCCAAAGCTGCCGACGCGCAATTCGCCGACGCTGGTCAACCAGACGCGTGGACGGACGGAGGTGTTGTATCCCACTTGACCCGCTTCATATTCCGCCAGCGCGGAGCGCCCTTTGCGAATGGGCAGATAGAGGTACTGATCGTAGGCGCCGCCGCTGACGCCCGGCGGTGAAGAGACCACACTGTCTCCACGCACTTCGTACACATCCGCTAAAGCCGTGGGCACATTGGGCGTATTCTCGTTATCATCGCCGTCCAGATTCAGATCGACGAGGAATTTGACGCCCGTAAAAACATCGTTGAGATTGTCTCCTCCCAACGTGGAACCCTTTATTTTAATCTTGATCCACTTGGCATAGCCGGTGTTGGTCGGATCTGCAGTCTCGCGGGTCGTAATGGTAGCACCGCCTTGGCTAAAGGCGGATCCCACTAAAACCAGGAGAAGAAGAACCAGCACGCATTGGTAGCTTTTGGTTCGAGTCATTGTAACCTCCCTTTGGTTCTTGGTAAACTCTTGCAACAACGTTGCCTCCCTGAATGTCAGAGTAAAATCAGACTCTATTACCTTGGCAAATTGAATGCCACGCCGCACACGACGACCTGCTTTTAATTCATTTTTCGCCCCTTGCCGAACCGCAACAGCTCCGGAGCAGCAATATATTGATTTCATTTACATTAAAACCGCAGGCGCCGGCCAAGCTGCGCCGCGACTCTTAACGCCCGGCCCGGCTCCGTCCAATCGACCAGGCTGATTTCGTGCAGTACTGAAACATTTGTGCAGAAATGAAACAGATTCGATGCCATGATTAAAACCCGCGCAAATCCTTTTTGATTTTTGGCTCGCTTTTTGTACATTAGTGGGTCATTGGCAGAACGATTGCAGCACCCCGTCCAAGGCGACATGACGCAGAAATTTACTATTTATAAAATGATAAAAAAAGCAAATTTTAATCTCTCCATATTGCGCACCATCGGCGAAATCGGTGATCTCGCCTCGACAGCCGTGTTTGTGGTCGGCGGCTTTGTTCGCGATCGCTTTCTCGGCCGTGCCGGCAAGGACATCGACTTTGTCGTTCTCGGCGATGGCCCGGCGTTCGCCCAGCGGGTGGCGCAACAGCTTAACCGTAGCAGCTGTACCGTGTACCCCAAGTTCGGCACTGCCATGGTCCGATATCGCGACTATGTACTGGAATTCGTCGGCGCACGCAAGGAGAGCTATCGCGGCAGCTCCCGCAAGCCGGAGGTGGAACAGGCAGACCTGTCCACCGACCTGGCACGCCGCGATTTTACTATCAACGCCATGGCGGTCCCTCTCAACAGCAGGGATTACGGCCGGCTCATCGATCCCTTTCAGGGGTTCGCGGATCTGGAGCGCGGCGTGATCCGCACCCCGCTCGAGCCGGAAAAAACATTTTATGACGATCCGTTGCGCATCATGCGCGCCATCCGCTTCGCCTCTCTCTTTCATTTTCAAATCGACCCGGTCACCAGAACGGGATTGTCCGCGGCCGCACAACGGTTGCAGATCATTTCTCAGGAACGCATCACCGATGAACTGCTGAAAATCATCGGCGCTAAAAAACCTTCCCTGGGATTTCGCCTCATGGAAGAAACCGGCATTCTGCCGCTGGTGATGCCCGAGATCACCCAGTTGCGCGGCGTCGATCAGATCGGCCGGTACCGGCACAAGGATGTTTTTGATCATACCCTGCAGGTGCTGGACAACGTCGCCCGCGTTTCCGATGACATCAAACTCCGGCTGGTGGCGCTCTATCATGACGTCGCCAAACCTCAGACCAAAGAGTTCAAGCCCGGTACCGGCTGGACGTTTCATGGCCACGAAGAGTTGGGCGCCCGCATGATGACCGCGATCGGCAAACGGCTGCGCCTGCCCCATGACACCATCGAATACACGCAAAAACTCATCCGCCTGCATTTGCGGCCCATTCATCTGGCTGAAGAGGGCGTTACCGATTCGGCCATCCGCAGATTGATATTTCAGGCCGGTGCGGAAATGGACGATCTCATCACCCTGTGTCGCGCCGATATCACCTCCGGCAACGCCAAACGGGTGGAGCAACACCTCGCCAATTTCGACTATGTCGTGCAACGTATGCAGGAGGTGGAGGCCCGCGACCAGTTGCGGCAATTCCAGCCGCCGGTTCGCGGCGACGAAATCATGCGGGAATTAAACCTGGCGCCGGGGCCCCTGGTGGGAAAAATAAAGACTGCCATCGAAGAGGCCATTCTCAACGGCCTCATTGCCAATGAACACGACGCCGCCTTTGCCTACATGATGCACATCAAAGACGAGATCCTGGCGCAGCCGACGGACCGCTGATCCGCCCGCTGCCCGGGCCTCCGGCCCTGCCTGTGGTTCATTTGAGCCAAATTCATAATAATATTGAGCTGGATCAACTTGTCTGAAACTTTTAAAACGATAATACGTCTTTATACTATATTGCCATAAAATGGAGGAGAGGATTATGTCTGAAGGCAGTATTCCCCAGGCATCTTCAGCGATGCCGGCCAACGCCCACCCGGGCTTGCTCAATCGAATCATAAATCTGTTTTTCAGCCCCAGCAGCACCTTCAAAGCCATCCAGGCCAAGCCGGACTGGATCGTGCCGGCGCTGATTTTCGCTGTGGTGATGGCGCTGTTCGGCTACATCCAGGTCACCGACCCCGGCCTGATCAAGGCACAACGGGAGATGGTGGAACAGATGATGGAAAAAATGAATGTCCCGCCGGAACAGGTCGCCCAACAAATGGAAGCCAATCAGGCACGCTCCAAAATCACCACGCCGCTGGGCGCCTTCGCCGGACCGCTGGTCATGTTCATCTTTATCGGTAGCGCCATCTGGCTGTTCGTCGGCAACCTGCTCTATGGCGGCAAAGCCCGCTACGTTCATATGCTGGGCGTCACCTCTTATACGGCGCTGATCACCGCACTCAGCACCCTGGTCAAATTGCCCATCATGACCGCTAAAGGCGACCTTATGGTTCATTTCAGCATAGCCACCTTCCTGCCGGCCTCGATGAGCAAAACTTTTCTCTATACCTTTTTGATGTTTGCCTCGGATATTTTCAACATCTGGACCATCGCTGTGCTGGCCATCGGCGTGGCGGTCGTCAGTAATCTGAAAACCAGCAAAGTCTGGCCGGTGGTGGCGCTCATCAACCTCGTTTACTATGCGGTTTCAGCAGCCATGATGACCATGTTTTCCTGAACCGGATCAACCAGAACCACCTGCCGCACACCGCCAAGGCATCCGGCGTGTTGCGCCAGCACTATGTCGCTATACATTATATCAGATCGGAGTCACATATTATGAAACGGTTCGTTCTTGTGTTGATGGTACTCGGCCTTGCGGCGACCACCCTGTTCGGTCAAAGCAGCGCCGTCCTGTCCCTTAACGATTGCATCAAAATCGCACTGGAAAATAATTCCACTTTGCGCATTGCCGACCAGCGCTACCAGTCCGCCGGCACCAGTGTGACCTCTGCCACGTCGAGCATGCTGCCGCGCGTCAATTCCTCCTTCAGCACCGGCCGCTACATCCAGGGCGCCCGCGTCCTCAAAACCGACGTGCCCAAAGGCATCGATCCGGCGACCGGCCGCGTGATTTACGAGCAGCAGGAGATCTATCAACAGAGCACGTCGCGCGACGCCCATGGCGCCCGCCTTTCCCTGTCGCAATCTTTTCTCGACCTCGAATCCGTGTATGGCATCAAGCAGGCCAAAACGGCTGAACAGGCCGCCGCGCATACAGCCAAAAGCACACGCCAGAGTGTTATCCTGTCGGTGCAGGAAGCCTACTATGAGCTTTTAAAGGCGTACCGCCTGCTCTCCGTCTACGAGGAAGCGGCCAAACAGGCGGAAGAGGAGGTCAGCCGCGCCCAGGCCAGAGTGGATATCGGCATCTCCTCGCAGGCCGAAGTGTTTCAGGCCAAGGTGAATCTGGGATCACAGCGCACCAACCTGATCAATCAGGAAAACATCATCGCCCTCGATAAAGCGAACCTGAATAACGCGATGGCGCGCGATACCAACGCCCCCATCGATATCTCGGAAGACAACAGCGAGCCCACCTTTCCGACCGTGAGCTATGACGACGCGGTCAAGGCGGTGCTGCAGAACAACGAAGAGCTGAAAGCGCTGGCCCTGGACATCAAAACGTCCTGGTACGGTGTGCGCATGGCGCGCGCCCGCTACATGCCCACCATCGGCGGCAACATCAGCTATACCCGCAACAACGACGATATCAGTCGCGTTTATTCCAGCAAACTGGACCAGGACTACAGCGCCAGCCTCGGCGCCCAGTTGGATTTGAACATCTTTAACGGTCTGGCCGACAAGGCCGGCGTCCAGCGCGCCATGATCAACAACAACATCGCCCAGGAATCCTATAACGACCGCCAGCGCGCCATCATCGCCCAGGTCAAACAGGTGTTTCTGCAGCTGGAAGCGTACAAGGATATATTGGATATCAATCAACAAAATATCGACGCCGCCAAGGAAAACCTGCGTCTGCAGCTGGAAAAACGGCGCGTCGGTTCCGGTACCGAACTGGAAGTGACCCAGGCCCAGGTTGAGCTTACACGGGCGCAATCAAACTATGTGCGGGCAGAGTACGATACAAAAATCACCAAGGCACAATTGGAAACGATCATGGGTGTGGTCGATACCAATAACTAGAGCGGCCGGTCAACTTGGGAGTGAAAGAATGTCTACACGTACAAAGATCATTATAGCGGTAGTGGCGGTGCTGGTTCTCGCCGCCATGATCATCGTTAATCTTAAAAAAGGCAAAGAGAACGTCATCGATGTCACCCTCGCTGATGTGAAACGGGGCGATATCACCAAGCTGGTGTCCGGCTCCGGCAAAGTACAACCGGAAACCGATATCAAGATCGCCGCCCGCACCTCGGCGGAAATCATAAAAATCCACGTTAGAGAAGGCGACCCGGTGCGCAAAGGCCAGTTGCTGGTAGAGCTGGACCGTCAGCGTTATGAGGCGCAACTGGAACAGGTGGAATCACAACTCGCCTCTGCCAAAGCCTCTCTGAAAAAGGCGGAAGCGGATTATGTGCGTGTTCAGGATCTCTACAAAAAGAACCTGACCTCGCAGGCGGAACTGGATGCCGCGGAAGCGACCCGGGAAGCGGCACAGAGCCAGCTCGACCAGACCAGCGCCTATTTAAAACAAACCAAAGACGATCTCGACAAGACGCGTCTGATTTCGCCGATCGACGGCACGGTGACCAAGTTGAACAAGGAAGAGGGCGAAATCGCCGTCGGTTCCCAGTTTCAGGCCGACGTGATCATGAACGTGGCCGATTTGAAACTGATGGAAGTCCTTGCCGAGATCGATGAAAACGAGGTCGTGCTGGTGTCGCTGGGCGACAGCACCAAGATAGAGGTCGATGCCATTCAGGACACTACCTTCAAAGGTGTGGTCACCGAAATCGCGCACACGGCCACTACCAAGAATCAGGGGACGCAGGAACAGGTCACCAACTTTGAAGTTAAAATCCATGTGACCAGCAATGTGGAAAAGCTGCGCCCGGGCATGTCCGCCACGGTCGACATCGGCACCGAAACCCATAAAGGGGTGCTGCACGTGCCCATCCAGTGCGTCACGGCGCGGGAAGTAAAAGAGGATTCGGCCAAAGCCGCATCCGGCAGCGAACGCCGACGCGACCAGCCATCGGCCGATGCCGGCGAAGTGAAGAAAGCGCCCATGAAAGAGGTGGTCTTTGTGGTGGAGAACAATTCGGCGAAAATGGTCCAGGTCAAAACCGGCATCAGCGACGACAGCAATATTGAAATTCTGTCCGGCCTGACCGAAAACCAAAAAGTGGTCTCCGGCAGCTACAAAGCGCTTTCGAAACTGCTCAAAGACGGCAGCCCGGTGAAGGAAAAGAAAGGCATGGAGTTCAAACCGGCCGAAGAAAAGTAAGCGAGCGTCATCCGGACCGGAGCAGGTGGCTGCCGACCGGTCATCAAAGAGAGGAACACAGAATGCTGATCCAACTGGAAAACATTAGCAAAGTATATGATATCGGCGCCGTGCGCGTGGAGGCGCTGCGCACCGTCAATCTGTCCATCGCCAAGAACGAGTACGTGGCCATCATGGGGCCGTCCGGCTCGGGCAAATCCACTCTGATGAACATTCTCGGTTGTCTGGACACGCCCTCCAACGGTATGTATCGCCTGAACAACAACAACGTCAGCGAAATGGACGACGATCAGCTGGCAGAGATCCGAAACCGTGAGATCGGATTTGTCTTTCAAACCTTCAATCTGCTGCCTCGCGCCAACGCGCTGCACAACGTCGAACTGCCGCTGATCTATAATGGATCGCCGTCGCAACAGCGTAAAAAAATGGCCATGGACGCCCTGGAAAAGGTCGGCCTGGCTGACCGCATGCACCACAAGCCTAATGAACTCTCCGGCGGTCAGCGCCAGCGCGTCGCCATCGCCCGGGCGCTGGTCAACAATCCGTCCATCATTCTGGCCGATGAACCCACCGGCAACCTGGATTCGAAAACCGGTGATGAAATCATGGAAATTTTCGAGCACCTGCACGAACAGGGCAACACCATCATACTCGTCACGCACGAAGAGTATATCGCCGAACACTCGGACCGCATTATTCGACTGCGCGACGGCCTGGTCGAGCGGGATGAGGCCTCCCGCTAGTCCCTCCGGGCAGCGGCAGAGGCGCGCATTCTGCAGACCATAATTCAGAACCTACCAGGTAGCGTATGATCAAGATGAGTCGATTCTTTGTATATATTTGGGAAGGCATCCGGATCGCCTTCGAAGCTCTGAAAGCCTACAAGCTCCGTTCCATCCTGACGACCCTGGGCATCATCATCGGGGTCACCACCGTCATCACCATTGTAGCGTTGATCCAGGGACTCAACAAGGCGTTCACCTCCGAGATTTCGTCCCTGGGTACCGACACCCTTTATATCAGCAAATGGCCGTGGATGATGAACGGCGATGACTGGCTGAAATATCGTAACCGCCCCAACGTCAACATAAAAGAAGCGCAGGAGGTCAAATCAGCCGCCACCCTGGTACGGGCGGTGGCGCCGGCGCTGCAGACGCGCCGCACCATAAAGTACGGTGACAAAAGCCTGGAGCGGGTCTCCATCGTCGGCACCTCGGAAGACTATTCCATAACCTCCAACGCCACGCCGGCGGAAGGACGGTTCATAACCGATTCGGACGTGCAGCATCACCGCGCCGTCGTGGTGATCGGCTCTGAAGTGGCCGCCAAACTCTTCGAGAACGAAGATCCGATCGGCAAACGGGTGACCATTTCCGGGCGCAAGTTCCGCGTTGTCGGTGTGCTGGAAAAACGGGGTTCCATGTTCGATTTCAACATGGATATTTTCGCCATCATGCCCATCGGCGCCTTTCAATCGGCTTTTGGCGCTACCCGTCGCTGGGTGGAGATCCAGGTCAAAGTCAAGGACCCCGCCCTGGTGGAGGAGGCGGAATACGAACTCACCGGCATCATGCGCCGTGTCCGCGGTCTTGCCGCGGTCAAAGAGAACAACTTTGCCATCAACAAGCAATCCATGCTTATGGATGCCTATAATAATTTAACCCGCGTGCTCTGGGCGGTTGCCATCGGGGTCGGCGCCATCTCGTTGCTGGTGGGCGGCATCGGCATCATGAACATCATGCTGGTTTCGGTGACGGAACGGACGCGCGAGATCGGCATCCGTAAAGCCATTGGCGCGCGCAAGAGCGATATCCTCTGGCAATTTCTGATCGAGAGCATGATGATCTGCGCCATCGGTGTCATCCTGGGCATTCTGCTGGCTGTCGGCCTTGCCAAACTGATCGCAGCCACCACGCCGCTGCCGGCCGCAATTACGCCCTGGGTGGCCATCCTGGGTCTGGCGTTCGTCCTGTTCATCGGCCTCTTTTTCGGCATCTATCCGGCCGGCAAAGCGGCCCGTCTGAACCCTATCGAAGCGTTGCGCTATGAATAAGTACCGGAGCGCGGATCCTGGCTCCGCATATAACGAGGTTTAAAGCATGCAACTTGCTGAAAGTATGGACCTGGCGCTGGGCGCCATCCGTTCCAATAAATTGCGATCGTTTCTGACGCTCCTTGGCATCATTATCGGCGTGATGACCATCATCGCCATGCAATCGCTGATCACCGGATTGCGCAAAAGCATGTACGAACAGCTGAACATCCTGGGCTCGAACGTGTTCAGCATCCAGAAATTTCCGGCCGTGGGCATGGGGCATGGCTGGTGGGAAAAATATCGCAATCGCAAAGACCTCACCTATGAACACGCCCATCTGGTGCGCACCCGCGTGCCCGCCGCCAAGTCGGTCAGCGCCGATGTCGATACCTGGGGAGAAGAGATCCGATACAAAGACAAAAAAACACTGTCCAACGTCATGGTCGTAGGCACCACCCCCGAGTATCTGGAAAACAACGGCTACGAAATTTCCGCCGGCCGCTTTGTCACCGAACAGGACCTGCAGTACAACCGCCGTGTGGCTGTGCTGGGGCTGGATGTGCTGGACAAGCTCTTCGGCTCGGAAAATCCGGTAGGCATGGACATCAAAATTCGCGGCGAACGGTTCGAAATCATCGGTGTGTTCGAAAAAAAGGGCAGCGTCTTCGGCAACAGCATGGACAATCTTGTGGTCATCCCCTTTTTCACCTTTGAAAAGATCTATGGATCCTTTCGCTCCATCTCCATTTCCGTGCAGGCGGTCAACGCCGGACTGATGGAGGAAGCACAGGAGCAGGCCATCGGCGTATTGCGCGCCGCCCGCAAGGTGCCGCCGGGCAAGGAGAACGATTTCGAAGTGGTCACCAACAATACCCTGACCGACTTTTTCGACAACATGACGAAATATGTGCGCATCGTCGCTGTTGCCATCGCTTCGATCTCGCTGCTGGTCGCCGGCGTGGGCATCATGAACATCATGCTGGTCTCGGTGACGGAGCGAACCAAAGAGATCGGCATCCGCAAATCCATCGGCGCCAAACGCAGCGATATCCTCTGGCAGTTTCTCATCGAAGCCATCGTGCTTTCCGAGGTGGGCGGCGTGATCGGCATCGGCGTCGGTCTCGGCATCGGCTACCTCGTCGACGCTTTTACCCCGGTCCCGGCGGCGGTGCCGATCTGGACCGTGTTTCTCGGCCTGCTCTTCTGTTCGTTCGTCGGCCTGCTGTTCGGCGTCTACCCGGCCAGCAAAGCCGCCCGTCTCGATCCGATCACAGCGTTACGATATGAGTAAGGAACGTATGCACCGGTGTTGTTTTGAAACGGAGGACACACTATGGACCTAAAAACCCGAACTGAAAATGGCGTGCTCGTGTTGACCATCCACGGCGACCTCATGGGCGGCGGCGATATGGATACGTTCCGCAAGACCATCGATGAGGCCATCAAAGAGGAACAGGTATACGTTGTGGTGGATATGGGCCCGGTCACCTGGATGAACAGCTCCGGACTGGGCATGCTGATCAGCGGCCTGACCAGCTTGCGCTCCAGCGGCGGCGACCTGAGACTCGCCAACGTATCCGAACGCATTAAACGACCGCTGCAAATCACCAAACTGGATACGGTTTTTCTGCAGTACCCGACCGTCGCAGAGGCGATTGCGAGCTATTAACAAAGGAGTAGCCATGGCCCATTTGAGCAGAGAAGAGATCATTGCAAAAATTCGCAACGGTGAATCGTTGGCTGACGTCGACCTCACCAGGATCGACTTGTCCTACGAAATCCTGAAAGGCGTGAATCTGGCCGGCCTGAACATGCGGGAGGCCCATCTGCAAAACTCCAACCTCGAAGGCGCCAATCTGACCAATACGGATCTGGCCGGCGCCTTCATGTTCGGCTGCAACCTGCATAAAGCCGTGCTGGACGGGGCTTGCCTGGATAACACGAACATGCAGGATTGCAACCTGACCGAGGCCAGCCTGAAAAACGCGCATGGCGAACACGTGGCCCTGTTCGGCTCCAGCCTGGAAAAAGCCGACCTGCGCGGCGCCCGCTTTGCAAACGCCCGCATGAAACGGGCGGTGCTCCGGCAGGCGATCCTCGACGAGGCCGATTTCAACCATGCGCACATGGAACGTAGCGATTTTACCGGCGCATCGTGCCACAACACCGTCCTCAGCCACGCCGCCCTGACCAACAGCAAAATCGATCCGCAGATTCTGGCACAGGCAAAAACCGATGGCGTGATCGGCCTGTAAGCTCAAACCCCGCTACGTGAATGTAAAAGCGCCGGCACCAACTGCCGGCGCTTTTTGCTTGTATTTTGTCCTCATTCCCACTATTTTGAGTGGCAGCATTTCCAGCTCTCACTATTTCCGAATTCCACCGTGGAAGGGAATATGTCAACGCAAGAATCGTTGTTGGATATCGACCGTTTGAAAAACGAGGTGCAGAACCGCCTGCACGCCCTGTGGCCGGACCTGGAACCGAGGGCTCTCTATGAACCCATGCGCTATGCCATGCGCGGCGGCGGCAAACTGCTGCGGCCTGTGCTGCTGCTGGTATCCTGTCAGGCCGTCGACGGCCGCGAAGAACAGGCCATGCCGGCCGCTCTCGCCCTCGAACTGGTGCACAACTTTACCCTGGTGCATGACGACATCATGGATCATGATGCGCTGCGGCGCGGGCGCGAAACGGTTTATAAAAAATGGGATTCCAATACGGCGATCCTGGTTGGCGATGCGCTGCTGGTTCAGGCCTATGCCAGCCTCGCCGGACTCGAGCCGGCGCTGACCGGATTTGTCGTCGGTGCGTTTTCCAAAGGCATCCTGGAAGTGTGCGAAGGCCAAATGCTGGACAAGGAATTCGAAGTGCGCGCGCGCGTCACCCTGGAAGAGTACTATACCATGATCGCCAAAAAAACCGGCCGCCTCTTTGCTCTCGCCTGCGAAATGGGCGGGGTCTTGGGACACGCCGGCGCGGAACAGGTGGCGGCTCTGGCAGCCTATGGCTCGCTGCTGGGACGGGCGTTCCAGATTCAGGACGATGTGCTGGATCTGTTATCCGACGAACAGGTGCTGGGCAAAGACATCGGCAGCGATCTGCGGGAAAACAAGAAATCGTTTCTCATGGTGCACATCCAGCAGCACGGCTCGCCGACCGTAGTATCGCATATCGAATCGCTTCGCCAACGCGATCACCTGACCCGGAACGATATCGCAGAGGTGGTGGAGCTGCTCCGGCACGCCGGCACGCTCGCCGCCGCGGAACACGAGATCGCACGCTGCAGCCGGGAGGCCATAGCCGCACTGCAGTCGCTGCCGGATCGACCCGCCCGCCTCCGCCTGAGCCGGCTGCTGACCGCCCTGGCGCATCGTAAATTTTAGCAGAGATACTCTCCGGGCCCGCAACAGGCCCGGAGCATCACAGGTGTGAATCAGTTCTTGTCGTACGCGAGCTTGGTCTTGCGGTCACCCCGCGGCGTGCTGCTGGTGGAGTCGATGGTCAAGGCCTTGCCATCCGCTGAAAGCGAAAAGACCTCTACGGATTTCATTTCAAAACTCTGACCTTCCCGGTTGAACACCCGCACCGATTCCATGGTCAACGTTTTGCCGTCTGCCGACCATTTGCAGATCGTCGTTTTCTCGCCCATGCGGCTTTCGTTGGTGCATTCTTTGCCGTCCAGCGTATAGGTCTCTTCGTTGGTCACCTCTTCGCCTTCCCGGTTTTTGGATGTGCGCTCGATGACCATTTTGTCACCGGTCTGCTTTACCACCATTTTGCCGGCGGCAAAACCGCCGAACCGACGACCACCCTGGCCGGACTGGCCCAGATCGCTCTTGCTTTCATTAAAAGTCCAGGTTCCGGAAAAATCAGTCTTGGCAAACGCCGCGACCGCCAGCAGCATGAGAATCGCGCAAATTCGTTTCATTTCGTTCTCCTTGAGGTTGTTTTGATATGAAACGTATTGCCTTGCATTTTGTTCTGAAATTGCTTACACTTTTCCTGAACCGGAGTAGCCGAACCCAACGGTCGGACAGCGCAAAGGTGTTTAGCATGGTTTGACCACACGCTCCCCCAGGCACCATCACCAGGTTTTAAGGAAGCCAATTTGAGAGTTTCATTTCATTTACTCTTTCTCGTCATGGTCGTGATCCTGCTGGAGCGCGTCATCGCCCTGGCGCTCAAGGGTGATCTGTTCAAGCCCGGAGCGCTGCAACACTCGTTTCACGAGCTCGGCAAAACCGTCTGGCTGGGCATGCGACTGTTCGTCATCTTTTGGATTCTCTATCTGGCGCTGCTGTATTACGTGCAACACCGCCACTAGAGCCCTGCGGCTGCAGCTACTGCAGCTTGAAATTAAACTCCATGGCCACTTCAGCACGCACCGGCTTGCCGTTCTTTTCTGCCGGCTTGAACTCCCACCCCCTGGCTGCGGTCAATGCCGCCTCTATCAAACCCGGATCTTGCGGCTTATCCTCGCCCTTTAGCACCCGGCTCGTGTCCTGTTTGGCCCGGTATTCCGACTTTAGGCAACTCGTGGACGCGACCCGACCTGACTTGTCGATTTCCATTTTTACCAGGACCTTGCCCTCAATGCCGGCCTTGCGCGCCAGCTCCGGATAGCTGGGATTAATCCTTTTGATAACCTGCGGAGCCTGGTCAAATGAAGCCTCCTTCTGCGAGGCAGCGCCGGACTCTTTCTCATCCTGCCACAAAAGCGTTTTTCGTACCGCCGCAGCACCTGATGAGGCCTGAGTGGAAAAGAGCACCACCAGCGCCAGCAATCCAGCCGCAACCGTTATCCATACTTTTTTACTCAGCGTTTTCATGGAAACCTCCTCGATTTGATAAACGACCCGATGCAGCAAACTGCGTCTGCTTTGCCATATCCACCCCGTGGCTGTAGAGCAGGGCCATACAGTTTGCACCATTGTTTCCCCGAGATCAACCAGGTACGTGGCATACTGCACAGGCTGCAGACGACTGCGCGCGATGGCACGGTCATCACAGGCCATTTCCCGATATATGTACATTTTGTAATTCAACAGCCACACCAGAGGATGGAAGAAATATACCGCCTGCACAATCGTTTGCAACAGCTGCGCCCAGGTGTCCATGCGTTCGATATGCGCCAGCTCATGCTCCAGCACGGCGCGGCGACAATCGGCCGGCCAGTGCAGCCATACCTGGGGAACCATAATTTTGCCCTGCCTGAACCGCAGGCTCCAGGGCTCACATACCGATGCAGACAACCGGACCTCCACCGGCTGTGTGGTCGACAGCGCCGTCTCCTGTAAAGGCGTACTGCGCCGCAATAACGCATACAATCCCCACGTGGACCACCACAACCAGGCGAAGGCCATCGCCAGGACAGCCAGCCAAACCACAAACAGAACCACGGCCGCCTGACCTGCACCCGGGATTCCGACTGCCAGCGGCAGGTCGACCACCGGCCATTGCCACGTCGGCACCAGCCCCGCCCCGGCAGCGACCGACGGCAGCTCGATGAACGGCGGTATCATCAATTTGATCAAGCCGACCAAAGCCACTACGTATCGCAACCGGGCCGGAGCTCGCCGCAAGAGGTGCAAAACAGCAAACACCGCCAGGAGAAACCAGGTGTTCTGCCACACCATGCGGCTGAAAAACGCCAGCCAGGCCTCCGCCCATCCATATAAAAGCGGCATCATTCGGTTTTGCCTTTCAGTTCATCTTCCTTTTTACGCAACAATGATTTTATTTCCTGCAGTTCCTGCAGAGAAAGCGATTCGGCACGCAAGAGATGACTCGCCAAGGAGGGAATAGAGCCACGAAACAGACGATGGACAAAATCATCGGTCTCCAACGCCACGATCTCTTCCCGCGATTTGGCCGGCGTGTAGAAATGAACCAGGCCTGTTTTTTTGCGCCGCAAAAAACCCTTTTTCTCAAGAATGGTCATGATCGTTTGCACGGTGGTGTAGGCCTTGGCACCATCCGGATAAAGAAATTCCATGACCTCCCGCACCGACCGGCTGTCACCCATGCGCCAGATCGCCTCCATGATTTCCCATTCAGCCGGGGCTAGACGTTCCTGTTTGGCCATTTCTTCTCCTAATTATTTAGTCTTTCTACTAATCTCTTAGTAATCTTACTAATAAATTAAGACAATGTCAAGGATTTTTTTTATTTTCTGGCCGGGAAAACAATCTCGGATCAAATTTGCTATATGTGCAGCTGTTATAGAAGAATGAACTGTGGTTGGACAGGCACACACCTGAATCGGTATCTGCGGTTTTATGGCGAGGCAGAACAACATGACCGGCTTAACGATGCGGTTCGGCCAACTCGGATTCGGCGAAGCCGAGGCGGCCGAAAAGTTCGAAGAGGTGTTGCAGCGGTTGGGGCTGATGCTCCTGTTTGAAACGGACCACCCAGGCGGTGGCGACAGGTCGGACCAGGGTCTGCTCCTGGTCCGAGAGGGTAATGTTCAGCGCTATGAACTCTTCCAGCAGCGTGCGGCTGGCCGGCCAGTCATCCCGTTGCACCTGTTCATTCAAGGTGCGAAAGAAAGCCAGAAAACTGTTGCTTCGGAGTTCCTTTATCTGCGGATAGCGGTAATAGCCGTCGGCCAGCACGCTAAAGGCTTCATAGAAGCGGCCCTGATCATAGAGGTTTTTTCCCCAGCGGTTATACAGATTGATCTCGAACTGGATGTTGGAGCGTGAATCGCGATTGAATTTCTGCGCCAGACGGACGAACTCGTACGCCTCCTGGAAACGCCCTTGCTCTTCTGCGAGATAAGCGCGATTGTAAGCGAGCAGACCCAAAAGCTCGGTGTTGGTGATCTGGCGGCCGTGGGAATTTTCATACGCATAAATGCGGTCCAGGCCGATCTGCGCAGCGCGATGGTCCGGATAGAACTGCAGCAGGTAGCGCGAATAGTCGCGCAGGTTGCGCATGATGTTAAATCCATAGGGCGAGGTGTTTTCCACCATCACCCGTTCATCAAAGTTGCTGAAAATAGTATACGTGTGGGTCGGCGTTTCAAACGCATCGGTAGGCCAGCCGAGATCATCACATAGGAGATTGTACAGGATGGTTCCGGCGACACAGTTAAACTGTTTGTTGCGCACCACATCCCGCAGCGTGGTGGCGCGCTCTTTATAGGTGATCAGCCAGGTGGTGTGCAGATAGCCGAACACCTTGGCCGCCGAACCGACGCGATCAAAGGAATCGAAATGATACTCGCGCAGCTGCTGCAACACCTCCTGATACCACCGCACATAGCGTCGCAGCGAGTCCGGTGCTGTGGCGCCGGATAGAATAAACGCCGCTTCCACGCGACTGAAGCGATCGAGTCGATAATCCTCGATATCCTCCATCAGCTTCTGTTCCAGATCGACAGGAGCCACGGTAATCTGCGCCGGTGAAAACAAAACCGCCAGCAGCAACCATCCACAAACCGTCATCGTCAGCAGGTCCTGAGAATAGTGGGCAACATTTCTGAAACAATATAGATAGAACGAATGTAAAAAACAAGAGCCCGGGAATACTCCCGGGCTCATTCTTAGCCCAGCTTGAAATGGAGCCTTGCCGTTATTGGCTCGCCAGCGCCTTCTCGATGGCGGCGATGACCTCGTCGCTGTCCGGTTTCGTTTTCGGTTCAAAACGTGCGAGAATGCGGCCATCGCGGCCGACGAGAAACTTTGTAAAATTCCATTTGATCTCTCCGGAATAATCCGGATTGGTTTTCACATCGGTCAGGAAACGGTAAAGCGGATGGATATCGTCGCCCAGCACCGAAATTTTCTCAAAGAGCGGAAAGGTAACGCCATAGTTCATCGAACAGAACTCTTTGATCTCCGCGTGGCTGCCCGGCTCCTGACCTTTGAAATTATTGGCCGGGAATCCGAGTATCACCAGCCCCTGACTCTCATACCTGCTGTACAGAGCCTGCAACGCGGCATACTGCGGCGTCAGCCCGCATTTACTGGCCACGTTCACCAGCAACATCACTTTGCCTTTGTAGAGCGAGAGCGATTGCTCCTGGCCGTCAATGGTTTTCAATTTATAATCCAGCACAGACTTGCCGGCAAAGGCCAGGGTGACCATACCGAGGCAAAGACCCGTCAACAGTAAAAGCTTATTCACCATGATGTCCCTCCAGACTAAACTCACTAGCTGTAACACCCTCGCCATATGTTTATTCCCGGCGTTAGACCGTCATCCTATTGGATGGGGAGCACGATAAAAATAAACGGATCCCAGAGCATGTGCGAGATCAGCACCGCCGGCAGCCGGCCGGTCCAGGCATACAAGCCTCCCCAAAAAAGCCCGCACACCAGGGCGGCGAGCAACAGCACCGTGTTGCCGGTGGACAGATGCACAGCCGTGTACAGCGCGGTGGTGATGAGAAAAGCGCTCCAGGATTTGCCATGGCGGCCGAAATAGCGCTGGATGAAACCTCGCCAAAAGAACTCTTCGCCAAAACCGATGGGAAAAAACAGCAGCACGGCGACCAGGAGCGGCGACAGGCTGCCGCGATTGGCGTAAATGCCGGCCAGGTTTTGGCTGCGATTCGGTAATAGATCCGGAAAGAGTCGCTCCACCCCGATGAGCAGCTCATTGCCGATAAAAAATATACCATAGAGCGCGGCGGCCGAGAGCACGCCCCACAGCCAATCCCTGGCTTGAGGTCGCAGCTCTTTCGCCGTCAGGCCACCGGACCAGACGGTTATGGCACTGAGCAGCAAGGTGCTAAAGCTCATCATCAACCAGAAATTGAACGGCTTGACGACAAACATGATATACCACAGGACCATGGCCAGTACAATACTGATGATAACGCTCTGCTTCATGTTCGCACCACAATCAATGAAGGGTTCCCGATCCTATTCCGCCTCGCTGCCGGCTAGTTGATGAAATGCTGAATGAGCAGCGCGGCAATAAGGAGAACGCTGAACGCGGAGTGCAGCTGCGCCGTTATGGCGTCGATCATGGCAAATTGCTTTTCCGGAATGGCCGCTTTATCTTTAATCATCCGGGCGGCCTTGATCGCCATGGGCAATGAAATCAACGTCAGCAGGGAGAGCCAGGGCAGTCCGGCTGCCAGAATGAGCACCGGGATCAGCAGATAGGCACCGAACACCAGGCCGTAATACATCCGCTTGGCAAAGGACTCACCGAATAAGATGGGCACGGTTTTGATGTGCGCGACCGTATCGTTCTCAATGTCCCGCAGATTGTTGCTGTGCAGAACGGCGTCCACCAGCAACGCCACGGGTATGGCATAGAGCGCCGGCAGCCAGCTGAACTGTCCGGTCTGTACCATATAGGCGCCCAGCGTCATGGCCGGACCAAAGGCGATAAACACCGCCGGATCACCCAGGGCGATGTACTTCCAGTTTATCGGTCCGATGGTGTAGAAAAAGGCTAACACCCAGCCCAATCCGATCAGCCAGAGCAAGTTCAGTCCATTGGGGGCGCGCCACACCAGAAAGGCACCAATCAGGGCGGCGGCCAGGAACAGAATAACAGCCCAGCGCAACAGTTCCGGCGGGGTCATCAGCTTTTCCACCAGCACGCCGCTGGAGCCATAGGTGCCCTGCCGGTCCACCTGCTTTTTATAGTCGCGGTAATCAGAGAGCGTGTTGCTGCCGGCGTGAGCCAGCATGCAGCCCAGCAGCACCAAAACGAAATGAAACCAGTTGAAGGCAAGGTCAGGCACATTCAGGGCGGCGATGAGTGAACCCAGAATGGGCGGTACCACGCTGACCGTGAATGCAAACGGGCGTACCGAACGCCAGTACAGAGAAATCGTAGCCATGAGCACTCCTGCAATAATCAGTGAGTCGCCTTTTCGGCAATCACAACGTGAACCAGATGAAAGAAAAAGGGACGAACCTCGACGGCGCGAAAGCCGATCTTTTGGCAGAGCCCCATCATTTCGTCCGCTGTTTTGAAAGCATACATGGAGGCTATCAAATAGCGATACGGACGGGTTAACCCGGTGAGCAAAAAACCGATGCCCGGAGCGATCGTCGCACTGTACAGGTTTAAAAGTTTTTGCGTAAAACGGTTCCCGGGGCGATAGAAATCCAGCAGATAGATGCGCCCGCCCGGCCGCAGCAGCCGGTAACATTCACGAACGTCATCCTCAAGTTGGGTAAAATTGCGCACCCCAAAGGCGCAAGTGACCGCATCAAGGCTGTTATCGGCAAAGGGCAGCTGGTGAACGGCGCGCACCATGTGCACGCGCGCCCAGTCGGCTTTGCGTTTTTTCACCCGGCCCAGGGCCAACATATCGGTCGACGGATCGCTGCCGAACACCTGGGCGGTGTTGGCGCGCCGGCACACCGCTGCCGCCATATCGCCGGTGCCACAAGCCAGATCGAGAATTCGTCCCGGCCATTGCTTCTTTTTCAGCAGTCCGCTTACTCTCCTGGCCGTGACATAACGCCAGTAATAATCGAGCCCGGCACTGGCAACGTGATTAAAGCGATCATACCCCTTTAAAAACGGTCCGGAAAAATCAAAATAGCTGTATCGTTTCATCATTGTGGTAAAACTATTTTCCCATGGGTGTACACACCATCCTGCCATTGTATGGTGCTGCGCATGCGCATAAAACTCATGCCCTGATAGCGGGGCTTTTTGCCGACGGCATCGATGTATTCCTGAAACGGCTGATCCAGCACCTTTCCGGCCGACAGGCTGGCATGGCGGAAAAAAGTTTTCCCGTCCTTTTTGACGATCAAGAGCATGTGCGCGGAAAAAATGTCCGGCAGGTTCTGGATCAGGGCAACGATGTCACCGGCCCTGCAATCCTGTTCATGCAGACCAAGTTTGTCCAGAGGTATATACCGCCGGGTCACCGTCCGGTCCGGAAAAACGAGCGGCAGGTCGTTGATGCCTTTAGCGTTGAAAAATTTCCTGTGGCTGATGGTGCGGCTGCTGGCCACAACATCCCTGCCGCCGATCTGTTCGGTCACCTCTTCCAGGCACCAGCCATTGGCCGGCAGCCAATCCACCATGGTATAATGGTTGCGCGTGGCCATACTGATCAGACCCTGACGATAGCGGATATGCTGCAGCACGTTGAACGCTTCTTCGTAAAACTCTGACAACGCGAGCGCCATGACGATCTCGCAATAGGTCATGCAATTCAGTTGCTGCAGATTCATCAGCGGCTGGGTTTCATAACGGCCGTTCTCTCCTTCCGCCTCGCACACCAGCACATACGGCGCGCCCAGAAATCGTTCCGAATAATACACCATACGCTGGTCTATGGCGCGGATCTCCCTGGCAGCCGAACGGATATCCTGGTCGATTTCAGGGATCGACATGGTATAATAGTTTTTGGCAGCCGGTTGCGCCCAGGCCGCCAAACTCGTCAGCACGGTAAAAAGCGTTAAAATGGTTTTCATAACCGTCCCTGTTTGTTCCTCCAATATTAGGAAAAAAACAGGTGGTAAACAATACCATTTTCAGGGCTCTAGCTGTTAAACCCTCAAAATCCTGAAAAAATTTCAAAAAACTGAAACTTCCGGACGGCGTTACCGGTTGCCTGCGGCCGGCGTGCGGTTCGCTGAAAATGGTTTTTGATTTTAAATGAGTTAGTCGAGCATGATTTTATTGAAATGACCGACCTCTCTCCAATCTGGCATGGAGGTTGCATTAGCTCTGTTGAATAAGGAAATACCCCTTGCACCGCACCGAGACAAGTAGAAACGTTCATGATCATATTCGTAAAAACAGCTTTATTTCGCCAAGCCGGACTGGCAGCCATTATGCTGATGCTGGCCCTGCTTTACAGCGGTTGTGGCACCGTTCAGATATTCGAACCCAACAGGGACGAATCCACAGCGGTGGAAGCAAGCGGTGCACCAGCCGACGTTCGCCTCGTCCAGGTTCAGATCAGCGGCTACAGCGGCAGCTCGGGGTGGCAAGAGTTCACCATCTATGAAAGCGGACAGGCCATCGTGCGTGGCCATAAAGAATATGCTGAAAAGCGCACCCGGCTCCCCTTGCAGGAGGTGCAGCAACTGAACGCTCTGTTTCGCCAAAACGACTTTCTGGGGCTGCCCGCTCTGCTGTATGATAAAAACAACGCCGCTGCCGCCACGTATAATATTTTCTATAACAGCGGCCAGGACTCCAACACCGTCAACACCAATAACGCCCAGATGAACCCGGGATTAAGCAATGTGGTGTCAACGCTCTCGCTGCTGGCCGATCGCGTTCTCTTTGACGGCCTGAAGCTGGAGCTGGTTCTTGACCGAACCGTACTGCGCCAGGGCGAAACCCTTACCGCTCAGCTGCTGGTCAGCAACCTGAAAAACGAAGCCATGACCTGTCATTTCTCCGCCAGCCAGCTCTACCGCTTTACCATTCGTTTTCCCTACAGCCTGGTCAGCGAGGGCAACTCGGCCTTGTCAGCCAGTCGCGCCGTCGGACAGGAGCGGCCGGCCGCCATCTCCAGCGGCATCATTCGTCCGGGTGAAGTGCAGCGATACTCGCTCATGTGGGATGGCCGCGACGATCAGGGCCGGTTTGTTGCGGGCACGGCCCTGATACAGGCCGAGTGGCTGGCTTCGCCCGGCGGCATCACTGCAACCAAAACGATCATTCTGGAAGAGTAGGAGGGTTTGTGAAACACGCCTGTTTAATCATAATGGCTTTGAGCCTGACTCTGTTGAACCGATGCGAACGAAATTTTTCCGTGAACGAACCGCCGCGGCAAAACAAGCTCACCACCTCCTGGTCCGCTCCGGAACGCTCTACGATACAAACCGGCAACACCTTCGGCCAGAATCTGTTTGCTTTAGTTCTGAAGGCGGACAAAAATCGCAACGTCGTGCTGTCGCCGCTGAGCGCCACCCTGGCCCTGGCCATGACCAGCAATGGCGCGGCCGGCGAGACCGAAAAAGCCATACAGACTGTGCTGGGATTTTCCGATACACCGGCGGCCAATATCAATGCCACCTTGCAGCACCTGTGCGATTATCTGGTCAAAGCGGATACCAAGGTCGGTGTCGACATTGCCAACGCCATCTGGTACCGCCAGGACAAGGCCATCGAACAAGAATTTATCAGCATCAGCAAGAGTTATTTCAATGCCGCCGTCGCACCTATGGACTTTGGCGATCCGAAAGCGCTGCTCACCGTGAACAACTGGGTGAACGACAACACCCATGGCCGCATACCCTCAATTCTGGATCAATTTCCGCCGCTGACCGTGATGGTGCTGCTGAACGCGCTCTGCTTCAAAGGCACCTGGACCTATCAGTTCGATGCCAACCTGACGGCGACGCAACCGTTTCATCCGACGCCGTCAACGCAGATCTCGTGCCCCATGATGACGCAGAGCAACACCTTTAGCTATTACCGCGATGAGCTGGTGGAAGCCGTGGATCTGCCCTATGCCTCCGGCGCCTTTAGCATGACCCTGATCCTGCCCCAATCCGGCGTCAGCCAGACGGCAACGATCGAATGGCTGCAGAGCGTCTCCCTCTCTTCCTGGCTGGGTCGTTTTAACAAACAGGAAGGCACGATCCGATTGCCCCGGTTCAAGACCGAATATGATATAGTGCTCAACGATATTCTGAAAAGTCTCGGCATGGCCATTGCGTTTGAAGGTGGCCGCGCCGATTTCAGCCGCATCTGCAAAGGCGATCTCTATATCGATATGGTCAAACAGAAAACCTTTATTCAGGTGGATGAAGAGGGCACAGAAGCAGCCGCGGCCACGGTGGTGGTTATTGTCGAACGCGGCGGCGGCCCGGCCGGTTTTTCCATGACCCTGAACAGACCGTTTTATTTCCTGCTGCGCGAAACGTCATCAAACGCCCTGCTGTTTGTGGGCTATATCGCGCAGCCGGTATGGAATTAAGACAAAAGGATGATGACCATGCAAAAAATAGTAATATCCCTGAGTTATGCCGCCGCCTTCCTTCTGATGGCCGGCTGCAGCCAGGATTTTTCCGCCAACGATCGGCCGTTTCCGGAACAGAGAAGGCCGCAGGTGCAATTGTCCCAGTCGGAAAAACAGATGATCGAGACCTCCAACTCGTTCAGCTTTGGCCTTTTTCAGGAAACCGTCAATCAGGCGGGCGACCAGAATGTTTTTCTGTCACCGCTCAGCGCTGCCATGGCGCTGACCATGGCCTATAACGGCAGCGCCGGCGCCACGGAAACGGCGATGCGGACCACGCTGGGCTATGCCAGCCTCACCAGAGAACAGATCAACGAGGCGTCAAAAAAACTCATCGACGTGCTGACCACGCTGGACCCCAAGGTGACGATGAAAATCGCCAACTCGCTCTGGTATCACAATACCTTCGCGGTGGCCGGCGATTTTATGGTACGCAATCAGAATTACCTTTATGCCCGGGTGGCGGCCCTGGATTTTCGCAGCTCCTCGGCGCCGGACGTCATCAACGCCTGGTGCGATCAAAACACCAACGGCAAAATCAAAAACATCATCGACAAGCTGCAGCCCAACGACATCATGGCGCTGCTGAACGCGATCTATTTCAAAGGCACCTGGACCTACCAGTTCGACAAATCGCAGACCGCGGACGATTTTTTTACGACAGCCGCCGGGGCCAAACAGGCCTGCAAAATGATGCAGCAGGAAAACAAATTCGATTATTTCGAAACCAACGACCTGCAGGCGGTCGATCTGCCCTATGGCAACACCGCCTTCTCCATGACCATCCTTCTGCCCAAGACGAATCATACGGTCAAAGAAATCACCGACCGATTGACGCCGGCGCAGTGGGCCGCGTGGAAGAACCAGTTCTACAGCAGCAACGGCAAGGTGTTCCTGCCCAAAATCAAACTGGAATACGAACAGTCTCTGAACGCCGTATTAAGCGCGCTGGGCATGGCTGTCGCGTTTGCGCCCGGCCAGGCCGACTTTACCGGCATCAGCACCGCGGCCCCGCTCTATATCAGCCTGGTCAAACAAAAGACCTTTCTGCAGGTGGATGAAGAGGGCACCGAAGCCGCAGCGGTTACCGTGGTCACCATCGGCGTCACCAGCGTCGGACCCTCCACCGGCTTTTTCATGCGCATCGACCGGCCGTTCGTGTTCATGATCCGCGACCACGCCACGGATACGATTCTGTTTATCGGCCAGATCAATACATTATAAACAGCTTGCGGGTTTGGACGAATCAAACCTGCAAACTTTAAACCGCAAACAAACACTAATTTTTTTTATTCGGGTTAAAGCCTTTTTCCGGCTGTTCCGCGTTGGCTATTTCGAATGGTTTTATCAAATATGTGTGTACTACGATGGCTAAGCTGAATGCGACTTGCCAACGTGCCTAAATGCAAAAAGGAGTTCTGCTATGAAAACCTTGACTACGGTTTTAGTATTAGGCGCGGTGCTGATCGCTGCCGGCCAGACGCCGTTGGTCGAGATCACCGAACCGGTAGCCACCGGGTTCGCGGTGTACACTCCGCAGCCGGTCACGGTCACGCCCCATGCGCCGGCTTGTGACGTCGGGGCGCAATTGGAAAAGGTGACCAATCTGAAAGCCTTTACCCTGTCGGAGCAGGCGCGCGCGCTGTTGCAGAAAAACCGCTTTGTGGTCACCCCGGCCCGCAGGCCGCTCTACATGAGCAGCACCACCGGCTATAACGAACTGTTCGATCTCTATTGCGAGAATCGCGACAACGGTGTACCCAATTTCATCACTACCGACGCGCTGCTGCACACCTATCACCTCTGCTTCGATTACATTCTGCGAACCTGTGAAGAACAGCGCTTTATCGCGCAACTCAGCCAGTTGCTGGATGGCCTGCTCAACGAAACCATCAGGCAGCTGGCCGCCGGCCGGGAGACCGACGTGCGCAGCAGCCTGAATTTGAATCTCAACTATCTCATCGTCGCCAGGAAACTTCTGGACAGCACCTATGTGGAACCCATCAACGGCGGGCCCTATCTGCAGGAACTTGGCCTCATTGCCGGAGCTGGCGGGCTTGCCGAGTCGCCCCTGTTCGGCTATAACGAAGATTATTCCCAGTACATCGTACGCGGCCATTATACCAGAACAGCACAACTGCGTCGCTACTTTTTGAGCATGATGTGGCTGGGTCGCATGACCTTTTCCTGCGAAAACGCGCAAGACCCGGTGAGCCGGACCGCTACGCGCAGCGCTTTGCTGCTGCTGCAAGCCATGCAGCGCCTGCAGATCAACAGCCATTCGGCCATGACGGTATGGGACGAAATCTATCAACCCACTGTATTTTTCGTCGGCAAAAGCGACGACATCAATCCGCTCAATTATCTGCCACTGATCGACCAGGTGTATGGACCGGACTGGCCGGCCAAAACGCCGGACCTGTTTCAAGATGCCGGTCTGCTCGACACGTTTTTCAGCAAAACCGAATCCCTGCCCAGCGCCGCCATCCCCTATCCGGGACAGCCGGACAAGGGCTTTCGCTTCATGGGCCAGCGCTTTATACCCGACTCGTGGATGTTCAGCGAGCTGGTGTTCCCCAAAGTGCCGAGCCGGTTCATGCCCACCGGCCTGGATGTGATGCAGATTCTGGGCAGCACACGGGCCTATGACCATTTGCCGGAAAAAGATAAAATGGATCCGGCTTATCACCTGCAACTGGATAAATTAAAAACGGAATTCGCCGGCTATCCGGCAGCCGCCTGGGCGCAAAACCTCTACTGGAACTGGTTGTATACGCTCATGCCGTTGCTTACGGTCAAAGGCGAAGGCTATCCGGAATTCATGCGCACCCTGGCCTGGCAGGACAAAGACCTGTTCTGCGCCCTCGCGTCCTGGGCTGAGCTGCGTCACGACACTATACTCTACGCCAAACAGAGCGGCACCAAAACCGGTCTGCCGCCCACGGCGCTGACCGTGCAAGGCTACGTCGAACCCAATCCGCATCTCTTTAGCCGACTGGCCAGCCTGGCGGCGTTTATGAAAGAGGGCCTGGCAACGCGAGCACTGTTGTTCTCTGACTTTGCACCGACCCTGGATCTCTTCATCGCAACTTGTTTACAGCTCAAAGAGATCGCCGAGAAAGAGTTGGCGGACGAACCGCTCACCAGCGTCGATTATGCCTTGATCTTTGACATGGGCAAAACGCTGTATCGTATCGCCACGTTTGGCAAAGCCGGCGGCGAAGGGCCGTCGTATCATGCCGAACGCGAGGGGCTGGAGCCCATGCCGGTCATAGCCGACGTTCACACCGACGCCAATTCCGGCCAGGTGCTTGAAGAAGGCACCGGCTATCCCTATGCGATTTATGTGCTGTGCCATATCGAGGGGCAGGCGGTGCTGACGCGCGGCGCCGGCTACAGCTATCACGAATTCACCTGGCCCATGATCGACCGCCTCACGGATGAAAAATGGCGCAAACAATTGACCTCCAATAATCCGCCGTCACCACCGTCCTGGTGCAGCAGTTTTGTGTCCGACCTGCCGGCCTGGAATGCTTTACCCACGTTCTATCAGTGGCAAAAGCCCAACGCCTTCATCTTTCAGGCTCTGGTTGACTCGGCTCCATACGAGCTGGAAATCGGTGATTCTCTGCACCTGGTGATTCGCAGCGGCCAGGAAATAAATATCCAGCCGCCCAGGATACACATCTCGTCCCAAACCGGGAGCTGGAGCGTTACCAATATCAAAAAAGCAGAAAATCAGTGGCCTGCTACGTTTACAGCCAGTTATTATACCGGCGCTCTGCCGGCCGGTCTCTATTACATTAACATCGCCCTTCCTGCACAGGGCGACACCTTGCGCTATCGCAGCCATTTTTATCTATCGACAGCCACCGCAGTGCCCTCGCTTCAGGCCAGACCGCAAATGATCGATCTCTCAGCCAACTGGCCCAATCCCTTCAACAACAGCACCATGTTCATTCTCGATCTGCCGGCAGCCCAGGAGGTGACCATCAACGTCTATAACCTCAAAGGCGAGCTGGTAAAGACCTTGCTGCACGGTCGACACCCGGCAGGCCGGCTGCCATTGCACTGGGACGGCAGCGACTCTAAAGGACGTATAATGCCAAGCGGTACCTATCTTGTCCGCTGTCTCACAGACAAGGAACACATCGCACATTCACTCACTCTCATCAAGTAGAAAGGAACGCTCTATGATGAATCGCTCTGTCATCGCCGTTTTCCTGCTGGCGCTGTTCTGCACAGTAGTGGCGGGAGATTCAGGAAACATCTCTTCCGCTTTGCTGCAATCGGCCCAATTGATCCGGCAGGTAGAGTCCGGAACGGCCGGCCCGGGATTTGTTCTGCAGTCGCAACTGACCTCTCTGGGATCCATCAGCGGCAAGGTGGAAGGTATCGATATAGCCGACATCGGCAAGGTGTATGTCACAGCCTGGACCGACACCCTGTTCAAGGAAGGCTTTCATTACAAGGGGTATGCGCTGGTCGACTCCAATTTCACCTTTCGCATCGACAGCCTGTCCGCCGGACGTTTTTATGTTAACGCCTGGGGCGAAGGCTATATCGGCCAGTATTATCAGAACACCAGCGATTTCGGCAGAGCGACCAAAGTGACGGTCACCGCCGGAGCGGTGGCTGAAAATATCAATTTCCGCCTGGAAAAACCGACGCCGGGAACCGGCAAAATATCCGGCCGGATCACCGACGCAGCCGGTCATCCCGTCGGCGGGGCTACGGTCTATGCCCATGCCGCAGATGTAGAGTTTTACTATGGCAAGTCCCGGACAGATAGAGACGGCCAATATGTCATAGAGCAATTGAGAACCGGCTCCTATGTGGTTCAGGCTTCAGCCGATGGCTATTTGACACAATTCTATGGCATGACGACGGATCCTTCTCTGCCCGGAACCGTGGCGGTTGTGGAACCCGAAGAAACAAAACAGATCGATATCGTTTTGAACATAGCCGGTTCGATTTCCGGCCAAATTCTCGATCAGAACGGCAAACCCGTCAGCCGCGCCCTGGTGGAAGCCATGCCCGCTTTCAAGGATAGTACCGGTTATTTCCCGGGCAAAGAGGTCTCTTTCGGCCAGACGAGCACTGACGAAAACGGCCGTTATGTCATCATGGGTCTGGCCAGGGGCACTTATCTGGTTCAGGCTGTGGTCTATGGCGATTGGTCCAAAGTATACGTCTGGTACCCGGGGACACAGGATGCATCACAAGCCAAGCCGGTGGCGGTTCAGGAGGGAGAGGAAACGACCCATATCGATTTCCGCGTTCGCCTGCAGAGCGGGGTCGGCTCCCTGTCCGGCCGGGTTTTGGATAAATTGAACCAGCCGATTGCCGGCGCCGGCGTCTACCTGCAAACCGCCTATGAACCCGGATTCATTGGCCCCATCATGGGCATGTCCGCTACGTGCGACAGAGAGGGCCGCTTTATTTTCGATCGCGTTCCTGCCGGCGCGTACACGCTCTCCTGCTGGGCGCAGATCGGCTGGCAGACCGCCTACCGCTGGTGGCCGGATGCCGAGCTTTTGGAAAACGCTCGAGTGATCACGGTTGCTGAAGACAGCGCGGTGACCTCCATAGATTTTGTCCTGCCCTTGACCGTCGGCCACTCTGCCATCAGCGGCTATGTGCATGACAAGAGCGGCAAACCTCTGCAATGGGCACAAATACAGGTCACTCCCGCTGTGACCACAGACGACCAGCGCTACTACGCCTGGGCTTCCACCGACAGCAGCGGGTATTACACCGTCAGCCAGCTGACAGCCGGTTCCTACCTGATCTATGCCAGCTATTGGGAAAATCAGAGCATGGGACAACAGTGGTGGGATCACAAGGACAGTCTGAACCAGGCCACTCCGTTGCTGCTTGGCGACCATGAAAAGCGGGGCAAGGTGGATTTCGATCTGACGGTGCGGCCCATCTATGGCGCGCTCGTCGGCAAGGTCACCGACGCGGCCACCGGGCTGCCTATCCGTCAGGCCTATATCGAAATCAAGATGGACCACATGGACATGTACATGAGCATGCGACCGTACTGGTTCTATCCCCGTTACGCCTATACCGACGACAACGGCGAATACGTCATCGAGGGGATGCGCGAAGGCAAGTATGTGCTGGCAGCCTATTGCAACGGCGGCTTTTGCTACTATCCGGATGCCATGGTCAGCAGCCAGGCCACACCGGTGGCCGTGATCGGCGGCCAAAAAACGGAAGCGAACTTTAAGATGAACCTGCTCAACAACGGTAACGGGGTCATCAGCGGCACCGTGAGCGCAGATTACGGCATACGCCCCATGGCCCCTGATCAGGGCACCGGCAACAGCACCAGCAGCATCGGCTACGAAACGATTGCCGGCGATCCGCTGGACCATGCCGTGGTTATCGCCAAACCGGCGATTACAATCGCGCAATGGCCGCAGTCCGAACTGTTTTATACGGCGCTTACGGAAAAAGACGGCTCTTACAAATTAGCCGGTCTGCCCGCAGGCGAATACTATGTCAAGAGCTTTACGTCGTACCACATGGCCGAGTATTACAACGACGCCATCGATCCCATGAAAGCCGAGCTGGTCAAGGTTAGCGAAACCGAACCAACCACCGGCATTGATTTTGCTCTGTCGCCGATGTACTATATGTACCTGAAAGAGGGTGGCGCCGTGGATCAACGCTCCACCAACAGCGCCATGGTATATGGGAATATAACGGACGTCAATGGTACAGCTGTGGCCGATGCCATGATCTATCTCGTCGATGAGCAGGGCAAAGCGGTCGCCTTTACCAACAGCAACAGCGACGGCAGTTACCAGATCGCCGGTATGACGCCAGGCAATTATACCTTGCAGGTCGGCAAAGTGGGCTATACCACATCCTATAACGGCAACGTCAGAACGGCAGAAATGGCGACGCCGGTCAACATCGGCAACAGCGGTTTGAAAGTGGATCTGACTCTGATGCCGCCCACCGCCACCGGTGTGGATCAGACGCAAACAGGAGCGTTGCCCGAAACCATAGTGCTGCACGGGAACTATCCGAACCCGTTCAATCCGGTCACCCGGATTCGCTTCTCGCTGCCGCAAGCCATGGAGATTGCCGTCACGGTGCACAACATCCGCGGTGAACTGATCGCCCGACTGGCCCAGGGACGCCTGGAGGCCGGAGCGCATGCCATCACCTGGAACGGCCAGGATCAGCAGGGCCGGCAGGCGGCCAGCGGCCTCTATATCTATCGCCTGCAGGCGGCCGGGCTGGTGCGCCACGGCAAAATGCTGCTCGTCAAATAAGCTGATAGGAGTGTATCATGAAACTCAGATTTCTGTTCCTGTTGCCGCTGCTGTTTCTCGGCTGCGATGTCTGGCGATGGATAACCAATCCGGACGAGCCGGCCGGCGTAAGCGTGCGGGTGGACCGGGAGGTCTATACGAATCAGGACCAGGTGCAGGTTACCTTTACCAACCACACCGACCAGGCGGTCTATCTGGAAGGCTGCAATGTGTTTTATCTGGCCAGCAGAGCCGACAGCGGTTGGACACATACACCGATGATCGTATGTGTCTGGGAAGGGTATGAGAAAAAAATCGGCAAGGGCGAGAATTTTCGCGAGTCCTATCCGGCCGATTCATTCCCGGCCGGGGAACACTATTTCTCTGTCACGGTATACTATGGCTGCACGGACGACAAACCCATCAGCCAGGCGAAATGTGATCGCCATGAAGTGATTCAGTCGCAGCATTTCTTTAAACGATAAAATGGCGAGTCCGGAGTTGCCGCTTGCGCGGCGACTCTGGACACCCGCTGATCTCCAGCTGCAACAGGGTAAAACGTCTTGCTGCCCACCATTCTTTTACGATCGATAACCTCTGAGGCATTCAGCGCCAGCAAGGGCGACTGACCAACCGTCGCATGCACCTTCCTGCCAGTATCACCAAAGCCCCCAAGGCCAATATTTTTCATTGCGGGTGGTCCCGGTGAAAGGCGGCAATATCCGCATTCAGTAAATGTGCGCTTTCTCCTGTCATAACTCTGCCCTTGCTAAAACTGTTTTTTCTTGCTAATTTACCCCACCAATTCCGAAAAGGAGAGATATTTAAATGGGCCAGACCTTTGCTGAAAAAATTCTCAGCCGCAAAGCCGGCAGAAACGTTGTGCCGGGTGAAATCGTGGAAGTGTCTCCCGACATTGCCATGAGCCATGACAACACCGCCGCCATTGCCAAGACCTTTAAAGAGATCGGGGTAGCGCGAGTCCACGATCCGGAGCGGCATGTGATCATTCTGGACCACTGTGTGCCGGCGGCCAATGAAAAATTCGCACAAAATCACAAAGACATTCGCGCCTTTATCAAGGAACAGGGCATAAAGAATTTTTTCGACATCGAGCGCGGCATCTGCCATCAGGTGTTGCCGGAAGAGGGCTTTGCCCTGCCCGGCACGCTGATCGTTGGTGCGGACTCCCACACCACCACCTATGGAGCCTTTGGCAGCCTGGCCACCGGCATCGGTCGCAGTGAAATGGCGGTCATCTTTGCCACCGGCAAGATCTGGCTGCGTGTACCGGAGACGCTGAAAATCGTCGTCAACGGCCAGTTGCCGGCCGGCGTGACCTCCAAGGATGTCATGCTGAAAATCATCGGCGACTATAGTGTGGACGGCGGTCTGTACCGATCGGTCTGGTTTACAGGATCCACGGTCGGGGCTATGAGTTTGGCCAGCCGAATGGTGCTCACCAACATGGCAGTGGAGTTCGGTGCCAAAAACGGTTACATGGAACCGGATTTTAAAGTACTGGCTTATCTCAAAGATCGCAAACGCAAACTGTTTGAGGTGGTTCGCTCCGATGCGGACGCTCGTTTCGATCAAGTCATCGAAATGGATGTTTCGGACCTGGAGCCGCAGGTGGCTTGTCCTCATACCGTAGATAATGTCAAGCCGATCTCGGCCGTGGCCGGCACCAAACTGGATCAGGTATTTTTCGGGTCCTGCACCAATGCCCGTCTGGAGGATTTTGAGGTGGTGGCCGGCGTGCTCAAAGGCAAAAAGGTGCATCGGTCGCTGCGCATGATTGTGATTCCGGCTTCGCAGCAGGTGTATCTGGAAGCGTTGGAGAAGGGCTATATTCAGATTCTGGCCCAGGCCGGAGCGGTGATCGCCAACACCGGCTGCGGCCCCTGCATGGGCAACCACGAAGGCGTGCCGGCCCCTGGCGAACGGGTGCTGAGCACCTCCAACCGCAATTTCAAAGGCCGCTTCGGCTGCAAGGAGGCTGAAGTCTATTTATGCAGTCCTCTCACCGCGGCGGTCAGCGCCCTGACCGGCGAGATCACAGATTTCAGAAAAATGGCTTAAGCGGCAGACCCCCAAGTCGACGCATTTCTTTTCAAAATGTCATGTTGAGGCGCAAAGTACAATCGCTATGACATTGTTATGGATGATTTGCAGCGCCAAAC
Source organism: uncultured Cytophagia bacterium (assembly GCA_964541895.1). Classification (GTDB taxonomy): domain Bacteria; phylum Zhuqueibacterota; class Zhuqueibacteria; order Residuimicrobiales; family Residuimicrobiaceae; genus CAZISM01. Next base: position 39,469 of record CAZISM010000040.1, read on the forward strand.
CATCTGTTTGCGGATAGGCAACCACACGCACGATGAATAAACATCGAGGATGGCAACGTAACGGAGTACTCCTCAGCCTATGCACTCGCCGAAATTTCAAGCATCCCTGTGTTCATACCGGCTTGCCAATTTTCGGCAGTTTGAACTTTATGGTCACCTCGCCGGTATTGGCGTCGACGTTGATGGTCTGTTCTTCCGACAGCAGCGAGTTGCCAGTGGCCATTTTGAAAATGCCATTAAGGAATTGCAGTCCCTGATCCAGGGTCTGCTGCAAAACGGCTTGATCAAATGTGGCCGCCGGTTCCAGCGGCAGTTTTTCCGTTTCCTCGCCGTCCACATGCATATCCGTACCAACTTCCAGTTGAGCTGCTTCTGAATCCTGCGCCGGCTGCTCCGCTTCTTCCAGACCCATGGCCTCCAGGCCGGACACCAATGACTGCAGCTCTTGTATAAAAGTAGCCTGCCCGCGGCGACTGAAATCCACTTCGTCGTTCAAATCCTTTTGCTTCAGCACCGCGTCGAACAGCGACTCTTTCAACACCAATCCTTCCGCAATGCGTGCTTCGATGCTCTGTTGCGCCACCAGGTTGATGACCGTGATGTGGCTGGCGGTCTGGCCGAGCCGATGCACCCGACCGATGCGCTGATTTTTCCTGGCCGGATTCCAGGGCAGTTCAAAATTGATCACCGTATCGGCGCATTGCAGGTTGAGGCCGGCGCCACCCGCTTCGGTGGAGAGAAAGACTTTACAGCCGGGATTAGCGGAAAACTCGTCGATGAGAGCGCCACGCTTGTCCACCGCCACATCGCTGCTGAGCGTCACGAAACCAATGTCATGTTTACGCAGCAGGTTGGCGATGAGCTGCAGCATGGTTTTCCACTCGGAAAAGATTAAAATCTTTTTATTGCGGCGCTTCAGATCCAGTTGTTCCAGCAGAATATCCTGCAACTCGTCCAGTTTCGGCGAAATGTTGGTCTCTTTATCGATGAGATAGGTGGAATCGCACACCATGCGCATGGAGGCGAGAATCTGCTGGATGCGCTGCAGGTCGAAAAAGTTAAGGTGTTTTTTGCTGATGATGGCGGTGAGGGATCGCACCAGTCCGACGTGGATCTCGGCCTGCTCCGGCGCCAGCTGGATCGGTACGGTCATCTCCTGGATCGGCGGCAGCTGCTGCAGCACCTCCTGCTTTTCGCGCCGTATCAGAACGGTGTTCATCTTGTCCTTGAGCGATTGCAGGTTATAGTACCCCGTAATCTTGTTTTTTTTGCTCTTGTCAAAGTAACAGTGGTTCATGGAAAACTCCCACAGCGGCGCCAGCAGCTCCGGGTCGACGAACTGAGTGATGGAATACAAATCGATCAGCCGGTTTTCAATAGGCGTGCCGGTGATGACCAGGCCGTGCTTCTTCGGCACAGATTTCACCGCGTTCGCGGTCTTGGTGGCGTAGTTTTTTATGCGTTGCGCCTCGTCCAGTATGATAAAGTCCGGCGGATATTTTTTCAGTTCGATAATATCGCGCAGCAGCGATTCATAATTGGTGATGAGAAAATAGGCATCCGATTGCCGGTACTGTTGCAGCCGTTCCGGCCGCGGGCCCTGGATGATTTCCGCTTTTTCATGGGAAAAGCGGGCGATCTCTTTTTGCCACTGTTGCTTGAGCGTGGCCGGGCAAACGATCAAAGTGCGTTTGAAATCAAATATCCGTTTTTTATTGATCGCGGCGGCGATGGCCTGAGCGGTCTTGCCCAGGCCCATCTCGTCGGCGATGATGCAGCCGGATTTAAAAACGGCAAAGCCCGCGCCCTGCTGCTGATAGGGAAACAGGGCTATTTTCAGTGCCGAAAAATCGATGGTCTCCGATTCCGCCAGCCGCTGCAGTCCGCGCTGATTGAAATGACGTTCGATTTTTTCATACACCTCCGGACGAATCAAGACATTCTTTTCGCCGTTCAGATCCTGCAACCAGGTCAGCAGATGGGGATAGCGTTCCGGCGACAGGTGCGTCCGGCCCTGAAAAATATCCTGCAGCCTGGGCGCATGCGCATGGATGTGACTGTAGGTGATGTGATAGTCATGCAGGGGATCGCAATAGATTTCTCCGAACGGGTACACTTCTTCCTGTATCTTTTTGTACAGCGGCCGCCGTTTGCGGATCTGCTCTGCTGCAAAGAGCAGGTGTTTGCAAAAACCGAGTTTGTTGGACCGGAAATCAGGGCAGGAACAGTAGCCGTTCAACGGATCGAACTCTCGGACGGTTACCTGATAGGCTACGCCGCCGCTGCCGGTGACACTGTGAAGGCCAAACACGGTTTCTCCCAGCCGCATTTTCATCGGCTCACTGAACGCCTTTTCCTCGCGCTCTGCGGTGACGCGGCTGATCATCTCTTCGCGACCGTATTTTTCACCCTGGGGCGGGCTCTGCTGCGTTTCAAGATATTCCCGCAACGCCAGCATGGCCGCGACGATATGGCTGCAGCGCTGCTCGGCAAAGGCACAGGAACAGGCCATCTCGGCGCCGCCCTGATGCAGACGGATGTCTACGGTGTAACTGGACAAACGATCCTCGATCAGGAAGCGGAACGTCTTGCCGTCCTGGTACGTCAAGGTGTAGAGATGGCTGTCAAAAATCTGAA
>CAZISM010000041.1:0-5341 GCA_964541895.1 uncultured Cytophagia bacterium
TCGACAAAAATGACGTCAACGCTATCTGGCGGATGGTGGCTGCCATGAAAAAAGAGGGCATCTATTCCACCATCTCGCCTTTCTGGCCGCACTTTGGCCACATGGGCGAACCTAAACTGGACGGTTGGGGCCTTCCAGGTTACACCGGCAGCGATGATTTGTGGGGAGTGATCTATTTCAGTGACACGCTGAAAACTGCTTACAAAACCTGGGTAAAATATCTATATACGGAAAAAAATCCTTATACAGGTGTGGCTTTGAAGGATGATCCGGCCGTCGGGGTGATTGCGGTGATGAACGAAGATGGATTGTTCTGGTGGACGGTTTCCATGATGAAAGAAGGCTTTATGCCGGTTGTCCGGCAAAGGTATTATAAATGGGCCGTAGCGAAATACGGATCGGCAGCGGCGGTGAAGGCGGCCTGGCTAAATAGCGCCGAAAGCAAAGATAATTGGACAACGGGGGAACTGGGATTATACCACATCTGGGAAGCCACCCAGCCGCAATCCGGGGGCAGGGCCAAACGTCTGAACGACCAGATTCAGTTCCTGGCGGAAACGCAAAAGAATTTTTACGCGGAAATACATGACTACCACCGCTCGTTGGGATGCAAACAACTGATCTATGCCAACAATTGGAAAACGGCCGATGCCACGCTGCTTTTCGATGCCGAAAGATACACCAACACCCCCTGCGAACTGATGGCCGTTAACCGCTATTATGATCCCGGCCACGTAGGTCCGAATGCCGGCTGGCGCATCGACCCGGGCGATACCTATGTGGGGAAGTCGATGCTTTTTGAACCGCACCAGCTGCCGGTCAATATCAAACAGGTGGCCGGTCACCCGACGATGGTCACCGAGAGCGGTTGGAACCTTCCGCATAAATACCAGGCCGAGGGACCGTTTCTGGTGGCGGCGTTTATGTCATTAACCGGAGTGGATTCCTATTACTGGTTTTCGCCGACCTCCCCGGCTTACGATCCCAATCCCTATTTTGCCTGGGCCAATCTGCCCGGCGGTCAGCATCCGATGTACCGCTGGACTCTTTCAACTCCGGGACAATTGGCCATGTTTCCGGCCAATGCGCTGATCTTTAGAAAGGGGCTGGTCAGCGAAGGGCAAACCATGGTGCATTAAGTGCGGACTCCGGCGTCGATTTTTTCCCGCAAAATGCCGCTGATCAGCGAGGAAAACAGTTTTGATCCCAACCGCGACAGTTATAGCAATATCAACCCGGCAAAAGAAACACCCGTTTCGCCGCTGGCGCATCTCACCGGCCGAGTTGAGGTCGTTTATGATACCGTCGCTGCAGGATCCATGGTTTCACCCGAGATCGTGGGCCGCATCGATTATTTAAATAAGATGATCAAGGCCGGCAACGGTCAGATTGAATGGGATTATGAAAACGGGATTTGCATTTTGAATGCCCCCGCGGCTAAAGGCGTCTGTGGTTTTGTAAAAAGCAAACCATCCATCGATCTGAACGAGGTCATTATTCAGTCCAGCAACGATTATGTGGTCGTCAATGTGGTGGCCATGGACGATAATCCGGTTGGCGAGTCGGCAAAAATTCTGATTCAGGTCGGCACCGTATACCGGCCTACGGCATGGGCTGAGGCGGCAACGACTTTTACGCTGGATGGAAAATTGGTTTCGGGTTATAAAATCGAAAATACCGGACGGATGCCCTGGCTATGTGCCGACACTCAGGTAACGGTCAAGATTAAAAACAAGGCGCTGAACCGGGCAACGCTGCTCGACGCCGCCGGGTATGCAAAATCCGACATCAGCGTGGTTAGCGAAGGCGAATATGTAAAGATTGATTTACCTGCCAATGCCATGCATGTTGTCATGGAAAACACAACCACATCCGTGGAAACAAGTTCGGAAGCCAGTTGGGAAGACCATCGCCTGTTCGACATTTACCCCAATCCATTCAATGCGGTTACCACAATTGATTATCTAATCGCGCGCCCCGGTTTCGTCTCCATCGATGTGTACAATGCCATGGGGCAGCGGGTTGACACCCTGATATCGGCAGATAAACCTGCCGGCAGGTATCAGGTTCGATGGGATACCGCCGACAAACCGATTGCCAGCGGGTCTTATGTCTGCCGGCTCAGGGTTGGCGACTATGAAACGAAGAAACGGATGCTGTTATTGAAATGAATTCCGTAATCCCGGTAAAAGAACGAGTCAGGCGTTTTGTGAAACATCCTTCGGCGGATTAAGAATAGATTGATGTATTAATTGTTAAGGGAGTCTGCTTGATGATTAGACTCTTTATTATTGATTTGATTAAAATATAAGGAATCTCAAGTTGTGAACATTTTAAACCTAGTGGCTTCCAGGTTGTTAGTGATTGCAGTTTTGGGTACTCCCGTACGTGCATTTTGTTCTATGCCCGAACCGTTACAAGCATGTTCCCCTTCAGGTAAAATAGGTGTCAAGGTTTGGATGGACGGTACCTTAAAATACTGCATTACGTATGAAGGGAAAACAATCGTTGAACCTTCGGCCATCGACATCCTATTGGAGCACGATTTTTCCCTGTCCCGAAATAACCGGATAACGTCTTCATCGGTTAAAAATATCAAAGATCAGATCATCTCACCCGTTCCTGAAAAAAGAAAGATCATTCAGGATATCTATACAGAGTTGTCGGTTACATTTCAGCAACCTTTTCAGGTGAAATTCAGGATATATGATGATGGTGTGGCGTACAGGATTGTAACCCGGTTCAAGAATACAATTACCATACTGAATGAAATAGCCGAATTTAATTTTCCCGGAAGGCCCTCGGCCTATTTCCCTCAAGTCAGAAAAAAAACCGATGCGGATATTTTCCATACCAGTTTTGAAGAAGAGTACCCGCTAAGACGACTGGACCGTCTTCCGGAACATGTCATTGGGTATTCGCCGGTATTGGTTGTAAATGAATTCGGCCCAAAAATCGGGTTAACCGAATCGGATCTTTGCGACTACCCCGGGATGTTCCTGGGGGGGACAGGATCATCAAAACTAAAAGGAATTTGGGCCGGCTACCCCAGAGAAGAACGTGCAACGAATGAAAAGTATTCACAGGTAAAGGTTGTGAGCAGGGAACCGTATATCGCAAAAACATCAGGCACACGAAGCTACCCCTGGCGGGTCATGATAATCGCCGGTGACGACAGGGAACTGCCGAATAGCGATATGGTCTATCGGTTGGGAGCTCCATCGAAGATAACCGATACCTCCTGGATTAAGCCGGGAAATTTGACAGACGAATGGATTATTGAAATCAATCTTTTTAATGTTCCTTTCAAGGCAGGCCTTAATACCGCTTCCTATAAATACTACATCGATTTTGCCAAACGGTTCGGTTTTGGCCGAATCATGATGGATGCAGGATGGAGTGACCACAACGACCTGTTCAAAGTGAATCCTGATATCAATATGGATACACTGATGAGTTATGCCGCAGAGCAGAAAGTCAAAATCAGTATGTGGACACTGGCCATGACCCTAGACAAACAATTGGAGCCTGCACTGGAACAGTTCAACACATGGGGCATCGATTTTATAATGACCGATTTCATTGACCGGGATGACCAGAAGGCGGTTAATTTTTATCACCGTATCGCCCAAGCCTGCGCTGAACATAAAATCATGATTATGTTCCATGGCGCGTTTCCACCCAAAGGCTTTAATCGCACGTATCCTAATGCTGTTGGCCGTGAGGGCGTACTGGGTTCCGAATACAATAGATGGAGTAACAGGGTCACACCTGAACACGATGTTATACTGGCTTTTACGAGGATGCTCTCAGGCGGATTTGATTACGAGCCCGGCCTGTTGAACAATGCCGGCAAAAAAGGCACACGACCGGTCGAAGGAGTGGTAACAAGCCCTGGAACTCGTTGCCATCAGCTATCGATGTTTGTGATTTATGACAGCCCCACGCAGATTTTTTCAGGTAATCCATCGGAAGGTTGGCGTGAGCCCGAATTTATGGAGTTTCTGGGTGGCATCCCCACGACCTGGGATGAGACACTGATCTTAAATGCCAGGGTGGGTGAATATATAGTAACCGCCAGACAGAAAGAAAATGACTGGTATATTGGGGGCATGGGCGACTGGAGCGAAAGGGATTTAACCATCAATTTTGACTTTCTTGAAAATGGAATTTACGCTGCTACGATCTGCATAGATGGCATAAATGCCGACCGATATGCAGCCGATTATATATTTGAACGAAATGTTCCGGTAAAAAAGAATGATGAACTGAAAATCCATCTTGCCCCGGGTGGTGGATTTGTGATCCGGCTGGACAAACAATGACACCTGGCCTGGCGATGTGCTTGTATGGATCCAAGATAATCTGGAAGGCAAAAAACCTATGAGAATTGAAAAGAATCCAGGCGAGTGGGGCGCTCAAGCCAAGCTGCCATTAAAAACGAGCTCCATCCGTCACAAAGGTCAATACTATCTGAAGAGGAGATTATCATGAATGAACAGACACGCCTGCCGCTAAAGGAAAAAATGGCCTATGGGTTCGGCGATCTCGCGTCTGTGCTCTACTGGCAGACCTTTATGCTGTATTTCACCTACTTTTACACCGACGTGTTCCTGATCCCGGCCGGCGTGGCCGCCACACTGTTCCTGGTCAGCCGCATCTGGGACGGAATCAACGACCCGATAGTGGGTATGATCGCGGACCGGACCCACACGCGCTGGGGCCATTTTCGTCCCTATCTGTTGTGGATGTGCGTGCCTTTTGCCATTGCCGGCGTGCTTGTTTTTACCGTACCGGCTTTCGGCGCTTCCGGCAAAATTGTTTATGCCTATGTTACTTTTAACCTGATGATGATGCTCTACACCGCGATCAACATTCCCTATACCGCGCTGCTGGGCGTCATTTCGCCGGACTCGAACGAGCGTACCACGGTGTCGTCGGTCAAATTTCTCTTTGCTTTTTCCGCCGGCATCATCGTTTCCGCCACCTTGTTGCCCATGGTCAAGATGCTGGGAGGGAGCAACGAGGCAGCCGGATGGCAGCGTTCCTTCATGGTCTATGGCGTTGCCGCGATTCTTTTTTTCTTCATTGCTTTTCGGGGTACGCGCGAACGCGTGCAGCCGCCGGTGTCGCAAAAATCCTCGATCAAGCAGGATGTGCTGGAGCTGGTCACCAACCGGCCTTGGGTGACGTTGCTGGCGGTCACCATCACTTTTATACTTTTTGTTGCGGTGCGCAGCAGCGTGACGGTGCACTATTTCAAATACTTTGTCGGCCCCCGCGAACTCTCACTGCCCTTTCTCGCCAGAGGCACGTATGATTTTGCCGCCCTGACGTCGGC
>CAZISM010000041.1:5441-10948 GCA_964541895.1 uncultured Cytophagia bacterium
GATTACGGCGAGTGGAAGCGCGGCCGGCGGACCACCGGACTGGTCTTTTCGGCTTCGACCATGTCGCAAAAAATCGGCTGGGCCTTTGGCGCTTTTGTGGCGCTGACGCTGATGTCGCAGGTGGGCTTTGCTCCCAACCAGGCGCAGACGGCAGAAAGCACCTCTGGATTGGTGCTGCTATTCAGTCTCATCCCGGCTGCCTTTGGCGTGCTGGCTCTCATCATCATGTTTTTTTATCCGTTGAACGACCGCCAGGTCGAAGAGATCGTCAACGATCTACAGCAACGGCGTGCGGCCTCCGGTGAACGTAACTGAGGAGCCTTTATGAAACAGACCATAACCGGAAAATCCTTGCCCAATATCCCCTGGCAGGAAAAGCCTGAAGGATGCAACGATGTGGTATGGCGCTACAGTCAAAATCCCATTCTCGACTGGAATCCAATCCCCAGGGCAGCGCGGATTTTCAACAGTGCTGTGGCGCCTTTTCAGAGCGGGTTTGCCGGCGTGTTCCGCGCCGATCAACGCAACGGCCGCGCCACGCTTTTTTCCGGCAAGAGTCAAGACGCTTTGAAATGGGATATCGGTCCGGACCCGATCCATTGGGTGGACGAAACCGGCGCTCCTCAGCCTACCAGCTATGCCTATGATCCGCGTCTGGTGCAGATTAACGACACCTATTACATCGTCTGGTGTGACGATATGCATGGCGCCTCCATTGGCCTGGGCTGCACCACTGATTTCAAGACGTTTATCCGCATGCCCAATCCGCTGATGCCGTTCAACCGCAACGGCGTCCTTTTTCCACGCAAGATCAATGGCAAATATCTTTTGTTGAGCCGGCCCAGCGACAGCGGTCATACACCGTTCGGCGACATTTTTCTCAGTGAAAGCCCTGACCTCATCCACTGGGGCCGGCATCGTTATGTGATGGGCAAAGGCGGACAGGGGTGGTGGCAGAGCACCAAGATCGGCGCCGGCCCGGTGCCGATCGAAACTCGTGAGGGTTGGCTGCTGTTCTATCACGGCGTGTCCGGCACCTGCAACGGCTTTGTCTATAGCTTTGGCGCTGCGATACTGGACCTGGACCAGCCCCATCAGGTGCTTTATCGCACCCGCGAATATCTGTTGACGCCGGAAAAATCCTACGAGACCACCGGATTTGTGTCCAACGTGGCGTTTCCCTGCGCTACTCTTTGCGATGCCGCCACGGGCCGGATCGCCATCTATTACGGCGCTGCCGATACCTATACGGCGCTGGCTTTTGCTCAGGTGGATGAATTGCTGGATTACATCAAAACCAACTCGGAGATTTTCTAACAACGCGGAGTCGGAACCATGCCATTCGGATATTTTGATGACATCAACAAAGAGTATGTGATTACCCGGCCAGATACGCCGAAATCGTGGAGTAATTATCTCGGCTCCAGAGAGTTTGGCTCTGTCATCACCAACAATGCCGGCGGCTATGCCTTTTACAAATCCGCCGGTATGGGCCGTTTTGTTCGCATGCGTTTCAATGCTGTGCCCATGGACCAACCGGGCCGGTATATCTATCTCCATGACCAAGAGTGCAAAGATTTCTGGTCTTGCTCATGGCAGCCGGTGGGCAAATTGATGGAAAAATATAAATCGATCTGCCGGCACGGGACGGCTTATACCCGCATCACTTCAGAGTATGACGCCATTGAAAGCGACACCACCTACTTTGTTCCGCTGGATTGTACCCATGAAGTTTGGCGCTGTCGAATCACTAACCAGGGACGCCGCTCCAGACGGCTGCGCGGATTCACCTACGTCGAATATGTCGGCAGTTGGAACGCCATGGATGATCTGCTCAATCTGCAATACACTCAGTACACCAGCCAGATGTCGGTGATCGACGGTATCATCGATCACGGCACAAACATCAATATTCCCGCCATGCCCGACCAATTTGAAGAAAAGGACCAGGGACGACACACCTATTTGGCCCTGGTGGGCGCGTCCGTTAGCGGCTATGACACCGATCGCGAGACCTTTTTAGGCCCATACCGAACCTATGCTAATCCAATCGTCGTAGAGAACGGTCAATGCACTGGCTCTCTGGCCTGGGGCGACAATCCCTGCGGATGTCTGCAATTCGATCTTGAATTGGCGCCGGGCGAAACTCGCGAATTGATCATTCTGCTGGGCATCGGCCGGGCTGAAGCAGAGGGCCGTAGCGTGCAACAGGAATACAGTCGACCGGGCCACGCAGAGAATCAATTGAGCCGGTTGATCGATTACTGGCACAGCCGTCTGCGAGGCCTGGAAGTGAAAACGCCGGATCCGGTCTTTGACAGCATGGCCAACATGTGGAGCCTGTATAATTGCATGATCACCTTTGCCTGGAGCCGCGCCGCCAGCCTGATCTATACCGCCAGTGAACGCGACGGCTTTGGCTACCGCGATACGGTGCAGGATTTCATCGGTCCTGTGCACGCCATTCCGGACGATGTAAAAGAACGTCTGGAACTGATGCTAACCGGTCAAATGTCCGACGGCAGCGCCATGCCGGTAGTTCGGCCGTTGTCGCACCAACCTGGCCGTATGCCTCCGACGAACAAAGAAGAGATTCGCTCCGATGACGCCTTGTGGCTTTTCAACGCCGTGCCGGCCTATGTAAAAGAGACCGGGGACCTCGATTTTTTTGATAAGGTGCTGCCATTTGCCGACCATGGAAAAGATACCGTGCTCGGTCATTTGCGCAGAGCCATCGAGTTCAGCGTGACCCATTCGGGATCGCATGGATTGCCTTGTGGTTTGCGCGCCGACTGGAATGACTGTCTTCGCTTCGGCTACGAAGGCGAATCCGCGTTTGTAGCCATGCAATTGCGCTTGTCCTTGAACGTTTATATCGAGATATGCGAAATGCTCGGCCACGGGGAGCAAACTAATTGGGCGCTTGCGATTTTGCGAAAACTGGATGACGCCCTTCAGCAACACGCCTGGGATGGCGAGTGGTTCCTGCGCGGTTTCCGTTTCGACGGTGCGAAATTCGGCAGCCATGAATGCGACGAGGGCAAAATCTATCTCAATCCCCAGGCCTGGGCCGTGATCTCGGGCGCCGCTTCACCGGCGCAGGCGGAAACGGCTATGGAGCAGGTACGCCAAACGTTGGCCACCGAGTACGGCATCATGCTGTGCGCTCCACCATATACAGCGGGCGATTATACGATTGTCCGCGCGCAACTGATGAATCCGGGCAGCAAGGAAAACGGCGGCATTTTCATCCATACCCAGGGCTGGGCTGTGATGGCCGAAGCCATGCTAAGCCACGGAAACCGTGCCTTTGACTATTTAAAAGCCTATCTGCCGGGATATTCCAACGATCGCGCCGAGCTGCACGAGATCGAGCCCTATGTGGTTTGTCAGAGCACGCACAGCCGATTCAGCCCGCGCTTCGGCGCATCAAGGATACCCTGGTTGAGCGGCTCGGCCACCTGGACCTATCATGCTATGACGCAATATATTCTCGGCGTCCGGCCGGAATATCACGGCATTACCATTGATCCGTGCATTCCTTCTTCATGGGGTGGATTCACCGTGCAGCGCAACTTCCGTGGCCGGCGACTTTTTATCACCGTCGAGAACCCGCATAAGAAGGAGAGGGGCGTGGCTCAAGTGATGTTGAACGGAAAAATCCTGGCGAGCGCGTTCATCGCCGAGGAGTTGCTGCGCCCGGAAAATGATATTCAGGTGATCATGGGATCATAGTGTGTAATGGGTGACGCGTATTTGAAACGGTGTGGAGCGTTTCGTGCGCTGTCCGCAGCCGAAGCGAGACGCTTCGGCCACAATAATCGCCGTGTTTTGTGTCCAGGAAGTTATATTTAGCGCAAAAAGCTTATGACATGTCCGACACCTCCCGGGTTTCGGACATCTGGTTCCGGTTCATCCGGGCTGGATTATTATGAATCAAGAGGGAGACAAAATGCAATGGTTAGAAAATGGACGTTTTTTACATTAATCTTTATCTTGTTGGGGTTGCGCCCGGAGCTGTATGCCGCCAAACTCGTCGCGATGCAGGTGGTGGATAAAGATTATCTGTCGCTTCATTTCAAGGACGGCATCGTCGTCTTTGTCGACGACAGCAAAGGCGCCAGAGCCTATACCGACCAAATCGATGCGGTCGACAACCGCGCCGTTTATTATGGCAAGGCTCTTGATGTAAGCAAAACCGCGGATGTGCGCAATTGGACGATCAAATCCGCGGATGACGCATCGTACGGATTGGCCGGAATCAACCCGACGGCCGTTTTCCGTAAAACCGGCGTCAACGGTATGTCCCAGGAACAGTGGGGATCCAACGACTGGAATTTCGATTACACGCTGGAGCACGTTATCTATCTGCGCCTGCCGGCTTCGCTGCGGCAGGGCAAGTCCTATACGGTTGAAATCAATCCGGCCATCAATGCGGATACGACCTCTTCGAGCATCACCTTTGATATTTTCACCTGCCCGTCAGAGGCGATTCATACCAATCTGGTGGGGTACTCCGCCAGTTCGCGGATCAAGGCGGCGGATTTATATCAGTTTCTCGGTGACGGCGGCAGCCGCGATTATTCCGCTTTTGCCGGCAATAAAGTGCATATATATAATGTCAAAACCGGAGCATCGCAGGTCGTCGGTTCGGTTGCCTTTTGGATGAAGGCAAAGCGGGAGAGTCAGCATAATCTGACCGGATCCGACGTGTGGAATGTGGATTTCACCGGCTTTCGGCAGAGCGGGACTTTTCGTCTGGCCGTGGAAGGCGTCGGTTGCAGCCGGGATTTTGACATTCGCGATGATGTTTATCACGACCCTTTTAAAGTCAGCGTGCTGGGTTATTTCTATATGCGCATCGGCCAGGACAATCTGAATATGTCGCCGGTACCGCGGCGACCGCTTTATATTCAGGCCAAGGATCCGGCAAACTGCAAAATTTTTGTTACCGACATGCATCCCTATCATTCGCAATGGGAAACCTTCGCCAGCGGAGATAAATGGGACCGGCCGGTAAACTGGAGCGTCTATAAAAAAGCCGGCAATCCCACCAATCCACGGGCCGTGGGCGGACACAGCGACGCATTGGACTGGGATCGTCATTTAGGCCATGTGGTGGACATTTATGATCTCTGTCTCGCCTATTTGGTCAGCGGCGGCGCCTTGAACGATGATGATTTGCGCATCGCCGAGAGCGGCAACACCATTCCCGATCTGCTGGATGAAGCCAGAAACGAGGTGGATTTCTGGTTGAATCTGCGCTATGACGGCGGCTACTCCCATGGCCTCACCAATCCGGACGCCAACAATGCTTTGTACCAGGCGGACAATACGCCGATTGCCGCTTGGGCTAATGCGCTCAACAGCGCCATGCTCGCCGACTGTTTTCAACTGGCCGGTCGAAACGATCTCCAGCAGGTCTATCAGGACTCTGCCTTGATCGCCTTCCGCTACGCCGACTCGTTGCCGGACAAGATGCTGGAACGGAGGGAGGAAGGAATACG
>CAZISM010000041.1:11048-21419 GCA_964541895.1 uncultured Cytophagia bacterium
GCTACGCCGACTCGTTGCCGGACAAGATGCTGGAACGGAGGGAGGAAGGAATACGTGGCGTTGATTTCAAAATGATGGCCGCGGCTTTTCTCTACAACCTGACCGGCGATATAAGGTATGAAGAGATAATGAAAAATTCATGCATGATCACCGGTCCCCATTCCGCTGTGTATCAGCAGGGTTCCTACAATCAGCTCTGGGGTGTGGCCGCCTACCTGTTGACCAGGCGGCCAATTCATTATCCGGATCTATACGCATGGATGAAATCAGCGCTGATCGCGGAAGCCAAGGTCATGGAATCGGATCGCGTGCGCCAGCGTCCCTCGCGGCGAGGTTACAGCGACGAACAGGCCTGGTGGCAGACCAATCAGGACATGCCCAGAACCATACTGGCGCATGCAGTGTCCGACCACGCCGGAGATCGCATGACTTTTCTGGATGCGCTGCTGCTGGAAGCCGATTGGGGCCTGGGGCGCAATCCCATCAACATCATTCAAATGACCACCGCTACTACTGAACTCGCGGCGAAACGGAGTATTGAAAACTGTTATACCTCCGGACGCAATGACGGCGCAGCGGGCTTGCATCCGGGACACACGCCCTATCTGAATACCGAAAGCTGGGGCGGAGAGATGGCCGGCAGCAATCCGAGCAAGGTGCTGGTCAAGTTCTATCCGCCCATCGCTCAATGGCCTCACGCCGCCAAATATATCAATACCCGGTATATGTGGGCGCATTCGGAATTTACCCCGCGCCAGACCATGCGGGGAAAGCTGCTGCTCTATGCCTATCTGTACAGCCTGTCAAAGTCCGGCGGTGTGGCGCAACCGACGCTCATCGCCGATGCCGGGCCGGATCAGCGCATCGTCGATGAGGATAACGACGGCAAAGCGCAGGTTGTTCTGGACGGTTCAAAGAGCTATTCCAGCGCCGGCGATAGTATCCGTTATCAGTGGCGTCTGAACAACGTCGTAATCGATTCCGCTAAAACCGTCGCGCTGGAGCTGCGTCACGGTATATTTGAATTTATTCTGCACATTACCGACAGCCGGAATTTCAGCAGCCGGGATACTGTAAAAATTGAAATCGTTTCCGCGCTCACCGGCAAGGAGCCGGATTATGGTTTTGAAACGTCCGCGCAATACCGCGATTGGCTTGCGGAAAATTTCAGCACCGTCGGCGGCGCGCCGGTAGCCGGCCACAGCCAGGATCGGGCCCGTACCGGCAAATACAGTTTTAAAATCACGGCCAATTTCTCCGCCGGATCGGAGCATGCGCTGCGACGGAACTATTCGCTTCCCGTCGGCGTCACCTCGCTGATTTACCATGTCTGGGTGCCAAAGGCTTTGGTCGATTCGGCCAAAGCTGTTGAAACGCGGGACCCGGTTCGTGTCGGCGGCATCCAGAACTATTTAATGCACAACGGCTGGAAATGGGTGAGCCAATGGTTCAGTATGAAAGACCTGAAGGGTGATGACTGGAATGAACTGGAGCTCTTAATTCCCGCCGCCGTAAACAATTCATTGGTACAATCCTTCGGCGTATCCTTTAAAACGCTGGACATCAACGCCGGAAACATCAGCGTCTGCATCGATGATGTTTATTTTGTCAAAAAAACCACCGCGGTTGAGGATGCCGCCATCGCCTCTGCCATTCCCGCAGATTTCAGGCTATATGGCAACCACCCAAATCCGTTCAACCCGACCACGATGATTCGCTACGATTTGCCCAGCAGTGCGCCGGTAAAAATCGTCGTTTATGACGTTATCGGCCGTACTGTGCAGACGCTGGTGAATGAGTTTAAAGCCGCCGGCAACCATGAGACCATCTTTAACGGCCTCTCCGCAGCCGGCGGCCTCTATCTCTACAGCATGGAAGCGGGCGCTTTCCGGGATATGAAAAAAATGTTATTGATAAAATGAGAGGGTATGAATAATTACCACACTGACCATCACGTGCTTCGCGAGCTTGCCTGGCGCGTGGCTGAAATCGCCGCTCTGCCTAGGCAGCAGGAGACCATCGCCCTATGGAAAGCGCACAACGCTCTTAAACCCTTGCGGCCGATGGTGATGATCGATCAGATTCCCTGGCATGAGATGAACGTGAACGACGAACTGACTCTCTGCTGTCAGGACCCTTTCTGCCAAAAATTAGAAACCGATCTGCGGCGGACATTGTATCGATGGCGGCACATGGCCGTTGATTTTGTCGTCGAGCCGTTCGTGCGCGTGGACAAAGCGATCCAATCTACCGGATATGGCGTGCAAACCACCGATGAAACCGCGGTGCTGGATCCGCAAAACGATGTGGTCGGCCACCGCTACATCGATCAATTGCCTCAGGCAAAAGATATCGAGAAAATTCACGCGCCGGAGATCAGGCTCGACGAACGTGCTACGCTGGAAGCCGAAGAACGCAGCCACGACATTTTCGACGGCATTCTCGATGTCTACCTGCAGGGCGTCACGCCGGTGTTTGCGCCCTGGGACATCATCGTGCAATGGCGTAATCCAGAGACGCTGTTATATGACATGATCGACCGTCCTGAATTTTTGCATCAAATAGCCCGGCGACTCTTGCAGGCCCAATTGGGTATGCTGGAGCAGATGGAAAGCAGTGGATTGCTCGGCGGCCGGCAGAGCTGGATTCACTGCACCGGCGCGTTCACCGACGAATTGAACCATAATCCGGACCGGCCGCAGGCAAAGGATTTATGGACTTTTGGCATGTCGCAGATGTTTTCCACGCTGTCGCCGGTTATGCACGAAGAGTTTGAGCATCCGTATCTGGCACCCTGGTTCCAACGATTCGGCCTGGCGTATTATGGCTGTTGCGAGCCTCTGGACGCCAAAGTCGCCATGATCCGGCGGTTGCCGAACGTGCGCAAAGTGTCCATGAGTCCGTGGGTGGAGGTAGAGCGCGGAGCGCAACAACTGGGCCGTGATTACGTCTTCTCGCGCAAACCCAGCCCTGCTTTGCTTGCTCGCGACGAGTGGCGGCCGGACCTGGTCACCCAGGATTTGCTCGCTGCGCAGGACGCGTGTCGCCGCCATGGTTGTCCGCTGGAATTCATCCTCAAAGACATCAGCACGGTGCATTATCAGCCGCAGCGGCTGTGGGAATGGTCCGATATCGCCACGCGAGTCGCGTGCGGCTAGAGGCACAGCGGCAAAACAACCGAAATCGTGAGATTGATGTTAATTAAAACATTTCCATACGCGGAATTTAAAAAAATGAAAATAATGATCTTGTTCGTTCTATTAGCTCTTGCCGGAAAACTCGTCGCACAGCCGCTCGGTGAATTGGCCACCTCGCAGCTCGGCTTTCGCCCGGAATCTCCCAAAACGGTTACGTTCTGGATAAAGAATGCGGGAAAAACGCCATTGCCCGGCCAGATACCGTTCTATATCACCAGGGTCGGCGGCCGTTTGCAACGTACGCCCGGACCGGCGCAGGATAAAGTCTGGCAGACGGTTCCATTCCGTTTTCCTATTGATATCGATAAGGGTCGATATGTACAGCCCGGAGCGGGCGCACTGTATGAAGGTATACTGCGGAGAAAAGAGACGGAGTGGGGCGTTTTTTGGCAGGGGCATTTCGATGATTTTACGACCGAGGGCGTATATCAAATCGAGTGTGAATACGCTTTCACGCCGCCCTTTGCCATCGAAACACGGCTCTATGAACGGCTCGAACGCAGCTTTCTGAGTTTTTTGCAAAATCAGCGTTCCGGTGTGGATATTCCCGGCGTTCGGCCGATGCTGCATACCGACGACGGACAACTCGACTCGGACAGCACCTTTTGGCCGGCCGCTGGCGGCTGGTACGACGCCGGTGACTGGCGCAAATGGTTGTCGCTCACCCAGGGCAATCTCGAAGCGCTGATTTTGCTGATAAAAAACGGACATCCGGTCTTTCAAAGCCAGGCGCGTGACGAACTGCATTGGGGCAACCAATATTTCCAGCGTATGATAGCCGATGACGGCCTGGTATTTGAAGATGTCGGCGGCGGAGAACTCCGCTATGGGTATACCTATGAAGACGGCTGGTGGGTTGAGAACCATCCCGGATGCATCGCCAACAATTCCAAGGACGACACCGACGGCATACCCGCTACCGGCGACGAGCGATTGATCCGTGTCCATTACAATCCATTGGTGCAGTTCCAGTTCGCACGGTTTCAAATGGCGTCCATGCAGGTGGTTGAACCGCATGAAAAGGGCCTGTGCTTCTATTTGGCGGAAAAGGCGTGGAAATACGGACAAGCACACAATGCCGACCGGCGCACGCTTTTTGTCGCTGAAGAGTTGCTGGCTGCCTGCGAATTATATCAAGGTCACAGCAAGCTGATTAACAGGGAGAACATTGAGGCACTGGTGGTGGAATTGTTGGCTCGACAGGAAATAAATCCTTCAGGGTTGAGCGGCTATTTTATGGAACAGGATCATCGTGACGGGTTCCGTTCCATCGCTTTTTCTTGCGAGCCCGCGTTGGCCCTGTTACGCTTCCAGGAGATGAACCTGCCCAGTTCGAATGAGCTGCACGTCAAAGTGTCGGCGGCGCTGCACGAATACGCTGACAAATATCTGCTGGCCGATGCGGCGAGCAATATTTTTTCCTACACACCCTATGGCGTGTATGTAGATCCGCCGTATCCCGGGCAGCAAAAATTTCGCTCTACAGGGGTTCAAAATCGGTTCGTGCGTTCCTTTATTCACCTTTATGCGGTCAGGCCGATGCCCCACGGCTGCGGTGGTGTGCTGATGGCCCAGGCCTATTTTCTGGCCAAGGCGGGTAAATTGCTAAATCACCCCGAATATTCGACGCAGGCTGAAAAGATGATCCAGTGGACCACGGGTCATAATCCCGCTGCGCTTTGTTTGGCCATGGGCGTCGGTTTTCGCCATCCGGTTCCCGCTCATTTTGCAGCCTATAAAATTCCTGACGCCATGGTGGTCGGTTTTCTGGGCCGCGCCGATGATACACCCTATCAGGAAACCTCAAATGTGGTGGAATGGAGTACCCAGGAGCAATGGGATGTTCCGTTCGCTTATACCGTCGCTGCCGTTGCCTGGTTGAAATAGAGTACTATTGACAGAGCCAGTTATGATTTTGCTCCGCTGCACTCTCGCATATTTTTTTTGTTGACTTTTATGTGTCGTAATGCTAGTTTGTACGCAAACAGGAAACAAGATAAAGAGTGTAGATTGAGCCTCTGGTTCGCTGCACGGGTAAAGGGTTGAATCCGAGCAACCGATTTTCGCACTTTCACCAACACGCTGATTTCTTGACAGGGTAGGTGCAAGTTTGACTTTCAGAGAAAGATATCTGGCCACACTGACCTTTGGTCAATCCGATCGAGTTCCATTTGAGCCGGGCGAGCCCAGAGAAAAAACGCTCAAGCGGTGGTGGAGCGAAGGATTGCCGAAGCAGGGGCACTGGTTTGACCACTTGTGCGCCGAGGTCGGGATTCAGCCGTTGCAGCCGCATCAACTGATGATTCAGCCGGATGTCAATTTCCGCATGCACCCACTCTTTGAAGAAAAAGTGCTGGAACACCGGGACGGCCATTACATCGTCCAGGACTGGATGGGCAATATCACGGAAATCTCCGACGAATACGATTATACCTATATCAGAAGTCCAAAGGATTTTGTCACCCGTCGCTGGCTGAAATTTCCGGTACAGACCAGAGCCGATTTCGAAGAGATGAAAAAGCGCTATAATGCGGACGATCCCTGCCGCTATCCGCCGGATTTCAAAGAGCGGGTGCAACGTCTGCGGCAACGGGATTACATCGTGACCATCAGTTTCTCCGGCCCGTTTTGGCAGCTGCGCGAGTGGTGTGGCTTTGAGCCGTTGTGCATGCTCATGGTCGAAGATCCGGAATTTGTGCTGGAGATGATCCACTTCTGGACGAACTTTGTCAGCCGCACCATGGAGCGGGTATTGGCAGCGGGCATCGTTGACCGCTTTGCCGTCAGTGAAGATATGGCTTACAAAGAAAAAAGTATGATCAGTCCGGCCATGACACGAAAATTTCTGTTGCCGGCCTGGTCACGTTGGATTGAACAGGGCAAACAGGCGGGCGTGCTTTTGTTCGACATGGACTCGGACGGTCGCATTGACGAACTCATTCCCGTCTGGCTGGAAGCCGGATTTAACGTATGCGATCCCATTGAAGTGGCGGCGGGCTGTGATATCCAGGAGTATCGACGCCTCTTTGGCCGGCGCATGGCCTATCGCCAGGGGGTGGACAAGCGCTGCATTGCCAAAGGCGGCAAAAGCATTGAAGATGAAATCCATCGCCTCAGCGGCGTCATCAAAGAGGGCGGCTACATACCCGGCTGCGATCACGGCGTACCCCATGATATTTCCTGGCCCGATTTCATTCGCTACGCCACGTTGCTGGCGGATGTGACCGGGTGGCTGTAAACGGGATCGCATGCCTGGAGGCCGTATGTCCCCATTGCAAAGACCACACTGCCCCATGCCGGATTTTGTCAGAAAAGCGTTGCTGGAAGCGGACTTGATCTCAGCGTACGAGGCCAGGCCGCCCTATCAGCAGAATGATTACATCGGCTGGATCACGCGCGCCAGGCGGGTAGAGACCAGACAGAAACGGTTGCAGCAGATGCTGGAGGCGTTGCAGGCCGGCAAGGCCTATATGAAGATGCCGTACCGTGCAAAGGGCATATGACTCTTTGCATCCGGCACCCCCCGCGCAGCCTCGGCGGGGGATAGCGGGATGCGCTGATCTCACCTTGCCAGATGTCTATTCCAGAACGCACAAATTTCATCCATCACTCTGGTGGCCTCCGGGAACAGTCCCGTGCACACCGGATAGCAATGGAACAGACCCTGGCCGATATTCAGGGTTACCTCCACGCCCGCCTGTTTGGCCTTTTCCGCAAACCCAACCGAGTCATCAAAAAGTATTTCCTGATCGCCGACAGAAATATACAGGGGCGGCAGACCGTGCAGATCGCCGTATAGTGGCGAAATCCAGGGTTGTGTGGCGTTCTGGTCACCGACATAATGGTTGCTGAACGCGGTCCAGGTGCCTTGCGGCGACAGACAGGTTTTCGCATTGGTCTGGTAGGATCTCCCGGTGCATTGCAGATCCGTCCACGGCGACAAGACGGCGGCCGCCGCCGGCAGAGGGATTTTTTTGTCGCGCAGCGCGAGCAGGGTAGCCAGACAGAGACCACCGCCGGCCGAATCACCGGCAAAGACGACGTTGGCCGGGGACACGCCCTGTGCCAGCAGCCACTGATACGCCGAGATCGAGTCATCCAAAGCCGCCGGATAGCGATGCTCCGGCGCCAGTCGGTATTCGTACGATAAAGCCGCCAGGCCGCTGGCCTTGACGAACTTGCTGACGTGGATGCGGTGGTCGGAACAGGAGCCGGATACATAACCGCCGCCATGGATGAAAAAAATGACTTGTTCTTTTCCGGCTCCGCTCGGCAGAATCCACTCGGCCGTCAGACCGTTCGCTGTGACCGGCTCGACCTCGATCCCTTTGGGGAGATTGCCAAAACGTCTGGCGCCGGTCTCACATTGTTCGCGAAAGGTGATGATGGATTCATGTCGGCTCCAGTCCACAAGTTCGCGGTCTTTTTTTGAACCGAGACGGTTGCGATGTTTCAGGGCAAATAAAAATAAACGTGCTCGCAGGCTTGGCATGGCAACATCCTCATGGGTTAATGCTGTCAAATCGGCAACATGTTGATCCGGATGGCGCAAGATAATCATCGGGTTCATGTCGCGAGGTCCTTGCCCCCATTTTCGGTGATAAATGTAGCCATATTGAAGGACAAAATAAATCGAATTTTTTATGGTACTATTATTCATTTGATTTTGACATGTCGAATGGTTACTTTTTTCCAGGATATGATAATCATGTCTTGCGCCTGCCGCCGTTTTTTTTCATTCGAGGTTTATCATGCACAGGAAAAGCAACCTGGTTCCGGGATGGGTCACACTGTTGGGGGCGATGCTTTTGTCCGGATTTGCTCCTGACGGCCAATTAGTACATAACCGGTTCGGTGCCTGCCTGGCGGCTGTCGAGGCAGCCCCGGCGCACGCAGCGGCCAACAACCTGATGCGTATTCGCATCAGCAGCCAGGACAGCGGCCGAACCTTTGCCGGCCTGGGAGCTGTCAGCGCCGGCGCTTCCAGCCGGTTGCTGTACGATTACCGCGATCCTCAACGCAGCGACATTCTGGATTTCCTCTTCAAGCCCAGGTTCGGAGCCGGTTTTCAGCACCTCAAGGTCGAAATCGGCGGCGGCGAAAATTCCACCTGTGGCAGCGAGCCTTCGCACGTCATCGTGCGCGACGAATTGAAACGGCCGCTCAACAGAGGCTACGAATTCTGGCTGATGGCAGAAGCAAGGAAAAGGAATCCTTATATTATATTGGAGGGCTTACCCTGGAGCTATCCCTGCTGGCTCTCCGGCGTTTTTTCCCAGGATGCCGCTGACTGGTTCGTCGCCTTTCTCGATGCCGCGCGCATCCATTACGGTCTCGAAATCGATTATCTGGCAGCGGCCATGAATGAAAACGGCACGGATCGTGACTGGATTGTCAAACAGCTGCGGCCGACCATGAACGCTCAGGGCTACCAAAAGGTAAAACTCCAGGCTCCTGATGATGACAGCGAGCACTGGCGGATATTTGACGCTCTCAGCGGCGATGCGGCATATCGCTCCGCTGTCGATGCTGTGGGCTATCATTATGTCAACGGTCGCGAACCGTGGGAAATCGATCAGATCAGCGGCCGCGACGCAACAGAAGCGGCCAAGCGTTCGGGATTGCCGCTTTGGGCCAGCGAAGAATGGAGCATGTCCGGCGGATACTGGAACGGCACCGGCGCCATGTTTCTCGCCCGTCTCATCAACAAGTTTTATATCCGCGATCGCATCTGCAAAACATTGATCTGGTGTCCCATCGATGCGATTTATGCAGGCTTGCCCTGGGAGCAGACCGGCGCCATGAGCGCTGATCGGCCCTGGTCCGGCCATTACAAAGTCTGGCCGGCCATCTGGGCCCTGGCGCACACGACCCAATTCGCCGAGCCGGGCTGGCACTATCTCGACAGGGCGTGCGGATGCTTGGTACCGGGCTGCTGGAAGGCTACCTATGTGACGCTCAAGAATCCGGACACGAATGATTGGAGCATGATCCTCTGTACCGATCAGGCTGTTGATCTGCAAATCGACCTGGACAAAATCAGGACCGGCCCGGTGCACCTCTGGCATTCGGATTCGGTGCAGCAGTTCGTGCACACAGAGACGTTGCGGCCGGAGAATAACAGGATATTTCTTCACCTGCAGGCCAACTCGATCTATACACTCACGACCACGACCGGGCAGCACAAGGGCGTCCGCGACATTCCCCCTGATCAGCCGTTCCCGTTTCCTTTTCATGAAAATTACGATGCGTATGTCGACGGCGCCACGCCCCGTTATCATTCGGATCAAAAAGGTACGTTCGCTGTGGCCGCGAGACCCGGCGGTGGACGATGCCTGCAGCAGATTGTCCCCCATCAGGGCTATCTCTGGCAATATATGCCGAACGTGCGCAAACCGTATACGGTGATCGGCGATCAGGAGTGGCGGGATTATTCCGTTTCTGCCGATGTGTTCATCAAAAGCGGCGACGTTGAACTGGGCGGCCGTTTTGGTGATATCAACAAGCTTTCCTATCGATTCACACTGGACCGGAAAGGAGGGTGGCGCCTGGCCTATCAGGATCGCACGCTCGCTGCCGGAACGGTAGCTGATTTTAACGCTCAGCGCTGGCATACGATGAAACTGCGCCTGCACGGTGAGGAGATCAGCGCCTTTCTCGATGGGGCCGGGCTCTGCTCGGTCCAGGACGGTGAGCGCACCTTTGGAATGGCCTGCCTGGCAAGCAGCTATGACGCCAACTGTTTTGATGATCTGCACATTGAAAAACCCTAGGGTGTCAGGCGCTGTTTTTCCTGCCATAGGATTTAAGATCCTGGCCCCCTTTGAAGCGTCCGGGATTGGGTTGCAGGTTATACTGTTCAGGATTTTGCTATGGATGATATATTGGTTTATATTTCCCATCAGGATTCCCATTGCGGCGAATGCGGCGAAGAACTGGGCGTGCACAGTTGGATCACCCTGAGGGGTGAAAAGGGCGCGGTCTGTTTGAGCTGTTCCGATCTTGATCATCTGGTCTATCTTCCGGCCGGCGATTCGGCGCTGACCCGGCGCTCCCGCAAGCACTCCCGGTTGTCGGCGGTGGTGCTTTGCTGGAGCCGACGCCGCAAGCGCTATGAGAGGCAGGGCGTCATGGTGGAAGAAGCGGCGCTGGAGAAAGCGGAAGCGGAGTGCCT
>CAZISM010000041.1:21519-42096 GCA_964541895.1 uncultured Cytophagia bacterium
GGCAGGGCGTCATGGTGGAAGAAGCGGCGCTGGAGAAAGCGGAAGCGGAGTGCCTGGCGGATGAATCACAACGGCAAGCGGCGCGGGAGCGCGCGGCCGTCCGACGCGCCGAGCTGGACGAACGGTATGTGGCCGATTTTGCCGAAACCATTCGCCGGCAGTTTCCCAACTGTCCTACCGGACGAGAGACAGAAATCGCCGAACACGCCTGCCGTAAATACAGCGGCCGTGTCGGCCGTTCCGCCAGGGCGAAAGCGTTCGAACCCAAAGCGGTTCGTCTGGCGGTCCTGGCGCACATTCGCCATCGAGAAACCGACTATGACGATCTCTTGACGCAAGGGATGGATCGATATGATGCCCGCGAGCGCGTGGAAGCACGGGTCACCACCCTGCTCGAGCAATGGGAGAGCGGCGCGTGAAAAAATCAGGCAAAAGCGGATTGAACGAACGTTTCATTCGAGAGAGACGGCTATGCGAGGATGGTGGTTTTTTTTCTCTTTGCTTATTTTGGGGAGCACCGTTGCTGCGGCTGCTGATACCTTGACCTTGTTCGATGCGATCGATTGGCTGGAAAAAGAGGCGCATCGGATCATCCGGGCTTCGCAGCGGACGATGCAGGACGGCACAGCGGCCTTTCCGCCGCAAGTCGGCCTGGGCTATGAAGCGTTCTGGCTGCGGGATTATGCCTACACGCTCGAGGGTTCGGTGGATTCGTATTCTGATCAGGAGCTCAAGGAGGCCTGCCGTTTATTTGTAAAAAGCCTGCGCACTGACGGCGCCGGTGTGGATTGCATAAAATTCGACGGCACCCCGATCTATATGCCCGGATTCGGCACCCTGGGAAAAAATCCCGTAGCTGACGGCTCCCAGTTTACCGTTGATGTGGCCTGGCACACCTTTCGAAAAACCCGTGATACCGTTCTGGTCAGGGAGATGTTGCCGGAGCTGGGCCGGACCATGGCCGCTGTGCCCTTGAATCCGGAAATGGATCTTGTCCATATCAGGCCGGGTGAAGAGTATGACCGCTGCCCCTATGGATTTTGCGATACCATCCGGCAGCAGGGAGAGATTTTTTTCTGTTCTCTCCTGTATGTGCAGGCCTGCCGCCACATGGCCGATCTCTGTCTTGTGGTTAACGATGACACATCGGCCAGGGCGTGGCGAAAAAAAGCAGAGCGCTCCGCGGCCAGCTGCAAAAGGGTGTTCTGGGACAACGACACCGGCCTGTTCCGCGCCGCCACCGTTCGTTGCCGGGAACATGATATCTGGGGCTCTGCCTTTGCCGTTTATACCGGCGTGGCGGATAAACGGCAGGCGCTCGCCATCGCCGGCTATTTCAAAAAGAATTATCGTGACCTTGTGCAAAAAGGTCAGCTTCGCCATCTGCCCGGCGGCGTGTACTGGGAACAGGGTTGCGCCCGGGACACCTATCAGAACGGCGCCTACTGGGCCACACCGGTGGGATGGTTTGTTTATACCCTGGATCTTGTCGATCCCGCCCTGGCGGACCAAACCGTCGTCGATATGGTTTATGATTTCAAAGAAAACGGTGCCTGTGAATGGGTAAGGGGTGACAAGCACCAGCTGCCGCACTATCTGGCCAGCGCCGCGCTGCCGCTGGACGGCATTCGAGCCATGCTGGAGCGCCGGGCGCAAAATAAGAGATAGCGCCTTGGGCGCTGTAATAACAGACGGCGTCTGAACCAAAATCGAGTTGGGAGAATCAGCCAATGGCACCATCAGACCTTGTACCCGTTGTCCTGGCTGCCATCGAGCAGGGCTTTGATAAAATGTCCTGGCACGGGACCAACCTGCGTGGTTCTCTGCGGGGTTTGACATTGGACCAGGTCTGCTGGCGCCCGGGTCCACGGCGCCACAACATTTGGGAAATCGCTGTGCATGCGGCCTATTGGAAATATGCTGTGCGGCGCAAGATCACGGGTGAGAAAAGAGGATCCTTTTATCTGAAAGGGTCCAACTGGTTTGTGCGGCCTGTCGAGCCTGCGTGGGCAGCCTGGCAGGAGGATCTGCGCATGCTGGAACAGACCCAGCAGACGCTGCTGGAAACCGTAGCCGCGGTGTCGGAGCGGGCGCTGTTGGCGCGAGCCAAGGCCAGCAAATATTCGCTTTTATTTATTCTCCAGGGCGCAGCCGCCCATGATGTTTACCATGCCGGGCAGATTCAATTGCTGAAACGGTTGTTTGCGGGCCGCGTGTCGCTGGACAGGTCTGAATAATTAAGTGTGCGACAACAAGATGGCCAACCCGTGCTCCGAACCTAGGGCGTTACGGCGCCGGCTGTTGATTCTGGCCGGCGTTATCGGCCTGATAGTACTCTGCGACCAGCTGAGCAAGGCCATCATCCGTGCACACCTGCTTCCAGGAAAAGAGATCATCCTGCTGCCACATCTTCTCTCTCTGCACGTTTGGGCCAACTATTCCGGTTTTTCATGGTGGGTGCCGGCTCTGCCGTCGTGGGCAGGCACCGTCTATCGCCTGCTGGTGTTGGCGATCGTTCTTTTAGCCGTTCCGGTCTATCTTTATTATTCGCGTTATCGTCGCACCAGTCTGTGGGCAGATCTGGCTTTTGTTAATATCAGCGCTGCGATGTGGGGCCATTTAGCGGACGAACTGTTCGCGCCTTACACGACCGATTTCATTCGCATCGGCCGAGGTCCCAGCGCCAATCTGGCGGATGTTTGTGCTGTTATCGGATTGACGGCTCTGGCGGCTGAAATGATGGCATTCAGGAGAAACCACAACAAGGGGAGTGGGGGGATGAAGAACCGGCTTTCAGCGATGTACGAAACGAGGAAGCAGTTTATAAGCTTTCTGAGCGGAGAACTATGGAGAATGCTCTTCCGGCAAAGCAAGGGCAGGGGCTGAGCAGCCTCAGCCCCTGCAGTGATCTCTTAACTGGGTTTCTTTTTTAGCGAACTGAGAATGATGCCGGCACCGATGATGATCAGGATGAGCGGCCACAAGGATTTGATTTTATCGATGGTGAACCAGGAGATGTTTAAATCGTCCAGAACCATGATCAAACCCAGGAAGGTCAGAATGCTGCCGGGAATGAGCACGCCCCAGTCGTTGGGTTTAAAGGCGTAGAGAATAAAAAAGGCGATGCCAAAAC
The DNA here is from genome assembly GCA_964541895.1 of uncultured Cytophagia bacterium. Lineage (GTDB taxonomy): Bacteria > Zhuqueibacterota > Zhuqueibacteria > Residuimicrobiales > Residuimicrobiaceae > CAZISM01. The sequence goes on from CAZISM010000041.1 coordinate 24,653, forward strand.
AGATCATGGCGATGGATAACGTCTCCAGCCGCCAGAGGGCGTCCACCAGATCGAAATTCCGTAAAAAGGTCACGCTGCCGAACAGCAGCAGAAATCCGGCCCAAAACGTAGAGTTCTTGTCTCCGCGCAGCACCGCCATGCCGGAGAAAGCGCCGACCACCAGCGCGACAAGGGGATAAACCTGGTCGATGGTAAAATTCAGCAAATTCATGCGATGCAACAGCAGGCCGACGCCGATGAGAATGAGAATCAGGCCCAGACTGATGGACGAGTTGTTTTTTCGCATATAGGCTCTCCGAAAAAAGTCATTACCCACTTTTATTCAAGCTACCAATTCACGGCGCCGGCGCAGAACAGTCGCCTATTCTTCCGGCACCAATACGACCAGCATCATATAGCACAGCACACCGGCGATAAAACTGACCAGCAGAGTGGTGAACACCCAAACGATGCGAATGATCGTGGCATCGATTTGCGCATAGGTTGCGATGCCGCCGCAGACGCCGCTGATCATACGCTCCCGTCTCGAACGCAGCAGTCGCACAGCGCCGCTCTCATGCTCCGACGTAGTGGCGACGGCCGGCTTGTTTTGCGAACGAAACAGGATACCTGCCCCTGCGGCGATCAGGATCAGCGGCCACACGTCGCGAACGCTGATATGCAGAAAATGGTGCCAATGCCACGGCAACCACCAATCCAGGCCGGTAATATTGCGCAGCATAAAAGCGGTGCCGAGCACAATAAAGACGAATCCCGCGATCATCTCCGGACGATGGGACGATGATGTAGTGCTTGTCTCTTCTTCAGGATTGGGGTTTTCCCGCATGAGCATCAGGCAGATCAGGTACGCCAATACACCAATGCCGTTGATCAAAGCGGCCACGATCCATATAATCCGAAGCAGCGTTACGTCAACGCCGAAAAATTTTGCAAATCCGCCGCACACCCCTGCGATTATCTTTTGCCGGCGCGATCTATACAGCTTTCGTATGTCAGTTGTGCAGGTCATCATAGGGCCCTCACTCGTTTATGTTCGGACCATCTCCGTATCTACCCTGAAATACGAAATTTACTTACAGATGTTACAAGCGGCGTTTTGCTTTTTCAATTTTGAGCTCCCGGGGAGCCGGTCATGGGCACAAAACGAACCGGCAGCAGATCCCGTTGATGGACGCTGCCCTCTGCATCCTTGCTTAAAAGCACGAGCTCCTGAGCAGCTCCGCCCAGAGGTAAAACCATCCTGCCGCCGGTTGCCAGTTGTTCCAACAGAGTCTGAGGGATGGTGGCCGGCGCTGCGGTTACAATTATAGCGTCAAAGGGCGCCTCCTCCGGCCAGCCGCGATAGCCATCGCCGCAGCGAATAAAGATGTTGTCATACTGCAGGCTGGACAGCTTTTCTCTGGCCATATCGCATAGCGGCGTCACGATCTCGATGGTAAAGACCTGTTGGACGAGCTCGGCCAGCACAGCCGCCTGATAGCCGGAACCGGTGCCGATTTCGAGGACTTTATCATGCCCATTCAGGTGCAAGGCTTCTGTCATAAAGGCCACAATATAGGGCTGTGAAATCGTCTGGTCATAGCCGATCGGCAGCGGGTGGTCTTCGTAGGCCAGGTACTGCTCACTGGCGGGTACAAACTGGTGTCTGGGCACACGGCGCATGGCTTCCAGCACCCGAGCATCGCGGATACCGCGTGCCTGGATCTGTTTGCTTACCATGTTGAGACGCAGCTTTTCGTAGGCATCCTGCGCCGTTGTCGAGTTGTGTTGGTCGGCCGTTTTCATACATCCGCCCCCGTAAAGGAGAATGATACCCGAGATAATATAATGTTTTGTCATAACATATCCCATGGAAATCTTGCTGACGATGAAATGGTGGTCAGTGTCGGCGCAACAGAACCAACGCCAGCATAAATAAGGCCATGCCGGCAGCAGAGAGCAACTGGCCGGCACCGCTGTAGCCATACAGCGGTATGACTGCACCGCTGATCACGATGGCGCCAATGGCGCCGCCTGCCAAATCGGCGGCATAGAGAACGCCTGTCTGCCTGCTGCCGTCAGGCCGGCTGTATAACTGTCCTGCTAAAGGAAACAGAACTCCGGTCAATGAGCCGCTGACGAAGAGCAGGGCGACCAGCATCGGTATGGAACGGTAGCGGTCAAGCGCATGCAAGGTCGTTTCCAGTGAGAGCAGCAATACCATTAACAGCGCGACCATACCGATCATCCAGACGGCCGGCTGGCGCTTGATTTTTCTCGCTGCTGACGCTGCCATGGCCAGGCCCGACATAAAAGCGGCCAAAGCCAGGCCCATGCCCTCATACACATAGCCAAAGAGATTCTGCATCATGAACAGCAGGATCAGATTCAATGACATGCCGGCAAAGCCGGCCAGCAGTATAATAGTAGACAGCGAGGTTTGGGCCGGACGGTAAACGAAAGCAGCCAGCCAGACGCCGGCGAGCGTTGCCGCCGTCCACAAGAGTGTCTGTTTTGAAAAACGGTCGACGAACCAGGCTGATCCCGAAACCTGCTTTAGCCACAACTTCATATCGATAAAATAATTGATGGGACGGAAATCGCTGTTTCGCCACGCGGGAGCGAACGACAGGATTTGCCGCCTGGAAGCCAGCCGGTCCTGGGCAAAAATCGTGGAAAATTGTGCTGGATGAAAATAGCGATCACTTGACTGTAAATTCTGATATCTGGCGATCAGCGTGTCGGCATTAGTGCTCAACACGTTCATCTGTCTGGCGGCAAAAAAATGGGCAACATCCCCGGGCAGCACCACAACCTCGGCAAAGTGATCACAGAGATCGTGATAGAGGGAGGCGTTGAGTTGCAGCAATTCCGCTCCGAGATAATTTTCCGCTGAAGGTATGCCACATACGGAGAGCACGCCGCGCGGAGTCAGGTGCTGTTTCGCCAGCGCAAAAAATTCACTGGTATAGTAACGGTTGACCAGGGCGGTGGTGGGCCGGCCGACGTTGACCACGATGACGTCGAACGGCGCCTGTGTCTGCAGCAGATAACGGCGGCCATCGCCGAACAGGGTGCGGCATCGTTGTGGCGTCTCCCACCGGCCATATCGGGCCGCCAGGGCGAAGGCGTCGCCATCCTGCTCCAGATAGAGAACCTGCGAGTCCGGACGACGCGCGAGTTGCAGCGCCAGCCCGCCCAGGCCGCCGCCGATCAGCAGAATCCGGCACGGCCAGGGGTGTTGGGTCAGGATCAGCGCCGATAAGGTTTGCGCCGTGAGCGGATCCGGCAGCAGGGTTTGCTTGATGCCGTTGCAGTAGAGCAGTTTGTCACCACCGCTATCCAGTACAGCCAGTTCTCCATAGCGAGTGGTGCGGCCTTCCAGAAAGCGCAATCCCGGCGCCAGCGATTGCCAGTATTTTGCATTCAGTCCGGTCTCCAGCCTGGCGCCTGCGCCCAGAATCAGAATCAGACATGCGCTGGCGAAGACCAGGTAGCGGCGCCGTTTGTACATCAAGCTGCAGGCGACCAGGACGATCAGCCACAGGACAGCCAGCGCATAGAGGTTGCTGTGCAGTCGCGTCAGCACCATAGTGAAAAGCAGACTGGCGAGGACCGCACCGAACGATTCAAAGGTATATACGACGGCGGCGGGATTGTCAATATCCAAATCCGAGAGGGCGTGCGCGACCCGTTCGAACCAGAGGCCGAGAATAAAACAGGGTACGCCCACAATCGGGAGCGCCAGCAGAAACAGTTGCGAGAGCGGGATGAATTCGCCCACCGGGACCTGCAGCAGGATGCGGGCGTATTTTATGGCGAGAAAGCTGAGCAGGCTGTGGAGGAGGAAGAGGAGAGCGAGCCTTTCAGTATTCGTGGATCTTTTCCAGAGCTCGCCGCTTTTGCAGCCCAGGGCAAAAAAGAGCAGCCAGCCGCAAAGCAGCAAACCGATGATCAGTTCGTTGCCATAAAATACGGTCATGCTTTCGCGGAACAGGATGATTTGCCAAAGGGTTGCCGTGATGCCCAGGAGAAAGGAAGAATATTTCAATCTTGGCTCCATCTGCATAGGCTTAATATATGAAAAACAAGCCAAGAAGCAAGAGAGAAAAAATGCTTTACAAATTGGCGAAAAATTGTTATTATAACTTTATTATTATCAATATTAAGGGTAGCCGGTGAAAAAAGAAAACCCTCAAGGCGACAGCAGCCAACTTTTTCAGCGAACGGTCATCGCCGCCGCGTTTTCTCCGCGTGCATTGGCGGTATTGAATGAGGCCCATTATTTGATTTCGCAGGTCGGTAGCAAAGCCATCGTGGTGCATGTCGGCGAGCGCACCCCGCAAAACAGCGCCACGCTGGAAAAGACCATCGCCCAATCCAATTTCGGCGCTGATTCGGATCTGACTCTGGAGTTACGACCGGGGGATCCCGAGGAGGTGTTGGTGCAGGTGGCCAAAGATTATCATGCGGATTTGATCATTGCCGGTGCCTTGCCCAAAGAGAGTTTTTTTAAATATTATACGGGATCTGTGGCAAGAAATCTGGCGCGCAACGCGCCATGTTCGGTGCTGTTGTATTCCGAGCCCAATCCGGAGCCGACCGCTTTCAGTAAAATACACTGTGCGGTCGAATATCATCGTGGCGCCGACATTGCGGTGCAGCTGGCGTCCCGTCTGGCACGTCTGGCCGAGGTGCGTGATTTATATTTTACGCATGGGTTTCGCATCACCCCGTCGGCATTGAAGAAAAAGAATCCCACTCCGGAGGATTACAAAAAGATCTATAGCAAGCAGGATGTAAAACTGCAGACCTATCTCGGTCGCACGGTGATCGGCAACGTGACCTACCATGCGCAGTGCATGCATGAGCATGACACTTCACCGTTCATGGCGTTTACGAGGGATATGGGTGCAGATCTTTTTATCATCAATGGCCCCAAACAGCAGTCCGGTTTATGGCACAGACTGTTTCCTAATGACCTCGAACAAACCCTGCAGGACCTGCCCTGTTCCATTTTAATCGCACGACGGCCTTCCTATTCCAGAGGCAGATAATCTAGCGCGCTTTTCGAATCCAGCGCAGGATTTGCGTCGCTCCCGAGCCTACGGTTTCGATGACATAGAGAGAGTCGCTGCGGGGGGAGACGGCGATAGCGCGGGGTGCGTTCAAGGCCGGGGTGCCGCCCATCAGATGTTCCACCGATTTGCCGGCGCGATTAAAGATAGAGATCACGCCGCGGGTGCTGTGCGGCACATAGACAAAGTCATGTCGGTCGGTTTGCAGACGGGACCAGCCGACGTCGACGGTCGGCACATCGGTTTCCTGCCAGTAGCGGGCGCGATACCCTTCGATGGCACCATGCCAGCATTGCACGCCGGCGGTGGTGAGGTCGTTGATGAACACGCGGCTGCCGTCCTGGAGCACGGCAATATCGCCGGCCTCGTGGTCAATGCCGAAGGGGCTGCCCTGCAGTTCAAGTCCGAGCGAGGTCAGCACATGCCAGCGGCTGGTTCCTTTTTCCGTGATGTAAAGATGGCCGGACGAATCGGCGGCGATTTGGCCGGGTGTGAAATTGAGCTCCAGAGCGGTCAGCGGCATGCCGGTGGCCACATCAAAGCGGTAGATGCGCGGCGAATCCTGTTTGACGACGCAGATCGCGTGCGGCGGACAAAAAGCCAGCGCTTCGATGGCGGCCAAGGGTTCTTTTTTAAACGCCACGTTCATGCCGTTGCTGATGGGTGAGAAGGCGGCAAAGGCGCCGTTGCGGTTAATGATTTCCAGTTGTGTACCCTGTCGCGTCACCAGCCAGAGCTGATGCTGGTTGTCCATGGCGAGCGCGGACGGGTCCCACACTTCCGGCCCGAAGGTGCCGGCTGATTCGTATGTTTCTGTCGGCGCCAGGATACAGAGCGACCAGATATCGCTGTAGCCGAGATGGCGTTTGGGGTGATCGGCCGATTCGTGAAAATTGTCCCAGGCGAAAATGCGGAAGCGAAAATCGAGTCCGGCGTCCTGCGCCGGGATGGGATCGTCGGTGATGAACCAGCCGGTTCTTTCCTTCAGCCGGCTCAGTTTTACTTCGATGCCTTTTTGCGGCGGCCAGACACGATCGTAGAGCAGATAGAGGCCCTGACCTTCCGAGCCGGTGCGATCGTCAAATATGCCGCTGGGATCCGAAATGCGTGCCGCGATCTTGAATTTTTTATCCGCATAGAGTTTGATCGGCAGGGTATAGATCTCTTCAATGACCGGTCCCTGCTGATCTCCCACCTGTGTTTTCCAGGGCATGGCGCTTTGGGGGGAGCGCTGAGGCCACGTTTGCGCCAGTACGTCGGCAAATTCGCCGGCGGCGACGTGGTGCGGGAACAGGGCTTCATAGGAAAAGAGCGCGGCCCCTTCGCAGCCCATTTCTTCGGCGAGGCGCAACTGTGAATCCAGACGGTCGGAGCGGGCGATATAGATCCCGGGAAACACATGGCGCCGGTGGTCGTTGAGGCGGTGTTCGGAGAGCAATCTTGAAAACCGTTCGTTGTCACGGGTATAGATCATGGGAAAAATAGCATCGATGATGCCGCGAGCCAGCCAGTCGTGACTGTCCTGCAGATAGACGCGATAGCCCTCGCTATAGTCGCCCAGCACCGAAGCGGTCAGCTTGACCCTGGGGTGTTCCAGGTTAAGGTACTGATACAGCTGGGCCACGAAATCGGTAATTTTCGAGCGGCGAAAGTTGGCCCACTGTTGCGGATGTTCTTCCGGGGGCAGGTTATAGAGCAGCTGGAAGCGCTGCAGCGACGGCGGATCCCAGGAAAAGCCGGGGCCAGGAAAGCGAATGTAATCCAGGTGTAATCCATCCACCTCGTACTGCTGCACGATTTCGCGGCAGATAGCCAGCAGGTAGGGATTAACTTGCGGATGGGTCGGCGAAAGGAAGGAGTAGTGATCGTTCGCCTTTTGGCGGCGTCCCTGCCGGTCGGTCATGAACCAGTCGGGATGGCTGTGATACAGCTGTTGGGATTGGTTGGGGGGCGTATCGCCGCTCCAGCCTGGATAGACGTTGATCCACGCCTGAATTTCCAGGCGATAGGCATGAGCCAATTCCACGGCGAGTCGCAGCGGATCCCAGCCGGGATCGCGACCACCCAGTTCATTGGCCCAGGGTTCAAAGCGGGAGGGATAGCAGACGGTGCCGTTGCCGCGCACCTGAAACAGGACCGTGTTGAAGCGGGCGGCCGCAGCATTTTCCATAATTCTTTTTACATCGCTCGGGGTGCGATAATCCCAGCGAGTGACCCAGAGGGCTCGGGTTTGCAATGTTGTTGATAAAGCGGGTGTTACAACGGTGCCAACAGATGTGATCAGCAACAGGGCGAATATTTGACCGATTCTGCTCCGCATGAATCCTCTCGACAACCTACTCATTCCGTTCCGGCCCAGATGTACCTATTCCAGTCTCTCCCAACAGGATGGTATTACGAGATAAGCCGAGGATGGGATAATCCATGTGCAGATGCCGGGCACCGGCCTTGTCCCCAAACTGCTTCAGGAGCGGGCGGATTTTTTAATTTAGCTATCCTTACTTTGACAGTCAATATTTTTATCCGGATTTTTCACCCTTGATTATTTTTATCCTAGATGCTATATTGTTTTATGGCAGAATTTAAACTGGTATCGCAATTTCAATTAGAGGGGGACCAGCCGCAAGCCGTCGCGCAGTTGAGCGAAGGGTTGCAGCAGGGCCGCCGTTATCAAACGCTGCTGGGCGTCACCGGCAGCGGCAAAACCTACACCATGGCCAATGTCATTGCCAGCTATGGCAGACCTACTCTGGTGATCTCGCACAACAAAACGCTGGCCGCCCAGTTGTACGGCGAGTTCCGCAGTTTTTTCCCGGATAACGCGGTCGAGTATTTCATCAGTTACTATGATTATTATCAGCCCGAGGCCTATCTTCCTTCCACCGATACCTATATTGAAAAGGACACCGCGATCAACGATGAAATCGACCGGTTGCGGCTGCGCGCCACCAGTTCGCTGCTGTCGCGGGAGGATGTCATCATTGTCGCGTCGGTGTCCTGTATTTATGGCCTGGGATCGCCGGAGGTGTGGCAGGAGATGTTGCTGTTTCTGCATCGGGGCCAGCGCATCGACCGCAACCAGATTCTGCAGAAACTGGTGGAGATTCATTATACGCGCAACGACATCGCTTTTGAACGCGGCACGTTTCGTGTCCGCGGCGACGTGGTCGAGGTGATCCCAGCGTACGAGAAAGAGGCGGTGCGTATTGAAATGTTCGGCGACGAGATCGAAGCCATCCATGTCGTCGACGTACTCACCGGCGAAGTCCGGCAGGAGCTGCCGCGGGTTGCCATTTATCCAGCCAAGCATTTCGTCACCACCTATCCCAGACTGCAGGAGGCCATCAAGAACATCCGCATCGAGCTGGATGACCGTCTGGCCTACTTTCGTCGCCACAACAAGCTCCTGGAAGCCCAGCGCATTGAAATGCGCACCAGGTATGATCTCGAAATGATGGAAGAGATCGGCTACTGCGCCGGCATCGAGAATTATTCACGCCATCTGGCGGGTCGCAAGCCCGGGGATCGACCGGCCACGCTGATGGATTATTTGCCCAAGGATTTTCTGCTCATCATCGACGAATCGCACGTTACGCTGCCGCAGATTCACGGCATGTATCATGGCGATCGGTCGCGCAAGGAAACGCTGGTAGAGTTCGGATTTCGCCTGCCGTGTGCGCTGGATAATCGTCCGCTCACCTTTCAGGAATTCATCGATTCCGTCAACACATGCGTTTTCGTCTCTGCCACGCCAGGTGATCAGGAACTGAATTTTTCCGAAGGGGTGGTGGTGGAACAGGTCATCCGTCCCACCGGCCTCATGGATCCGGAAATACTTCTACGGCCGGTAAAGGGACAGATCGACGATCTGGTGGGAGAGATCAACGAGCGTGTGCAGCGTAAAGAACGAGTACTGGTCACCACGTTGACCAAACGCATGGCAGAGGATCTCTCCGACTATCTGGCCGGCGTCGGCATCCGGGTGCGTTACCTCCATTCCGAGATCGATTCCCTGGAACGGGTGGCTATTCTGCGCGATCTGCGTCTGGCGGAATTCGACGTGCTGGTCGGCATCAACCTGTTGCGGGAAGGTCTGGATTTGCCGGAGGTGTCGCTGGTGGCGATTCTGGACGCCGACAAAGAGGGGTATCTCCGCTCGGAGCGGTCGCTGATTCAGACCGCAGGCCGGGCGGCACGGCATGTGAACGGCCAGGTGTTGTTCTATGCCGATCGCATCACCGATTCCATGCGTAAAGCGATGGATGAAACCGCTCGCCGGCGGGCTATTCAGGCGGAATACAACCGGCAACACGGCATCACCCCCCGTTCCATTTCCAAATCCATCGATGAGGTGCTGGGGGCGACGCGGGTGGCGGACGCCAAACCGTCCCCTGCTTACGGCAAAGAGCCGGGTCTGCTTGACGATGCGGAATTTTTGAAAAAATGGGCGCGCATGGCGCCGACCGACAAAGAAGAGCTGTTCAAGGAACTGGAACAAAACATGTTTGCCGCCGCGGCCAAGCTGGAATTCGAAAAGGCGGCGGAGTTGCGCGATCAGATCGATCTGCTGCGCATGAGCGATACGGCAAGAAAACGGTCCGGAGAAAGGGACAAGATAAAAATATGAAAGTCCTGGTAATCGGCAGCGGTGGCCGCGAACATACGCTGGTCTGGAAAATCCGTCAGAGTCCGCAGGTGAAAACGGTCTATTGTGCGCCGGGCAACGCCGGCATGAACGGATTGGCGACATGTGTGCCCATCGCGGCGAGCCATACAAACGATCTGCTGCAATTCGCAGTCCAGGAAAAAATAGATTTGACGGTGGTGGGGCCGGAGGCTCCGCTGGTACAGGGTGTGGTCGATCTCTTTGAAAACAACGGTCTGACGATTTTCGGTCCCTCGCAGCGGGCCAGTGAGCTGGAAGGCAGCAAGGCCTTTGCCAAGTATCTGATGAAAGCCTATAATATTCCGACCGCCGATTATCGGGTGTTTGAAGAGTATGAAGAGGCCAAATCGTTCGTGATCGAATCCAACGCTCCGGTCGTGATCAAGGCGGACGGCCTGGCGGCCGGCAAGGGCGTTATGATCTGTTACGAACGCAAGCAGGCTCTGGATGCGCTGGAGCAGATCATGCAGAGCCGCCTGTTCGGGACGGCCGGCAACAAGGTGGTCATCGAGGAACTTTTGTCCGGTGAAGAAGTGTCCGTGCTGGCCCTGTCGGACGGCGAAAACCTGGTTTACTTTTCGCCTTCCCAGGACCATAAACGCATTTTTGACGGCGACCAGGGTTTGAACACCGGCGGCATGGGCGCTTATGCGCCGGTGCCGTTCGTCTCCGAAGCCATGATGACGCTGATCAAGCGTGACATTATGGAACCTACGATCCGCGGCATGGCTATGGAAGGACGTCCCTACAAGGGCGTGTTATACGCCGGCTTGATGTTGACCGACGAGGGCCCAAAAGTGCTGGAATACAACTGCCGCTTCGGCGATCCCGAAACGCAGGTGATACTACCGCTGCTGGAAAGCGACCTGGTGGAAGCGATGATGGCAGCGGCGACCGGCAGACTGGGTTCTGCCAAATGGCACAACCGCAGGGGAGCGGCTGTCACGGTTGTGATCGCTTCCGGCGGCTACCCCGATGCCTATCAAACGGGCAAGACCATTCTGGGGCTGGAAGGGCCGTTCGACAAGGAGGTCTTGATTTTTCACGCCGGCACAACCCGGGAAGAAAACAGGGTGGTCACCAGCGGCGGCCGCGTGCTGGCGGTGACAGCCCTGGCCGATCGCTTGCCGGAGTCCATTGCCAAGGCGTACAGGGCGGTAGGCAAAATCGCCTTTGACGGCGCTTACTACAGAAGGGACATCGGCGCCAAGGCGTTGCCGTATCTCAAGTGAGGGCTGAAAAAATAACACATACATTAAACGTTTCAGCATCGAACAGGCTGGCCAATGTTGTCTACATTTCATATGAGGTGAAGGGAGGAAAGGATGAAGATTCTAGTCACCGGTGGTGCCGGATTTATCGCTTCGAACATTTCCGATGCGTATATCGCGGCCGGTCACAACGTGGTCATTGTCGATAATTTATCGACAGGTCGGAAAGAGAACATTAATCCGAACGCAACGTTTTATCAAATCGATATTCGCGATAAAGGCATCGCGGACATTTTTCAAAAGCACCAGTTCGACCTGGTCAACCATCATGCGGCGCAGATGGATGTCCGCCGTTCGGTCGAAGATCCGATTTATGATGCCGAAGTAAACGCATTGGGATTTCTGAACCTGCTGCAGCAATCGATCAAAACCGGCGTGAAAAAAGTGATCTTTGCCTCTTCCGGCGGCGCCATTTACGGTGAACAGGATTTTTTCCCGGCCGATGAATCGCACAACACGCAGCCGTACTCGCCGTACGGGATCACCAAGCTCGTCGGTGAAAAATATCTCTTTTTCTATAATCTGACCTATGGTTTGAAGTATGTGGCGCTGCGCTATGCCAACGTCTATGGGCCGCGGCAGAATCCGCACGGCGAGGCCGGTGTCGTGGCCATTTTCTGCGAGCGCATGCTCAAGGGGGAAGAGCCGGTGATTTACGGCTCCGGGGAACAAACGCGTGATTTCGTGTATGTCAGGGATGTGGTGGCGGCCAATGTGGCGGCGCTGGCCGTAGACGGCTGTGATTATATCAACATCGGCACGGCCAAAGAGACAAGCGTAAACGAACTGTTCCACTATATCAACCGTTTGACCGGCGCCCATGTGCCGGAAAAGCACGCTCCCAAAAAAGAGGGCGAACAGATGCGCAGCGTTATCACGCCGGCCAAAGCCGGGCGCATCCTGGGCTGGCGCCCCACCTACGATCTGGAGACGGGGTTGAAAGAGACGGTGGAGTATTTCAGACAAAAAAGGGGTTGATGGCCTGCGCGGATGCCGCGGCAGTGCGGTATCCGCGTCGCTCTGACTAAATGGTCGCGGACGTTGCCATTCAAAACGACATGAACGCAAACAACGGACATTCTCCCGGGCCGGAATCCTGGCGCCAGGTGCAGCAACAGGTCGGGATCCTTGGCGAATCGGACAAGATCCGGCAGCTGCTGGAAACCATCGAACAGGTGGCGCCAACCGACATATCCGTGCTCATCACCGGCGAGAGCGGCACCGGCAAGGAACTGGTGGCTCGAGCCATTCATATGCGCAGCCGGCGACGGGATGAGCCGATGGTGACGGTGAATTGCGGTGCCATTCCGGAAGGGCTGATCGAGTCCGAACTGTTCGGCCATGAGAAGGGATCGTTTACCGGCGCGGTCGGCAATCGGCGCGGTTATTTCGAGCAGGCGAATCACGGCAGCATCTTCCTCGATGAAGTGGGCGACTTGCCGCTGGTCACCCAGGTCAAGCTGCTGCGCGTGCTGGAAGTGCGAGAGTTCATGCGGGTCGGCGGCACGGCCACGCAGCAGGTGGACGTGCGGCTTATAACGGCCACCCACAAAAATCTGGAGCAGGAGGTGCACCGGGGCCATTTCCGCGAAGATCTCTATTTTCGCCTGAACGCCGTGCACTTGCATGTGCCCGGTTTGCGCGAGCGGGTGGAGGACATTCCGATCCTGGTGCGCAAGTTCACCAACGAGTTCTGCAGGGAAAACCATATCGATTTTGAAGGATTCAGCGAAAGCGGAGTGCAGGCGCTGATGCAGTATCACTGGCCGGGCAACATTCGTGAATTGAAAAATATCGTCGAAAAGGTGATCGTGCTGGAACGCGGGCATCGCGTCGACGACACGACCCTGCGCAAGTATCTGCGCGCCCCGTCTGCGCCGGCCAGCAACCTGCCGGTGCCGATCAATCTGAGCAAAGAGGAGGTGGAGCGCGAGTTCCTGTTACGCGTGCTGTTGGAGATAAAAAGCGAAATCGCCCAGTTGCGCGAACTGATCGTAAACCGTGCTCCGGTGCCCTACCCGTTGAATCCCTGGCGCGAGGATCAGACCATCGATTTTTATGAAACCGCCCCGGAGCAGGAGAACGTTGAACGTAAAGGCGATCGCCGTTCCGTGGCTGATATGGAAAAAGAGATGATTCGCAACGCGCTGGTCAAAACCGGCGGCCACAAACGGAAATCCGCTCGTCTGCTCGGCTTGAGTGAGCGCACCCTGTATCGAAAAATAGAAAAATACGGATTGAAATAACCCAGGCTATGTTAACCGATTGTCAAAGATGACGAATTCGAGTTCATCAAAAAACCCATGGCGCTGTTTGGCCCTGACGGCGCTTCTGGCCGCGCTGATGACGGCCGGTTGCGGCCTCTATTCCTTTTCCGGTTCTCTGCCCCCGCATCTCAAAACGGTGGCCATCCCGTTGTTCGATAACCGGACCGCCGAATTTGCCATCGCCGAAGATATCACCGATGCCATCACCAAAGAGTTCAACAGGGACAACAGTCTTAAAATTGCGGAGCGCAATGCGGCCGATGTCCTCATCGAGGGCAGCGTCATCAGCCTGGACGATCGCGCCGGTGCGTTCGATGCCAGCGAAGAGGTCAAGGATTTCAAGGTGTATGTCACCGTACAGGTGAAATGCACGGACCAGACCAAACGGCTGACCATGTGGGAGGAGCGAGTCACTCAGTGGGGCGAGTACGATCCCGGCGCCGGTCCGGATGCCCGCAAAGATGGTATCGCGGCCGCTATTACCAAAATGAGCCAGGAGGTGCTCAACAAAACCGTAGCGGCCTGGTAGAAATAAAATTTATATTTTAGCTGGTTTTATTGTTATTTTTTTCTTATTTTTTAGCATGTACGCAAAAGAGGGCCGCTGCCGGTAAATAGGAGCGGACCCATATCCCTCGGGGGGCGCTGAATATGTTCAGCAGGATGACTCGCCCTTTGATAGATCAGTAAGGATTGGCTGTGGCTTTCAAATCCTTTGTGTCAGGCTGCGTGGGGTGTGTCGCGTGCGAGGAGAACCATGATGCAAGAGACTATAACAGCAGAAATTAAAAAATTAAACGAACATTTGCAGCAACATCCGACCTCCATGCTGTTTGCCCGGTTGGCGGATAAATATTTGCACGTGCAGGAAATCGACAAGGCGATAGACCTCTGTCAACACGGGCTGCGTCATCACCCCAATTATTCGAGCGCCTATTTTGTTCTCGCAAAATGTTTTCTGGCTCGCAAGCAGTATGACGAGGCGGAACGACGTCTGAAGCGAGTTCTCGCTCTGGAACCTACTTTTCTCAAAGCACATAAACTCTATAGCGATTTAATGGCGGAAATCGGCTGGTCGCAGTCCAGCGAAGCGAGTTTAAAAAAGATACACGAAATCGATCCGCTCTTCCCGCTGCAGCTTCCGGCCGAGACCGCGATCCCGGAGCCTGAGCCCACACCCCCATTGCCGGCTCTGGAGCTGGAATCGGTTGTGGAAGGATCTACGGTCGATAAACTGGTGACCGACGAAGCCATGTATGCCGAGCCGGAGCCGCTCCGCAGCGAGAGCCCTGTCACCATGACCTCCGATTTCGAGGATGAACTGAGCACGGATCTGACAGGCGATGATTTTGAACGCGAGGAAGCACGTTTTTCGGAAATTCTGGATGACCTTTTCAGCCCGCGCATGGCTGAGGAAGAGCGCCTGGAAATTGAAACACGCTCCAGCCTCGAACGGGTTGCCGATCGCGACTATACGGCCAAGCCGGTGACACCCCTCTATCCTGATGAAACCTATCGGCCTTTAGAACGGCCAAAGCCGGTTGAACCACCACGATCCGTGGAGCCGCCGCCCTATGTGCCCAACATGGAGCCGCGTTCCCCGGCCATTGAACCCGGGAGCTCGCTCCTGTTCGACGAGCCGGCTGCGGAGCCCCTGGATAAACCGCTGGAAATTCCCAAAATCCCGACGCCACCGGCCTCACCGTTCAGCAGCCTCGAGGCCGAGATGGAAGACGAACGCGAACCTTTCGCCCTCGACGCGGCGGATTCCGTTCCCTTTAACAGTGAAGAAGAGGACTATTCCAGTTTTCTCTCGGCGCTGGACGACATGAGCGGCGCCGAGGAGGGCATTTCCTTTGATTCCGAACTGCTGCAACCGGAAGAAGAACCGATCTCCTTCGATCATCCCGGCGACACCTTTACACCACCGGAACCACCCGGCGACGATATGGAGGCGTTGGTCAATTCCAAGAATCGGGCGGAAAAACCGAAGGAAAAATTCGTGACGCCTACGCTGGGCGAAATCTATGCCGCGCAAGGCCAGTACGCCAAGGCCATCAACGTGTTCGAGCTGCTTTTGAAAAAGAATCCGGAAAACGAGTGGTACAAGACCAAATTGGACTATTTGAGGAAAAAACTGCAGGAAGATCGCTCCTAGCCTCCAGCTGCGGATTGGTCCGTGTTCCTCTTTGAATGCCAGAGAATCATACCCGTAGTGCTCCCGCACACGGGTTTTTTTATATAATATAGGAGGCTGGGTGTGAGGCCGGAATCCCGGACAGCCCTTCCGGATATTGCCGTGGTCATGGTGACCTATAACAGCCGTGATGATATCGTACAGGCTCTGCCCCGGCTGGAGTCGAGCCTGGCCGGATTGCATAGCCGCATTATCATCGTCGATAATGCCAGCCGCGACGGCACAGTGGCGTGGCTGCAGCGATGGCATGCTCAGAGTGACGATCATATTCTGCTGTTGAACGACAGCAATCGCGGCTACACGGCAGCAGTCAATCAGGGCTTGCTGGAAACCGCCCACAGCCGATTGGTGCTGTTCCTGAATCCGGATGTCATTATCCCTGAGGGCGCCATGCCCGCTCTCATCCGCTGTCTGCAGCAACACGATCGCATCGGCGTCGTCGCACCCCAACTGCGCTTTCCCGATGGTACCATTCAGCCATCGTGCCGCCGATTCCCTCACCCCCTCGATGTCTTTATCGAGCCGTTGCCTGTGAAACATCTGCCGCACTGGCTGCGTTACAAAGATTGGAAGATGAGCGATTTCGATCATAAAAGCTCCAGGCGGGTCGATCAACCACAAGGCGCCTTTCTGTTGGCCAAACGCCAGGTGCTGGATACGGTGGGCGGTCTGGATGAGCGCTTTTTTATGTTTTTCAGCGACGTCGACTGGTGTTTTCAGGTCTGCCGTGCCGGTTGGCAAATTTATTTTTGCAGCGAGGCGTTTGTTTATCACAAAAAGGGCAGCAGCGTTAATCGCTCGCGCCTGGCCATGCTGGTCACTTCGCATCGTTCCTTCGCCGATTATTTCCGCAAGCATGCCGTCGGCATTTGGGCCAAGTTTGGCATGCAAGTTGTTACTTTCTGGCTATTGCTTTTGCTGGGACCGCGCATTCTATTCCAGCAGCTTGGCAGGGATGATTTTGTATAATGTATTGTAATTAAAAGACCTGGTTTCTTCGTGGTTCCGGTGTGGATGAGGATCTGGCAAGATGGTAGCGAAAAAAATGCGATGGCGACTGTGGCTGGTCATGTTGCTGACCGGATGGGACATTTTGTCCGCCGCTGAAACGACTATACTGGTGCGGACAAAGGCAACTATACCGCGTCTGGCCAAATCCATATCAGCGAACGGCCGCTGCGGTGTCGCGGCCATCGACGCACTCCTCCAAGCTCGAATCGCGACCTCGGTCAGGCCCCTGGCCGCCATGCCCGAATATTCCGGCTTGCAGAAAACCGCTCCTCTCGATCCGGTCTTTCGCTGGCTGGCGATCGACCTGCCCGCAGCGCTGAATCCGGACGAGCTCGTACAACAATTGAGCGCCAGTCCGGAGCTCGAGGCGGTACAGCGCAATCGCGCCTTCCGCCTCCATTTTGTTCCCAACGATACCTATGTCGCCCAACAGTGGGCTTTGGCAAACATACACGCCTTTGAGGCGTGGGAGGTGCAGAGAGGCAGGTCCGAAGTTCTGGTGGCGGTGATCGATTCGGGCATTGATTATGATCACCCCGATCTGATACAAAACATATATATAAATCCCGGTGAAGATTTGAACGTCAACGGCCGCATCGATGAGGCGGATTTCAACGGCGTCGACGACGATGGCAACGGTTTTATGGATGACCTGCGCGGCTGGGATTTTACCGACGCGCCCAATTATCCTGCCGGCGGCGATTATCTGATTCGCGATAACGACCCCATGGATGAGATGGGACATGGGACGGCGGTCGCCGGTATTATCGCGGCGACGACCGACAACGGCGCCGGCATGGCCGGCGTAGCGCATGGCTGCCGGCTGTTGCCCCTGCGCGCCATGAACGCCAACGGTTATGGAGAAGAAGACGATGTCGCGTCCGCCATCCTCTACGCCGTAGCCATGAAGGCACAGGTGATCAACATGAGCTGGGGCGACACCTTTGTGACGCGCCTGCTGGATGATGTGATCCG
>CAZISM010000042.1:0-41259 GCA_964541895.1 uncultured Cytophagia bacterium
CCGCCGATGGCGATCATGTTCAGCCCCTCCACGCCGCGAACGGTGCCGCGGGCAAAGCCGCCATCCAGCGTGAGCACTGTTTCCGAGGCAATGTCGAAATGGGCCGTCCACAGCTGTTTCCAGCCGTCCCAGGTGGGTACGCGGGTGCTGTCCTCCAGCAATGTATGATAGGAACTCTGATATTGGCGCCAGGACTCTGACCGGTAAAAAGAATCGCTGCTGGCGAATTCATTGATGTTAAAGACCACCACCCGGATCGCATCAAAATCCTCATACTCGACGGTGGTGCTGATGGAAATCTCGTCCATCCGTCCCCAGAACTGATAGGCGATGTAATAGTCCGACCAGCCGGCGCCGATGAGCGTCTGGCGGGTGGAGGCGGTGATCGGTCCGGTAAAGTCGATTTCGTGATCCAGCTTGTCGTCGAGTTTCAATCCCAGTTTGCCGGAGTTAAAATAGGCTTCCAGCTTGTACCAGCGTTTCGCAGCCAGCGTCGTTGTGCCGTCGACCTGAACCACCTTGCCGGTCTGTTTGACGCGCAAAAAAAGCCGGCCGGCGAGCAGGCCGATGGTATAGCCGCCGTTTATATCGTGGCGATCCAGCAACCGCTGTTCGCTCGTGAGCAGCGGCTCCTTGATATAAAAATAAAAACGGATCGTAAAACCATGGTTGGCGTTCAGCTCGTCGTGCGACGGCAGCATGGCATAGGAATTCACCCGCTGAAAATCCAGCGCCCTTTTCAACGTCGCCGTCGCCGAGGTGTCGACGCGCGTTACATTATACAGATAGGCGTTGTTGCCGTACCGGGAATCATCGTTGAGGTCATTGCCCGATGCTTCATCGCAATGCAGCAGCAGCACCTGTTCGGTGACCATGCGGGCCGCTTTGGCCAGCCGGCGGCTGTTCGCCGGATTGAACAGGGTGGGCAGAGAGGGCTGATCCACCTGTTTGAGGTCCAGACGAATGGCATGGCGTTCGGACGAATCGGTGATACGGCGTTCACAGCCGGACCAGAGAAACGAACCCAGAACGATTAAACACGGGGTGCAAAGTCTGACTAGTCTCATACATCGCTCTTTATTTAGCACGATCGACCATTCATACACGATAACGAATAAAGAAACAGCCCTGGCAGACACCGGATTCCGGAGCCGCCCTGGGTGGTCTCAGAGGAGCACCTTAAAACCGATGGATCCGCGCAGGCCCTTGATGGAATAGTCGGTGCCGAAATCCATGGTGCCCAAATAAAAACAGAGATCGGAGTAAAACAGATAGCGCGACGAGAGGCTGCGGCTGTAGCCGCCGCCCACGCCGACGACCGTAGCTCCGCCCACGTCATACGCATTGTTGGAATAGAGCCGTCCCTCGAGCAGGCCGTGCACGGTGCTGTACGAATTGAGCGGCAAAAAGCCCTTGGCCGAGAGTTCCAGTTCATTGCCGTTGCTGTTCTGCCGTTCCGGGATCAAATCGCCGGAACCGACCTTATTTTTAGCGCGAATGCGGTCCCGCAAGGCCAAGAGCCAGCTGATCCGCTCGCCCGGCATATGCAGCATACCCTGCAAGGTGATACGATTGCCGGCCTTGAACACCTCTGTGCCCTCCACCCGGTCCGAGCTGTACACGGTATAGCTGGCATCAACCATGAGTTTATTTTTTCTTCCCAGCGGCTGATCGAGGGCGCAGGTCACATTTATTTCATCGCCGGGATTATATTTGACCGTGGCGTTCTCGATCGGTTCAAACGCGTTGCGCAAGAGAAAGCCCAATCCCAGGCCGAGGACGCGATCGCCCAGGCGTTGGGCGGTGATCAGTCCCGCGGTGGCGTCCAGCCCCTGTCCCAATATGGGAACGTCAAAATTCAGGGCGTGCAGGGCGAGAATGTTGGCCACGATCAACTCATCGCTGGTAAGGGCATGCCGGCCTGTCGGCAAACTCACGCCAAACGTGGCCATGAATTTATCATCGCCGAACAGATACGAGCCGCTTAAGCGGGTATCGGAAAGTCCATTCAAACCGACGGTGCTGGTGGAGGAATAGCCGCTGAACGCCGGCGACGTAGCCAGGTTTAGCTGCAAGTGTTCGTTGACCGGGACGACAAAGGTTATGGGAATGGAAACCTGGTGCACAGCGTCGTCTTCCACCATCCAGTATTGAAAACCGGCTGTTGGCGCCAGCATCCTGTTTTTTTCCATCTGGAATATCGCGTTTTGCGCCAGGCAGCCGCTGCTCATCGCCGACAGCAGAATCAGAAGCCGGGGCAGATATTTTACTTGGCCAAACATATTCGAGTCCTGTTCTTTGGATGCCTATGGTTTGATCGGTAACCGGATTTGCACCTCCAGCGGCACGGTGGCGCCGAACGAGGTGCTGCCGCTTTCTGTCGTCGGCTTGCGCGACTCTACACTGGGAACAAACCCGGAGCTGATTTGCGCAGCAGCCCGATTCATCAGAGAGAGGGATCGCTCCGTTGGTGCCGGCCCGGCCAGGTCTATGCCGGCCGGAGGGGGTGCGGCGGCATCGGCCTCGCGAAGGGGTTTAGAAAAATCAGCGCGTGTTACAACCGGCATCTGCACGGCGGAGGCAAAGGTGGAAAACGCATTGCTGCGCTCCAGATTGTTCTTCGCCAATTGAAAACCGGGATCCTGTTTGAGCGCAGCGGAAAACTCCTGCTGGGCCGATTCCCAGTTTCCCTGATCCATCTGATCCAGTCCGCGACAGAAGGCCATAAACGCCAGCAGATTTTTCGTCGGTATCCTCTGGATGGCTGCTTTTTCTTCACTGCTCAGGGTGATGCCCATGGCGTCAATGACATCGAACGCCAGGTTCTTCTCCAACTGGTAGAAATCCAGCAGACTGCCGCTGACCCTGGCGGCTTCGTTTCGCTGCACGGTTTTGATGTTCGCCAGGGCGGCATCGATGCGCAGCGCCTGATTCTCCAGTCCGGTCAGGGTGCCCTGTACAACCTGAGCAGCGCCCAGCAGCTTGCCCATCCGCGGGGCCGTCTCTTCCCGCACCAGACCGGTCATGCCCAGACCCATCTCTTCCATCAACTGCTGCAGCCGCGCCCGTTCCACCACGGTCAATGATTTCACCTGCGACAAATCGGTGATCAGCATTTCCGTCAATCCTTTTTGCAGCGGCTCCAGTTCCTGATTGCCGCTGCTGTTGACAAAATAGAGCACTGCCACGGACTGATCGGGAATGGCCGACACCTGGATGTTCTGCTCCATCTGCAGCATGGCTTTGGTCTGCTCTTCCATCTGTTTCTGCAGCAATACCAGCATCCGGTTTTCGACGACGCGACGCAATTTGTTAAACGGGCTGATCTCCGTATAGTGCCGATAGCTCTCAATGGCTTTTTCGTATTGTCCCAGCGCCTCCGAGGTCAGGCCGAGATAGTACTGGGAAAGAAAGTCTTTGGGATTGCGGCTCAGGCTCAAGCGGATAAATTTCTGTGCGATCGCGCTCTTGCCCTTGTGGTGCAGGGCGATGCCGATATCGCGGATGGCGTCGGTGTTGCGATAGTCTTCGACAATGGCGCCGCGCAGTTCGGTCAGAGCCCGTTCATATTGCGCCTGCTCCAACGCCTTGTGACCGCGCGCATAATAGGACGAGGCGCAGCCGAGAAAGAGCAGCAGCGCCGACGCCATGCAAATCGACAACATCAGGATTTTTCGGACCATAGGTGCCTCACTTGGATGTTACGGCCTTGAGCCGTTCTTTCGCCCTGGTATAGCCGGAATTCTTCTTGAGCGCCGCTTCATACATGCGCGCGGCCGTTTTGTAATCTTTGGCGTCCTCGAATTCCAGGCCTTTGGCATAATAGAGCGCCGCGTCGAACGAAGTGTTGTCCACTGTAGCAAGCCGGGTGGCGTCTGTTTTGGAGAGGTGTACGTTCAGATCCTGCGAAATTTTCACGATCAACGTGGCGATGAGTTTATAAAGATCTTTAGGCTGGCCGGTGGCTTCTTCCGCCTTGACAGTGACGCCGCTTTCCACCTCGACCATACGGACGTCGACGCGCAGCTTTTTGTCCAGCATCATCATATAGGAGCCGAAGAGCAGGTAACGGGCGCCGAGCAGTTTACCGACTTCCTGCGCGGTTTTGCCGGACACCACTCCGGCCTGCGCCAGTTTCATCTCTTCCAGCAGCTCCTGCAGCTTATTGCGCTCCACCACCTGAAACGCGGCGATTTTGCCGAGTTCGGTGATGAACATGTCAGCCAACCCCTTGCTCAGAGGCGCCATTTCGCTGCGCTGGGCGAGAGAATTGTTTTCGAAATAGAGCACTGCAATGGTTTGGCGGTCAGCCGCTTGCAGCAGGCTGCCGATTGTCAGCCCGAGGAGTAACAGTAACTTTTTCATACCTCTACCCATACCTAACGGTCCTTAAGGCTCGCAACAGCCTATTTGATTCCTGCCATCTTTTTCAATATGGAAATCTGCTCGTCTGTGCCAATTACCAGCAGCACATCCTCCGGCTGCAACACCGTCGTGCCCGGCGGATTGATCAGCATGGCCTGCCCCGCTTTTTGGATGCCCAGCACCAGGGCGCCATGGGTGTCGCGCTTGATGAACGACTCTTCCAGTTTGAGACCGACGAGGTGACTGTGGTCGTGCAACGGCATCCGCTCCAACCTCAGGCCATAGGTGTTGGCCGGCGAAAAGGCCTCCAAAAAATCGACAATATCCGGTGTCAGCATCAGGGCGGCCATGCGGCGGGCGCCGATTTCATAAGGACTTACCACCCGGTTGGCGCCGGCGCGCAGCATCTTCTTATGACTGGCTTCACCGACCCCACGGGAGATGATGTACATTTTGTCATTGAGCGCACGGGCGGTGAGAACGAGGTAGACGTTGGCGGTATCGTCCGAGATGGCGCTGATCAGACCAGAGGCGTGGCGGATGCCGCATTTCAGCAAAATATCATCGTCCGTCGCTTCACCGACGGCGGCGATGTATCCCAGGCTGAGAGCGGCATCAATCTTGGCCGGATCGGTGTCTATGACGATGAAATCCCTGCCAGCCGCCGCCAGGCAGGCGCACACCTCCACACCGATCTTGCCATAACCGCAGACAATGATATGTTGTTTCAGGGCTGTCAGCTCTCTGACCATGCGTCGTCCCTTAACAATGTCCAGGAGCGTACCTTCCACCAGGAAGGCGGTTATGGTGGCGACAGCGTAGCCGCCGACACCGATGCCGAGAAAAATCAGCAAAATCGTAAAAGCGCGGCCGCCGGCATCCATCTTGTGCACTTCGGCAAAGCCGACGGTTGCCACGGTGATGGTGGTCATGTAGAACGCATCAAAAAGCGACCAGTTGCCGATGAATGTGTATCCCAGCGTGCCGACCATGAGCACGGCCAGGATCAGCAGTGCCGCCACATAGAATTTTTTGATCAGCACCGTCCATGGATAGGCCGCGCCGACGGCTTTCAAATCCACTCGGGGAAAAACAAGGCGTCGCGAATTTCTATCGCCCATGTTGCTGGTACTCTTTCCAGCTTTTGATCTGCAGGTCCTTGACCGTTTTCCTGGATATGGCCTCGACAAATCGTCGCGCCAGCTGCACATTGGTGAACAGCGGTATGGCGAAATCCACGGCCGCGCGCCTGATCATGTAATCGTTGGTGAGCTCTTCTTCCTGATAGTTCTTGGGAATATTGATCACCAGATCGATCTTGCGCTCGCGCAGATAATCCATCACGTTCGGCGATTTGCCCGATAACGGCCAATGGAGCTGCCTGACCTTGATGCCGTTCTCCTCCATGAATCGCGCCGTGCCGCCGGTGGCATAGAAATTCATGCCCATCGCCTCGAGCTTGCGGGTGCTGGCGAGAAAATCGGCCTTGGTCTCGATGGGGCCGGTGGACAACAGCACGTTCCGGATCGGCAGTTTGTAGCCGACAGACAGGAGTGATTTCAGAAACGCTTCATCAAAATCGTCACCCAGGCAGGCCACTTCGCCGGTAGAGGCCATCTCCACCCCCAGGGTGGGATCAGCGCCGCTCAAACGTGTGAACGAGAACTGGGGCGCTTTGACACCGACATATTCCAGATCGAACACCGAGCCGGCATAGTGAGGCACATGATGCCCGAGAATGACGCGCGTGGCGAGGTCGATAAAGTTGACGCCGAAAATCTTGGAGACGAAGGGAAAACTGCGCGACGCGCGCAGATTGCATTCGATGACCTTGACCTCGTTATCCTTGGCCACGAACTGGATGTTGAACGGCCCGTCGATCTTGAGCGTATGGGCGATCTGGCGCGCAATTTTTTTCACACGGCGCGTGGTCTCCAGAAAAGTCCGTTGCGGCGGCAGCACCATGGTGGCATCGCCGGAATGGACGCCGGCGTTTTCCACATGTTCGGTGATGGCATACACCAGCAGCTCGCCCTTTTGCGCGACGGCGTCGATTTCAATTTCCTTGGCGTTTTCGATAAACTTGGAAATCACCACCGGATGATCCGTGGAAATGACCGAAGCTTTGTCAAGATACTTTTCCAGTTCGTCATCGTTGGAAGCCACGCTCATGGCCGCGCCGCTGAGCACATAGGACGGCCGGATGAGCACCGGATAGCCGACGGTGTTGGCGAATTCCTCCGCCTTTTTCATCGCACTCAATTCCGCCCACGCCGGCTGATCGATCTGCAGGTCGTCCAGCAACTTGGAAAATTTGTGGCGGTCTTCGGCGCTGTCGATGGACATGGGCGAAGTGCCGAGCACGCGCACGCCGGCGCGATGCAGCTTGAGCGCGAGGTTGTTGGGGATCTGTCCGCCCATGGAGATGATGATGCCGATGGGCTTTTCTTTTTCATAGATATCGACCACCGATTCGAAACTCAGCTCGTCAAAATAGAGCTTGTCGCAGACATCGTAATCGGTGCTCACGGTCTCGGGATTACAGTTGACCATGATGGTGGTGTAGCTGAGCGCCTTGGCCGTCATCACCGAGTTGACGCAGCACCAGTCAAACTCCACCGAGCTGCCGATGCGATAGGCGCCGCCGCCCAGCACCATGACGGAATTGCGGTCGGTAAAGGTCAGATCGTCTTCGCTGCCGTTGTAGGTAAGGTAGAGATAATTGGTCTGCGCCGGGTATTCGGCCGCCAGCGTGTCGATCTGCTTCACCACAGGCGTCAAGCCATAGCTCTTGCGCAAATCGCGGACCTCGGCCTCTTGTTTCTCCAAAGCCCGGGCGATCTGTTTGTCGGCAAAGCCGAGCTGCTTGGCTTCCAGCAGGATATCCCGTGGACAGCGCTGTTCGCCGACGGATTGCAGGCGATGTTCCATTTCGACGATGTTGCGGATTTTGTAGAGGAACCAGCGGTCGATGTGGGTCAAGCCATGGATCTGGTCGATGGACATGCCCTTTTTAAGCGCTTCCGGAATGGCCAGGGCGCGCAGGTCCGTGGGCTCGGACAGCGCCAGTTCCAGATCATCGAATTCAACAGGTCGGCCCAATACAAGTCCGTCCAGACCGGTCTCGAGCATACGCAGGCCTTTTTGCAGCGCCTCCTCGAATTTACGCCCGATCGCCATAATCTCGCCCACGGACTTCATGCTGGAACCGAGCTTTTTCGAAACCAGACGGAACTTTTTCAGATCCCAACGCGGAATCTTGACGACGACATAATCCAGCGCCGGCTCAAAGCTGGACTTGGTCACCCGCGTAATCGAGTTGGGCAATTCGCTGAGACTGTGGCCCAGGGCCAGCTTGGCCGCCACAAAAGCCAACGGATAGCCGGTAGCCTTGGAAGCCAGCGCCGAACTGCGCGAAAGACGGGCGTTGATTTCAATGACGCGATAATCTTCGGACCCGGGATTAAGGGCGTACTGGATGTTGCATTCGCCGATGATGCCCAGGTGGCGTACCGTACGGATGGCGATCTCGCGCAACATGTGATATTCACGGTTGGTCAGAGTCTGGCTCGGCGCCACCACAATGCTCTCGCCGGTGTGAATGCCCATGGGATCGAAATTTTCCATGTTGCACACCGACAGACAGTTGTCGAACTGGTCGCGCACGATTTCATATTCGACCTCTTTCCAGCCCAACAGATACTCTTCCACCAGGATCTGGTTGGTATAGGCGAACGCCTTTTCAGCGCGTTCCTGCAGCTCCTCGGGTGTGCGGCAAATTCCGGATCCCAGTCCGCCCAGCGCATAGGCGATGCGCACCATGACCGGATAGCCGATCTCTTCGGCCACGCGAAGCGCATCCGGCAAATTAGTCACGGCCTGACTACGCGGCACCCTGACATCTATTTGTTTCAACTTGGCCACAAAAAGATCGCGGTCTTCCGTGTTCATGATCGCCTGCACCGGGGTGCCCAGTACGTTGACGCCATAGCGCCGCAGCACGCCCTCCTTCTCGAGCGCCACCCCGCAATTCAACGCGGTTTGGCCGCCAAAGCTCAAAAGAATGCCATCCGGCCGCTCTTTCTTGATCACCTGTTCGACAAAATAGGGCGTGACCGGCAGAAAATAAACTTCGTCAGCCAGATCTTCAGAGGTTTGTATGGTAGCGATATTGGGATTTACGAGGATGGTCCGAATTCCCTCTTCTTTCAACGCCTTGATGGCCTGACTGCCGGAATAATCAAACTCGCCGGCTTCGCCGATTTTTAAAGCAGAACTGCCAAGAATTATTACTTTATTCGGGTTAGGTATCATTCCAGCATCCTTCGAAAATCGTCAAATAAAATCGCGGTATCGATCGGGCCGGGCATGGCCTCGGGATGAAACTGCACGCTCATGAACGG
This sequence comes from uncultured Cytophagia bacterium, assembly GCA_964541895.1. GTDB lineage: Bacteria > Zhuqueibacterota > Zhuqueibacteria > Residuimicrobiales > Residuimicrobiaceae > CAZISM01. The sequence goes on from CAZISM010000042.1 coordinate 8,769, forward strand.
CTTGCTGCCGTGGCGAATGCCTTCGTTGGTGCCGTCGTTGGCATTGACAAACCACGGCTCCCAGCCTGCGGCCAGGGTGCGACCGTCAACGGCAAAGCCATGGTTCTGCGACGTGATGTAGACACGCCTGGTGCCCACCTCCACGCAGGGCTGGTTCTGGCTGCGATGGCCGAATTTCAGCTTGTAGGTGTCGGCACCGGCGGCCAGCGCCAGGATTTGATTGCCGAGACAGATGCCCATGACCGGCTTGCCCATCTCCATAACCTTGCGTATGATCTCTATGGTCTCGATGCACATCTTGGGATCGCCGGGCCCGTTGGAAATAAACACGCCATCAAACTCTTCATTGGTAAAATCATAATTCCACGGCACCCGGCGCACCTTCATGCGTCGCTGCATCAGGCTGCGGACGATGTGATGCTTGCAACCGCAATCGATAAGGATCACTGTGCGATCGCCGCTGCCGTACTCTTTCGGCTGGGTGACGCTTACCTTTTCAACCAGATTTATTTTATTGGGATCGTAAAAATTCTGCTCTTCAGCAAAAAATACCACGCGACCCAGCATGGTGCCCTCGTCGCGCAGGCGCTTGGTCAACATGCGCGTATCAATGCCATACAGAGCCGGCACCTGATTCTCGATCAGCCAGTCGGCCAGACTTTTGCCGGCATTCCAGTGGCTGTAGTCGAATGAATACTCCGATACGATCAATGCCTGGATGTGGATACGGTCGGATTCAAAGTTCTGATCCAATCCGTCCACAATGACCGAATTCGGCACCCCATAGTTACCGATGAGGGGATAGGTCAACACCAGAATTTGTCCATGGTAAGAGGGGTCGGTGAGGCTTTCCGGATAACCGACCATGCCGGTATTAAAGACCACCTCGCCGGCTATGGAACGCTGAGCTCCGAACGAATATCCGTGAAACACCGAACCGTCTTCCAATTCCAAACGCGCTTTAAGTCTCTTGCTTTCCATCAGTTCCTTTATCAGAGTTGAACCATGTGTAACCGGCACACGCCTGATGTGCCTGGATATTTATCCCAAAAATACTAAAAATTATCCAAATTTAAAACGATAAATTACCATTCATCGCCGCCGGCCCGGGAAACCGGTATACCCCGACGCTGTCGTCCGCAGGAAACGGCCTCTATGCTGATCCATCCCCGCCGTCCATGCCAAAGTCATGCCAGCATGTATCGGGCTGCCAATCAGATGTCCTGTCGGTGCAAACGACCGCCTGGATGTCGCGCCGGCTTTCACAAAACGCCATGATCTCGTCCAGGTTCATGACCATAAAGGCCGTCGACAGGGCGTCGGCTGAGGCTGCGTCCGCTGCCAGCACCCAACTGGCGAGATGCCGATGCACCGGCCTTCCCCACCGTGGGTCGATAATATGCTGGCCTTTTTGCAGGCCGGAGCCACCCATAGCCCGATGATGAAGGGCTAGTTGGCGGTATATGTTTTGGTGATCCAGGGGATGACTGATAGAGACCGTCCAGGATGGCTCACGGCCAAACGCATACACGGAACTGGTGCCACCGTGCAGCAGCGCCTGTTCGATCCCCCACTCTTTCAACACGGCGGCCATGCTGTCGACGGCATACCCCTTGCCGATGGCACCGAGATCCAGCTGCAGCCCCTCCAGGTCGACGGCGACCGAATAGGACGATTCATCCAGAAACAGATGATGCAATCCGGTTTTGCCGCCGGCCTGTTCAATCTCCGTCAGAGTTGGCTGACGAAGGCTCTTGTCCGGGTTCAACCAGATCTCATATAACGATCCAACGGTGACATCAAAGGCACCTTGCGTCGCCAGATATAACGCCATGCACTTTTGCAGGCAGGAAAAGGTATCCAGGCCGACAACCATGGAACGCCCCGGCGTCAGCCGGCGAATGCGAGCCACATCGCTTTGCGGCTGGAACCGGGAAAACTCTTGTTCCAGCCGATCCAGTTCGCTGAACGCCGCCTGGCTGGCCTGCGCCGCATACAACGGATCAGCAGAACGAATCAACACGACAAATTCGGTGGCCATGGCAAAATGGCTGAAACGATGTGGCGCTTCGGCCGCAGAGGTATGTGCAGAATTCAAAGACAGAACGGTTTCTCCCTGTAAGCTGGTGTTGTAAATGCTAGGTATTATATACATTAAATGCAAGAAATTTTATTGTTTGTAGCCGATGGATTTTCTAAATTAGCTAATTCTGTCTCCCCGCCAGGAGCATACGGACAAAATTTGGTTTTGCTCACGGTTCAGACGGTGTTGAGACGCGAACCGGATAAAAGATCCGGCAACCAGCCTCGACAAGGCACGGCTGAACGACGGTTCATTCGTTCAGAGCTGAGAACTAGAACGCTGCGTTGATTTCAAGCATGACAGGAGAACGAATGAACAGAAACAAGCGATCAATCTTTGGCCTTCTCATTTTTTGCCTGGCTGTCTGCGCAGAGCAGGCATGGACCGCACACCGCTATGGAGTTAAAGATCGACAGCAGATCATGATGCTGGGCAACAGCCTGACTGAAGGCGAAGACCCGGATGGCTATGTCAACATGACACGGATTCTGCTCAAACATGCGGCACCTGAAATGACCCTCTATGTCGGCAACGCCGGCAAAGGCGGCAACACCTGTGTGGATATGCTCGATCGACTGGATCGCGATGTGCTTCGCTTTCGTCCGGACTGGGTTACTGTAAGCGCCGGCATTAACGATGTCAACCGGGGATTTACCGCCGATCATCCTGACGGCGATGCACCACAGGGGATCAGCCTGGACCAGTATCGCACGACCGTGACCACCCTCGTGCGGCGTGTCAAAAAGCAGGGCGCGCGTGTGGCGCTGTTCACCCCGACTGTGATTAAGGAAAATCTCTCCAGTAAAGAAAACGCCCGCCTCGCACCCTTTCGAGCAGCAATACGAGAGATTGCACAGAGAGAACAATGTCTTCTCGTCGACATGGGCGCCGCATTCCTTGAAGCGTTGCAGCCGCTGCAAAAACCGGAGATGCCGCTGAGCGGCGTCCTGACCGCTGATGGCGTGCACTTGCTGCCGGCCGGCAGTTGGCTCATGGCCAAAACACTGGTACTGGCCTGGGGCGTAGCAGCGCATCGAATCGATGCCGCCAAAGAAGCAGTGATGCAGGAAGTGGAGCAGCAGAAAGCGACGTTGCAGCTGCGTATGCACCGGTACGAAACAGCGAACCAGATAGCAGGCCCGCCGCTCGCCGGTGAAACGAGGGTCGTGTTGATCGGCTCAGGCGCTGTGGAGCAGTGGCAACCGGCACCGGTTTCGCCGTGCACCCTGCTGAATCGCGGCATCGCCGGCGAGACCAGCCGAAGCCTGCGCATGCGGTTTCATCAGGATGTGGTGACGCTAAAGCCGGCCGCAGTCCTTCTCTGGCCCGGCTTTTGTGATGATCTGCAATCCGAACAGCGGATGTCGATTGTTGATACCGAGTCCCATCTGGCACGCATCGCCCGCCTCGCCCAGGGCAGCGGCATCCGTTTGGCGATGGGCTCGGTTCTACCTGCAGCGAACGCGGCCGCCGCGGCCGGGCATAACCGAAAGGTCGCTGCCTTGAACACCTTTATTAAAAAATTGTGCAGGGAAAATGGTTATCTCTATGTGGATTTTGCCCAGGTCCTCTCGGATCACCAGGGCCGAATTCAAAGCCGCTACGGCCGCAATGGCACCGATCTTGAGCCGGAAGCCTATACCAGCCTCCAGCCCATGCTGGAGCAAGCCGTGACAGAGCTGCTTAAACCGGCAGAGTCCAGCACCCCCTGACCGATCACGACAATAACCAGACAGCAGGAGTATACATGAAAACAAGATGTGACTGGTGCGGCTCAGACCCGCTCTATGTAGATTACCATGACCACGATTGGGGCGTACCTGTCTATGATGACCGCCTGCTGTTCGAAATGCTCTCCCTGGAAGGCGCCCAGGCCGGCTTGAGCTGGCTGACGATCCTGAAAAAGCGGCAAAATTATAAAAAAGCCTTTGCTGATTTCAACATCAAGAAAATTGCCGCTTTTACCGCCAAGGATGTAGAGCGGTTGCTCGCCGATGCCGGTATTGTCCGCAACCGGCTGAAAATCGAATCGGTCATAAAAAACGCCAGGGCGACTCTGCTCATCCAAAAAGAGTTTGGCTCGCTGTCCGATTTCCTCTGGAGCTTTGTTGACCACACGCCGATTCATAATAGCTGGCAGTCACTCAAAGAGATGCCTGCGCGGACAGAACAATCGGACGCCATGAGCCGGGAGTTGAAAAAAAGAGGCTTAAACTTTGTCGGCTCGACCATCTGCTATGCCTTTATGCAGGCGGTGGGGATGGTCAACGATCATCTGGCCGATTGCTTTCGCCATCAACCGCTGAAAACCCGTGCGCAAAAAAAGAGATGACCATCCGATCGCAAGACTAAAATAAGGCTCACGTTGTATAACACACACGCCGCAAAACATTACAGCTCTTATTCAGGGTGAGGCGGTAGTTCTTGGCCGAACCGGCACAGGCATCCGCGCTGACAGCGGCCTTTCATCCGGCTGCCGAACACGCGGCTGTTGCCGAGCCGACAGACTGGCTGGAACGGCCGTGTCCGCAGGTGTGGAAATTGAACGGAACCGTCAAACAGTGAAACTGGGATTAACAGGAGAAAAAGATACCTGACATGAAAATCGGCCTTGTTACCTGTCGCGCTGAAAAACTGCGCGATTATTTCCCCACCGCGGCAGAGCCGGATTTACTGCCGACAGAGCCGCCGTTTACGCCCGACGATCAGCTGCTTGTGAATGAATTGCGGCGACGCGGTCATACGGTGGAACCGGTCATCTGGGGCGGCGCGGTCGACGGCCTGCAGGGATTTTGCGATCGCCTGCTGATCCGCTCGCCCTGGGATTATATGGATTCGGAAGAAAACCGCCTGGCGTTTATGCAATGGCTCGAAGAGCTGAACAGGGCCGGCATTCCGGTCGACAATCCGCCGGCCATCCTGTCGTGGCTGACCAACAAACGTTATCTGCTCGACCTGGAGCGCGCCGGCGTTGCCATTGTACCGACTCGCTTTGTCGAGATGGGAGAGACGATCGATCTGGCATGCGTGTTTAGCGGCCCGCTGGTCATCAAGCCTGCCATCTCCGCCGCCGGTGCCGGCCTCGTACCCCTGTCACGGCGCACGGAAATCGATTCATTTCAAGAGGAATTTTCCCGGCTGGTACAACGACGGGATTACCTGGTCCAGCCTCTGCTGGCTGATATACAATCCAGGGGGGAATGGTCTCTGGTCTATTTCGGCGGCCGCTACAGTCACGCCATCCACAAGGTGCCGGCAGCAGGCAAAATCCTCTGCCATGCCGAACAGGGCGGATCGCTGCGCTTTGCCGACCCGCCCAGGACCGTCCGCAAGGCTGCTGATCATGCCGTGCAACATCTGGCACCGGCCTGGCGGCTGCGCAACGTAAATCGGGCAGATGAATTTTTTCCGCTGCTTTATTTGCGAGTGGATATCATTGAAACGGGTAACGGTCCGTTGCTTTCAGAGTGTGAAGGGGTCGAGCCGGAACTGTTTTTCCGCGCCAGGCCGGGCAGCGAAAAGATGCTGGCGGATGTGCTCGAAGGCGGCGCCCGGTGATCCGCTGTTGCCCGACATCGGCTCGCCGCAGGCCGCCCTGGCCGGCATGCTGTTTAATTGCTATCTTGCCATACGCACCTTGAAGGTGCGAATTTCGTTTGGCTTGATGGTAAAGGCAATCGAGTTTTTCTGATGCGGGATATCGCCAAGATGATCCTCAATCAGATTCACTTCAGCCGCTCTGCTGATCAACGGCCGAAAGCCGATGTTAACCGCTGCGCTTTTACTGGCGGTTTCATACACCCGCACGATCCAGTCGTCATCATCCTCTGCTTTTTTCAGGCTATTCAAGACGACGTTGGCCGGTTCGATTTGTATGAACGACAGCGCGTTCGGCAGTTCGCCCGCATGGGCGTTGGTGCGCAGGAGCTGCAAGGGCTCGTTGAATTCAAAACTGCGCCGGGTGACTTCGCCGGCGCTATAGTCCCCTTTGTGCGGCAGGAGCGCGTACTTGAAATCATGATAGCCCCGGTCCGCCAGCACATCCGGGTAATCAGGCGCACGCAACAACGTCAACCGCATCCGGTTGGCCTTGATATCATAGCCGTGCTTGCAGTCGTTGATGAGCGCTACGCCGTACTCGGCGTCAGACAGATCCGCCCAGCGCTGGGCGGCCACCTCTATTTGTGCTTTCTCTTCCTCTGTTTCCGACCCGGTGGATCGTTCGATGCTGCCGTAGGGGATCTCGTAGCGGGCCTTGGACGCAGCGACCTGTACCGGAAAAGCTACTTTGCACACCTTGTGTTTTTCCTGCCACAAGACATGGTTCCGTATTTCGACAAACGGCAGCCCGTCGTAGAGAGAAATATATTGGGTAAACATGGAGGTGGGGAAATCCTCGGTCGGTGCCGGCTGCTCCTTGCCTTTGAAACCGTGAACCACTTTGATGGTGGCTCGAACCGGGCCGAATTCAACCAGCGACACCTCCCGGGCCTGATCCAGATCTATCCCGGGTTCGGCGTAATGGATGTTCCAGGCATCGGTGGCCCGATCCGTAAACACCTGCAACACATTTCCCCGCGGTTCGGCGAGCACCTCTCTGTTGTTGATCAGGTCCCGGATCGTTGTCATCAAACCGGTGCTGGCGTCCATTTCAAGGCGGAGAAATTCATTTTCAAGATGGTGGCGTGTAAAGTGCAGTTCTGTTGAGCGCGGCGTGGAGGCTCCCGCAACCAGCCGGAACACTTTGTATCCCAGAGCCGGGACGTTGTCAGCCATAAAGAGCAGTTTGCCGCCCAACGCCCCTGCTTCGATTTTTTGCACCGGCATCGGATTGCCATGCTCATCCAGCACCGTCCATTCGCGCCTGAATTCCTGATCGTCCAGTTCCAGAGCCACCGGGCTGGTTCGAGTCCACGACAGCGGATTAAACACCAGCAGGGCTTCGCCTTTGCCACGCGTATCGATGCGCTGTTCCAGGCTCTTAAACGCCCGCCCCAGCATGCGTTCGCAGAGACGGTGCGCTTCGGCGTACTCTGTTTGCGAGTCCTGATAAACCGTGGGTATTGAAGTTCCCGGCAGGACATCGTGAAACTGGTTGAAGAGGATCGTGCGCCAGACGTTGAATATATGTTCAGCAGGATATTCGCCGACGAACAGTTCGGCGATGGTGGCGGCTTTTTCGACAACGTTGATTTCCACCTCGCTCTGCCGGTTATGTTTTTTGACCAACGCCTGTGAGGTGTAGCAGCCTCGCAACCGTGGCAGATAGAGCTCACTTTTCCAGACCGGCAATTTCGCTTTATCGGACGGTGTCAGAGCATCAAAAAAGTCTTTGGTCGTTGTCAGCTGGAATTCCGGATACACCGGAGCGTTTTGGACAACCATCGCTTTTTCCAGCATATCCATGGTGGGACCGCCGCCGTGGTTGCCGACGCCAAACAGCACCAGCTCCTTGCCCAGGCCGTTGGATTGGGCTTCGTTCTGAATAAAATCAAGCATCTGATCGCCGTTCAAATAGTGGTGATACCCGCTCTGCGCGCGATAACACATAATGCGGCTGCCATCGGGTCCCTCCCACCAGAACAGATTGCTGGCATTGGGCGGCCGCCAGGTGACCAGGGCGGTAAAGCCGCTGCGGGCCAGTATTTGCGCCGTATTCCAGTTGCAGCCGAACACATCGGGATTGCAGGACACCTGCACATCCACGCCGAATTTTTTCCGAAAATAGCGCTTGCCGTAGAGGGACTGGCGCACCAGGCTTTCCCCGGAGGGCAAATTCAGATCCGGCTCCACCCACTGTCCGCCCACAATTTCCCAGCTGCCTTGCGCCACTTTATCCTGTATTTTTTTAAACAGCGGCGGATCATACGTTTCCAGCCATTCATAGGCGTGCGCCTGCCCCATCGTATAGTTGAATTCGGGAAAACGCTCCATGATGTTCAGGACCGAAGCAGAGGTGTTGCGCACGACCTCCACCGATTCCATCCAGGGCCAGAGCCAGGCCAGGTCGATGTGGGCATAGCCGGCGCCAAAGATTTGATAGTTTTTTTTAATCTCGTCGCGGAGCGGTTTGAGCCGTTCATACTCTTTTTCAAAAGCGGCCAGAAAAGCCGCTTCATCGCCTTTTTTAAAAGCCCGGGAATTGAATACGCCTTCGCTCACCTTTTCAATCTGATGGAGCCAGTAATCCGGCCGGTCGCTCATCTCCCTGGCGATGCGGGCGGCGATCTTTAATCCCCAGAATTTTTCCTGCAGTTTTTTCTGAAACGCCAGCAAGCCGGTGAACTGGATCTCTGCCTGAAAAATCTGTCCATAGCCGGGTCCATTGATGGCGCGCAGGGCAATGACAAAACGATCGCCGGCCTTGAGCGATTCAGCAATGGTGACATGGTGTGGCCCCCAGGTAAAACTGGTCAGCGAATCGCCGTTGACAAAAACGTCGCCGCCGTTATCCACGTTCAACATCAGGGTCATCTTGCGGCCGACCAGGGAAAAGCCGCCGATGGTTTCGGGCACGTCGATATGAATTCGGCACCACAATTTGCTGTTCGATTCCTGCCAGCTGTAGCCGGGATAAATCGTTCCCCAACCGGAATCATCCAGCTCCACGGCCTCGCCGCCTGCTTCACCGCCGAATTTATATTTGAATTCGCCCAGGCCGCCGTGCGCCAGCAGATTCAATATTTTCATTCGCTCCTGATGCGTGCGATAGCGGCCGATCTCCATCCCCGGGACGGGGGTGACCTGGAGCGGGATCAAGATAAAGCAATAGATCAGGGCGGACACTCTGGACAAGCCGGTAACAAAACGCATGGGCTCTCATCCTTTCGGCAGCCGGTTCGGAGGGAAAAGGTTCTAATCTGGCGTGATCGTGTTGGCAGCGCCTAGGGTGCCGGCGTCGTATCGGTGTGCTGCCAGAAACGATCCCACAGCTCTTTCGTGACATACCCCCTGATTTCAACCCCTGGCCTGAGTTCAGTGTAATCGTCGAACAGCGGCACGTACATGTTTCGTTCGCCGCTGGCCGGCAACTCGTACACTTTTTGCAGCACCTGCTCCTCCTGATCCGGGCTGGCGATGACCAACTCAGGGACCGGCGGTTGCATCTCGACATGATTCCAGTACCCCACTTTGTGCAGGGAACGTAAATACCACGGCAGCGGCCAATAGTCATCACCGCTGCAAATCACTTCTATATACATTTCGTTTGCCAGCGGGTGCTGTCGACAGATCTGCTCGATGCGTGCGACGATCTTGAAAATGTCCGTGCTGGTGTGGCCATACACATAAGGATTGGACGGATCAGCGCTGTAACGAAAATTCAGCCATACCGCCTGACCGGCCAGATGGATGGAACCGATGGCCAGCAGAACGAAAAGGCCGCGCGTCCATTTTTTCGCTGCCGTCGACACATCGATCAGCACCACGGCGGCGCAGACGATCATGGGCTGATAAAATCCCAGCATGGTCCATGGGGTTTTGTAGGAAAGCGAACTGTACAGGATCAGCATAAAGAGGGTATAAAGAAAACAGAGCAGCAGGAAGGGCGAGAGCGAGCGCCGGCGGTTCCAGATCCATACCAGGCCGACCATAAACCAGAACAGCACAAAGCCTTCGCTCCAGACCGGTCGCGAGGGCCAGTGGTTAAACGCCAGCAGCTGCAGGTAATAATACCAGGGGTGCAAATGGGATTGATGGCCGCCCGCGGCTCTGGCCAGGTAGGTTTTATAGGTCAACACCGAATCCGCAACGCCCTGCAGATTCTGGCCAAAAGAGGAAAAAAAGAGAACCGAAGTCAAAACCGCGGCGGCGATCATCCAGCCCAGGTGGGCCGTTTTGAGCCGCCACGCCGGCTTTGAATACCACCAGACCAGGGCAGCGGCCAGGATAGCGGCTGCCACGGGGATGACGGCGGTCTCTTTGCTGGCATGCATCAATCCCAAAAACAGGCCGGTGAGCATTGCCCAGCCCTTGCCGCCGTCGCTCACCAGGCGCCAGCTGCAGACCAGCATGGCAAAGGAAAAGCACACCAGCAGCATTTCCTGAATATAGTAGCGACTGTAAAACACCATGGCGGGAGAAATCGCGGTAAAAAAAGCGGCCAGCAGGATCGCCGCCGGGCTGATCTCTTTTTTGAGCAAGAGAAACACGAACAGCAGCGCCAGGCCGAAAAAAGCCGGCACCAGCCGCAGCGTGCGTTCAGAGATCTCTTGCAGCGTATGCGCGCCGGACCCCCAGGCAGGGATCAGGGTGAAATAGTTGAGCGTCGGCCCGTGATATTCATAGGGATCATAGCGGTAAGAGTGCCGTTCCAGCAGATCGCCGAATTTGCTGGCATGGACCGCTTCATCGGTGTGCATCGGGCGCTGCGAAAGTTGTACGGTTCGCAGCGCCGCGGCACAAAGAAGGATAATGCTGAAAAGAATCCAGAAACGCCGATTCATCTTACTTGGCGGGTCGGCCCCAAACTTCCAGTTCGATCCAGTGGTTCAGGTCGTTGTTGTTGTTGCCGTTGGAATAGGCGCGGACATAGCGGCCTTTGACGCCTTTGGCATCGATCAGCTTGCCTTCGGACGTTTCGATATAGTTCATGTCCTTGCCCACACCCATCCCGGCGGTGTTGTCGTCGTCGTTGTTGAAAATAGATTTGACGTTGGTGGTGAAATCCTTGTCATCCGCCACCTGGACGATCACGTCAAAGTAAACCCGCGGCTGCTTGTGGTAGTGCCAGATTACGACGGCATAGATTTCGTTTTTGCCGCCCAGATCGACGGTGACATGCTGCTGGAACGGTCCCAGTTCGACATAGCTGCCGTCTTCGGCTTCCTTGTCGCCATCGGTGATCATGGCGATTTCACCGATCACCGGTGCATCGTCGCTGCTGACGACCGGCTTTTTCAGCGAAAGGTTTTTCACGCCGAGGGGCGCGAGAAAAGCCGGACGGGCTTTGCCCAGCGGTTTTTCCAGATTCTTGATCTGCATGTTGGTCGGCGTACCGACAAACATCGGGTTCGGCAGTTTGATCTCCAGGGGCGCCATTTTCTCGCCCGCCGGAGCCTGGGCCTGGGCCAGAGTCGCGTAGAGCAGTCCGACGGACGCCACCACCATGACTTTGACCAGCATGGAAAGATATTTCATGTAAAACCTCCATTTGGTATGAACAGGGCTGTATTTCTTAAACGCTTTTCCAGCCGCGGCGTTCCCGTGCAGAGAACGCCGCGCCGGAACTACAGCCCCGACGATCCGGTTCAATGTTACTCAGCTACAGCGTCCAGCCTTTGCGATATTCGAAATGCAGCAACTGGTTGGCTTCCGGGCAATTGGTGAATTCGCCTTTTTCGCCGTCCCATTCCAGCACCAGGTTCTTATCGCTCATACGCACCGCCACGTTGCCGATCAGCATGGTTTCGGTCAACGGACCAGAGTAGGAGAAATTGGTCGTAGCGGCCGTGGCGTCGCCTTTTTTACAGGCGGCGATCCATTCTTCATGAATGCCGGGCGAACGCGGGATCGATTTGGCCGGACGTTTATAGTCTTTCATCTTGGTCTCTGGCACCAGGCGCGGATTCTCGCCATAGGTACCGCAGATCAACATGCCCTTACTACCGATAAAGAGAACGCCGCCACCATCGCTGGGTCCCATACGGCGTCCCATTTCCAGCTCTACCGGGCGCGGCGGGGTCAAACCGCCATCCCACCAGTACATACGCACCGGCGGCATTTTGCCGCGAGCCGGGAAATCATAAACCAGGCATTCGGCCATGGGCGGAGAGTCTTTGGTGAATCTGGTCGAACTGGCGTACACCCGGGAGGGGTACTTTAATTTCAGCGGCCAATAGGCGTGATCGATGATGTGGGCGCCCATGTCGCCGATGGCGCCGGTGCCGAAATCCCACCAGCCGCGCCACGCGAACGGCGCGTACGACGGGTGATAAGGCCGCCAGCCGGCCGGTCCTAACCACAGATCCCAGTCCAGGGTCGGAGGACAAGAGGGGATGTCTTTGGGCGCTTCGATGCCCTGCGGCCAGATGGGCCGATTGGTCCAGCAATGCACCTCTTTAACGTCGCCGATGGCACCATCCCAAATCCATTCGCACACCAGGCGGCCGCCTTCCTGAGAATGGCCCTGGTTACCCATCTGGGTCACCACGCCCATCTCTTTGGCGGTTTGCGCCAGCATGCGGGCTTCATAAATCGTATGCGTCAGCGGTTTCTGCACAAAGACATGCTTTTTCATTTTCATGGCCATCATGGCGGCCACGGCGTGCGTGTGATCCGGAGTGCTGACCGTTACGGCATCGATGTCTTTTTCCTTGTCCAGCATGACGCGAAAATCTTTGTAGAATTTCGCTTTCGGGTAATTGTCAAAGGCATTCTTCTTTTCCTGATCACCGTGTTTTTGCGCCGCTTTTACCTCATCAACGTCGCACAGTGCGATAACGTTTTCCGTAGCCATCTTTTCCGAATCGGAAAATCCTTTACCGCCGATACCGATACAGGCGATGTTCAGCTTGTCGCTCGGCGCCTGGTACCCTGGACCGCCTAACACATGGCGCGGGACAATAATGAACGAGGACGCCACCGCTGTGCCTCCCAAAAACTGGCGGCGGGAAACCTCTTTATCCAACATCGTGGTCTTTTTTTCTTGACTCATGATCACTTGTCCTTTCATTGTTACTTCTCCAAGGGCAAAGATGGCTGATCGATCATGACAAACGAGAGGCCTCTTTGCTGAACTCTTAACAAGAATAAAAAATAATGCTATTTATCATTCAATTCAAGCCATTTTTTCGAACCGCGGTCACTTGAGGCGGCTCAACTGGCTCTGGACGTCGTTTTTCAGATTGGTGTTTTGTGTCACCGCCAGCACCTTTTGCAGGGCGGCTTTGACCTCCGCCGGATTGTTTTTGGCCAGACGGCGGGATATGCTCAAAATGGCCGCGCCGGCTTCATCCTGAATGCCGTCGGTCGCCAGACAGCTGAGGGCGACGTTCAAAGCATCCAGGGAACCCAGCTCGCCCAGACCGGAGAGAACCGTTTTCTTTTCAGCGTCTTCTTTGGCCAGGGCCATGGCTATTTGGTACAGAGCCAATGTTTCCGCTTCGGGGCGGCTGCTGCCCTGCTTGACCAGCCGCAAGTAACCGCGCAACGCCAAAACCTGGTGGCGCGGAGTGGCGCCGGTTCGCGCCAGTTCCTGCAGATCCGGCAAGGGATCGGCCGTAGGCCAATCCGACAATGACCGGACAGCCGCGATTTGAATCTCTTCGTTCTTGTCCTTCAAGGCGGAGCGCAGCACCGGCAGACCGGGAGCCGCGCCGATACGGCCCAGGACCCGCAACAGGCTGATACGGGCCATCTCTTCTTTGGCGGCCGGCAGTTTGCTCAATACCGGCTCGCTGCGTTTGGCCGGATCGCTGATTTTCTGCGATACCGCCGAAACGGCGGTCAAGGCTTCGTTTTGTTCCGTTTCCGATCTGGTCGCCATGAGCAGATCGATCATAGCCGGCATATCGTCAGCACCGGCAATCTGGCCAAGCACTTTGAGCGAAGCGATCCGCACCTGAGCGTTGGCATCCCTGGCCATCGTAAGCAGAACCGGTGCGGCGGTAACGATGTTTCTCTCACCGACCGCTGCGATGTATTCAATTTTTTCCGCACCCGTGGCCGAGGAAACCCCCTGCATCACCGTGGCGTCCACATTCTGGCCGTTGACCAGATAGAGCGCTTCCTGCGCCGCTTTTTTCTCATCATCCGATGTTGCAGCCGCCACTTTTACGAGCAGCGGTACGGTGGCGGCATTTCCCAGTTTTGCCAGCGCTTTGAGGGCGGCCATGCGCACCGCGGCCTGTTCGTCAGCCACCGCCTTTTCAACATTGGCCGCGACAGCGGCATCGCCACGGTCGGCGAGCGCAGCCAGCAGCTGCACCTTTAAAGCAGGCGACAGGGTGTTGAGTCGGCCGGCAAAGGCCGACATGGAGCTCCCGGCCGGAAGAGACCGCAGCAGGGTGATGGCCATGGATTTGGCGATATCGTCACCGCTTTGAATCGTAGTCAGCAACAGCGCACTGCTGTTGGCCTTATCGGCCAGCATCTGCCCGCGCAACGCTGCGGCACGAACAGGCTCGGGATATTCGGCAGACTGGTATTTTTTATAAACCGCCACCGCGTCAGCCGATTTTCCATCCGACACCATTTTGTCGGCGCATTTCAGCACGGCATCAAGACTCACGCTCAAGACCTCGCCTTTCGCTCCAGCCAGGCTGGTTTGCAGGGCTTGCAGCGCAGCAGGGTCGCCGATTTTGCCTAGGGCCGCCGCGGCGGCCGCGGCCAGAACCGGATCCGGGCTCTGCAGATATTTGGCCAGAACCGGCACGGCTTTCACCACGCCGCGTTGGCCAAGAGTGTTGACCACGCCCACCGTAACAAGGCCGGTGCTTTTGCTGAGCGCTTTCAGCAACGCCCCGTCCACTTCCTGTCCGGGAATGCGTTCGAGGGCGTAGCGTGCCATATCAGCGGTCTGAGCATCTTTGAGCATATCAGCCAGCACCGGCACAGAAGCGGCGGTGCCGATAATGCTCAACCGCTGGCAGACGAACTGCCGGGCCGCCAGGGGCGCTTTGGTTTTCAAAATGGCCGAAATCTTTTTTTCCAGCGTCTTTAGCGCCGCCGGGTCCTTGTAGGCGGCCTGTTCCAGCGCGGTCCACTGCGTCAGGGGTTCACGGCTCTGCCCCCAGTCATAGGTCGCCACCTGGCTCAGCACCTGTTCCAGATTGGCAGGCGCCTGCGCTCCTGCCTGATGGAACATCATCAGGACCAAAAGGGCCAGCAGAAAAATTTGCATATACCTTGTCATGTTCATACACTCCTCTTCTGTTCTTTAGTGCTAATTTTCACTCTCTATATTTTCCAGGGCGCGCGCATGGCATTACCCAGCATCGCGTTTGCAGTCGGATCGTTCAGGATCTGTTCGCTGTCAGGATCAAAGCGGAGCTTGCGTCCCAGCAACATGCTGATCTGGCCAAGATGAGCGGGCGTCACTGAACGGTGCGCCACTTCGGCCGGCGCGATGGTCAGTTTGCGGCTCTTTATGCAATCGAGGAAATTGCGCCAATGGCCCGTCGATTTGTACAGGTGCACGTCGTTGGCTCCAAAGCGGGTGCTGAGCAGCGATTTAGGATAGGCATCGATACCGCCACGATCCACCCAAACCCAGCCGTGCTCGCCGATCCATTTGGTGCCGCTGCGGATGTCGTCGTGACCACCGGCATAGGTGATGGTAACGCCGTTGCCATATTGGGCCGTGACGCGATATCTGGTTGCCGTGTCGTAAACGCCCTGTTTGGGATATTCACCATACCCTTCAACTTCTACCGGTGCGGCGTATTCGAGATCCAGCCCCCAATGGCCGATATCGCCGTGATGGCCGATCCAGTCGGTCAACTGGCCGCCGCCATAATCCAGCACCCAGCGCCAATTCTTGTGCACACGCGATTCGCAATAGGGGCTGTAAGGGGCAGGGCCGAGCCAGAAATCATAATCAAGTTCTTTGGGCGGCGCTTTGAAAATATCTCTGCCAAAGGAGCCGGCGAAATCGGAATGGCCGGCAGGGAGCCCGACCTCGGCGGTTCGCACCTTGCCGATGCAGCCGTTTCGCACCAGTTCACAGGCGAAACGAAAATGGGATTGCGACCGCTGCCAACTGCCGGTTTGCCAGACGCGGCCGTATCGCTTCAGCGCCTCCACCATGGCGCGGCCCTCGCGGAGACTGTGAGCAAAGGGTTTTTCGCCGTAGCAATCCTTGCCGGCTTTGGCTGCGGCAATGACGGGAATGGCGTGCCAGTGATCCGGCAGACCCAGGCTGATTGCATCGATATCCTGGCGCATCAGGAGCTCGCGAAAATCATGATAAACGGCGCAGTCGGAGCGACCGTACTTTGTATTGACAATCGTGCGGGCGTTTTCCAGATGCTCCTGGTCCAGGTCGCAGACCGCGACGACCTGGCAATCTGCTTCCGAGAGAAAGCTCTTCATGTTATCGGTGCCCATCCAGCCGACGCCGATGCAGCCCATGACGATTTTATCGCTGGGCAGGATTCTGCCCGGCCGGCCGATGACGGACGATGGCACAATCGTGGGCGCGGCCAACGCGCCCAGAAACACGCTGCTCCGTTTTAAAAATTCTCTTCTGTTCTGTTTTTCCATAATGGAACAAACCTTTCCGTTGCTGATGTACTGCCTAACCCGGATAAACCGGAGCCAAACGGCGGACACGTTTAGGGCGTCCAACATTTTTTGATCACAGCCCGGCGCCGCAGACTATTCAAGATGCCACGGGCTTCGCATCGGTCGGGACAACATTTTATTCGCATCCGGATCGTTGGTAAATCGTTCTGTTTCGTTGTCCCACAGCAGTTTTCGACCGCGTTTGATCGCCGCCAATCCGAGATGTCCTACCATGATCGAGTGATGACTGATCTCGGCAGGCGCAATGGTCTCTTTCCTGGAACGGACGCAGTCCAGGAAATTCTGACGATGATTTTCGCTGCGGTACAGATGGATCTCTTCGGGTTTGATCATCACCCGCAACAGCGATTTGGGGTGGGCGTCGATCTTGCCGCGATCCACAAATACCCAGCCATCGGATCCTTCAAAGCGCACGCCCATGGGGTGCTGCTTGCTGTCCGCAACGATCATGGTAAACCCTTCCCGATAGGTACAGACAAAACGGTACCCTTCCATGGTATCGAACAGCCCTTCCGCCGCTTTGGGCCAGACGCCGCTGCCCTCGATCTCGGCAGGCGAAGAGCGTTCGGTGTTCATGCCCCATTGGGCGATGTCGATGTGATGGCCGGCCCAATCGGTGAGCTGACCGCCGCCGTAATCGCTGATCCAGCGAAAATTCCAGTGACAGCGCGCTTCACAGTATGGAGCGTACGGCGCCGGTCCCAGCCACAGGTCGTAATCAAAATCATCCGGCGGAGCGGAAGGCCGGGTGTCGCCTTCGCGTATGCTGTTCCCATAGGGCAGGCCGACCTTGACGGTTTTTACCGTTCCGATGTAACCGTTACGAACCAGCTCACAGCCAAAACGAAAATTCTGTTCCGATCGCTGTTGACTCCCGGTCTGCCAGACGGTGCCGTACTTGGCCACGGCATTGACGATGGCGCGACCTTCGGCGATGTTGTAGGCCAGCGGCTTTTCCGAATACACATCCTTGCCGGCGCGGCACGCCATCACGCCGGCCACGCCATGCCACTGATCCGGCAGAGCGATACAGACGGCATCGATGTCCTGGCGCAACAGCAGGGCGCGAAAATCCTTGAACACCATGCAGTCGGAATTATCGTATTTGAGATTGACCAGATCGCGGCCTTCATACAAATGCTTGCCGTCGACGTCGCAGACGGCCAGGACCTGGGCCTCTTTACGCTCCAGGAAGCCGCGCAGGTCAGCGGTGCCCATGCCGCCCATGCCGATGAATCCCATAGTGATGCGCTCGCTGGGGGCGATGTGGCCGTTCAATCCCAGAGCACGTCCCGGGATAATGGCCGGAGCCGCCACAGCCGCTGCCGTACGTGTGATCTGTTTTAAAAATTGTCTTCTGGTCGGCACTTTCGGTCTCCTCTTGGTAAATCTGATGTGCAGCCTGATCTTACAGCAGACCGGACTTGCCGTCGTTCTGCCAGCCGGCATCCGATGCGATATCCGTCCTGAAAACGATCAGATCCGCTTCCCACTGGGAGGAGACAAAACAAACGGTTTTGTCGGCTTCGCTCTGAATGTCGGTATAGCACCACACCGGCGCCACCGTGGCGGCCCACATATCGGTCGTTTCATGAATGACCAGGTCGGCTTCCGAGCGGATATCGGCGACAAAGACTTTGAGGTCAGCGCTGCTGGCTATATCGGTTTTAAACAGCTTTGGCATGGCTACTCCTATCGTTGATAAAAACGTTCTAGACCGTCCAGGGACTGCGCATAGCTCTGGTGAGCAGACGCGAAGCCTCTGCATCGCTGAACTGTTCCCGGGCCGGATCCCACTGCAGAGGTTTGTTCAGTTGTACGGCGATGTTGCCCAGATGACAAACGGTCACCGAACGGGCTCCCACCTGCACGTCGCAGATCGGAACGGTGCGATGACGAATCGCCTCGATCCAGTCGCCGTAATGGTTGTTGCTGCGATACAAGTGTATCTCGTTGGGGGATAAACGGACGTTTTGCAGATGTTCCGGGCAGGTTTTCAGATGGTCCCGATTGACTTCCACGGTGCCCTTGCTGCCGGTAAAGAGGATGAGGTTGCTGGTAAAATCGGCTGTGAGCAGGGTGCCGCTGGCATAGCGGTAGGTAAGATCCTTGAACTCTTTGCCATCCGGCGGGATGATTTCCACCGGACCGCTTTCATCCATACCCAATCCCCACTGGGCAATATCAAAGTGATGCGCGCCCCAGTCGGTCATGCCGCCGCCGGAATAGTCGACATAGTCACGCCAGGCCGGAAAACCATCAAAGCTGATGGGCGGCGCCAGGATCGAATGATAAGGACGGAACGGCGCCGGACCGAGCCAGAGATCCCAATCCAGCTCTGCAGGCATCTTTTCCACGCCGAGATCGCACGGTTGCGGATGGTTGGCGAAACCGGTGGCTATGCTTACACGCACGGTTTTAACGTCACCGATATAGCCGTTGCGCACCAGTTCGCAGGCGAAACGAAAACGGTTGTCGGATCGTTGCATGCTGCCGGTTTGAAAAACTCTGTTCCACTTGCGGGCTTCATGCACCATCTGCCGCGCCTCACCGATAGTCAGTGAGAGCGGCTTTTCACAATACACATCCTTGCCAAGCCGCATGGCCTGAATGGCCTGCACCGCGTGCCAGTGGTCCGGGGTGGCGATGGCGACGGCGTCAATGTCTTCTCTCTGCAGCAGGTCACGATAATCGCGATAGGCGGCGCAGCCGCGATAAGAACCGCCGGCCGTGGCCTCGCCGTACGCTTTTTCCACGTACGCCCTGGCCCGGTTCAACTTGTTTTCGTCCACATCGCACACGGCCACGATCTGCGTTCCGGCCTGATGTAAAAAACCGCGCAACAGGTAATAGCCTTGCTTGCCGACGCCGATAACGCCCAGGTTGATTCGCTGCGAAGGAGGAACAGAATGGCCGGCGCCCATCGCGCTGCCAGGGACCAGCGTCGGCGCTGCCACAGCTCCGGCCAGCCCGACACCCGCATGTGCGATGAAACGACGACGAGAAATGGATTTCGTAAGGGTCACAGGTGTACTCCAGCTTGATTTAAAATAATCATCAATGTAAAAGACCTGATAATAGAATGCAAGAAAATTCTGGCGTTATGGGCGGCCTTGATCAGCGCTCCGTTTTGTGCTCGGTCCATTGAAACAGGGCGGGATCATACCCCTGCTCCTTGAGCAGCGCAAAGATGTTCGCCTTGTCTGAAGCGGAAATATCCGGAAGCCGCGCCAGTATCCAGCCATATTTTCTCGCCGGATGTCCGACGATGGCCCAGCGATATTCCGGATCCAGGCCGATGATCCAGTAATCGCCCCAGAAAAGCCGGATACCAAACAGACTGACAAAGCTCACCTGCAATCTGGCGTTGCCACTGCCTTCCAGAACGCGGGCCACTCCATCCGCCTGATCCATTTCGCCGCTCTGTTTCATGCAGCGATTGACCACGCTGATGCGGCCGTCGCTGCGCAGCGCATATTCTGCGGTGGTATTGCCGGCGCACTGCTTTTGAAATCGATTCGGCATGCGGGCGATTTCGTACCACAAGCCGACATAGCGGCTCAGGTCGACCTGCGGGACGGTTTGTGGCATCGACGCCGTTGCGGCCATAATCGCGTGTGCCGATAGAACGAGCCCTGCGCACAGCATAGCTAAAACAGGCATAGGCCCTCCTTTGTCTTTTTGAACAACTCTGGCGGAGCGCGCCAACCGTGCTGGTGCATCGTGTTTTGCGCTGGTCGGCAGTAACACGGTTACCTCACTCTATAGTATGGCGCGGCCGGGTTTTTAACGGCTGGGAACCTCCAATACCACTCTAAACCCGGTCTGTTTCAACTGATACGCGGCCGGCGCATCACTGCGCGCCGCACAACGACAAGCCATGGCAAAGGCGGCCCAGGAGCCGCCCCGTATCACGCGATAGGTGCCCTTCTCCGGCCCTCTCGGATCTGTTGCCGCCGCAGCCGGATATTCCGCATCATAGTAATCCGCAACCCACTCGCTGACGTTGCCCAGCATATCAAACAAGCCCCAGCCGTTCGCTTCTTTCAAACCGACCGGGTGCGTTTTCTCGTCCGAATTATCACTGTACCAGGCCTGCTCGGCCAGCGGACTCGCGCTCACAGATGCCGACGAGCGGCCGGCGCGACAGGCGTATTCCCATTCCGCTTCCGTAGGCAGACGATAGACGCGGCCTTCCTTTTCCGACAGTTTTTGACAGAAAAGCACCGCCTCCTGCCAGCTCACTTTTTCCATCGGCAGCTGCGGCCCTTTAAAAAAACTTTTGTCCGTACCCATCACCGCCGACCACTGCGCCTGCGTCACCTCGGTGCCGGCAAGATAAAAAGCGCGGGAAATGGTGACCTGATGCGGCAGCTCATCTTCCTGGCGACCAACCTCTTCAAACGGGCTGCCCATGATAAAGGTTCCGGCCGGTATCAACACCAGCTTCATACCCAGGGTGTTCTCAAAGACTGGCGCCGATTCCTGCGCATAAAGCAGAGCGGGCAAAAGAGCCAAAAGCAACGAGGCTGTTCGCCTGATATGCGGTCCGGTCGTACGCATGCTGTCATCCATGCGGCTCAACCTTACAGCACCAGACCTTTGAGATCCGGCTCCATCTTTTCGCCGGCTTTCAGCATCGCGTCCCAGGTCATCTCGCCGTGTTGATACGCCGCCATACGACCGAGAATGGTAGCCAGATTGCTGCGCACGCTGGGCGCCACGGTGGAGTTGGCATATTTGCTGTTGACGATGTTTTCATAAAAATCGGCGATGTTGCTCTGCGCACCTTCCTTGTACAGGTTAACCAGTTCGCCGCCTTTGTAGGGCACATTGCCGCGAATGCTCACTGAGCCGAAATAGTTGGTTTCGATGGTGCCTTCGCTCCCGTACATTCTGCATAAAATATCATCCTGCCCCTGACCGAGTTGCTTCGAATTGAAAGTGACGAGGACCTTGTTCGGAAAATGATAGATCACTGCAAAATGGTCCCAGCAGGTACCGTATTTTCTGGTTTGACCGCCGGTGCCCACGGCTTTTACCGGTGCGGCATCGAGAATCCAGGTGGCCACATCGATGGTGTGTATGTTCTGTTCTGTGATGACGTCGCCGGATAATTCCCGGCTCAGTCCCCACGCCCGCAGGCGATCTTCGGCCGTGGTTTCCACCTTTTTGATATACTCCGCTTGCCGGTCCCAGGTCGGGCCGCAGTGATAGGTCGCTTCGCCGCAGATAATTTTGCCGATTTCGCCGTACTGCACGCGCTTGATCGCTTCACGGTAAAACGGATGGGTTCTGGTCTGGAAATCGACGAGAAAACAGAGTTTCTTGGCTGTGGCTTTTTTGCCGAGATCGGCAATGGTCAGACAGCCGGGGACATCCACCGCAATGGGCTTGGCGAGAAAAACGTGGACACCGGCCTGCACCGCCGCCTCGGCGTGCATAGGATGAAAATAGGGCGGTGTTTCGATAACCACCGCATCGACCGATTTGCCGTCCAGCAACCGCTGATAAGCCTGCAGCCCGGTATAGCGTCGATTGGCAGGCACCTGAAATTTTTCTCCAGCCGCCTCGGTCTTTTCGGCAAAATAATCAGCCAATGCCGTGATGGTGAAACCTCCCTGCTCCTGAAACAGATTAGCAATCCAGGTGCCGCGGCCTCCGCAACCGATCAAACCCAATTTGATTTTGCCGTTCGCCTGCGTCGACCAGATAGATTCGGGGCGGATAATGCTGAATGAGAACGCCGAGCCGCCGGCGCCTTTAATAAAATCACGTCGATTCATTTCTTCCATATCATGACTCCTCTGCTAGTTCGAGCACGGTTGTCGCAGACGGCAGCGGCTGGCTGCGTGCATCACTGGTTCATCCGCCGCCAGGCGGTGATGGAACGGCTGAGATTCTGCTGCACATCGCCGCCGATTCCGTATCCCTGCAATCCGATCGGTCCCTGATAACCCGCTTCGCGCAGCGTTTTGAGCATTTTTTTGACATCAAAAGAACCGCTGTCCAGAGGCTGGATCAACTGTTTCCAATCTCCATGGCTGTCGGCGCCGTTAAGGGTGACCAGTTTCAGGTACGGTTTGATCTCCTGCCACAGGCCGGCATAATTTTCACCACCGCCGACGCGCAGCCAATGGCACAGGTTAAAGGTGACGCCCACATTGGCGCGCTCCGCCTTTTTCGCCAAACGCAATGCGTCCTCCACCCGTTCCATCCAGAATCCGTAATGGGGATAGAGCACCACCTCCAGCCCGGCTGACGCCGCCATATCCGCCACCTGGCGAATGACCTTGAGCGCCGCCTCATCTCCTGCCGCAGAGGATGGTGCATGCTGTATCGACTGCAGCGGCAACCATAATTTCGTTTCCCGGCCCCGCAGCATGGCGCAGGCTTGCTGCAAACCGGGATTAAAAGCCGGCTTGTCGCCGTCGATACGACCGTCGAGATAGATGGCATAGAGGGTGAGGCCGTTGCGCGTCACATGATACAGCTTTTCGGCCAATTTATCACAGCCGGTGTGGTCGATGCCGTCAAAACCCACGGACTTTACCATCGCCACCTGCTCGGCGATGGAACGATGCCGTTCATCGCGGGTGCCGGTATCCATGGCGAAAAAATCATTCTCCTGCAGCGGCGCCACCCAGATGTTGCGAAACGCCACCGGGCCGTGGTCCCCCTGCAGCATCAGTGGACCAAGCGGTTGCTCGTCGTTATAGGTGCTGGACCGCGTTGGCCCTGATACCGCCACATCGCGATGCACAACCAGGCCGTTGTGCACCATTTTTACAAACCGCGCCGGTTCCGTTTTTCGGCCATGGACGAAACGCGGCGCCCTGAACACGGCGTCAAAGGTCTGCCACTCGCCGGGCGGCAACGAAGCGTTCACGGCCGGCGCATAGCCTTCATACCCCTTTGGTTCACGGCTGTCATCCCAGCGCTGGTAAATGCCGCCGCAGTCAAGGTAGCCGGGCTTGCCGACGCCCCAGCTGTCATATACCTGCATTTCATAACGGCCCTGCACATACACCCCGGAATTGGAGCCGGCGGCCATCATGAACTCGACATGGATTCTGGCATCTGCGAACTCGGCCTGTGAAATCAGATTGGTTGTTTTCCCATCCGCGCCGTTGATGAGAGCGCCTTCGCCCGATTCAGATCCCAGCCGTTTGGGATCGTCGCTTCGCATAAACGCATCACCAGCCACTTGCCACGTGCCCAGAGGGGAACGCCACGATGCCAGGTCTTTGCCGGTAAGATAAACCCGGCCGGAAGGGGCTTGCGCCGCTGCCAGCACCGGCACCAGCACGAGAAGGTATTTTATCCTCTTCATGAAACCACCTGAATAGTACGACAGGCCAACGAATACCTGACCCGGGTAAACCAAAAGAAAACGTCAGGCATCGCTTGCCCGGTTTGTCCGAAAAATAATTCGTAATACAATAACGATCCACTAAAGGCGCCAGGGCCCGCGCATGGGCTTGCTGGTGGCCATTCGATTCGATTCCGCGTCATTGGTCACCTCTTCGCTGACCGGATCCCATTTGAGCATTCCCCCTTTGAGCATGGCGATGTTCAGCAGATGGC
Source organism: uncultured Cytophagia bacterium (assembly GCA_964541895.1). Taxonomy (GTDB): domain Bacteria; phylum Zhuqueibacterota; class Zhuqueibacteria; order Residuimicrobiales; family Residuimicrobiaceae; genus CAZISM01. The sequence goes on from CAZISM010000042.1 coordinate 32,683, forward strand.
ATATGGATGCCGTCCGGTGGCCGATCTCTTCATGCGCCAGCGGTTTGCTGCGTCGACGGACGCAGTTGAGAAAATCGCGGTGATGGCCGGGACTCCTGCCGACATGAATCTCTGAGGGGCCGATTTTTTCCTGCAATATGGACTTCGGCTCTGCCTGCAGCCGGCCGCCGTGGATATGAATGAAAATCCAGCCGTCGCGGCCCACCAATTTCAGGCCGCGTTCACCGCTGCTGCCGCCGTGCATGACCACGCCGTTAGCATAGGTGCAATGAAAATCATACTCGATAAAACAGTCGTAAATGCCGTTCCTGATCTGCCGGCCCCTGGCCTCGATGACGACAGGACCGGTATCATCCGTGTTGTTGATCAGCTGGGCAAGGTCGATGATGTGCGCACCCCGATCCGTCATCTCACCGCCGCCAAACTCCATAATGTAGCGCCACCAAAAGTGGGTGCGGCCCTGCATATAGGGCGTAAAGGATGCAGGCCCCAGCCAGAAATCATAATCCAATCCAGCCGGCACCGGCCTGGGCGGCCGCGGCTGCGTGATCCGTTGCATGGCCAGATGCTGTGGATCGTTGTTGGGCATATTGATATAAATTTCCTGCAGCGGCCCGATACGACCGTTGCGCACCAGTTCGCAGGCGAAGCGAACGCTGTCGTTGGACCGTTCGTGACTGCCCGTCTGCAGCACAGCCTGATGGCGTTGTACGGCCCGGCACAGAGCCCGGCCCTCGGGAATGGAATTGACCAGCGGCTTTTCGCAATACACATCCTTGCCGGCTTCGACCGCGGCTTTGGCTATCAAACCGTGCCAGTGGTCAGGCGTGCATACGCAGACCGCATCGATGTCGGATCGCCGCAGCAACTCGCGGAAATCGTGATACAGCGACAGGTCTTGGCGCTGAAACGGCTTGTTCACCTCACTGTGAAATTGCTCCGCTCTCTGCAACGCCGGCTCCAGCCCGGCCTGGCTGGAGCCGGGAAATTGATAGAGCATGTCGTAATCGTCACTGCCGCTGTTGACGTCACACAAAGCGACGAGTTGCACATCCGCCTGGCTGATAAACGCGCGCATGTTTTGCGTGCCCTGGCCGCCCAGGCCGATGGAGGCCAGGGTGATGCGATCGCTGGGGGCCATCGCACCGTTCCGTCCCATAGCCCGCGCCGGTATGATGGTCGGAGCCAGCAAGGCGGCACCGCCGCCGGCGGTGTGCTTGAGGAACTGGCGTCGATTCATTCAGGATTCTCCTTGGTTATGACTCTTGTTTTCGCTGCGGGAAACATATCGAAATCCGCGCCGGGAGACCGGGCTGGCCGCAAACGCGCGCCGGCCTAGCCAAGATGCCACGGGCTGCGCAGCGGCCGCGACAAATACCGACTGGCCACCGCGTCGTTGACGATGATCTCTTTTTCCGGGTCCCAGCGAATCGTACGGCCGGTGCGAACGGCAATATCGCTTAAATGTGAAATCATATCCGACTGCACGGCGGATTCCACCGTACAAATTGCCTGCCTGCGGGTGCGCACCGATTCGACAAAATTGCGGTAATGGTTGCTGCTCTGATAGAGGTTGATCTCTTGCGGAGAAATTCTCACCGACAGCAGCGACGCCGGAGAGGCCTGCACCCAGGTCCGGTCAACGCTGACCCAGCCCTTGTCGCCGATAAAACAGGTGCCATGATCGCGGAACACCGGCAGATAAGAGGGCACGCTCTTTCGTGCCACGCCTTCGCTCATAAAGTGCATGCGCACGCCGTTTTCATAGGTGCACCACACATCCCAGTCGCTGACCGTTTCAAACATGCCCCCTTGCGGAATCTGACCGCTGCCGCTGTATTCCACTGGCGCGGTGTGATCGGTGTCCAGGCCCCACTGGGCTATGTCCAGCGGGTGAGCACCCCAGCCGGCAATAAAACCCAGGGCGTTATCATAATGGTGCCAGCTGCCGTAGGAGGAGCAGCGATCCGCGGTATACGGCGTCACCGGAGCAATGCCCAACCACATATCATAATCAAAATCCGGGGGCACCGGAATGGGGACCATGGAGCCGTTCAAGCCGACAAAGGCGGTTTCCTGGCTGTGGATGTCGGCGCACCAGGCATCGATGGTGTGCACCTGGCCGATATAGCCGTTTCGCACCAGTTCGCAGGCAAAACGAAAATCGCGATCAGAGCGCTGCTGGGTGCCGTATTGGAAAATAGCGCCGCTGCGCTGCACCGCCGCCCGCAGGGCCTGATTAAGGGCCACGCTGATCCCCAGCGGTTTTTCCACATACACATCCTTGCCCGCTTGCACCGCCGCCAGAGCGACAGGCACATGCCAATGATCCGGTGTGGCGATCACCACGGCGTCAATGTCGTCGGCAGCCAGCAGCTCGCGAAAGTCGCTGTAGACCCGTGTCCCGGTGTAGGGCGTGCCCTGTTTCTTGGTGTAAAAGGCGTTAATCTGGGCCTGCCGTTCCGTCCGCCGTGATGCGAAACAGTCACAGACGGCGATCGACTGCGATTCTTCCAGTTGCAGGAAATTGGACAAGAGATAGCCACCCTGCCCGCCGACGCCGATGTGGCCGAGGGTGATGCGATCGCTCGCCGGCCGGATTCTGTTGGCGGCACGAAGTGACCGGCTCAGAATAAACGGCGTGGATAACAGGGATGCTTTCAAAAAGTCACGACGGGTCTTGTCATTCGTTTGCATATGCACTCCCGACAGTAAAAACAGCTGCCGCCCCAAAGATGGTTTTATTGTGGTTCACGCTTTCCCGTGGCCGCCCAGATCGTCCCCGCCATCAGCAACCGGCGCCACGCCTGCGATTGCATGGTAGCGACGTCATGGCCAAGCACGCTGTAAAAACAGCGCCCCTTGCCGTACGACGTCGTCAGTACGACCGGTTCCCAGTTGCCGGTGCCGCCGAACGCCACCGCCGAGAAGGCCTTGTACTCAACGCGGACATGGGGCTGCACGGCCATACGGTGCCACAGCTCATCCTGTATGAAAAAACGGGGCAAACCGGCGCAGAAAGGCTGCACAGAGTCGGCCGCGACCACCTCAAAGGTGTGAATTTTGCCATGGCCGGTTGTTCCCAATTGCCAAGTCGCACCGGCGATGGCCTGATACTCCGGCCAATCCTGCATGGTCGCGCTGGCAGCGTGGATGAGCACCAGGCCGCCCCCTTTTTGCAGAAAAGAAAGAAAGGCGGTTTCGCCGGCCTGACCCCATGGCCGTCCGGTCACTTCCGGCCAGCTGTTCCAGTTGCTGACCAGAACATCGCACGAATCCAGCCGGGCCGCCAGTTGCGTGGGATCGGTGATCACACTGGTAGTAAAACGGCCACTCTGTTGATAGACGGAAATCAGAACCGGCGTCGTTTCCTGCCAGGCGTGGTTATTGCGGCCGGTCAACAGCAGCAATCGCAGGGGCGACGGTCCGGCGGGCAACAGGTTGGGCAACGCCAGAAGAAAGAACCAGATCCGGCGGGCAGGAACCGCCTGCCGCCAAATTCGATTTAGCTTGGATTCAGCAATCATTTTTAATATTTTATCACATAGACAGCTATGGTACAACCGATACCCCATACATCAGCCCTCGCGGCAATGGTGTTTTTAAAACCGGCTCGATACATGCAGAGGATTGTACTAAATATTTTTATAAAATCAAATTAATAATATTGGCTATGGATCTATCGATCGTCATACCGGCGCACTGTGAAGAACATAAAATTGGGCAAGATGTCAGGGAGGCCTGTTCGTTTCTGCAGGACCACAAGCTGGAGGGCGAAATCATCGTCGTGGACGACGGCAGTACGGACCAAACGGCTGCGGTCGCCCGCCAGGCCGGCGCCGGCCAGCCTGTTACCGTTATCCGCCTCGAGAGCAATCGCGGCAAAGGCTATGCGGTCCGGCAGGGAATATGCCGTTCCAGCGGCCGTATGGTCATGTTCTGCGACAGCGGCAGTTGCACCCCGCTGCGCTTCATCAGCACCGGCATGGAGCTGCTGGCGTCGGGCCAGTGCCAGCTGGCGCACGGCTCCCGCCGATTGGCCGACAGCGTCGTCCTGCGCTCGCACTCGCGCTACCGCCGGTTGATCAGCCAGGTCATGCGCTGGATCCTGATTGCCTGGTTGGGTATGCCGCGTCGCCTGTCCGATACCCAGTGCGGCTTCAAGCTGTACCTTGGCGATATCGCCCGCGAACTGTACGGCCAGGCCGTTGCCGACGGTTTTCTCTTCGATATCGAAATTATCATGCGCGCTATGGCTAAAAAATTCCGCATCTGCGAATTTCCCATCGAATGGCGTGCCGACCCCGACAGCCGGCTCTCGCCGCGGCGACATTCGGCCAGTGTGCTAACGGAATTATGGGCGCTGAAACAGTTGCAGCGCACTTTATAGTATTCCGACTTCTTTTTTGCCCAAATTGGTCAAAAATGTCGGACCTTTGAGGTCCGACATTTGGTTCCGGTTTATCCGGGTTAGGAATCAGGAGGAGATCATGTACGGAAGTGAGCTGAATCGACGCACCTTCTTGCAGTGGACACCTGTTTCACTCAGCCTGGCGGCCGGCCTGCTGCCCGGCGCCGGACACGCTTTGGCGGACGCCAGGTTCGCCCGCAGCGGCGACAGCCGGCTCAAGCCCAGCCTGAATGCCTATTCATTCAACCGGGCGCTGCTGGACGGCAAAATGCACTGGAACGAACTGCTCACCTTTTGCGCTGAACTCAATTTTGATGCCGTCGACTTTACCGCCTACTATTTTGCCGGCTATCCGCAGGTTCCGAAAGACGAAGAGCTCTACCGCTTTAAACGTCAGGCTTTTATTCTGGGGCTGGCCATCAGCGGCACCGGCGTGCGCAATGATTTCACCCTCGCCGATGCCGACGCCCGCCGTCGCGAAAAAGAGCTGGTCAAAAACTGGATCGTTGCCGCCGCCAAACTGGGCGCACCGGTGCTGCGCATCTTTACCGGCAAGGGCGTAACGCCCGGTTTCAGCCGCGAACAGGTGTTTCAATGGGTGGCGGACGACATCATCGAATGCGCAGATGTTGCCGCGACCTATGGGATTATGCTCGCCATCCAGAATCACGCCGATCTGCTGCAAACAGCCGAGGACGTCCACCTGATTATGAATAAAGTGCGCCACCCCTGGGTGGGATTGATGTCCGACATCGGCAGTTTCCGCGGCCACGATCCGCTGCAGGAAATCAAGGATACCATCGGCTATGCCATTACCTGGCAGATCAAGGAAAAAATGCGCATCAACGGCCAGGAGCAGGAAACGGACATCCCCCGCATCATCGACATCATTCGTCAATCGGACTATCGGGGTTATCTCCCTATCGAAACCCTCGGCGAAGGCGATCCCAAAGTCAAAGTGAAAAGGCTGTTCGACAAAGTGAAAAAAGAGTTGAAAAAATAACTACGCCCGTGTGCGCACCCCACTCTAACCGGAGAGGCTACCATGAAGCATATCAAAGCAATTCTGCTCGTTCTCTTGTTCCTGGCCATATACAGCCATGCAGATGTCCGTCTCCCCTATTTTATCAGCGATCATATGGTCCTGCAGCGCCACCAGCCCGTTCGTTTTCTGGGCTGGGCGAATCCCGGCGAAAAGGTGCAGGTGCGATTCGCAGAGCAGGTGCGCAAGACACGCGCCGATAAAAGCGGCCAGTGGCGCGTTGAATTCCCCGCTTGTCCGGCCGGCGGACCGTTTCAGGCCGAGATCTCCGGCAAGAATAAAATTGTGCTCCAGGATATTCTCGTCGGCGACGTCTGGATCTGTTCCGGCCAGTCCAACATGGAATGGAACGTGGCCAATTCCAACCACGCCGAAGAAGAGGTGGCAGCCGCTCAGGATGACCGCATTCGTCTGTTGCAGGTCATCAAAGATCGCGCCTTAAAGCCGCAGCAAGAGATCCTGCAGACCAGCTGGCAACCCGCGTTGGGCGAAAACATACGCAAGTTTTCCGCCGTGGGCTTTTTCTTCGGCCGCGAGCTGCGCAAACAGGTGGACGTACCCATCGGCCTCATCGGCAGCAACTGGGGTGGTACGCTGATTGAAACCTGGATGAGTCCGGATACGCTTCACAACATCCCGGAATTCAAAGATAAAGTGACGGCTAATCTGAATGAAGCCAGGACGGTAAAAGAGCTGGAAGATGCCTATGATGCACAATGGCGCAGCTGGCAGGAAAAGTACTATCCAGCCACGGACGCCGGCCTGGAACAGGGCTGGTTTAAAAGCGAATACGATGCGGCCGCCTGGCCGACGATGACGTTGCCTTCAGCCTGGGAGAACCGCGGCCTGGCCGATATGGACGGCGTGGTATGGTTCCGCAAATCCTTTGTGCCCACCAAGGCGATGCTCGACAAAGATCTCTACCTGCGCCTGGGAACGGTTTACAATTTCGATCAGGCATGGATCAATGGCCAGAAAATCGGCGAGACCATGCAGACTGACGGCAAACGAACCTATCGCATCGCCAGGAATCTGGTCGTCGCCGACAAGCCCAATGTGATTGCCATTCGCGTGTTCAACTATCAGGGCGTGGGCGGCCTCGCCGACACCAGTCGAGCCGTACTGCAGGTAAGCACGGCCCGAAATGGAGAGGCGCTGTCGGTCTCGCTGGTCGGTGACTGGTCGTATCAGACCTCGGTGCGCAAGTCGTTCAGTGAAGCGATTACCGAATTGGTGAAACCACGCCTGGGTCCCAACGAAAATCCCGGCATGCTGTTCAACGCCATGATCGCGCCCCTGTTGCCGATGCCGATCAAAGGCGCGATCTGGTACCAGGGCGAAGGCAACGCCGACCGTGCCTATCAGTATCGCACCCTGTTGCCGGCCATGATCACAGATTGGCGCAAGCATTGGCAGGTGGGTCCGTTTCCGTTCTTTATCGTACAGCTGGCCAACTTTATGGAGCCTGTGGCTGAGCCGGCGGCCAGCGCCTGGGCAGAACTGCGCGAAGCCCAGTTGATGACCAGCCAGAACCTGGAAAACTGCGGCCTGGCGGTGGCCATCGACATCGGCGAAGCCAAAGATATCCACCCGCGCAACAAACAGGATGTGGGCAAACGGCTGGCTCTGGCCGCGTGCAAAACCGCCTACAACCAGGAGCTGGTCCATAGCGGCCCGCAATATAAAAATATGGCTGTGGAAGGAAATCGCATCCGCTTGTCCTGGACCAGCATCGGCAGCGGTCTGACGATCAAGGACAAGTACGGCTATCTCAAGGGTTTCACCATAGCCGGTGCGGATCAGAAATTTTACTGGGCACAGGCGAAAATCGACGGTGAGAGCGTGCTGGTGTGGAGCGAGCAGGTCCCTGCGCCGGTGGCCGTGCGCTACGGCTGGGCCAACAACCCGGACGATGCCAATCTGTACAACAGAGAAGGCCTGCCGGCCTCGCCGTTCCGCACGGATCTGTGGCCGGGCATCACGTTCGGGAAAAAATAGCCTAATTTTCTCTCATTGCCAGGCTCCAGAGACTGGATGAAAAAATCGCTGCGCGAAATTTATTATCCAGTTCATCAAACCTTTCTCGCATGATGATCACCCAGTCTCGCTGCTTGGGAACGCAATTGCCTGCCAAGCTCTGCTTGGCGTTTTATTCTGGGAGCTCAAAGATGGCAGCGGTTTGCATCCGACAAACGTCAGGAATGAGGGCACCTGCTCATTGTGCTGGTGCAATCGCTGAAATCAGGTAACAAAGAGAGTCTTTTTCTTATCAGACAATGGCTGCATTTTTTCTTCCCCGCCTTATGTCATATTCGTTCCGTGCATATTATACAATAATATCGAGAAATAATATTGCTGCGTGGAGAGTTATTATTTAGACTTCACGACAAAGGTCGTTTCACACCCTTTATTGCGATGCAGATCTGCTCCTGGAGAGTGCGCGCGAGTCGCGAGGCCACATGAAAAAAACACCACGATTGGCCGTACATGAAACTATCAGCGTTCATCTGCGTCGGTCCGCGTTTCAAAAATAAATATTCCAGAACAACCAAAAAGGAGCTTCACATGAACAAGCTGCATTTTTCCATCACCATCAACGCGGCCAAAGCCAAAGTTTGGAGCACGATGCTCGACGACGCCACCTATCGGGTGTGGACGGAGGCTTTTACCGCCGGTTCGCACTATGTAGGCGATTGGAGCAAAGGGAGCAAAATCCTTTTTCTTGGGCCGGATCCGAACACGGGCAAGATGGGCGGCATGGTGAGCCGCATTGCAGAAAACCGTTTGCACGACTACATCTCGATCGAGCATCTCGGCATGATGCAAGACGGCAAGGAAGACTATTTCACGGCCAGCGAGGCGATGAAAGGATGGGCTGGCGCGCACGAAAATTACACCTTTAATGAAAAGAACGGCGAAACCGAACTCTTGGTCGATATGGATATCACCGAAGATGTCAAAGAGGCCTTTGAAGAGATGTGGCCAAAGGCTCTGCAAAAGCTGAAAGAACTCGCGGAGAAATAGTGTAGCCAAAACTCGGAAGAGAATTTAAGCGGATTGTGGCTCCCGAACCCGGAGCGTTACCTCGACGGCACCATGTCCGCCGTGGGAGTGAACGTGACGC
>CAZISM010000043.1:0-23713 GCA_964541895.1 uncultured Cytophagia bacterium
GCACGAAATCGTCCATACGGCGGCGCAGAGTTATCTCTTTTTGCACCTGTTGCATGCGCGACACCATGGCCGTGGACTGGCGGCGAAGCTGGTCGGCACGATCGCGCAGGAAATCGGCTTTGTTTTCCATGTCCTGGGGCAGGTCATCGCTGTCCAGGGCGGGACCGCCGGCAAGACGCGCAGCAGACTCTTGCGGACTCAAGTCGAGCCGTTTTTGCCGGACCTGTGATATCTGCTGCAGGAGGGCGGATTTTGTTTTTTCATCCATGCGCGGGGCGGATTGCACGAGGCGGCTCAACGAATCCAGCACGGTCACATAGAGCGAATCCAGTTGCCGGCCGGCGCTGTTGTGTCGCCGCAGGGCCTCTGTCAGTTGCGCGCTGGCCTGTTCCTGCTGTTGGGCGAGCTGCTGGCTGTCACGCAACAGGGCGTCGAGGCGGCGGCGTTCAAAAAAAGAGAGATCGGATTTGGTTTTGAGCGGGGTGATGAGATGCGCCAAAGAATCGGATTGGATTTTCAGACGATCAAGCTGTTGCTGCCGCTGCAGAATTTGGGCTTGCTGCGATTGCAGATTTTGCTCGCGCCTTTGCAGATGGTCGGGTTGGGCGATCGCCGTGACGGCGATAAAGAGTATGAAATATTTTAGAAATTCAGTTTTCATTTAAAATATGGCTTTGTCGACCAGGTTTACATCCTGAGCGGTTGTTTAGTGCGCTCATTTCAGAGATGGTCGGCTGTAGAGCATGCCGGACCACACCTCGCCCCACCGCGGAGCTGGAGCTCCGCGGTCCCAATTCCCGCAGAATCAATCAAATTCAATCACACCATAATTTGCCGGTTTTGAGTATGCCAGGCCACCCAACCAGCCCCGGCGGAGCGGAAGCTCTGCGCTCCGAAAAAACGTCAACTCAGGCCGTATTTTTCCATTTTATAATACAACGTGCTGGTTTTGATGCCGAGCAGGCGCGCGGCCTCCATTTTGACCCCTTTGGACTGCGTCAGCGCCTGCACCAGCGCTTGACGCTCCACCTGTTCCAGCAAAGCATCCAGAGACATGGGTTGCAGTGTCTGTTCGTTGCGACTGGATGGCCGCACCGGCAGATCAACGGCATGGATCGTATCCTGCTCGGCCAGCACCGCCGCTCTTTCCAAAACGTTCTCCAGCTCGCGGACGTTGCCGGGCCAGCCATAGCTCTGCAGCGCCATAATCGCATCCGGGGCCAGCTGCAGCTGTGGACGATTCAGCTGCCGGGCGATGCGCTGCAGGAAAAAATGGCTGAGCAGCGGAATGTCTTCCGCCCGCTCGCGCAACGGCGGCAGCACAATGGGAATAATATGCAAACGATAATAAAGATCTTCACGAAACCGGTTGTCCTTGACCAGCTCCTGCAAATCGCGATGGGTGGCGGCGATGACGCGGACGTCGATGCTCAGGCTTTCCTCGCCGCCGACGCGCTCGAACTCCCGCTCCTGCAATACCCGCAACAGTTTGATCTGCGTCGAAGGTGAAATATCACCGATCTCGTCGAGAAAGATGGTGCCGTTATGGGCCAGCTCGAAACGGCCGCGCTTGCGTTTCAGGGCGCCGGTAAAAGCCCCCTTTTCATGGCCGAACAGTTCCGACTCCAGCACCCCTTCGGCAAGGGCGCCGGTATGAACACGAATGAACGGAAAATTCGCACGATCGCTGGTCTTGTGGATGGCGCGCGCCACCAGCTCTTTGCCGGTGCCGCTTTCGCCATAAATAATGACCGAGGAATCGGTACGCGCCACTTTGGCGATGGTGCGGTACAGTTCTTTCATCACCGCGGTTTCGCCGATGATCTCGCCGAAATTGTATTCCTGCTCCAGTTCATTGCGCAGATAGGCGTTTTCAGCCGAAACGCGCTCCAGCGCTTCGTCGCTGTCAATCTTGGCGGCGATTTTGCGGATGCGCAGTTTGAACTCGTCGTGGGAAAACGGCTTGGTGATGAAATCCGTGGCGCCGTGGTGCATAGCTTCCACCGCCAGGTCGATGGTGCCATAAGCGGTGATCACCAGCACTTCGGTGCGCGCGGATTGGCCTTTGACGGCCTTTAACACCTCAAGGCCGTTCATGCCCGGCAGGCGGTAATCGGTGACCACCAGATCAAAAGAGCCGGTTTTCAGTTGCGTCAGGCCGGATTCGCCGTCCGCCGCGGTGACCACGGTCCATTTTTCCTTTTGCAGAATCTGGGCCATGGCTTCGCGCATGGTTTCGTTGTCGTCGATGACAAGGCTGTGCATGATTTGTCGGGTGTATGCCTGAATTAAAGGGCCGTTCGTGCGCAGATTCTTTATTTGGATTTGGATGCGCACAGATCCTTCGGTCCGCAAAAAAACCAGCAGACCTCGGTTTATGATTGATTTGAATGGCTGTTCGTGCGCAGATTCTTTATTTGGATTTGGATGCGCACAGATCCTTCGCCCCGCAAAAAGCGCGGGGCTCAGGATGACAAAAAAAGCCAAAAGTAAAAGGCGTCCGTTATGGCGCGGGCTCCAGCTCGAGCCGGAAACAGCTGCCGGTCGCGTCGCTGCGCAGCAGCTGCACCGAGCCTTTGTTCGCTTCCACCAGCACCTTGACCATAGCCAGCCCGAGGCCGAGCCCCTTTTCCTTGGAACTGAAAAACGGTTCAAATATTCTCGGCTGTATGTTTTCGGCAATCCCCTTGCCGGTGTCGGCTACATCCACCCAGCAGCAGCCTTTATGTCTGGTGACCGTGCAGGTGATGCGGCCACGCTCGCCGACCGCATGCACGGCGTTAAGCGCCAGGTTGAGCAGGATCTGCTTCAGGTGCTGCGGATCGATCCACACCTGCTCATCGCCCTGCAACACAAACTCGATATGACTGTTCTGGCTTTTCATCCACTCTACCGCTTCGGTCCAGCACGCCGCAACCAACGTGCGTTGCGGTTTCGGCGAAATGGGGCGCGCATAGTCGAGGAAATCCTGCACCAGCGCTTTCAGATTGCGCGTTTCGTTGAGGATCCGCTGCGCCCGGTGTCGGGTGCTGTCGTCCGCCGCATCGTCGGCCAAGAGTCCGGCAAACAGCTCGATGCCGCCAAGGGGGTTGCGCAGCTCGTGCGCCACGCCGGCGAGCATGGCCTTCTGCTGTTCGTCGCGCTGCAGAATAGCCTGCCGCATCTCTTCCATGGTAGAGCCGAGAAAGGCGATCTCATCGCGACCGGATACGGGAATGGCCTGTTCCATGTCGCCTTTTCCCAGCCGTTCGGCCGCCTTGCGCAGGGTCAACAGCGGTTTGGTCAACCGCCGAGAGGTAAACCAGGAGAGCAGCACCGCCACGGCCAGGGCCAGCAGACCGATCTGGAGCAGGCGGGTCTGCATGTCACGCACGATGCGCAGGGAAGCGGCGCTGCCCTGCACAGCCACCACGCCTTTGACCATGCCGTTCACAAGCAAAGGCGCATAACCGGATTTGGAATCCATGCCGTCCAGTCCGGTGAACAGCGGCGATTGACTGGTGCGGTTCTGCAGCGCCTGTTCGATTTCGTTTTTGTCGAACTCGAAGCGGCTGTAATCGGCGGCAATGGCTAATCGGTTCTGACTGTCGAGCCAGGTGGCGCCTTGGGGCGAAAAGACGACGATTCTCGTCATCTGACCCGCTTTGGCCATCATGGCCAATTTGGCCTGCAAGCTGTTATAGACCCGGCCGTTCTCATCGCCCGGACTCAGCAGGGTCAGCAGCGACGCGTCCAGCTGACTGGAAACCGTGGCGGCCAGCGCCTCCAATTTCATGCCCAGCTCTTTTTCGAACGCGTTGGCCAGGGTCAACTGCAGGTAGAGGCCGGCCAGCAGCAGCACCAGCATCACCTGCAGAATGAACAGCGCTAACAGCCGTTTCCGAATCATCATACCACCGTATAGGTCTTACAAAAAGCGTACCAGACGCCATTGCCAGGTTAGTGCCGGAAAGCAGACTCTCGTTGCCCATCCCTGTGCAAGTCGAGATAACCTTATATTTTTAAATCATGGATCCGCTCAACAGCCGGCCGTAGAACCAGCGAAAGGCCTGGATGCGAGCCGGATTGAGGGACACAACTCGCGACCATCAGTTTTTCGAAACCGGCCTCAGTTTTTTGAATCCAACACCTGCTGATAGTACGACTCGTAAATGGGAATGATCCTCTGGACGTCAAACTGTTGTTGAGCCTTTTCCCGGGCGTTGTGTCTGAACTGCATCATTTTGTCCGCATCGGTCAAGAGCTCGACCGCAGCGGCTGCCATGGCATCGGTATCGCCGACCGGCCGTAGAAAGCCGTTGCGGCCGTCATCCACCACTTCCGGCAGACCGCCGATGTTGGTAGCCACCACCGGCGTGCCGCAGCTCATGGCTTCCAGGGCGGCCAGGCCAAAGCTCTCTTCGCTGCTGGGCAGCAGAAACAGATCGGCGCAGCCGAGAAGATTTTCAATATAGTCCTGGATACCCAGATAGATCACATAATCATGCACGCCCAGTTTGATAGCCAGGTCGTGCGATTCCTGTCGATCCGGTCCTTCCCCGGCCAGCAACAGCTTGGCCGGCATGGACTCGCGCACCCTGGCGAGAATGCGTATGGTATCGGTCAGCCGTTTCACCGGACGGAAATTGGAGGTGTGCATCAGCAGCTTTTCGCCGTTGGGGGCAAAAAACTTTTTGCTGCAGTTCTCCGGCTGGCCGGAAAAACGGGCGGTGTCGACGAAATTGTGAATCACGCGAATGTTGCAGGAAATGTTAAACTCTTCCACCGTGCGTCTGGCCAGGTATTGAGAAACAGCGGTGATGCCGTCCGATTCCTTGAGCCCGAATTTCACCACCTCATAGAACGATTCGTCCTTGCCCACCAGGGTGATATCCGTGCCGTGCAGCGTGGTGACGATTTTCGGGCCGTCGCCGCGCAGCATCTGCCGCGCCAGATAGGCGCTGATGGCATGGGGAATGGCGTAATGGGCATGGACGATATCGAGATGATGTTCCTTGTGCACTTCAATGATCTTGGTGGCCAGGCTGAGGTCATAGGGCGGAAACTTGAACAGCGGGTAAGCAGAGACATCCACCTCATGGTAAAAGACGTTTTCCTGAAATCCGCGCAGGCGAAACGGGGCGCTGTAGCTGATAAAATGGACCTGGTGGCCTCTCTGCGCCAGACAGACCCCCAGTTCGGTGGCCAGCACGCCGCTGCCGCCGTGGGTTGGGTAACAGACAATAGCTATTTTCATGAACCTATTCCAATCTTGAATACCGGCGTAGAGCCGGCCGCAGCGGAACGCTTCGGCCTTAGCAATCGCCCGGCTCCAGGTAATATATAGATTTCAATCTCCTGAATCAACCAAAACAACAACGAGCTGTTTTTTCGCGAAACGGCCAATAAAGATCGGACCTTGCTTCCGGTTTATCCGGATCAGGCCCTTTGTGCACGGATTCGCCAATTCTGCAACCTTTTCTATTGAAAAAATGGAAAAAATTCAATACTTTAGTGTTTACTTATTTTAAGGAAACGCAGTTCCCCTTATGGCCAAAAACAATATCAGAAATTTTTGCATTATAGCTCATATCGATCACGGCAAATCGACGCTGGCCGATCGGCTGCTGGAATTCACCGGCGCCATCAGCCAATATGAGATGAAGGACCAGGTCCTGGACAGCATGGATCTGGAGCGTGAGCGCGGCATCACCATCAAAATGCACCCCATCTCCATGGAATACCGCGCCAAAGATGGTCAGACCTATCAGCTGAATCTGATCGACACACCCGGGCATGTGGATTTTACCTACGAGGTTTCACGCAGTCTGGCGGCCTGTGAAGGGGCGCTGCTGGTGGTGGACGTGTCGCAGGGCATTGAAGCGCAGACCGTCAGCAATCTCTACCTGGCCATCGAAAACAATCTGGAAATCATTCCGGTCATCAACAAAATCGATCTGCCCAACATCGACCTGGACGTGGTCAAGCATCAGATCGTCGATCTGCTGGGCTGCAGGGAAGAAGAGATCATCCTTGCCAGCGCCAAAGCCGGCATCGGCATCGAAGAGATTCTGGAAACCGTCATCGCCCGCATCAAGCCGCCGGTAGGCGAAGTGGAGGCGCCGACGCGGGCGCTCATTTTCGATTCTGTGTTCAATTCCTACCGCGGCGCCGTGGCGCACGTGCGCGTCATGGAAGGCAGGATCTATCCGGAACAGACGATCAAATTTTTCTCCACCAACAAATCCTTTCTGGTGCAGGAAGTGGGCATTCTGCGGCTGCGCCAGATCAAGAAGGATTGCCTGGAAGCGGGTGAAACCGGTTACGTCATCGCCGGCGTCAAGGAGGTGCGCGACACCAAGGTCGGGGACACCATCACCGACGCCGATCATCCGGCGGCCGAGCCCTTGCCGGGCTATCGGGAAGTAAAACCGATGGTGTTCAGCGGCCTGTTCCCCTCAGCGGCGGAAAATTATGAAGATCTGCGCACCGCTCTGGAAAAATTAAAGCTCAACGACTCGTCGCTGTTTTACGAACCGGAAACGTCGCTGGCCCTGGGCTTTGGTTTTCGCTGCGGCTTTCTCGGCCTGCTGCACATGGAGATCGTACAGGAACGTCTGGAACGGGAGTACAACCTCGATCTGGTCAGCACCGTGCCCAACGTAGAGTACCATGTCTATACCACCAGCGGTGAAAAGCTGGTCATGGACAATCCGGCCAACCTGCCGTCGCCGAACGATATCGATCACGTGGAAGAGCCCTACATCCGCTCCAGCATTCTCACGCCCACGGAATACATCGGCGCCATCATGACCATTTCCCGCGAGCGCCGCGGCAACTATATCAACACCGAATACATCGACAGCCAGCGGGTGAACATGCACTATGAATTTCCGCTGGCCGAAGTGATTTTCGATTTTTACGACAAGCTCAAGTCGGTCACCCGCGGCTATGCTTCGTTCGATTACGAATTTCTCGGTTTTCGCGAAGGCCCGGTGGTCAAGCTGGACATGCTGCTGAACGGCGAGTCGGTGGATGCGCTGTCGGTGATCGTACACCGCGACAAGGCCTACGAATGGGGACGCCGGGTCTGTGAAAAATTGCGCGCGCTTATACCGCGGCAGCAGTATGAAGTGGCCATACAGGCGGCCGTCGGCAATAAAGTCATCGCCCGCGAGACCGTAAAGGCTCTGCGCAAGAACGTCACCGCCAAATGCTACGGCGGCGACATCACGCGCAAGCGCAAACTGCTGGAAAAGCAGAAAGAAGGCAAGAAGCGGATGAAACAGCTGGGTCATGTGGAAATTCCGCAGGAAGCCTTTCTGGCGGTATTAAAAACGGACTAGACACCCTCTGCACACCGCACCTGTAGTTTGATTCCTGACAAGCCAAAGACCTCACCACAGAGACAGGGTACGGGATATGGAACATGCAATGATCAGAGTGGAAAACCTCTGCAAGTATTTCGGTGAACGAACCGCCGTGGACCGGTTGACCATGAGCATCGGCAACGAGCTGTTCGTATTTCTGGGTCCCAACGGAGCAGGCAAAACCACCTCCATCAAGATGATGACCGGGTTGCTGGCTCCACACGAAGGTACGGTGTATCTCAACGGCGTCAACCTGCAGCAGGCACCGCTCAAGGCCAAGAAACTGTTCGGCCTGGTTCATGAAGAGCCGGTGCTGTACGAAAAATTGACCGCGTCCGAATTCGTCCACTTTATGGCCCGTCTCTACAACGTGCCCAAACTGGAAGCGGAAAAGCGGATGAATCAATTGTTCGAAATTTTCGAGATGGAGAATCGTACCAACGATCTCATCGAGGATTTTTCGCACGGCATGAAACAAAAAGTGGCGCTGACCGGAGCGCTCATCCACGATCCGCAAATTCTGTTCCTCGACGAGCCCACGGTCGGTCTGGATCCGAAATCCGCCCGCAACATGAAAGATCTGCTGCGCGGCCTGGTGGAAAAGGGGCACACGGTGTTCATGTCCACGCACATTCTCGAAGTGGCGGAACGCATGTGCGACCGGATCGGCATCATTCATCAGGGCAAGCTGATCGCCATGGGCACGTTTGAAGAATTGTCACAACAGGCCGGGAAATCAGGAGCAACTTTGGAAGACATCTTTTTAGACTTGACCGGCGACACCGAACAAGCCGGTCTCGAACGTTTTCTAAAGGAGAATTGATCCGATGCTGGCCGTCCTCATTTATTACCGTTTGCGTGGCCTGCTCAACTCTGTGCTCAACGGCCATTCGAAAAAACGGATGAGCAAACGATTCGCTCTGCTCGGCTATCTGGCGCTGCCCATACTGCTCTACATGTCCATCGCCACCTTTTTCAGCAACGTGCTGGCCTCGCCTCTCGCCGGCGCCGCTGTGGTCCATATGCTGCTGGCCTCTTCGTTTCTGGCTCTGTTGATTTTTTTGCTCTTTAGCGGTCTGACCGTCGCCCTGCATTTTTATTTTCTCGCTAAAGACTATATGCTGCTGGGAACCGCACCGCTGGAGCAGCGCACCATTTACCAGTACCGCTTTCTGGAAACCATTTTCGCCAACTCGTCGGTGTTTTGGGCCCTTGGCCTGCCGCTGATCTGGGGCTATGGCACGGCCGGCCATGCGCCGTGGTGGTTTTATCCCCTCAGCCTGGTGGCCTCGTTCTTTTTCATCTCTCTGCCCACCGGGATCTCGGGCGTATTCTCGCTGGCGCTGATCCGCATTCTACCGGCCAAGCAGGCCAAGAACATGGCCGCGCTGATCGTCGGCATGCTCTTCATTTCGTTATGGATCGGCTTTCAATTCGTGCGCGTCTCCAGCCTGGATCCGGCCTCGAGTAATTTTAACCCCGGCGCTCTGCAGCAGCTCGGCCAAACCGGCTACTATATGCGCTACGTGCCTTCGGAGTGGCTGTATCGCGTGCTCCAGGGCATGGTGGAACAGGACTGGCTGCAAACCTGGTCGTATATGGGCGTGCTCGGTCTGGTCTTTCTCGCCATGTACCTGCTCGGCATGGCTTTTATGGGCTCCAACCAGACCTTTTTAGCTACGCAGGTGGCGGTGAAAACCACGACGCTGAAAAGCAGCGGCCTGCCCATGCCCTCCTCGTTTACCTGGGCCTTGATCGTGCGCGACCTGAAACTGCTGCGCCGCGATTCACGCCAGTTCACCCAGGTGCTCATGTTCGTGGTCATCATCCTGGTATTTCCATTTTTGACCAAGCACAACCTGAGCCAGCAACAGGGTTCGATGCGCATGTATCTGCCGTTTCTGTATCCGTTGATGTTGAGCAGCCTGAGCAGCAGCACCTCGGCGGCCCGCCTCATTCCCCTGGACGGCCTGTCGTTCAGCCTGTTCAAATGCGCACCGCGGCGGTTCGCCCGCATCGTCGGCTCCAAAAACCTGCTCAGCATCCTCATCGGCCTGGTCCCCGGCGCACTCGCCATTGTGGTCTCGGCCAAGCTTTTCAACATCGACCGGTTCACCACCCTGGAAGGGCTTGCGGCGCTGACGTCGCTGGTTCTGGGCGCCACCGGCATCGGCAGCTTTTTCGGCGCTTTTTTCGCTAAATTCGACTGGGAGCATCCCAAACGCATGCTCACCGGCGCAGGCACGTTTTTTATGACCGTGATCAGCATTTTCTATTTTCTGTTCATGTTCGGTCTGCTTTATGTGGGCCATCTCATGGGTATGATCATCGGCGGGATCCTGCTGACGACGATCGTTTCCTTCGGCATGCTCATGTCGGGAACCATTTTGGCTGCAAAAAAGTTAGACGTTATGGACTGGCGCTTTTGATCGAGGAAAGGATGGTACATGAGTTCGAAGGGTAAGAATATTTTCAGGGAGTATTTTGAGGCTTTTGCCGTGGCCCTGCTGGCGGCGCTGATTCTGCGCGCGCTGGTGATCCAGGCGTTCCGCATCCCCACCGGCTCCATGAAAGACACCCTGCTGGTCGGTGATTTTCTGCTGGTCAACAAATTCATCTACGGGGCCACCACGCCGGATTATATTCCTTTTACCAAGGTCAAACTGCCCTCGTTTCAGTTCCCCGGACTGAAAAAGCCGGAACGCGGCGATATCATCGTCTTTAAATACCCGCTGGACGAATCCCTCGATTACATCAAACGCTGCATCGCCAAATCCGGCGACGTGATCGAAATGCGGCAGGGACTGGTCTATGTCAACAACCAGCCCGAGGGTGAAATCACCTTTGTGGAAAAAAAGTTCGATTACGAAGAAGATCACTATATCAATTACTACCGCGTTAAAACGCCGAACGGCAAAGAGTACACCATCCGCCGCTACGACGGCTTTTCGCCCGACTATGCCGCGCGAACCGTTCCGGAAGGCTTTCTCTTCATGATGGGCGACAATCGCGACAACAGCGCCGACAGCCGCAGCTGGGGCTTTATGCCCGTTAACAATATTCGCGGCAAAGCCCTGGTCATCTATTTTTCCTGGGATAAAAACGAGCCGTTCTGGAACCTGCTCAAGGCGATCCGCTGGAACCGGATTTTCGGCGTGATTATCTGATCCATTGCCATGCCGGCCGCTGCATTATATATTCACGTTCCGTTCTGCGAACACAAATGCATCTATTGCGATTTTTACAGCATCACCGACCGTTCCCTGTCAGCGGCCTATGTCACCGCATTGCGGCAGGAATGGTCCTGGTACAAACACAACCCTCCCTTCGGAGGGTTTGTTTTTTCCACACTCTACTTTGGCGGCGGCACCCCGTCGCTCTTGAGCGTGCGGCAGCTGGAAACCATCATCAACGACCTGCCGCTGCAAGCGGATGCAGAAATCACCCTGGAAGCCAATCCCGGCACCGTCTCCCCGGCCTATCTGCAGGAGCTGCGCCGCATCGGCGTCAATCGCCTCAGCATCGGCATCCAGTCCTTCGTGGACCAGGAGCTCAAAACCCTGTCCCGCATCCATGACGCCGCCCAGGCCGAACAGGCCATCGTGCAGGCCCGCCAGGCCGGCTTTGACAATCTTGCTCTGGATTTTATTTTTGCCATCCCCGGACAGACGCCGGCCACCCTCGCCCGTTCCCTGCACAAGGCAATCTCTTTTGCGCCGGAGCATCTCTCCTGTTACAGCCTGACGGTAGAAAAAGAGACCCCGCTGGCCGCCGCGGTGGCCGGCGGCGAGCTGCACACGCTGGAGGTAGAGGAGGAGGCCGCACTGCTGATTCAGAGCAAAACCATCCTGGAATCAGCCGGCTGCGAACAGTATGAAATTTCCAACTATGCCAGACCGGGCCGGCGTTCACGGCATAACCAGAGCTACTGGGACGGCACGCCCTATTTGGGGCTGGGGCCGTCGGCGCACTCGTACGACGGCCGCCGACGCTGGTGGAACGGTCGCGATATCGCCGGCTATATAACAGCCTGGCAAGCCGGCCGGGCTGCACCGGCAGGATCGGAAACGATCACCGCTTCGGAAAAACAGACCGAGCTCATAATGCTCGGCTTGCGCCGCCTCGAGGGCATCACAGAGCCAATGCTGGTGCAACAGCTCTTGCCGATCGTGGATCAATTGGGGGGCCTGGACCCGGAGGCCATGCCTTTTCACACCTCAATGAGGCAAAAATGGTTCACCCGGTCGCCTGAAGGCCTCAGCCTGACCCTGGAGGGTCTTTTGCTCTATAATCATGTCTGCGAACAGCTATGTTCCCGAATTACTCCGAACTGATCCGAGTTCACCTGCAGTTGCACAGCGGCTGCGAAATTCAGGATATTTATAAACTGCTCTTGCAGAGCATCCTGGGGCCGGAGCATCTGCTCAGCGATCCTGCGGCGACCAGGGAACGGCTTCGTCTCGAGTGGGAAGCGCAGCCCGGTGCCGACGCCGAGCTGCTGCTGGAACCGATTTCTCTGGACGGTTCGATCGTCCGCGCCAACCTGCGGCCTTTAAAGGCCAGAGGGGTTGATTGGCTCGACCTGTGGAACGCCTTTTTCCGCACCGCCGCCTCGATTCAGGCCGATAAAGCCGCTTTTATCACGGTCTGGCAGCACGCTCTGGACCTGCTGCTGCCAATGCCGCAATTTAGCGAAAAAATTATTATGCAATTTGACGAAAAAATGCGTATACTTGGCTATCCGGTCATGCATCATTCTGCATCGTACCAGCATCACAACCGTCCCGCATATCGCGTGATACGGCAAGCCTTCCTGCCCATACCGGAATAAACGGCAGATTTGCTTCATGGGGAAGCCCTCATTTGCTGATCGGCTATTTAATCGATAAAACGTAATCGGAAACAAGCCTAATGGCAGAGCGATTTAAACAGGCTGGTCGCTGCATCTGTGCAATGTTTTATTTCCTCTCCTGGCCCTTGTCCGCTCAGGATGACAGCAAAATTCTGCTGTTCGACGGCGGACGGGTTCAACAGCGCTGGCAGATCAACTGGAACGGACTGAGCGGCCTGAACGCATCAGCCGGCAGCGGCATCTGCGCCGGAACCACCCAGCCGGCGGCCGCCACACAGAATCCGGCCTCGCTGGTGTCGTTAAAACGATTTTCCATGCAACTGGATTACATACCCCGTTTGCAGATAGAACTGGCCGGCCCCCTGGATCTGAACGATCACGTGGCTACAGCTACCGACGACGCCATGGCCGAGTTTAAAACCAGCACTACCAAAATTGAATATTCCCGGGTAAGCGCGCAGCTGCAGCAGTCGGATCAGCTCGCCGCCGCTGTCCTCGCCGGCGCCTGGGGCCGCCAGCGCTTTGCACTTTATTTTTATCGCCCGTTTGACATCCGCCTCAATGGCCTCATCGCCGGCGTCCGCTCGCAAATCAATGCTAAAATCGCCGTGTCCGATAAAAAGGACGACCTCTTTTTCAACAGCTATATGGACGGCGTCAACGCCCTGTCCGCCACTTCGGTCATTTCGGGTTTCAGCCTGGCGCGCGAATGGTCGCCGGTCTGGCGCACCGGTCTGTCGATCGAACAGTGCCGCGCCAGTTTTCAAATCAGCGGCCGTCTCGATGTGGAAGGCTCCATGCTGTTCGGCGGCAAGGAGAACGCCTTTAACGACCCCGGCGATCCCTGGAACAACGATCTGCATCAGTTCATCGATGCGGACTATAACGGCCAGGCCTGGGGGATAAAACTGGGACAGATCGCCCGGCTTTCCGAGCACTGGCAGGCGGCGGCGCTGCTGGACTGGCGCGCCGACATGCACGCCCATGGCGCGTTGACGCTGATCAACAACACCGTTCCGGCCCTGAACCTGTCCGCTGATAAAAGCAATGACGAAGAAATCCTTGATCCGGAAAAATTAAAGCTGTCACAGCTGACGCTGACCCGAACAGAGGCATACGCCTCGTACCCCGAGCTGACGGTGCGCTGGCCCGGCGCGCTGCGCATCGGCCTGCTCTATCAGCACCGCCGCCTGGAAACACAAATCAATTACAGCTATGGCCTGTCCCCCTTTGCCATGCGCTACGGCAAAGACGAAATCGGTCTCCGGCCTGTGCACAGCGTGCGGCTGGGCATCGTGCACCCCTGGCTGCAGGTGGGCCTGGGCGCCTCTGTGGTGGAAAAAATCGCGCAAGGATCCGAGCGGCTGGGAGAGAGCGGCGGGACCTTTATCATTCCGCAATTCTCCCTGGGCACCGGCTTTCATATCCGGACCGGCATTCAGGTCATACTTGCGCTGGTCACCGTGCCGTTGCCGGTGTTGCGGACCAGCCTGTTGATACAACTTTAGCATACCAGGTATTGCCCTATGCGAATGCGATTGCTCTTTATGATGTGCCTGTTCCTGGCCTCTTCCCTGTGGGCCGCAGGCATCACCTTGAGCAAAATTCCGCTTAAACTCTATCGCGAAGAGAGCGACATCGAAATCACCTGGCAGGAGTCGTTGGCCGGCCGGATGAAGTTCGGCGTCTCCGCCGGCGTGTACAGCAAAGAGAGTGTGGCTGTCGGCACGCGCCAGCTCGTGTTCCGGCCACAGGACGAAGGCATGAAGCCCGGCGTCTATTATGCCATCATCTTTTCCGGAGCGTGGACCTCGCAAGAGTTCCGCATTGTTGTGGAATCACCGCTGGCGCCGTTGATGAAAACACCGGCCAACAATACCACCATTACCACCAGCACGCCTGTGTTCAGCTGGGAGCCGGTCGCCGGCGTTCCCTTTTACCATATCTTTCTCTCTGATCAGGAAGTGGTGCTTTCCAAGGACGCCAACGGCGAGCTGCAGCTCCAGGGCGGCGACATTCTCTGGCAGGCGATCACACCGGCCACCTCCATCGCCTATGGAACGGCAGATCCTTCCGGTTATTTCAGCTCCGGCCATGACATCCCGCCGCCGCTGATGAACGGGTTCACCTATAACTGGATCGTGCTGAGCAATTATGGCAACCACCCGGCGCTCTCGTCCACAGTGCAGGCCGGCGTCAGTGCCTTTCGCGTTCAACGCCCCTCGACTCTTTCAGCGCCGAGTCTGCTGGCGCCTGCCACGGCTGCGCGCCTCAGCGAAAGCGCCATCACCTTTTCATGGAATGCGGTGCCAGGCGTGAGCGTCTATCAGCTTCTGCTCTCTGAAGCCAAATCCCAGGAAGGCAGCGAATCCTCGTTCCTCATCTGGCAGCCGGTCACGACCGAAACCAGCCTGTCGCTGCCGGCCAGGCTGCTGCTCCGCTCCGGCAAATATATCTGGAAGGTCGTTGCCGTCGATGGCAGCGGCGGCGGTGTGGCCGGCGAGACGCGCTCCTTCACCTATCAGGTGCCGCTGGGCCAACTGGCCATTCGCTCCCTCGATAGTTGGATGGCCAACCTGCCCAGGGTGGAAATCGATTTGACGCCGCAATCCGGCTCTACGGAAATCGTGCATCTGCTCACCTCCGACACCGGTCGATTGACCAACGAAGTGCAACCCGGCGTTTATCAGCTGCGCGGCCGCAAAGAGGGCTTTGCCGACACCACCATCAGCGTCACCGTCGCCGCCGGCGAGATCAAGGAGGCGGTGCTGGTGCTGCGGGAATGGCAGCAGACCGTGAGCGGCCTGGTGGTCAATCAAACCAAAGCGCCGGTCGCCGGCGCGGCCGTAACCTTTACCGGCCCGGCCGGTCTGATGCGCACAACCACTACAGATGGCAACGGCCGATTTTCACAAAACCTGTCGGTCGGCACCTGGATCATTTCGGCAGAAAAAATCGGACATAAACTTGCCGCCGAACAGTCGGTAACCCTCAGTGCCGGTCAGGCGTTGAGTCTGAGCAAAGCCCTGGAACTGGTCGATCTCTCCTGCCAGCTCAACGGCCGCGTGCTCTCGGACCAGGGCCTGGCGGTGCAAAATGCACGGATTGTGGCCGACAGAGAGTTGAGCGAAGAGACGGTTTTCACCGATGCCAACGGCCAGTTTGCTCTCACCCTGAGCGAAGGGACCTGGCAGCTGTTTGCAGAAAAAACCGGCTATGTGCGCAGCCTGACCAGAACGGTGCAGATGAAATCCGGAACAGCGCAGACTCTGTCGCCGGATCTTTCCCTGTCCGGCCAGGCCGCTCTGGCCACCGGCTTTGTAATGACGTCCACTACAGTTCTTGGCGACGCGGTCATCACCGCTACGCCGCATGTGGGGGTAGGCACCTGGATGCGCAGCAGCGCCAAAGGCGCTTTCACGCTGAGCGTAGCGGCCGGCGTGCATCGCATCTCGGCGCAACGATCGGGCTATATCGCCGATCACGACCTGCTGGTGCAGATGAGCAGCGGTCAAACCCTTTCCGATATGAACCTGTTCATGATTCCAGCCACGGTACAGATCAGAGGCAAAACAACGAGCGGCGCGGCTGCCCTCAGCGGGGTCATTGTACAGAGTGAAAACAGCAGCGATACCACTGCCGCTGACGGCACTTTTCAGTTATTCGAAAGCAGCGGCAGCCATAAGGTCTATGCAAGCAAACGCGGATACGTGCCGGCCGCGATCACTTTGGCTGATCTCAAAACCGGCGAAATGAAAACGAACCTCCTCCTCGACCTGAAAGCCGATGCCGGCATCATCGAAGGCCAGGTTTTGTCCGGAGCACAGCCGGTGGCCGGCGCCGCCGTGACCGCGGGCAACGGTTCGCTCACTTTCACCACCACGAGCATGGCCGATGGCCGCTACAGCACCAGTCTGCCGGCCGGCCTCTGGACCATCACGGCGAAAAAAGCCGGCTTTACCGATTACGTCAAAACCGGGCTGGCGATAAACGCCAAACAGGTTCTCGCCGGCGTGGACCTCAGCCTGACGCCGTCTCAAGTCCTGCTGCAGGGACATGTGACGGACAACAAAAAACGCGTTTTGAAAAACGCCACCCTGACCCTGTTGGGCACCGCTATCACGGCCGGCAGCGACAACCGTGGCGAATATTCCATTCCACTCAACTCCGGCCGCTATCAGATCCGGGCACAAAAGCCCGGCTATGTTGCACAGACCGTTATCGTCAATCTGGCCGGCAGCGCCACCCTGATTCAGGATTTCCAGCTGCAGGCCATGGGCGTGGTGCGCGGCATCGTCCAGGATAATCAGAATCGACCGCTGCAGAACGTCTCCCTTTCGGCCCAGGACACCGTGAGCACCAAAACCGATTATGCCGGCGAATACCTCTTTTATTTTATGCCGGGCGCATATACACTGACCGCGGACAAACTGGGTTATGCGGCAACGACCCTGCCGTTCACCATCCAGTTCGAAGACACCCTGCGACGGAATCTGATTCTGGCGGCTGATCCCAGTGAAATCGCCACCATATCCGGAAAAATACGCAACAGCCTCGGCCAGGCCGTGGCAGGGACCGGCGTACAGATGAGCGGCGCAGAAACACGCATCCTCTACACCGATCAGGACGGCGGCTTCAGCAGCGGGCAACTGGCCTCCGGAGCAGCCTACACCATCAAACCCTCGGCCGGCGGCCGCTTTTTTGTGCCGGCACAACGGCGCTACGATCCGTTGCGCAGCGACGCCGGCGAACAGAATTTTGTCTGCGCCCGCTACGGTGATGTGAGCGCCAACGAACAGATCAGTTCCTTTGACGGTTCCCTGATCCTGCGCATCAAGGCCGAGCAGGATGTTTCGCCCAATTATAAATCACAACCGCGCGATTCCATGGCCGCCGACGTCAGCGGCAATCACGAAGTCAGTCCGTTCGATGCATCGCTCATTTTTCGCTACGCCGCCGGACTGATCTCTGCCTTTCCGGCGGAAAAAACCACTGTCAGGAAAACCATACCACAGCCGGCGGAGCACCGCAGCCTCGCCCTGCTGCAGCAGGAATCGGCCGGCCGTTTGCTGTACAGAGTGGTGCTGGATCAAACGGCAGAGGTGTGGGCCGGCACCTTTGATCTCTCCTATGATGCGGCGCTGCTCAACCTGGAAGAGGTCGTCAGCGATGAAGGGGCCATGCTTGCATACCGCAACGACGATGGCCGTGTGGCGGTCTATTGGGCGCGCACGCAAACAGCGGCGAGCAGCACCCAGCTGCTGCAGCTGGTATTTCGTCCTCTGCGCGTTTCAATTCCAGAGACCTCCTGCCGGCTGGAAAAAGCGGTCCTCAATGAAGGCGAGGTGGCGCTGACCATCGCCGCTGCCGGCCCAACGACGTTCCGCGTTTATGAGAATTATCCAAACCCTTTTAACGCTTCCACCATGGTCCGTTATGTGCTGGCCGGCGAACAGGGTGCGGTCGTGCCCGTTCGCATCGACCTCTATAACATCCTGGGCGAAAAAATCGCCACCCTGCTGGATCAACCCCAACCGGCCGGATTTCATCATGTGATCTGGAACAGCCGCGATGACCGGGATCGCATAATGGCCAGCGGTGTATACTTTTGCACGGTCACAACAGATCGGCAATCCAAAACAGTAAAACTCTTACTCGTCCGATAGCATTATGATCAGAAAATCACTCGCCATACTGTTCCTGTTTGCGATCCGCGCTCTGGCAGTGGATGTGACCATCCCCAACCTCAGCGAATCCGAGGGCAAAAAGATCACCCTGGCCATCGCCAGCACGGATGTCACGGCCGGCAAGGTGTTCTCCTGTGATTTCACCCTGATCTACAACGCCGCGCTGCTTACGGCCACCGATGTGCAGACCAGCGGTACGCTGCTGGCGAACTGGGGCGCGCCGACGGTGAACATCGGTTCAGGACAGCTGCGTTTCAGCAGCGGCGGTACCCAGGCGCTGAGCGGCAGCGGCACATTGATTAAAATCAATTTTCAGGTGGCGGCTGGTGCGGCCGTGGGCAGCACGACGGCGCTGGCGTTTTCGTCGTTTGTGTTCAATGAAGGCGTGCCGGCCGTGACGTTAAAGAACGGCGTCTTTACGGTCATTGCCGATACGCAGCCGCCGCGCATAACTGCCGGCCCCACAGTACAGTCGATCACCTCAAAATCCGCCGGCGTGCAGTGGACAACGGACGAAGCTTCTACGACAACCGTGGAATATGGCGAAACCGCTTCGTACGGACTAAAAGCGGAAAACAGCTCGCTGGTCACGCAACACGCCATGACCCTAACCGGCTTGAAAGCCGGCAAAACCTACCATTACCGCGTCAGCGGCAGGGACAAGGCGGGCAACGGACCGGTTTACAGCACGGATCAGACATTTACCACCCAGGCCATTGTGCTGCAGGCGCCCGATCTGGCCCTGGATGCGGCGGCAGAGCTGGACGTGCCTATCACCATCAGCGACCTCTCCGAGCAGAATGTCCGCGCTATTGCTTTTACCCTGCGCTATGACAGCCGTATTCTCTCTGCTGTCAGCGTAAGTGCGGAAGACGGACTTGCTGCCGAGTGGCCCCTGCCCTCTTTCAGCACCGCCGGCGGCAGCGTGCAAATCCAGCTGGCCGGCACCACCGCCCTGAGCGGCAGCGGCCGTTTGCTGAAAATAAAATTCAACGTCTCTGCCGGCGCCGCAAACGGACAAAAAACCGATCTGGAAATCGTCAACCTCTCTATCAACCAGGGCGCCCTGCCGGCGACGGCGCGCAAAGGCAGTTTTACCGTCAAAGACACCAGGCCGCCGTTAATAACCTCCGGACCGGTTGTCGAATATGTCTCCAGTTCAACGGCATCGATCCGTTGGACCACCAACGAAAATTCCAACAGTGTGGTGCGATTCGGCCCCACCACTGCCTATAGCCGCTCCGCCAGCCTGGCTCCACTGACCACCCGGCATGAGCTGGAACTGGTCGGCCTCTCTGCCGCTACCCTGTACCACTTTACGGTCAGCAGTCAGGATTCCAGTGGTAACGGGCCGACGACCAGCGAGGACAAAACGTTTACCACCCAGGCTGCCACCGGCATTCCGGTTACACTGGCCACGGTGCAGGCAAGCCCGGGACAATCCATCGCCCTGCCGGTCAACATGGGCAACGCCGGCGGCGAGGGCGTCGCCAGCTACAGCATGGCGTTTGCTTACGATTCCCAGGTTTTGGAACTGCAGAGCGTTCGCCGCAATGCCGCTGTTAATCCGGGTTGGAGCGCCTTTCATACCGACCTGTTGCCGGGCCAGGTCATTGTCTCCGATGCCGGTTCAACCGCCCTGGCAGGCGGCGGTGAGCTGTTCAGCCTCATCTTTCTGGTCAAAAGCAGCGCTCGCAACGGCGACAGCCAGGTGCGATTCCAGCACTGCACCTTTAACAGCGGCACGCCGCAGGCAGCACCGCAAAACGGGCAGGTCCGCATCAGCGGCAATCCCGACCTCAAGGCGCCGGTAATCACCGCCGGCCCGTTTATCGACCAAATCACCCTCACCACCTGCCGCGTGACCTGGTACACCGACAAAGCCTCTGATTCCAGGCTGGAATATGGTTTGACCGCTTCTTATGGCCAGAGCGCCAATTCGACAGCTCTGCTGAAAATCCATCAGATGCAGTTGACCGGTTTAACGGCCGGAAAGCAATACCATCTTCGCGCCGGCTCGCGTGATGGTGTCGGCAACGGTCCGGCCTGGAGCACTGATTTGCTTTTCACTACTCTGGCAGTCAATGGCGTCTCGGTCACTCTGCCGGACCAGCACGCCACAGCCGGCAGCACCATCGATGTGGCGCTGCAGACCGGCAACCTCACCGGTCAGGAGGTATATTCACTTTATCTCGCCCTGCAGTATGATCCGGCGTTGCTCACCGCCACCACGGTCAGCAACAGCGGCACGCTCACCAGCGGTTGGGGCGACCCGACCTTTACGCTCAGCGCAGGCCGCATCGTCGTCGCCATGGGCGGCATTAAAGCACTCACCGGCAGTGGCATGTTGCTGAAATTCCGTTTCACCTTAAAGAACACGGCTCCGGCCGGGAGCAGA
Source organism: uncultured Cytophagia bacterium (assembly GCA_964541895.1). GTDB lineage: Bacteria > Zhuqueibacterota > Zhuqueibacteria > Residuimicrobiales > Residuimicrobiaceae > CAZISM01. Next base: position 20,287 of record CAZISM010000043.1, read on the forward strand.
GTGCCGCTGGTGCTGGAAAAATGTACCTTTAATGAAGGTCAGCCGGCGGCTGCGCCGGCCAATGGCTCTGTCCTCGTCGATGACGTCACCGCGCCCAAAATAACCGGCGGACCGATAGCCTTTGCCATAACCACCGGCAGTGCACAACTGCTGTGGAGCAGCGATGAACCCAGCACTACCCTGGTAGAGTTCGGAGAACGGATCCCCTATGAATACACGCAGCAGAACGGCCGGCTGGAAACCGGGCATGCGGCCTCGCTGCTGAACTTGGCGGAAAACACGCTCTATCATTATCGCGTTGGCGGAGCCGATTCGTCCGGCAATGGTCCGACCTGGAGCGCAGACCAGACGTTCCGCACCACCAGCGCCAAAGGGGTGGTAGTGGCACTGCCGGACACCATCGCCGGTGTTGCGGCTGATCTGGTGTTGCCTATTCTGCTCACCAATCAACACAACCTGAGCATACAAGAGGTGGAATGCCGCATCGCGTTCAAGGCGAACCTCTTTTCATTCACGTCGGTGTCGCTGGAAAAATCCATTGCGACCGGCTGGACCGTGCAGCGGCTGCAAGCCACGGACAGCACGATCCAATTTGCGCTCACCGGCCCGGGTCTGGTAAAATCCGGCGCCCTGGCTTTTCTCAACGGCAAGGTAAAGTCCGCAACCACCAGCGGCCAATCCGGCTCACTGATTTTTATAAACGCCATCGTCAACCAGGGCCGCATTCCGGTGGATCTGCAGAACGGCCGGGTGACAGTGGTGAATTTGACCAAGCCTGCCTTCACCGCCGGACCGGTGACAAAGGATATCACCGCCCATGCGGCCACCATCAGTTGGCAAAGCAACAAAACATGCCGCAGCCGGACCCAGTACGGAGCGACCGTGGCCTATGGTTTTGCGGTCGAGCGCACTCTGCTGGCGCAAGAGGAGCAGGTCACCCTCACCGGGCTGGCAGCCAAAACGAGCTATCATTTCCGCGTCGGTTTGTGGGACAGCCTGGGTCAGGGCCCGGTGTGGAGCAGTGATGCTGTTTTCACCACCCTGGCCGAGTCCGCCCTTACCCTGGGAGTGACCGTGCCGGATACCAGCGCCATGCAGGCCGCTACCGTATCACTGCCCATCCGTATCACCCCGGTCAACGGCATGGGGCTTCGCAGCGTCGGTTTTGATGTAACGTACAACGCTGCTGATGTATCTCCGGCCGGTGTGACCACGGCCGCGACGATGACGCAGGGATGGACGCAGAGTGTCTCCACGGTTTCGCCGGGAAAACTGACGGTGCGGCTGGAAGGCGGCAACGATCTGGCAGGAGCGGGCGTTCTCGTGCGCTTGCAGCTCAAAATCAGCGAAACAGCTCTGGTGGGCAAAACCACAACCGTGGCCCTGGAAAACATGCAATTCAACAACGGCCAGATCAAACCGACCAGTCTGCACAACAGCATCGTCACCATCCTGGCTGCAGCGGCGCAGGATCCGGTTCACCTCGCACTGCCGGATACCAGTGTCTGGCCGCAGCGAACGGTCTTGCTGCCCGTACGAGTCACCGGCACAAAGAAACGGGTGCTGACGGAATGCAATCTGACCCTGCAGGTGGATCCGGCCATCGCATCCATCACCGGCATCGATACCACAGCCGCGGTTCTGGGCGGCTGGCCCGAAATAACCGCCACCCTGGGCTCCGGACAGATTCAGATTAAAGCAAAAGGCAATCGTTCCGCCCTTGCTGACGGCGTGCTGCTGTATGTGAAAGCCCAGACACAATCATGGCTGAGCAGCGGTCAATCCTCAGCGCTGACGCTGAAAGAAATCTCTGTGCTTCCTGCTGCCATATCGGTGCAGCGACAGGATGGTGTGCTCCGCATCAGCAAACGTGCAGACGCCATCTGGGGACGCGTGATCAACGTAACCAGCTCAAAGGGATTGGATTCCACCCTGGTCATTCTGACGGACAAAAGCGGCAAGTCCCTGCAGCAGTCAGCGGACAAGCAGGGGTACTTTATCTTCACCGGCCTTGCCGTTGGTCAAACTTTTGCGCTCACCGCCAGCCGCTCCGGATTTGTGCAGCAGACCGCTCTCACCGGTTTGAATACCGGCAGTGAAAATCTAGTCGTCAGGATGGAACCTCTGAGCGGCACACTGGCAGGTATTGTAACCGACGCCGGCAACGAGCCGGTCGCGCAGGCGCTGGTGGTCGCGGATAACGGCGCCGGCAGTTTCGCTTCAGCCAGCACAGACTCCAGCGGCCGCTTTCTCCTGCAGGGCCTGCTCAAGACGACCCCCTATCAGATTCGTCTGAGCAAATTCGGATATTTGGATTTGTCCGTCAGCCACCTGGCGGACGGCGCCACTCTGCAGCTGCGCATGCAGGTGCACTATGTCACGCTCCGCGGTCGCGTGGTGCTGCAGGACAGCAGCGCAGCCAAGGACGTTGAGGTGCGGGTTCTCGCAGCAACGACCGGTCAGCTCCTGCACACGACAAAAACAGACGCCTCGGGATCGTTTCTCATCTCTACGCTGAAAGCGGGAGAGGATATCGTCACCGCCATCAAATCCGGCTACCTCTGCGAACCGGAACAGCAGCGCTACAGCATGGCGCCCGGACAAACCTACTCGATCCGCTTCACCCTGCTGGTGGCCAAACTGGATCACATCCTGGTGCAGGGCTCAGACCTGGTCGCCAACCACCAGACAGCGCGATACACCTATACCGCCCTGACCGCGGATAATAAACAGATGACCTTGAGCAGCGTACAATGGTTGCTGACGCCGGCGCAGGCCGGAACCATACAAAACGGCCTCCTGCAGCCGAGCCGCGATTATCTGGGTGAAGCGGTGGTGGGCGTAAAAGCGGACAATGGCGCCGTATCGGCGACGCGGCGCATCAGCCTGTATGCGCTGGTGGATCAGAACAGCCAGCGTTCGTTCGTCACAGCCGGCGGCGCCCGCCTGGATGTGCAACCAGGCTGTTTTCAGGAGGCTCAACAGCTCAAATTCGAAGCCGTCGAGCTGTCTGCGCTGAAGCGGGACTCTCGCACCGCCACGGCTGTCAGTGCGGGCTTTAAATTCCTGCCGGAAGGCTATCTGCTGGCCAAGCCGGTCACTGTGTTCTTGCCTGGCGAACCGACAGCGGCTGACAACAGCATCGGCGTATGGGAAAAAGAATCGGCGGAATGGCGACTGCTCGAGCAGGTGCGGTCAAAAGCCGGGGGACTCGAAGCGGACACCGAACAGCTCGGCACTTTTGCGGTGCTGCAGCCATCCAGGCCACTGGCGATCCGGCAACTCCAATTCCTGCCCAATCCCTTTTCGCCGGACGTGGATTCGGATCTGGACGGCCACCCCGGTTTAACGATTCAGTTGAGCGTCACCTCACAGAACAGTCGCATGCCGCTGGTGACCGTGCAGGTGTACGCCATGGACGGCCGCC
>CAZISM010000043.1:23813-26418 GCA_964541895.1 uncultured Cytophagia bacterium
CAGAACAGTCGCATGCCGCTGGTGACCGTGCAGGTGTACGCCATGGACGGCCGCCTGATCCGGGCGTTGCTGGAGGATCAACCGGTGGCCAAGGCCAGGACCGAATCTATTTACTGGGATGGCAGGACGGAACAAAGGCTGCTGGCGCGGAACGGCCGCTACCTGATCAAGGTCACGGTAAAAGACGGCCAGAACAGTGTGGAACGATTGGCTACGGTGGTATTGGTAAGATAATATGCGCAGAACAGTGAAAAAATATGTGCCGACGCGATGGTGGCTCAGCGCCTGGCTTTTACTCGTCGCCGGCAGCAACGGCCAGGATCTGGCCCATCTTCCCGGTGCTTTTTACAACATCGGCTACGGCGCCAGAGCCATGGCCATGGGTGGTGCCTGCACGGCCCTTTCCGATGATGCCTTTGGCGGGCTCTGGAATCCGGCCGGTCTCAGCCGGCTGACCGGTCCGGCAGCCGGGTTTTACTATATGAAACAATTCGGCCTGGTTCCCTATCTCGCCGCTACCTATGTGCATCCGTTGCACTCCGCCGGCTGGACCCACGGCGAAGCGTTGCTGGTGTCCGGGGATGACGCCCTGCGCGAAACCATCCTGGCCTTTTCACTGGCAAAACAAATGGACCGGTACCTGGAGCATGCGACGCTGGGCGCTACGCTGCGCTATAAAAATGCCGCCTTCGGCAACAACAGCGACGGCGGCGACGGACAAATTCGCGGCAATGCGGTGGGCTTTTCTCTCGACCTGGGCATGCAGTACCGCTGCCAGGATCGAGTCGTCATTGGCCTGATGTGTGAAAACGTGCTTGATTTCGTCTCCTGGAACTCTTCCGGCAAAGGGACCTATCGCCAGTCCAGCCCCTTCGGCCTGGTCGCAGGTATCGCTTTTATCCAGCCCGGCAACTGGATGGTGTCCACAGATCTGGAAAAGTCGTTGTACCATGACACGGATGATCATGTGCGCATCGGCGTGGAAAAAACGCTGTTTTCCATGCTCTCCCTGCGCGGAGGTTTGCATTCGCCGTTGAGCGCAGCCGCCGAGCTCGATTACCATTGCGGCCTGGGGATCGCGCGAACCGCCTTCAGGCAAGCGCACGTGGGGTTGGACGTGGCCTATGTCATGGATGATGTGGAGAACACTCTGCGTTTTTCCCTGATCCTGGAATTTTAATCCTCTTTGACTTGACCTGCCGCCGTTCAGGCCGCACCAACACGGCCGATTAAAACAGTTTTGGCACAAAACGATAGGGAACGCGCAGACAATAGTCGCGATAGTGCTCGTCCTTGAACAGCAGCTGCTCTTCCGCGCGAACCCTCCAGAGCTGGCCGAAGAGGATCAGCAATATGGATGCACCGTTCAACCAGCCGGCGTTGCCGCATAAAAACCCTGCATAAAACAGCATCTCGCCGCTATACAACGGATGGCGGATCCAGGCATAGGCGCCGTCGAACTTTAGCCTGCGCTTGGCCGGCACAATGCCAAAACTTTTGCCAAGACTGAGCAGACCATACAGCATGACCGCAAAACCCACTGCCTGCAACACCATAGAGATGCCCTGCAGCACGGGATCGTGAACCGGCGCCGGCTTCAGGCTCATGGACAGGACCACTGTGGCCAGAGAAACGATCCAGTCCGACGGCCGCGCGGATGTATCTGAACTGGTTCGACGGGTGAGAAAAAAGAACACCAGCAGCGAATTGAACAGCAAGAGTCCCAGGCCAAACCACGAACCGGTGTGGACAACGCTGTAGAACGAGATCAACACAAAGCGAAACCAGAACACCGCCATAAAGAGATTGACCGGCAATTGGACCAGGTTGCGAAAGGCGGTCCAGCCCGGCTGGCTGGCGCGATCCGGTTCAATGATGACAAGGTCACCCTCCCGGAACTGTTGCAGAGGCAAGACGCCGCTGCGGGCTTCGAGCACCGAGTGGGCCTTGTACGAAGACCAGAGGATTCCATTGGGCGGCACCGCGGCCTGGACATGGAGCAACCGGCCGCTGCTATCCAGAAAAAGAACGTCGATGGCCGTATCAAGGTAAAACGTGTGGATGGCACCGCAGGGGCGGAGGTGAAGCGCCGATGTCTGCAAAGCCCGGGCGTCAAGGCCGGAGAGGCCGGCGAGGCGGCTTTTCAAGGTATAGGCGGCAATGACCGGCACGGTCAACGCCACACCGCTGGTGGTGTTGCGAATCGCCATATAGGACCCCGTCTGTTGCGTTATTTGGTGGCAATTTCAGAAAATGATTTAGACAAAGCGAGCATGCCGGGGCCCAGCAGCACGATAAAGAGCGCGGGCAGAATAAAGAGCACCAGCGGAAACAGCATTTTGATGCCGGCTTTGGCCGCCTGCTCTTCCATCTTTTGGCGCACGCGGGTTCGCAGCGAATCGGCCTGAATGCGCAAGGTGTCGGCAATACCGGTGCCGAGGCGGTCGGCCAGCACCAGCGCCCCCACAAGAATGCGCAGGCTTTCCACCTTGTTGCGATCCGCCAGCCGGCGCAACGCCTTCTCCCGCGTCAGTCCGGTGCGCATGTCGTGATTGATCATGAGCAGCTCTTCGCTGAGCGCGCGGCTGCGCAGACGGATATCCTG
>CAZISM010000043.1:26518-30487 GCA_964541895.1 uncultured Cytophagia bacterium
CCGGCGTGCATCATGGCCTGCTGCAGGCGTGTCGGTTTTTTCTCATCCTGCAGCTTTTTGGACCCGCCCAGTTTGTTCAGCAGCCGTTCAAGACCGTGCCCTTTGGCTGCTGACCGTTTCACCGGATTGATGTTCTGCACGGCCTCGGCAGCCACCTGCATCGTTTGCAGACGGCGATTGGCCGGATCGTTCTTTTTTCGAAGGAGCGACAACACCCACAGCGTGGAAAAAAAGACGGTAAGAAAGATGAGAGCAAGATAGACCAGCATAGAGGCCTCTTATTCAAAATTCAAGCGTACGATTTTGCGGATGGTGATCACGCCGACAACCTGCAACACCGCTCCGGTCAGCAGCATATATCGTCCGGCCTGTTCGGTGAACAGGGGTTGCAGGTAAGAGGGATTGATCGCCGAAATGATCAGCAGAAACATGATGGGCAGCGAACTGAGAACCCAGGCCGACAATCGACCCTGGGCCGTATAGACCTGAATCTGACCGGTCAGCTTAAAGCGCTCGCGTATGGTGTAGCTGATTTTTTCCAGAATCTCTGTCAGGTTGCCGCCGGTTTCACGCTGCAGCATCACAGCGGTGACGAAAAGTTTCAGATCAGCGCTCGGTATCCGTTCGGAAAGGTGGATGAGACACTCTTTGATGGGCCGGCCCAGGTTGTGTTCTTCGAACGTTTTGCGAAACTCGCTGCCGACCGGTTCCGGCGCTTCCATAGCCACCAGCTGCAGCGCTTTGCTGAACGCATGGCCGGCGCGCAGGGCGCCGATCATCATATCAATGGCATCCGGAAAAGCCCGGCTGAACGATTTAAGCCGCATGTTGACGCGCATCTTGAGAAACAGCACCGGCGCCAGCCCCAAACCGATACCCGCCAGAATCCCCAACATCGTATGATGGGTTTTGACGCCGATCAGGACGCCCAGCATCGCCCAGATGATCATAAGAATGAACAGGGGGCCCACCGTCGGCGGCAGGTCAGCCTGTTCCAGCATCTTTTGCAGCGTCTTCGAGATCCGCGTTTTTTCCAGCAGCCGGTTTAAAACGGGGATGCGGCTGAACTCGGTTTCGCGGACGACAAAAGGGACCTCCCCGGAAAGGCCGAACTGTGAGTCGTTGACCTGTTCCAGCCGTTGGCTGATGCGAAATCCCTCTGACAGGAAGCGGCGGTAATACCAAAAGTACATGGCGATGCCGCAAAAGGTAACTGAAAGAAAAGTGGCAATAACGATAAAAGTGATCATACGTCCGTCTCGCTTTTTTCCATTTCATAGCGCGGTTCAAACAGATCTTCGCTCAGGCGAATGCCGCCGGCTTCGAACTGGTCCACGCATTTCGGCATAATGCCGGTGGTGCGAAACACGCCCACCACTTTGCCGTCGTCACGCACGCCCAGCTTTTCGTAAAAGAAAATGTCCTGCAAAGAGATCGTATCCCCTTCCATGCCGGTCAGCTCGGTGATTTTGACCACGCGGCGGGTGCCGTCGCTGAACCGCGAAATCTGGATGATAAGGTTGATCGCGGAGCTGATCTGCTCGCGCATGGCACGGTCGGTGAGATTGGCGCCCGCCATCAGGATCATGGTTTCCAGCCGGCGCAACGCATCCCGCGGCGAATTGGCATGCAGGGTGGACAGCGAACCGTCGTGGCCGGTGTTCATGGCCTGCAGCATGTCCATAGCCTCGGCCCCGCGCACTTCGCCGATGACGATGCGATCCGGGCGCATGCGCAAAGCGTTGCGCACCAGCTCGCGCTGGGTGACCGCGCCCTTGCCCTCGATGTTGGCCGGCCGCGTTTCCAGCCGTACCACATGCTCCTGCTGCAGTTTCAGTTCAGCCGCATCTTCGATTGTGACAATGCGCTCGGTGGGCGGCAGGGCACGCGAGAGGACGTTCAGGAACGTCGTCTTGCCGGAACCGGTGCCGCCGGACACGATGATGTTCAATCGCACCTTGACGGCCGCCATGCACAGCTCGGCCATCGCGTTGGTGAGGCTCTGATTCTGCACCAGATCTTCTACGGTAAAACTGCGAATGGCGAATTTTCGAATGGACAGGCTCGGCCCGTCCAGCGCCAGCGGCGGGATGATGGCGTTGACGCGGGAGCCGTCCGGCAGACGGGCGTCCACCATCGGGCTGGACTCGTCCACACGGCGTCCTACCTGGGAGACGATGCGGTCAATGATGTGCAGCAGATGCGTATCGTCCTTGAACACCGTATGGGTGCGCTCCAGTTTGCCGAAACGCTCCACATAGACCTGCTTGTAGGTGTTGACCAGGATATCGGAAACCGTAGGATCGGTCAACAGGGGTTCGAGAGGCCCCAAGCCAAAGGTTTCGTTCAGGATCTCTTCCACCAGCCGCTCCCGGTTCAGATCCGGGCTGATATCCGACTCTTGCGCCAGATCTTCGATGACATCGCGGACCTGTACGTGCAGGATATCCTTGCTGATGGTATCCAAACGGCGCAGATCCAGGCGGTCGATCAGCCGTCGGTGGATTTTCTCCTTCACTTCATAGTATTGCGGCAGAATACGAGGCACCACTGGCGCCGCCAGGCGCGGTTCCGGTTCCCTGGCCGGAGGCGGAGCCTCCGGTTCGACGACCGCCGTGCGCTGGTTATCCTGAAGTCGCTTTAGCAATCCCATATCTTATCCCCGTGTCGCAAATAGCTTTTTCAGTAATCCCGGCCGGGTTTTTTCGTCGCCGGCCGAATCGACCACATTCAAGGTTCCGTTGAATTGTTCGAGCATTTCGTTCAGACTGGTGCTCAAACGGGATTTGGGCAGGCTCTGGCTCAACGGGATACCCTCGTTGATGGAACGAATCAGAGAGCCATAATCCTGATTGGGAATACGCCAGAAAATCGCCTGCCCGATGGTCCGTTCGACGGTGTGCACATCCAGCGAATCGTGGGCCTGATGCCGGTTCATGATCAGGTACACTTTGTCCGAGCCGTAGCCCAAACGATGAAACAGCTCCAGGCAGCGCTTGGCGTTGTACACCGCCGGAACATCAAAGGTGAACAGCGGCATGATGATGTCCGCCTCATCCAGCAATTTCAGCGTCAACTCATCAAACAGGGGCGGCGTATCGACGACGATGTAATCGAACATGACGCGCAGCATGTTGAGCACAGGCTGAACGTGGGCCGGCTTGATGGCTTCGGCATCCTCCATACGGCCCGGCCCACCCAGAAAATAAATCCCGTTATCGGCTTTGGGCAGCACGCTTTTTACCAGCACCGGATCGATGTCTTCGATGTGATGGACCTGAATGTCCTGAATATGATGCACGATATCGACCATGGAATACTGCGGCTGGATGTTCAGGAACAGGCCGGCCTGGCCCAGTTGAAAGTTCCAGTCCAGCAACAACACCTCCCGTTTGCTGCGTTCCTGCATCACCACCCCGAGATTGGTTGCCAGCGTGGTGGTGCCGACGCCGCCTTTGACGCCGAACAGCGACAGCACCTTGCCCCGTTTCAACTGTTGACTGGCCTGCTTTTTCGCACGCAGCGCCGTCTGGATGCCGTGTTGCAGCTCTTCCAGCCGAAACGGTTGCACCCAAAATTCGCGGGCGCCGGCACGCATGGCGCTTATGATCAGATCCGGCCGGGCATGCGAGGCGGTGACAAAAAGAAAACAATCCGGATATCCCTGGGTGATTTTTTCCGCCCCCTTGAGGGCCTGTTCTTCATCAGGATTCAGATTGAGCACCACCACGTCCGGATCGTATTTCTTGATCAGCAACAATCCCTTGCCCACCTCCGGGCTTTCATCGACCACGGTGACGTGGGAGATCTGTGCCAGCGATGTCTTGAGCGCCTGGGTGGCGGCATCGTCGCCGCCGATGAGCAGTATGGCAAGATCCTGATTCATGTGGGATAATTCATCCTGGTTGCACGTGTTATGCTGATTATAACAGCAGACGAACCTGATACAGCATGGAAACGCCGTTGCCG
>CAZISM010000043.1:30587-35129 GCA_964541895.1 uncultured Cytophagia bacterium
CCGATCAGCACGGCCAGACCAAACGCCGTGGTAGCCAGGATATGGCCTTCTTCTTTTTGCAGGCGTTTCATTTTAGCACGCTCAAGGCTGAAGGGTTCGGTTGTAGGTCTTGTCCTCTACGCTCCGCCCCTGCACTATGGACGGGGCCACCATGATCAACAACTCGCTCTCTTTTTTAACATAACGCCGGCTGCTGAACAGAGCGCCGAGCACCGGAATGGCGCCGATGACCGGAAGCCTGGACAACGTCCTGGCGGTCTCGTTGGACAGGAGGCCGCCCATAATCAGATATTGCCCTTCCTTCAGTTCAGCCATGGATTCGGCACGCCGCGTGTTGATGTTGGGGATGCGAAAACCGCTGAGGATGATACCGTTGTCAAAGTCAAGACTGCTCACCTCGGCGGCCACTTTGACATTGATCAGCTGCGAATCCAACACCGTCGGCGTAAAACGCAGCTTGATGCCATACTCTTCGAACTGGATGCTGATGGTTTGCATGCCGGCCGCACCGGACACGATGGGTACCGGAAACCGGCCGCCGGCGAGAAAATTCGCCTCTGTGCCGTCCGTGGTCGTAAGATTGGGCCTGGCCAGCACAGAGAGCAGATTTTTTTCTTCCAGCGCCTTGATGATCATGGAAAGATTCTGCGTCGGCACGCTGAGAAAAAAATCCACCGTTTCGCCCAGGAGCAGGGGATCGTTCGGCTGGTTCACTTTGCCGGCAAAACTGCCGAGGCTGACGGTCTCGGAACCGACCTTGAGGCCGTTGCGCAGAGCGTCGATGCCGAACTCTTTCAGGTTGTTTTTGTTGACCTCAAGAAAACGCACCTGCAACATAATCTGATAGGCAGAGCGCTCTTTCTGCACCAGCACCTTGTATTGCCGAACCGTTTCCTGATCGTTCCATACCACCAGACTGGTGATGCCGGCCGCTTTGCCGTTGATCACCATCTGCGAAGCCGAGGTAACCGAGGCATCGGCCACATCGGTGTTGGCAATGGACACGCGCTTGATATTTTCCGGGAAGTTGATCACGGTCGATTGACCGACATACACCGTGACCTGATCCAATGCAGCCAGGCAGCTGCCGGCTATCCCCAGAAGCAGAATTAAAGTTTTCTTCATAGTAGCTTCCCGTTTTCATGAACGCAGCCGCAGGCGACCGTTTCTAACCACGGCTGACTATTTTTTTGTTTTTTGCTCTTTGGCCTGGCCGTCTTCAAGGACCACTTCCGAACGAACGTTGGAACGAAGCACTTCAATTACGCGCGGCGGCGGTTCCGGCTCCACTACAGCCTCTTCTTTCGGCTGGCTGGCCACTTTGGGACGGACCGGTTCGGCCGGTGCTCTCTGACCGTTGTTGATCAATTCCTTGAGCTTTATGCCGCTGCTGCTGCTGACTTGCCGATCCACCAGATTGCGCAACGTCAATTGCAGCTTGCCTTCGTTGCTGCCCAGCGCCAGCTTTTCCGCCTGATCCGGCGTCACCAGCAACGTCACCGATTGGACGGTGATGGGATCGCCATGGTCGTCGGCGTTGCGGAAGGTCTGGTCAACGGCGAGCACCTGGATGTCATCCAGTATCATCCGCGTCGTCGCCTGCTCCTTGTCGGATGAAGGGGTCACGGTCACCAGCACATCCACGCGCGTGTTCGGCAGGATGAATCCGCTCACCCCGCTGACCACATTCACCGCCACGGTCATGGCCCGCATGCCGGGCGGGATTAAACCGAGAAAGCCGCCGGCCGAACCTCTCGGCGCCAGTTTGGATTCGAGAATGGCTTCCCCGGTATAGATATCGGTGCGGACCACCCGCTCCTGCAGCGAGTCCGGAACCGCAAAGGTGCCTTCGCTGACGAGGTCAGCCGGCCATTCTGCCTTGCGAATCATGGTGGCATCCAGCTTGGTGCCCATGGGCAGGTTGCGCGTCGCCACAACCACATCCCGGGTCGGCACGGTGGATTTGCTTTGGACCTGTTTTTGGTTTTGCAAAAAACGATACACCCCCAGTGTCGCCAGCACACCGGTAATGATCGCGATGGGTATCATCCAGTTGGGTTTGAGCAAAAACATGGAACTCATCCTTCCCAGCGCATGGCTGCGCTTCGTGATAAATTCAGGACCGGACTCAGTCCAGGGATCAGATTGCCTGTAAATGTTCTGTACTGCAGGGTAACCGTCGCCAGTATTTCATTGTTGCCGTTAGGCCCGGTGATGGTGACATTGGCGCCGGTGATATTACCTGCATTCAAAACATTCAAGGCGCTGGTTCGTGCCTGGGTAAAATTGGTGCCGCTGACCGCCGCCACCCGGGCGCCTTCGCGGGCGGCACCGGACATGACGTTCACGGTCATCCATAAACGGCCAAATTCGATGATGCCGAACAACAGAACCGTAAAGATGGGCAGTATCAATGCCAGCTCTACCGCCGACTGGCCGCGTTCGTGATGTCTCTCTTTTCCCTTGTATCCAATCACAGCAACTCCTCCATCCGATGCAAAATAATCGTCAGCCAGGTACCGGCCGCTATTGCCCAGCCATAGGGTACGGTGATCTTTTTGCGTTTGTCATCCAGAGTCGGTAAACGTTTGAACGACAGCGATAAGCGATGTTCAATGATAACGACGGCGGCAAGCACACCGCCACAAAGGCTGGTGAAGAAGAAAACCGTCAGAATCCACCGTATTCCCAGCACAGACCCGACAGCGGCCATCAGCTTGACGTCGCCGGCTCCCATAGCGTGCATTAAAAAAAACGGCAGCATCAAGCCGCCCCCGAGCAAAAGCCCCGTCAACGACTGCCACACCCCGGATGGCCCATTCAGAAAAAATCCGGCCAACAGACCGACAACCAGCAGCGGCAGCGTGATAAAATTTGGAATCCTTCGCCATCGTCCATCCCAGTACACAACCAGGAGCAAGGCTCCGGACAAGACAACGACTAGCATGATTGACAGGGGCATGGCCATAACGCTCTTTTATACAACCGAAACTTTGCCTTCATCGTCTATGAAGGTGATGGGCAAGCTGCCGAGGGCCGGTCCTCTTTAACCATGATGATGCAATATGCTTTTTATAGCGGAGGTAATGTCCTTGTGATTCCAGTTCCGTATCCACGTCCAAAAGTGCTTATCCTCATGGTGTTAAAGATGATCCGGCCCTGCCCGAGAGCTTGCCGGTGACAACGTCACGACAGCTTAGATGGCGTTGGCGATGTTGGTGAGCACACCGGCGATGTTGACGCCCAGCGCCGTCAGAGCCAGAATGGCAACGATAGCGACCAAAACCAGAATCAAAGCGTACTCGGCCAAAGTTTGACCATCCTGATTGCGGACCAGTTTGTTGAGCAGATTGGTTAAGAACGACATGGTGATACTCCTTGCTTTGAGGTGATTTGAACTGCGATGAATTGTACTAGTCTACCGCGAGTGGATGCCGATCCCCCTCCTTTCTGTTTTTTCCATGTTATTGCATTACGAGCTGTTTCTCGCGAAAATGGCAACACATCATCAGACACCTCCAGGGTGTCTGATGTTTGAATCCGGTCTGTGCGGCCTGCTGGAAGGCGGTGAGTCCTGCCGCTCCGTACCTGCGATCACTCATGACGGTCAGGAGAGATCAGATGGTCAGCCCCGGCTTTGAGAGCCGAAGCCTTGTCATGATTTCTGAGATCACCCCTGGACGGACAAGTGACCGTTTGTTACATTTCATAAATGCAATTTCGATCCTAAATCCTCTGCTGACCATATCAAAAGGCATGCCAAAAAGCAGCACATCGTAAATCATGTTAAATCATAAAATTATAATTCTGGTTCATTGTTAAAATTGTCAAAAGCTTGGGATAGTTGTAATAAAAAGACGACAAAATGGAGGATAAAAGGCGTGCAAGAATATTAAAAGCAAAAGTGCGGGATGAATAAAGAGGATTTTATCTCCTACCCTGATACGGCGGACGTGGTCAAAAAAAAGATCGGACACCGTTGAGGTGTCCGACCTTTACTTCCGGCCAGCCCGGATTTGGAATGTATCCGGCAAGAGCGGTTCGTTATAAAATAAACGGTATTTGAAAAATACAAAAGTAACCAAACACCAGCACAGCCAGTATCAGTCCGGCGGCAAAGATCCAGTGCGGTCTGAGAATGCGCCAGCCTTCCTTGGAGATCATTTTCGGCATAACGACAAACAAACCGATCAGCAACCAGAGCGCCTGCAGGGGTGTCAGGAGCAGGCCGTCCAGGATGGCGCCGGTTTTCACCAGCACCACCGGTTTGTATCCCAGCATATAGACGATGGTCATGTTGCTGACAAAAAAGAACGAAAGAAAAATGCGAAATTGGCTCCGCCACGCCAGCTTGCCAAAACGCGGGATACAGATGCGGCAGGCATCCGCCAGCAACCGGGGCCAGCCGGCCAGTTGTCCGACCTGGGTGCTGATGAGCGCGGCCGCGCCGGCGATCATGAACAGATAGCCGCCCAATTGACCCCAGCGTGAACTGAAAATGGTCGAGAGTTGAAACGCCACCTGCTCGCCTTCCGGGGCCAG
>CAZISM010000043.1:35229-40650 GCA_964541895.1 uncultured Cytophagia bacterium
AAAAACTGCGCCACCAGCACCAGCCACACCGCCCAATTCTTCGGCCCGGGCATGCGGCTGAACAGGTCGATCATGCCTTCGCCGGTGCACACGGTGTAGCGGGCGCCGCTGATGCCGATCCAGTATTTCAAAAAGATGCCGAACACAATGGCCCAAATGACGCCGGTGCCCAGGATGGCGCCGGTGCGCGTGGCCAGAATCACTTCACCGGAGCCGATGTATTCCGCGCACCACACAAAGGCCGGGCCGACCAGGGCCAGCACCGCCAGACCCGCCGGCGGTTTTTTGATTCGATCCTTCTGCTTATCCTTCTTTTCTTCCATAGCGCTCCTTTAGAATTTGCTTCCTGTTCCTCTGCCGGCCCGTGAATATATACGATCGTCAGGTTTTAAAAAGGGGCGCCACACCCTTGGCCCTGGCTGCCAGTTTGGTCTGCTCCTGCTCGGACAGAGGTTTATAGGCGGCAGCGATGGTCAGGGCCTTGAATAAAAACGGGGTCTCGCCGGGTGTGACTGCGGCCGTAATGCCCTGGGAGAGGGTGAAGCGCAGGGACAAATCGGCGATATCGTCGTCCTCAATGGGACGATACCAGCATTTGGCATATGGCCGCTTTTCATCCTTGCCCAGACGGGCAAACGCCAGTGCTTTCAGGGCCAGAATTCCCATATCCAGCGATTTCGCTTTGGCCACGACCGCCGGACCAAAATGGCCTTCGTACCAGCAGACGAAATTGATCGGAAACAGCACTGTATCGAAATGGAATTTTTCCATGGCCAGCAGCGCCGCTTCCTCGGAATGGGCGGAAAAACCGAGGAAACGGACCAGGCCGTTCTGACGGGCCTTTAGCAGCGCTTCCATGGCGCCGTCAGGTCCGAACGACGTTTCCACCTCTTCTCTCGTGGTCAGGGCATGCAGCTGATAGAGGTCCAGGTGATCGGTGCGCAAGGTCTGCAATGATTCGTGCAGCTCTCTTTCCGCTTCACCGCGTTTGCGCTGCGTGGTTTTGCAGGCGAGAAAACAGTTTTGTCGATAGGGCTGCAACGCCGGCCCCAGTCGATCCTGCGCATTGCCATAGGTCGGCGCCACATCAAAGTAATTGATGCCGCTGTCACAGGCTTTGGCAACCAGCTCGTTCGCTGCGTGCTGTTCCATATCCATAACCAGGATACCCCCAAAGCCGATGATGGACAAACGTTCGCCTGTTCTTCCCAGAGCCCGTTTCGGCAAGGCCGTTTGACCATTGAGAGTGGGCAGTACGCCCAGGGCGGTTCCGGCGACAACGCCCTTTTCGATAAAGGTGCGGCGGTTCATTGGGACCTCCTTTGATAGGATGCATCACCCCGCTCAGGTCGACCCGACAGGAGAGACCAGCGTCAGGGTGTGGTGGACAGCAGGGCGGATAGAGCCTGTTCATCGAGACGAAACAGGCACCAGTCGTCCATCGCCATACCACCCATACGTTTGTAAAAATCGATGGCGCGGCTGTTCCACGCCAACACCGACCATTCCATGCGACCACAGCCCTTTTTAACGGCCTGTTGCACTATGCGCCAGAACAGTTGTTTGCCGAAACCATGATTGCGAAATTCCGGTTTGACAAACAGATCTTCCAGGTACAGGGTGGGCTTGCCGGTAAACGTGGAATAGGTGAAAAAATAGAGGGCAAAGCCGACGCCGTTCCAGCGCCGGTTCGTTTTCACTTCGCAGAGCAGGACGTTGAAGAGCGGATTTTTGCCAAAACCGTGTTTGACAAGGGCGCGTTTGCTGTTCTGCACCAGTTCGGACATGTGTTCAAATTCTGCCAGGCCGTGAATCAAACTGAGAATGGTGTCCGCATCACGGCGTCCGGCCGGGCGCAGGCGATAGTCGGGTGACATGGGATCCGTCCTATGTGAGCCAGGATTCTGACGGATCACCGAGGTGAGCCGTCTCAAAACAATTTAGGAAGGAAGCGGTAGGGCACGCGCAGGCAGTAGTCGCGGTATTGCTGGTCGGTCCGCAACACGGACTCTTCAGCCCGTACGCGCCACAACTGACCCAAAAAGATAAGAAAAATTTTTATCAAATTAAACCAATTAAAATGGCCGAACAAAAAGCCAAGATAGAAAATCAGTTCGCCGGCGTAGAGCGGGTGCCGTACCACAGCATAGGCGCCCCGGCTCTTAACGGAGCGGTTGGCCGGCACGATGCCAAAGCTTTTACCCAGACATAACAGGCTGTAAAACATCACTGACAATCCTACGCCCTGCAGCGACAGCGACACGATCTGGCGATACCAATCATGCCCCGGATCGGGTTTCAGGCTCATGGACAGCAGCACCGTTGCGATGGCGACAAACCAATCGCCCCATCGCGAGGTTGTGTTTTTACTCTGCCGGCGCGTCAGGAAGAAAAAGACCAGCAGGGAATTGAAAACCGTCAGACCCAGTCCGAACCACGAGCCGGTTCGCATAAACGTAAAAAAGGAAATCAGGACAAACCGCAGCCAGAAAATGGCTAAAAACAGGTTGAGCGGCAGATGCAGCAGGGAGCGAAACGACGCCCAGGAAGGTCTGCTGGTGCCATCCGGCTCGACGACGATGTGATCGCCGGCCGAGAAACGGTCCAGCGGCAAAACGCCCGGTTTGGCTTCCAGAACCGAATGGGCTTTGCCCTTGCAGAGAACGACGCGGTTGGGCGGCACCGCCTCCTGCACCTCGAGGAGCGAGCCGGTCCGATCCAGAAACAGCACATCTATGGGATGGTCGAGATAAAAGGTGTGTATGCTGGAACAGGGGCGGAGGTGCAGCACCGACACGGCCCGGTCCCGGTCACTCAGACCGAACAGGCCGGCCAGCCGGCTGAGATTGGCATAGGCGCCGATGACCGGCACCGCTATTCTACGCCCGCGATTGGGATTAAACAGTGGCATAGGTCAGGACCTCGTTCACTTGCCTGCAATTTGAGAAAAGGATTTGCTGATGGCAAGTACGCCCGGTCCCATCAGCACGATAAACAGCGCCGGTAAAATAAACAGCACCAGAGGCAGCAGCATCTTGACGCCGGCCTTGGCAGCCTGTTCCTCGGCGCGCTGCCGCACCCGCGTACGAAGAGAATCGGCCTGTATGCGCAGGGTATCGGCGATGCTGGTTCCCAAGCGGTCGGCCAGAACCAGAGCGCCCACCAGAATGCGCAGGCTTTCCACCTTGTTGCGTTCGGCAAGCCGGCGCAGGGCTTTTTCCCTGGTCAGACCGGTGCGCATGTCCTGGTTCACCAGCAACAGCTCCTCGCTCAGCGGCACGCTGCGCAGACGGATATCCTGGCCGACGCGCATCAGCGCCGCGTTCAACCCCAGTCCGGCCTCCACGCTGATGACCAAAAGGTCCAGCGCATCCGGCAGACCCGAAGCGATCATCCGCTGCCTCTTTTTGATTTTAAAGTTCAGCACCACGCCGGGCATCAGATAACCAAACATCGCCATCACCAGGCTGAAGAGAATGACCTGGTTCCAGGGGCGATCGCTCAGGAGCATGATTGTGCCATAGACCAGGGTGAACGCCAACGCCAGTCCAAGTTTGAGCGCCATGAACACCCGCACGCTGTTCTCATGATAAAAACCGGCCTGCGCCAGGGCCTGTTCAAACGGACTTTTCTTGTTGCCCTTTTTCTGGAACAACTTGTCCATCTTGGCGAGAAGGTGGTTGATAGTTCGAACCCGCGTATTCACTTTTATCGTGTGGACGTTGCCTGTCGGGGCTTCGCTGTCAGACTGCAAATTTTGCAGCCGTCGAATAGCGGGATCGTTTTTCCTTTTTATAAAATTCAGGATCCACAATGTGATCAGAAATACCGTACAGAAGATGAGAACCATATAGCCTATCATCATACCGTCACCTCAATTGAAATCCAAATGTACGATTTTGCGGATCATAAAAACGCCCACGATCTGAAAAAGCCCGGCTGTGATCAACATATAGTGGCCCGAACTTTCAGTAAACATCGGTTGCAGATAGCCCGGATTAATGGAGGAAATGAGAAAAAGAAAAACCGCCGGCAGCGAGCCCAGAATCCACGCCGACATGCGTCCCTGCGCGGTATAAACCTGGATCTGCCCCATCAGTTTAAAGCGCTCGCGGATGGTATAGCTGATTTTTTCCAGAATTTCCGTCAGGTTGCCGCCCGTTTCCCGCTGCAGCAGCACGGCGGTGACAAAGAGCTTTAAATCCGGGCTGTTGACCCGCTCGGTGAGATGGAGCAGACACTCTTTAATCGGCCGGCCCAGGTTATGCTCTTCAAAAGTGCGGCGGAACTCGGTGCCCACCGGATCCGGAGCCTCCATGGCCACCAGTTGCAGCGCCTTGCTGAAGGCATGGCCGGCGCGCAGCGCCCCGGTCATCATATCGATGGCATCGGGAAACTCGCGGCCGAACGACTGCAAGCGCCGTCCCACCCGCATCGAAATGAACAACACCGGCAGGTAGGCCAGCACCAGGCCCAGGCCGATGCCCAGGCCGATGCGCCGGGTGGTCAGCCCGAAGAGAAAGCCCAACGTCGCCAGGATCGTCATAACGATCAGCACCGTGCCGACCTTGGGCGGCATGTCCGCCCGCTCCATCATCTTTTGCAGCGCAAACGAAAAGCGCACCTTTTCCAGCACGCGGTTCAGTAGCGGAATCTGACTGTACTCGACTTGGCGAACGACAAACGTGGCTGTGGCGCCCTTGGCCGCGCGCAATTCGCTGACCGAATCGATGCGGTGGCTGATACGATAGCCCTCGGAGAGAAAGCGCTGGTAATACCAGAAATAGACGGCTACCCCGCAAAAAGAGACCGAAAAAAAAGTGGCGGCCACGATAAAAGAGATCATAGGGTCATCTCGCTTTCGTTCGTTTCAAAGCGCGGTTCAAACATGTCCATGGGCAAGCGAACCCCTGCCGCTTCCAGTCGTTCCATGCATTTGGGCAGGATGCCGGTAGTACGGAACGCGCCCAGCACCTTGCCGTCTTCGCGAACACCCAGTTTTTCAAAATAGAATATATCCTGTAACGAAACCGTTTCTCCTTCCATGCCGGTGATTTCAGTGATTTTGATCACTTTGCGCGTGCCGTCGGAAAAGCGCGAGATCTGTACGATCATGTCCACGGCGGAGCTGATCTGTTCGCGCATAGCGCGGTCGGTCAGGTTGGCGCCGGCCATAAGGATCATCGTCTCCAGGCGCCGCAAGGCGTCCCGCGGTGTGTTGGCGTGCAGCGTAGACAGGGAACCGTCATGACCGGTGTTCATCGCCTGCAACATATCCAGCGCTTCGCCACCGCGCACCTCGCCGAGGATGATGCGATCCGGACGCATCCGCAAGGCATTGCGCACCAGTTCGCGCTGGCTGATGGCGCCTTTGCCTTCAATGTTGGCCGGTCGCGTTTCCAGCCGCACCACATGGTCCTG
>CAZISM010000044.1:0-39571 GCA_964541895.1 uncultured Cytophagia bacterium
CCATGCAGGGCCAGGACTGGTTTCTCATCAAGGATTCCTGGGGCACGGCCTGGCGCGGTGATTGGCCCGGTTATCATTTTTTCCGCAGTGATTATCTGAAGCTGAAAATTCTGGCCTATATGGTTCATCGAGACGGCATTCAGGAGCTGTTGGTCAAGTATAACAAAATGCATAATCAGTAAATAATCAATATGTTATATTTGTAAAAACTGTTGTTGAAATTGTGATGCAGGTCAGATAAAATTTGTAGATATTTTCGTTTTAGATATCAAAAGCGCCCCCTTTATTCCAGGGGGCGTTGGCATGTTAATACCAGAGGATTGAGCATGAAAAAAATTCTCCTGATGGCTCCTTTGCTTATGATGTTGAGCTGCACCGTCGATCACGGACTCGGCACGCTGGATTCGCAGATCAGCGGCAAGGTGATCTTTATCAATCCGGAGCAGATGCCGTCGTACGTTGAATCGGTGCGCGTCGTGGCGGTTGTAAACATGCCGCCGCAAAATCTCGGCGATGTGGTGATTACCAACACTTCGGTTAATTTGAGCAAAGCAGAGCCGACCTATTATATCCCGGCGCCGGTTGCGTCTTATGATCTGGTGGCGGCCGTATATAAAGAAAAGGGCAAGGCCTGGAACTATGCCAATATTCTCGGCTTTTACGGCTTTGATCCGGTCAATTTTATTTATGATTATAAAAAGGTGATTTTGACCGCACGCGAACCGATCGCACAGGATGTTGATATTTATTGTGACTGGTCGCTGTTGCCGTCCGACCATCGACGCGTCGGCGCCGGACAGAACCAGGCAAGGATCGAACATGAATAAGTACATTACAGCGGCACTTTTATTGATGGCGGCGCTGCTCTACGGCCAGGCGGGTGAGATGGTCCAGGGCCGCGTCGTGGACAAGGAAACCGGCAAAGGGTTGCCTGGCACCAACGTGCTGTTGGAAGGAACCTTTCTGGGCGCGTTGACGGATGTGGACGGCCGTTTTCAGATTGCGCACGTGCCGGCGGGATCGTATACGATTCGAGCCAGCTATGTCGGCTATTCCAGCCGTTCCATGGCTGTGCTGGTCGAGCCTGCCAGGGGAGCGGTGATAGAGATGATGCTCGAGCCCTCGGCCATTCAGCTGAACCAGGTGGTCATCACCGGTTCGCGGCAACCGGAATCGCTGGCCAGGGCGGCTGCGAGCATCAACGTACTGGCCAGACAAGAGATCCAGCGACGTAATCTTTTCAAGCTGGATGAAGCGTTGCAGAATGTTCCCGGTTTGGCGATTGTCGGCGACAACGTCAACATCCGCGGCGGTGCCGGTTATAACCGGCTCGGCGGCAGCCGTTCGCTAGTGCTGTTGGATGAGGTGCCTATTCTGACCAGCGATCTGGGAGCGGCGAACTGGAATATTCTGCCCATCACCGAAATCGAACACATCGAGGTGCTGAAAGGTGCGGCGTCTTCGCTCTACGGCTCCGGCGCGATCAGCGGCGTGATCAACGTATTGACCAAGCAACCCAGCCGCAACTGGTCGGCCATGGTCCGTCAGAGCGGCGGCCTCTACGACGAGCCGTCGGTCAAGGAATGGAAATGGACCGATGAACCGCTCTATTTCTACCGCACCGATGCCAGCGTGTCCAGGTCGTTTAACACCATCGGTGTGCGATTGGCGGTTTCGCATCATCGTTCGACCGGCGATCGGGAAAACGGTTATTTCAGCCGCTGGTACGGCACAGCCAAAGTGACCGGCACGCTGCCTGCCCAAACCACGTTTACGCTGTTCACCACGTACAGTCACGAAGAGCGCGAGCTGTTTCTGCAGTGGCTGGAGCAGAACCGCGCTCTCAATGTGCCCTCCACGGAACAGGGCAACCGTTTTTCCATGAACGGCATCGTCAGCTATGTGGTGCTGCAAAAATTGTTCTCGCCGACGTGGTCGACGAAATTGCGCGCCTCCTATAATCAGCAGCTGGTGGGGCTGCCGTTCAATATCAGCAGCGCCTTTACGCCGGCCCTGGGGCTGAGCGCAGAATGGCAAAACAACTGGAAACCACATCCGGCACACAGTGTCTCCTTCGGTGTCGATTACAAACACGATCTGGTGGAATCGCTCTATTATGGCAAGCGGTCAGCGCACGGTGTTTCGCCGTATGTGCAGGAGATCTGGAAGCTTTCGGAGCTGGTGCAGGTGAACGCCGGCCTGCGCTATGACACCTACACCCTGGTGGGGGATTCGCTGGAAACGCAGTGGTCGCCGAAAATCGGCGCCAGCTATCAGCCGGTGTTCGGCACCATCATCCATGGTTCCTACGGCCGCGGCTTTCGCGCCGCCACGGTGGTGGAGCGTTTTATCTCCGCCGGTTCCAAGGATTTTCGCGCTCTGCCCAACCCGGATCTGCAGCCCGAGCGTTCGACGCTGGCAGATCTGGGCGTGCGCCAGCAATTCGGCAACAGCGTCTACCTGGAGGTCACGGCTTTTTATAACCGCTACAGCCATTTGATTGAACCAACCCTGGCTTCTGATCTGACGGCGCAGTTTCTCAATTATCCAAAGGCGCGCATCCAGGGTGTTGAAACCGAAGCGCGCTGGAGCCTGTGGCGGGAGCGTCTGATTATTCAAGCGGCCGGCACCTGGATGGATGCGATGGAGCTGGACAGCCGAGCACCGCTGTTTTACCGCCCCCGTTTTGTCGGCCATTTTTCGCCGTCCCTGCAATGGCAGCGATGGAATGTCTCTGTAGATTATCGCTATGTGTCCCGCCTGCAGCGGGTGGCCGTTTATCCGCTCGATGAACGGGTGCCGATGAAAGTCTGGGATGTGCATGTGCAATACGCCTGGCCGGGGTTGCAGATTCAGCTGGATATCCGCAACGCCCTGAATTACAACTATACCGTCTCGGAACGGGTGCTGGGTGAAATTCGTAATTTCGTGCTGACAGTCAGTCATGGACTGTAACGACCGTAATGACCGGAAACGGAGATAAAGATGAAAAAGATGCTCATAGGAATTTTGTTGTTGATGGGTACGAGTCAGGCGCAGATAAAGACCATGGAGCGACGGTACGTGCCGATTTTACTTCATGGCAGCCAGATTCCGCGCCTTGACCTTGTCATCAAAGAGTGGACCGCTTTTCGTTATGATCGAGCCGCCGCGTCGTGGCGGATTGTGCCCTGGCAGGTGGATGAAGTGGACAGCAACAATAAATACAACAAAGAGAAGGACGGCGTGATCGACGCCAACGACGAGATCCTGTGCATGCCGGAGGACCTGGGCGATCAGGCGATGCCTTCGGAATGGCTGGAGGATCCGCAGGCGCGCCAGCAGCCGCGCATCGAATTGACCTTTACCGAAGAGAATGACAGCCGGAAAAAGGGCTGGCTCTATCTCTATCGCCATGTCAGCACGAATCAGGCGCCGTTGTCGTACCACCAGCGCTACAGCCCGGCTCCAGCCGGCACGGCGGCCGACACCACCAGAACCCTGGCTTATACCATCGGTCATAACCGCGACGGCTGGATCGATTTCGTTTCCCTGTCCCTGTCCCCTCACACCGACCTTGTGGACCGGCTGAAATTGCGTTTTAGCGGAGAAACCTTTTGGGGAGGCATAGGGAAATACACCTGCAGCGAAGACACGCTCAACAACGGCAGTTCTACCTATCATCGCGGACTCATTCGTGCATTTCACGATCAGCGCACGTTGTTCTCCTTTCCCAAATTATGGCCCAAACCCGTAAATGCGGATTACCAGTTGGAGTATTTCCCCTATTCATTTCGCATCGGCGTGGCCGGCATTAAAGTGGAACCGGGCCTCATGGCGCTGGCTGGACTAAAGTCCATCCGGCAATCTCTGGACTTGAGCCCCCTGGTTTCCGGCGGTACATTCTATTCCGTCGCCAATCCGGATGGCGTGACCATTGATGGTAATGGCGATAATGTGAAAACCGACCTGGCGGCCACCGACCAGGCCCAATGGTTGCTGGCCAGCGGACCGTGGGGCAGCATCATGATGATTGTCGAGTTGCCGCAAATCCAGAGTGCCGTCAACAAGATATATTATCGTGACAACAGTCAGGGGGGGACGACCGACGGTTCCCCGGACAGCGGAGACCTGTTGAGTTTTGGCGACATGGGTCTGTGGGCCTACACACTGAAAAGTGCACTGGTCACTGATCGGCTCAATATTGATTTCAGCTGCTATTTTATCGATTCACCGAATCAGGACGCCGAGTTCGGCGCCCGCTTGTATCAGTGGAATCGGACAGCACCGGTCATGAATTTTGCCGAGCAGGTCTTTATACCGACGACCGTCGTGCAACAGGCCGACCAGCCTGCCCGGTTTCATTTGCAGGCCGGTTATCCCAATCCCTTTAACCCGGCCGCGTCACAATGGCAAACCACCATGGAACATGTCCACGGAGCGACCGGTTTTGAGGCGGCGGTTTATAATCTTCTCGGCCAAAAGATTGCCGACCTGCCCGCCCTCGTGGGCGCCCGCCATGTGGTGTGGCAGTGGGATGGTCGCGATCTGTTCGGTCGGCGCGTAAGTGCCGGAGTCTATCTGGTGCATATCCGCCGGCATGAGCAGATCTGGCAGCAGCAAGTGCTGGTGCACTAGCTCCACAGCCGGAAAGATTTTGTTTTTCTTTCCGGTATTCGCTATATTTGCTCAGACAGGCCTATTTACAGGAATGAGATATCATGAAACAGCATCTAGCTTCATTAACCTTACACGCGCTCTTTAAACACTCCATCGCCTCCCATGCCGAACGTGTCAGTCTCGCCGAACTGGATGGAGTCAGCTACACGTACGAAGCACTGGGCCGGCAGGTGACGGTGGTGACCGAGTTGCTGCAAAAGCAGGGTGTGGAGCCAGGGGACCGCGTGGCCATCCTGAGCGAAAACAAACCGCAGTGGGGCATCAGCTATTTTGCCATCACCACCATGGGAGCTGTGGCCGTACCCATTCTGCCGGACTTTCATACCAGCGAAGTAGTGCACATCCTGCGCCACTCGGAAGCGAAATTGGTGTTGGTCTCTGAAAAATTGTACACCAAAATTGAGGACGCCGATCTCGACTCCCTGCAAGCCATCGTTAAGATCGAGGATTTTTCCCTGCTCTCGCCCGGGAGAAACAAGGACAGATTCCATGAATTGCTGCAGGAGGGCAGTCGCGAGCTGTCCAAGTGGAAACAGGCGGCGATGAAATTCACCGGTTTCTGGTCGGCGGAGGTGAAAGAGGACGATCTCGCTTCCATTATCTATACCTCCGGCACCACCGGTAATTCCAAGGGGGTGATGTTGAGCCACCGCAACATCGTTTATGATGCTCTGGCTACCATGGAGATCGTGCCGGTGGGACCCGGGGATCGCATGTTGTCCATACTGCCGCTGTCGCATGCCTATGAATGTACGCTGGGACTGGTGGCTTCGGTGATGATGGGCGGTTCGGTTTATTATCTGGACAAGCCGCCCACAGCGCGGGTTTTGTTGCCGGCGCTGGAAAGGGTAAAGCCCACGATCATGTTGACCGTGCCGCTGGTGATCGAAAAGATTTTCAAGACCAAGATTCTACCGCAGTTCAGAGGCAAACTGCTGGTGCGCGGACTGTACAAGATACCGGTGGTGCGCAAAAAGCTGCACAAGCTGGCCGGTCAAAAGCTGTTGCACTCGTTTGGCGGTCAGCTCCGATGTTTTTGCATCGGTGGCGCTTCTCTGAGTCCGGATGTGGAGATGTTTCTGCGCGAAGCCCGCTTTCCCTATGCCATCGGCTACGGCTTGACCGAGACGGCGCCGTTGATTTTCGGCACCGGTCCTGAACGGACCGTGTATCGTTCCACCGGGCCGGCGTTGCCCGGCGTCGAGTTTAAAATCGATCAGCCCAACCCACAGACGAACGAAGGCGAAATCTGCGTGCGCGGGCCGGTGATCATGAAAGGCTATTACAAGGATCCGTCGCGCACGGCGGAAACCATCGATAAAGAGGGGTGGCTGCACACCGGCGACCTCGGCGTGCTGGATCGAAATAACTATCTTTTCATTAAAGGCCGGCTGAAAAACATGATACTCGGTCCCAGCGGCGAAAATATATACCCGGAAGAGATCGAGGCGGTGATTAACGAAAGTGAAGAGGTGCTCGAGTCCCTGGTGTATGAGCGCGACGGCCGACTGACCGCGCGCGTCTATCTGAACTATGAAGAGCTGGAAACCCGTTTCTCGGCGTTCAAGTCCGACGAGGGCAAAGTTCAGGAAAAAATCCAGGAACTGTTGGAAGCCATTCGTGTGCGTGTCAACGAACAGGTCTCTGCGTTCAGCCGTATTCATAAAATCATTCAGCAGGTCGAGCCTTTTGAAAAAACGCCGACGCAGAAAATCAAACGTTATCTGTATATTTGAGGCCTGAGCGCATGGAGGTCACCTTTCCAGCCTTTCCGGATCAGGTCTATTCTATAGCGCAGCCGCAGACGATTGTTACGCCGCGACTGCTCGTTTTTGAGCAGCAGGTGCAGCATAATTTAGCGGCCATGGCCGGGCTGTTGGCCGCAGCCGGGCCGGGCTATGCCATGGCTTCGCTGTGTCCGCATGTCAAAACCCACAAATCGGTTTATATCACCAGGCTGTTGCGGCAGGCGGGCGTGTCGTTTTTCAAAGCCACGCCCAATGAAACAGATATGCTGCTGCAGGCCGGTGCGTCGCGGATTTTTATCGCCTATCCGCTGTTGCCGTTGCAGGCGGACGCTGTGGCCCGGCTCGTCCGCGAACGACCGGATGTAGAGTTTTTTATTCAGCTGGCCAGACCGGAGCATGTCGCCTGGGCCGAGGCAGCAGCCGTCCGCCATGACGTCCGCCTTCACTATTTCATTGATGTGAATGTGGGCATGCATCGTACCGGTTTGGCACCTGATCAGGCGTGGTCGTTTTACGTTTCGATTACCTCGAAACGGCTGCAGTTCAGCGGTTTGCATGCCTATGATGGCCACATTCATCAGGAGTCGGTCACGGCGCGCAGCCACGAATCCGCTCAGATGTTGCAGCGGCTGCAGCTGGCAGCAGCGCCGTTTCAGACTGCAGGCGTCGATCTGGCGCAGGTGGTGGTGGGCGGCACGCCCAGCTTTCTCACCGATGCCGAGTTGTATGCTAAAGTCGCGCCTGGGAGCACGATTTTTTTCTCGCCGGGCACGTTTGTTTATTTCGATTCCCAGTATGCCCGGCTGATGCCCGGCACGTTTGTTCCGGCCGCTCTGATACTGGCCCAGATTATGGATCAGCCCGGTGACAACGTCTTCACCCTGAATCTCGGTCACAAACGGTGGGCTGTGGATCAGGGGCCGGTGGAGCAGTTCAGTATAGCGGGGATGAAGGCGTTGCGCTGGAGCGAAGAGCACACGGTGGTGCAGGCGCCCGCGGAGGCCGGCTGCCGGCTGGGCGATTACGTACTCATGGTGCCGCGGCATGTCTGTTCGACGGTAAATCTGTGGGAGTATGTCACCGTGATCGGGGAGAACGGAGAGATCCGCTTCGCCCAATGTCCCATCGAAGGACGGAATCGTTGACACGGTTTCTCTGTTCTATTCTTTGTGGAAAAGACGGGAGGAGTTGTTATGAAGCTGAACACATTGCTGCTGGCGCTGTTGTTGATGGCCGCGGCCGCCTGGACGCAAACCAAGCCGCTGATTCAGGAGCGCCCCTATGAACCGATCGTGTTGAAAGCCGATGCGGTGTATGCATGGAACGAGATACCGGTAAACGAGATCTTTGTCTACGCCTATGATCAGGCCACCGACGCCTGGCGCATGCTGCCGTTCCAGATCGATCAACGCGTTAAAGCCGAAGATCCGTTCAAGCCGGGTGAGGAGGCCGCCTGGCGGCACACCTATTTTGCTCCGGAAGACAATTTATTCGACGAAGAGGATGAGCTGGTGTTTATGGTCCGCGATCTGGGCGATAAAGCGGCGGACTGGCAATGGATTCCAGATGACGAAAGTCGCATGCATTTTCGTACCGAGCTGACGTTTAGTGATCCTCAGGCCCAGGATCACAAAGCTTACGCCTATGTCTATCGCTCCGCCACCATCAAGGATCCGGTGCCCACCCCCTATGAGTTTAGTTATGACAGGAGCCTGGATCTGGTGGAAACCCGCTTTTACCGAGTAGGCTTTGATCCTGAAAACGGTTTGATAGACCGTATATCCATTAAACCCCCTTGGGGTACGGACCAAGATTTTTTTGATACGCAAAAAATCCGTTTCGACGGCGTTCTGGACCTCACAGGTACCTTTCCATTCTATGCACAAGCGGATGAGGGCGTTTTATATTTATATGACTATAGAAAAGTGACGGAAAAACCTGTAGTGAGATTGATACGTGAAACTCGGGAAACCATACATTTCGCCAGTGAGATTTTGCACGATTATGCATTCTATGTGAACACCAAGTTCTATCCGTTTTCCGGCACAGTGGATGGTGGGGAAAAACTGGATACTGAAAGTTTGAAGGCAGCGTTTCCCACCGAAGAAGAACCTTATGTCAAATTCAACTATTTGCGTCAATCCTGGGATTTGAGCGACAAAGCCGAAGGGATGAAGTTTTACAGTAATCATAATCAAGATATCACCATAGATGGCGCTCCCGATGTGGTGGATCACAGCGTCGATATCCCCATAAGGGCCTGGACGTTGAATTCAGGTCTCCAGGGCTCGTTTTTTACCTACGCTCAGTTTCCCGATTCAGTGGCGGTAGAATTTGGACTGTACTATTGTGATAAAAAACATGGGGCGCCTGCCGACTCCGGCATCGTTGAGCTTGAGGACACCGGCGTTGATAAGGTTTCATACGGCGATCAGGGTCTTTGGTTCAAAGATCTCAACGATTTGCATCTGGGATTCACCGCTTATTTTCTGCCTTCCGGCCTGGGCTTTCAGGACGGGGTCAAACTGGCCGAAAGTGTGGCCCATCCCTTACCACTTCCTCAGGGCCGGATGGTCAATTATCCGACGGCTGTGCAGGAACGAGCCGAGGCATTGCCTTCTGATTTTACTTTACTGCAAAACCATCCCAATCCTTTTAATGCAGCGACCCGAATTTCTTTCTCGTTGCCACGGGCAGGCGTGGTTCTGCTCGAGGTGTTCGGCCCCAACGGTCAAAGCGTAGCCACACTCCTGCATCAGCACCTGGATACCGGCGAGCACAGCGTTCGATTCAATGCAGCTGATTTGCCGAGCGGACTCTATGTGTGTCGACTTTCGGCCCCGTCTCTGAGTCGACAAATAAAAATGCTGTTGATCAAATAAGCCGGATGATTCCATGATTAAAAAAGCTTTAGCGTTACAGCTTTTGGCCTGCCTGATGCTGTTGAGTTGCCATTCCGACCATGGGCTGGAGCCATTGCCCGGCAAATTAAACGTCACGGTCTTTTTCCGCGGCACCCGGCCCGCCAACACGCAGGGAATATACCTGATCGTGGCGCCTTATTTTCCGCCCCATGCCATTAACGAGCTGTTTCATGGCTCCAACAGTCTGCCCCTGGATCAGGATACAGTGCACACCGAGATTGTTCTTCCGTATGGCCATTATGAATCGCTGAGTCTGTGGTGGTATGGAACTGAAACCACCTCGAACCTGGCCGACGTTCTGGCGTTGCCGCTGGATCCCAAAAACAGTCTATTGCCATTGGGGTTCGATTTGTCCAGCGAAAAGCCGGAAGAACAGATAGATCTGTATGCGAGTTGGGACAGGGTTAATCGTGACAGCTATATTGAAGGGGTGATCCGTTTCAATGGACCGTTTCCGGAAAACACACTGGCAACGGCTATCGCGGCTTATCGTTATAAACCGACTGCCAAGGTTCATTACCTGGTGTATATGAAATCCATTGATTTCAGCATCGACAAAAATCCCTATTCTTATAAACTGCCCATACGGCACGGGGAGGTCGAATACTTGACCGTGTTGTGGATGCAAGACCACGCCAGTTTGACGGAATTGCATGAAGTGGGCGTATATATGGATCCAAAAAATCCCGCGGTACCGGGGAAATTTTCTTTAAAAGCGGGACAAACCGTCAGCAACGCCGATATCCGTGTTGATTGGTCCGTTGTGAACAAGTAGCATTCTTTGAACGGCCGAATTCACGGACAACACCTTGAACTCTACCGATGGCATAATGAAGAGATTATTATTTTTACTGCTTTGGCCGTTTGCCGGCATGGCGACCGATTCCATTATCGGCACCGTGCGTGATGCGGAAACCGGAACCCCGTTGCCCGGGGCCAATATTCAAGTTCTGAACACGTTGCGGGGTGCGGTGACGGATGCCCAGGGTCACTTTATGGTCCGCGATCTTGACCAGGGGACATACACCCTGCGCATCTCCATGATCGGTTACCATATTCAGGTGGTGGAGCGCGTTCGCGTGGATGACGCGCCGGCGCAGGTCTCCGTCACTCTGAAGCCGACTCCCATCGAAATGGATCCCATGGTCGTTTCCGCCGGCAAGACCAAACAGTCCCTGGATCAGGCCTCGGTCTCTCTGTCTGTAGTGACCTCGCAGGAGATTCAGCAGCGCCAGCCTGCCAACATCATTGAAGCGCTGGAAAATGCGCCCGGCATTCATTTCATCGGCAATCAGATCAACATCCGCGGTTCCACCGGCTATACCTTTGGCGCCGGCAATAAAGTGCTGCTGTTGCTGGACGGCGTGCCGGTGTATGCCAGCGACAGCGGCGAGTTCAACTGGGATATGTTGCCGCCGCTGGACATTGAGCAGATCGAGGTGCTCAAAGGCGCCGGCTCTACGTTGTGGGGCGCGTCCGCTCTGGGTGGTGTGGTTAACGTGCTCACCAAGGACCCGTCGCCGAAAGGGAAATTGCTCTTTGCCTGGTCCGGCGCTAAATACGACAAGCCCTATTTTTCAGAGTGGCAGTGGACCGATCCCAACCGCTTGCACTATACCCGTGAAGACATCAGTTACAGCCGTCGCTTTAACCGGCTGGGTCTGCGTGTGTCCGCCGGCAGATTGATGACCACCGGCTACACGCAGTTGGGGGATGCGCAGAAATATAACCTCACCGGCAAAATCGATTACCAGTTTCGTTCCGGCATAAAATGGATCGGTTATGGCGCTTACAGCTATATCGATCGCGGTTTCTTCATCCAGTGGAAAGGTCCCAACGATCCCTATGAAGTGGATCCGTCCAACCTGGGCAACCATGCCGCCGTGCATCAACTCAATGCCTACAGCAAACTGATCATTCCGTTTTCATCCAATTTTTCCGTCAACCTGCGCGCTTCGTTTGTGCGCACGTTAATGGGCAATCAATTCGGCGAAGGCAGCGGCTTTAATCCCGCGTTCGGCCAGGGTGCGGAAGTACAGGCGGACTGGATCCCGCGTTCCCGCCATGTGATCACCATGGGAGTACAATACCAGCACGACGCCGGCAGCGCCAAATACTTTGGCGACCACAAGGGTTTTTTTCTCGGGCCCTATCTGCAGAATGAATGGAAAATGCGTGCCAATCTTCGGCTGACCACCGGTTTCCGCTACGATCGCTACCAGCTGATCGGCGGGGTTAAGGAAGATCTGTTCAGTCCGCGGCTCGGCCTCAACTGGCAGCCATGGCCCACCACCAGCTTGCGGGCCTCGGCCGGCAGCGGGTTCCGCGCCGCCACGATCGTTGAACGTTATCTGCAGCTGGCGATCATGAATTTCAAGATCGTCGCCAATCCGGCCCTGAAAGCGGAGAGCTCGTGGGCGTACGATTTTGGCGTTCGCCAGTACATCAATGAAAACTGGAACCTGGATGTGTCGCTGTTCGACAACGAGTACTGGGAGCTGATCGAAGCGCATATGGATCTGATCCGCGGTCAGGTGCAGTTCCGCAATATTCCCCGTGCCCGTATCCAGGGCATCGAAGCCACCAGTAGCTGGCACTATACCTTCAACCTGTGGAATCTGCGCTGCACGCCCGGCCTTCAGGCCAGCATGACGGTGATGGATCATGAAGACCTGAAATATCATGAACCGCTTACCTACCGGCCCAAGCGGATCGGCAACGTCAGGGCTTCCCTGAAAGTGGAGAACGTGACGCTGCAGGTGGACTATCGCTATGCCAGCCGCATCGACGCGGTTAAAATCTATCCGATCAACAACCGCGTGCCTATGAAGTTTATTGATGCCCGGCTGTCGGTGGATGTGGGGCGTTTGAGCGTCAAAGCCGGTGTTAACAATCTCGATCAATACAATTATGCGCCCATGGAAAGCAATCTGATGCCGATGCGCAGCTTTACCTTGGGATTGCAAGGGGAATTATGACAGGGAGAACATGATGGCTCGAAAAACGTTGATGGTAATTGTGTTGGTGTTGGTCGCGCAGGTGATCGGGTCCATGCCGGGCACGTATCTGCAGAAAAAGGGAGTGCACTATTCCTTGTCGGATCCGGCAGTACCCAAAGCGTTGTTGCGTGAAGCGAATGCACGACCATGGACCAGCAAAGAAAAGGGGCCTGTGGCCGATCTTTTAGCCATGGCTCGCGAATCCAGCGGGGCACTCTGGTTGGGCGGCAAACAGGGTGCGGCCCGTTTTGCCCCGGATGAACGTGATTCCTGGGAGCGCTGGCACTATTTTGGCGGCACCCGCTGGCTGGCGGACGATGAGGTGTTGAACATTTACGTGCAGCAGGAAGAGCCGGAACGCCGGGTGTGGCTGCGCAGCAGAACGGGTGTTTCCCTGATCACCTGGACGCCTATGACTCTGGCCGAGAAAGCAGCCTATTATGACGACATGATAGAGAAGCGCAAGCTTCGTCACGGTTTCGTCACCGGCAGCCATCTGCGCGAGCCGCGCGATTTCAGCACTAATGTCAATTCCGATGACGATAACGACGGCCTCTGGACCGCCATGTATATGGCGGCCCAGTCCTACTGTTATGCGGCGACCAGGTCGGAAGAGGCTCGACGCAAGGCGCAGCGCAGTCTCAAAGCCATGTTGCGACTGGAAGAGATCACCGGCATTCCGGGATTTTATGCGCGCTCTTTCAAGTCCGTCGATGAACCGGCGCCCCATGGCGGTGAGTGGCACCCGACGGCCGACGGCAAATGGCTGTGGAAGGGCGATACCAGTTCGGACGAATCGGTCGGCCACTATTACGGCTATGCGCTCTATTACGATCTGGTGGCTGATGAAGCGGAGAAGGAGGCCATTCGTCGCGTGATTCGCCGCATGACCGATCATTTGCTGCAGCATGACTACAAGCTGGTCGATCTGGACGGCAAGGCCACCCGCTGGGGCAATTGGGACGATGCCTTTTACACGACGCCGGAAGGCGAATATGAAAAAGCATTGAGGTCGATGGAGCTGTTGTCGTTTTTGAAAACCAGCTATCACATCACCGGCGACGAAAAATATCAACAGGCCTATTGGGAGAGAATCCAGCGCGGCTATGCCACCTATACGCTCTATTACCGTCGCTGGATCAGCGCCGAGCAGGAAATCAATTTTTCCGACGACGAGTTGTATTATCTTTCCGTGTTGCCGCTGTTGCTCTATGAAAAGGATCCGGCGTTGCGCGACAATTTTCTGCCCGGTGTCCGCTTTACCTGGCAGCAGATCAGGCCGGATTACAATCCGCTGTGGAACTTTATGACCGTCGCCAGCGGGGCGGAGAAGATGGATGACAAGGTGCTGCACGAGTCGGTGCGCACCCTGCAGCGCATCCCCTGGGATATGCGTTCCTGGAAGGTGTCGAATTCACACCGCCTGGATGTGACCATGGAGCAAGCGGTGGACCGACACCGCCAAAAATATCTCAAAGCGGTGGTGCCGCCTGATGAACGACGGATGCACAAATGGAACGGTAATCCTTACGTGGCGGACGAGCGCGGCAACGGCTCGCATGAAGAGGCGCCGACCTTTTTTCTGCTGCCGTACTGGATGGGACGCTATTACGGATGGATTAAAGAATAGTGGTAAAAAAATGTCGGATACCTCGAAGGTGTCCGACATTTGGTTGCCCGGGTTATGCCTGTCTGAATGTAGATTCAGGTCGTAGGAGCCGGCTCCTGCCGGCGACTGTCGCCGCTGGGAAGCGGCTCCTTCGATGCGCTCATTTTCGCATGCTCAACAACCAGCCAACATCCTTGATTGCCAATGCACGACCCCGGATACACAGGTCTATCATTCCTCTTTAAACACCTCCCGAATCCGTTCCATCGCCCAATCCACTTCAGTTTTGCTGATCACCAGCGCCGGCGCGAAGCGGATGATATGTTCGTGGGTGTCTTTGGCGAGAATGCCCAGGTTCATCATTTTTTTGCAGAAATGACGGGCATGGGGCGCTGTTTTTTTCAGGACCAGGCCGATCCACAGACCTTTGCCGCGCACAAAATCAATGTTGGCATTCTGGATTTTGCGCAACTCTTGCATGAAATAGGCGCCCACCACTTGAGCGTTTTGCGGCAGCTTTTCCTCCACCAACACCTTGAGCGCCTCGCGGGAGACGGCGCAGGCGAGGGGATTGCCGCCATAGGTCGAACCGTGCGTGCCATGTTCAAACACCCCCATGATTTCGCGGCTGGAAAGCACTGCCGACACGGGATACATACCGCCGGAGAGGGCTTTGCCGATGGTGATGGCATCCGGCTTGACCCCTTCGTGCTCGCTGGCCAGCAGCGTGCCGGTACGGCCCAGACCGCTCTGAATTTCATCGCAGATCAGCAGCACATTGTTCTCCCGACAGGTTTTTTCCGCCTGTTTGAGAAACCCGGCCGGTGGCACCACCACGCCGGCTTCGCCCTGAATGGGTTCGACCAGAAACGCGGCGGTGTTGGGCGTGATGGCATGAGCGAGTGCGTCGCTGTCGCCATAGGGAATGGTGACAAATCCGGGCGTGAAAGGACCATAGTTATCGCGAGCCGAGGGATCGTCGGAAAAAGAGACCACCGTGGTGGTACGGCCGTGGAAATTTCCCGAGCAGACGATGATTTTGGCCTCGTAGCGGGGCACGTTTTTGCGTTTGTACGCCCATTTGCGCGCCATCTTGATGGCGGTTTCCACCGCTTCGGCGCCGCTGTTCATGGGCAACATGGATTCATAGCCCAGCAGTTCGCAGGTCTCTTTGGCAAACAGGGGCCAGAGATTGTTGCGAAAGGCGCGGCTGGTCAATGTCAGCACGCCGGCCTGTTCCTGCATCGCTTTCACCAGGCGGGGGTGGCAATGGCCCTGGTTGACGGCCGAATAGGCTGCCAGGCAGTCCAGATACTTTTTACCTTCCACATCCCATACCCAGGGTCCGCTGGCGCGTTCGATCACCACGTCCAGTGGATGGTAATTGTGGGCGCCGTACTGATTTTCGATACTGATTAACTCTGCAGCATGCATAAAACCTCCGGTTTCGCTACACTATTCAACACTGCAAAGTACAACTTTAAAGTAGAAAAAGCAAGCCTGCGGGATCGGCCGCTGCCGGTTTTTGCTTGCTTGGGACCTTAATTTCAATTAACTTTACAGTTCGTAATTTGCTGTGATGAAATTGCAAGAAAGGAGTGATGGTGCGGGTACTTTCCGGCATTCAGCCCTCAGGGGCGTTACACCTCGGCAACTATTTTGCCATGATGAAGCGGATGATCGAGTATCAGGAACATCATGAGCTGTTTTGTTTTATCGTCAATATGCACGCCCTCACCAGCGTGTTTGACGCTGACTTGCTGAAAAAGCAGACGTTTGAAGCGGCCTGTGACTTTCTGGCTCTCGGCATCGATCCGGAGCGATCGATATTCTGGGTGCAATCCGATGTGCCCGAGGTAACCGAATTGACCTGGCTCCTGTCCAATGTGACGGCCATGGGCCTGCTGGAACGGGGTCACTCCTATAAAGACAAAATCGCCAAAGGGTTGTCGCCCAACCACGGCCTGTTTGCGTATCCGGTTCTTATGGCGTCCGATATTCTGATGTACGGCGCCCATCGGATTCCCGTAGGCAAGGATCAGATCCAGCATATTGAAATGACCCGTGATATCGCCATTCGTTTCAACCAGACCTATGGCGATCTGTTTATCGTTCCTGAACCGGATATCGCTGAGGACGTGGCGGTGGTGCCTGGACTGGACGGGCAAAAGATGAGCAAGTCCTATGGCAACACCATTGATATTTTTTGCACGCAGGCGGAATTGAAAAAGCGGGTCATGTCCATTGTCACCGATTCGACGCCGGTGGAAGAGCCCAAGAATCCGGACACTTGTAATCTTTTTGCCCTTTATTCGCTGTTTCTCGACGCCTCAGGGCGTCAGGAGCTGCGCGAACGCTATCTAAAGCCCGGCTTGAAATATGGCGAGGTTAAAAAAGAGCTGCTGCAGGTCATCGGGACATTTTTTGAGCCCTATCGCGAGAAACGGGCCAAGCTGATTCAGGATCGGGCCTTTGTGCTGGACATTCTGGCCAGCGGCGCGGCCAGAGCCCGGGCCATCGGTCTGCCCTACCTGGAGCAGGCGCGCGAAAAAGTCGGCATCGCCTATCGTAAATAAACCAACGCCCCTGGTCATCAAAAAGGAGTTTCCTGTGATACCTTTTCATTACAAGAACGGCCAGCTCTATTGCGAAAAAGCGGACGTCTCCGCCATTGCTGAAACCGTCGGCACGCCGGCTTACCTCTACAGCGAGACCGGCATATTGGAAAATTATAAAACCATTGCTGCAGCGTTTCGCGGGCATCGCCATGTGGTGTGTTATGCGTTAAAGGCCAATTCGAATCCGGAGATTTTGAAACTGCTGGCCGAGGCCGGCGCCGGCGCGGACGTGGTCTCCGGCGGCGAAATGCTCATGGCTCTGAAGGCGGGTTTTCCGGCCAAAAAAATCGTCTTTGCCGGCGTGGGCAAAACAGATGCAGAGATACGGCTCGCCCTGGAAAAGAAAATCCTGGCCCTGAACGTCGAGTCGCGCCAGGAGCTGGAAGTGGTGGCGGACATCGCTGCCAAGATGGGCACGAAAGCGCCCATAGCCATTCGCATCAATCCTGATATCGATATTGAAGGTCATCCCTATCTGACCACCGGCAAAAGTGCGAACAAGTTCGGCATTTCGCTGCAGGAAGCGCGCGACTGTTATCTGTGGGCGGCCGGGCAAAAATCCCTGCACATGATGGGCGTGCACTGTCACATCGGTTCCATGATCAAAAAGGCCGCGCCGTACCGCAAGATGGCGGAAACCCTGGCTGCGTTCGTCACAGAGATGCAGGCGCACGGGCTGCCGCTCGAACACATCGACCTCGGCGGCGGCATCGGCGTGGATTACAGCAAGACGCTGGCTGAGCATGGTTCGCCGTTTTTCCTTGATCCCAAAGAGCTTGCCGGCGAAATCATGCCGATTCTCAAATCGACCGGGTGTGAAATTTATCTAGAACCGGGGCGCTCCATCGTCGGCTCTAACGGCATGCTGCTGATCAGGGTTTTGTATCGTAAAGAGACCGGCGGCAAAAAGTTTCTCGTGGTCGACGGCGCCATGAACGACCTGATCCGGCCTTCGCTGTATGGCGCCTTTCATGACATCCGGCCGTTGCGGGTGACGGAGACTGCCGACGAAACCGTGGATGTGGTGGGTCCGATCTGCGAGTCCGGCGATTTTCTTGCCAAGGATCGCACCATGACCGTCCAGCAGCGCGGGGATATGCTGGCGGTGATGACCGCCGGCGCCTATGGTTATGTTCTTTCCAGCAATTATAACGCCCGGCCACGGGCCGTGGAGGTGATGGTCAAGGGGAGCGGCTATCGCGTGATCCGGGAAAGAGACCGGTTGTAAAAACCGGTCCGGTTCAGGGCTATTCTTCTTCGCTGAACATGGAGATAACCCGACCACCCGGTTTGCGATCCGGATCCTTCCGTTCGGGTTTTTCTTCTGCATCGCCGGCCACCGGCTGCGGGGCTTTAACCCGTTCCAGGCGAATGGGATTCCCCTGCATGGTGAAATCGCTGCCGCGGACCTGATCGTCGTCGAGAATCCAGGTGGTGAGTTGCGGCGGTATGGAAAGAATCAGAAAGGACAGTTGCCACCATCCCTTTTTGCGGTCGGGCTCCAGCGCTTCTATGCGTGCATAAAACGCGGGTTGATTTTGCAGATAGACCAGAACAACTTCGCCCGGTCGAAACGAATCTCCGTAGGGTGGCATGCAACTCCCGTATTCATACAGACCAGCTCAATGAAAACATAGTCTACGCATTTTGCCGCAAAGAATCAAGATCAATCGCACCCGGGCCGGCCTTCTCTCAGAAATAATGCTTGCATCTATCGGTCAATATGTATAATTTTTCAGAGTTGTCAGGAGGGTTGAGAGAGTGAGAGTTGCGTTACGGCCTGAACATACTTTACCTGATTGACGGAACGACCTTCCCCTGGGAAGGTATTTTTTTGTCCGGCCGCTGCGTTTCGTGCCATGGGGTTAGACAAAGCCCCGGACACCCCTCGGGTGTCCGATATTTGGTTCCGGATTGACAAGTCCGGTCCCGGCTCAGGATACGCCAACCAATTTCCGAACGGAGCATAATGAACACCAAAGTCAAAGCGACCATCATTGACCCGGAAGGGTTACAGCGCACCATCAGCAGGCTGGCGCTGGAGATCATTGAACGGAATAAGGGGATCGATAAAATCGCCGTCATCGGGGTGCGAACGCGCGGCGCCACCCTGGCGGAACGGATCGTGGCCAGGATCCAGGAGATGGAAAACTGCAAGGTGCCGTACGGCGTGCTCGACATCACTCTGTACCGCGATGACTTTCGCAAACGGCTGAAACAGCCGGTGGTGCAGATCACCGACATTCCGTTTGAAATCGACGACATCGACGTGATCCTTGTCGATGACGTGCTCTTCACCGGCCGAACGTCACGGGCCGCGCTGGAGGCGCTGATGGAGTTCGGCCGCCCCTCCAGCATTCAGCTGGCTGTGCTGGTGGATCGAGGGCACCGTGAACTGCCCCTGCATGCCGACTATATCGGCAAGAGCATCCCCACCTCGGTGGGCGAAGAGGTGCAGGTCCGGTTACAGGAAATCGACGGTGAAGATTGCGTGCTCCTGGTCGAAGCGCCGAAGGAGGGTTAGGCATGTCAATGAAAAGCAAGCATCTGCTGGGGCTCGAAGGGGTCAGCAAGGAAGAGATCAGCGAGATTCTCGACACGTCGTTGACGTTTAAAGAGATTCTGTCGCGGCCCATTCCCAAGGTACCGACGCTGCGCGGCAAAACCGTGGTCAATC
Source organism: uncultured Cytophagia bacterium (assembly GCA_964541895.1). Classification (GTDB taxonomy): domain Bacteria; phylum Zhuqueibacterota; class Zhuqueibacteria; order Residuimicrobiales; family Residuimicrobiaceae; genus CAZISM01. Next base: position 19,235 of record CAZISM010000044.1, read on the forward strand.
TGTTTTTCGAGGATTCCACGCGCACACGCATCTCCTTTGAGCTGGCGGAGAAGCGGCTCTCCGCCGACTCGGTTAATTTCAGCGCTTCCGCCAGCTCGGTCAAAAAGGGCGAGACGCTCAAGGACACCGTACGCAACATCGAGGCGATGAAGATCGATATGGTGGTGGTGCGGCACAAAGCTTCCGGCGTACCGCTGTTTCTGACCCAGTGCATCGATGCGTCGGTCATCAACGCCGGCGACGGGATGCACGAGCATCCCACCCAGGCCCTTCTCGACATGATGACACTGCGGGAAAAATTCGGCAAGCTCGAAGGATTAAAGGTGGCGTTGGTGGGCGATATCGCGCACAGCCGGGTCGCCGGTTCGAACATGCGCGGGCTGGTGACCATGGGCGCCGAGGTGATGGTGTGCGGGCCCAAGACGCTCATCCCCTATGAGGTGCAGGATCTGGGTGTTCACGTCAGTTATTCGGTGGATGAAGCCATGGAATGGGCCGACGTCTTGAACGTCCTGCGCATCCAGCTGGAACGGCAAGAGTCCGGATTATTCCCGTCCACGCGCGAATACCACGCTGAATTCGGCGTCACCCGCCGCCGCTTGCAGCGGGCCGGCCGGGATATTACCATCATGCATCCGGGACCCATCAACCGCGGCCTGGAACTGGAGAGCGATCTGGCGGATTCCGAGTTTTCCGTCATTCTTGATCAGGTGACCAACGGCGTCGCCGTACGCATGGCGGTCCTTTATCTTTTGAGCGGAGCCGAAGAAGGCGTCGGATGATCCGGCCACCCTCGTCGTGAGTAGCGGGCCCGGGGTGCAAGCGGCAACCGGCCTTGTCGACGATCACCAACTCATCAAAAAGGACAAGGATAAATTTTAGTGGAACAAACGATCAAAGCCCATGATGTGCTGTTGGCCAACGGCGCAATACTGAATCTGCAAACCGGCCGTAACGAACAGGTCGACCTCGTTGTGATGAACGGCAACATCGATGCGATCCGCAAAATCGACGCCGCTTCCTTCAGCGGCAAGGTCATCGATCTCGGCGGTCAGGTGATTGTGCCCGGCCTGATCGATATGCACGTACACCTGCGCGAGCCGGGCCGGGAGGACGAGGAGACAGTGGAGAGCGGCGCCAGCGCGGCTATGGCCGGCGGCTTTACAGCGGTCTGCAGCATGCCCAACACCGATCCGGCCTGCGACAAGCAGGAGATAGTGCGTTTTCTCAAAAAGCAGGCCGAAGCGCTGCCGGTGGAGGTGTTTCCCATTGCCGCCATTACCAAAAAACGGGAAGGCAAAGAGATCACGGAAATGGCCGAGCTGCTGCGCGCCGGCGCCGTGGCTTTTTCAGACGACGGGAGTCCGGTGCAAAACGCCGCAGTGATGCGGCGCGCGCTTGAGTATGCGAGTATGTACGGTGCACCGATCATCGACCACTGCGAGGATCAGCATCTGTCAGCCGGCGGCCACATGCACGAAGGCCGCATGTCCACGCGCCTGGGCGTGGCCGGCGTTCCGGATATCAGCGAAGAGATCATGATCAGCCGCGATATCAGCCTGGCCGCCTATACCGGCGGTCATATCCATATCGCTCATATTTCCACCCAAAAGGGGGTGGAACAGGTTCGGCGCGCCAAAGAGGCCGGCATCAAGGTCACCTGCGAGGTCACGCCCCATCACCTTGCGCTTACCGACGAAGCCTTGCTGCATTATGATACCAATTTGAAAATGAGCCCGCCGTTGCGAACCGCCGTGGATGTGGAGGCGCTTTTGGCCGCACTCAAGGACGGCACCATCGATGTCTTTGCCTCCGACCACGCGCCACATTCGGTAGAGGAAAAAGAGGTCGAGTTTGCCGCCGCTCCCAACGGCATTCTCGGTCTGCAAACCATGGTGGGGATCATCCTGACGCACGTGGTCAAGCCCGGCCATCTGACTCTGGTCGAAGCGCTGGCCAAGATGACGATCACGCCGCGTAGAATTCTGAACATCGCCGTACCGGAGATCAAGGTGGGTGAGCCGGCGAATCTGACGTTTTTGCATCCGGACAGGACCTGGGTCTTTGATCCGGCGCAGAATCGATCGTTGTCGCGCAACACGCCCTTTTGGGGCTGGAGCATGCAGGGGCAGGTCGGGGGCGTGTGCAACAAAGGGCTGGTTTGGCTGGCCTGAGTGGAACTCTTTCAGATTCAAAACGTTATTCCTGCAAGCAGCTTTTCGCCCCGGTCAACCGGGGCGTTTGCTTTTGCACCGACTTGCCATTTTGTGACCCAGTGCACGGTTTGGTTGGGAGATAATGCCGATTTTCTCCATGTAGACCATCAGCAGTTCAAGCAAAAGGGAGTACCTATGAAAAAAATCGCAATGCTGGTCTGGCCTCTGTTGGTGCTGGCGTGTGCCGGCGGAAAGCAACTCGCATTCGAACAATATTCGGTAGCCATGAACCTGGCGGTGGAGGCGGACAGCTCCGTCTTTATCGGCACCGGAGAAAAGTTTAACGGCGTGTTGTGGCTTCAGCCGGTTCTGAAAACCGAACAGGTCAGCACCACCACGGTTAAGGTGATTCAAAACTATGGCGCTTATTATGTCTGCGCCGAAGGATTCAAAAGCATCTGGGTCGTACAGCCGAAATCGGACGGACTTTATGCCAGCAGCAAGCCGCTCGATGTGACACCCAAGGACAAAGCCGACGTCTATACCCGTATCGCGTTCTCGCGGTACGGCACCAGGGAAAAGGCGATGGTAAAGTTCCGTTTTGGCGGCCAAGAGGTGTTCATCGACAAGAAAGGTGGTGTGCATGAAACGTATCAATAATCTGTGGGCAGGGCTGCTGCTCTTGTTCGCCCTGGCGTCGGCACAAGATGTTCAGACGCTGTACGATCAGGCCAAAGAAGCGTTGTCCGCCGGCAAGTACGACCTGGCCCTGAGCATGATCACCGATGCCAAGGCTGATATCGCCAAAGACGCCAAACTCGATCCCAACCACATCTTTAACAACCGACTGTTGCCGCAGCTGGAAAAGAACGCCCGCAACATGGCGGACGCGGCCAAGGCCCTGGAAGAGGTGTACGAGGAGGTTCTCGGCTCGCTAACCTTTCCTGATCTGGCGCCCGGGCCGGATGCGGTGCAGCAGTATAACGACCAGGCTAAACAGGCCAGCCGGGACCTGCTCGTCAGGCGGGATGAGATCATGACCCGGTATGCCCTCGAAGCCGAATATCGCGACGTGCTGCGCAAGCTGGCGCCGTACACCCGCATCGAAGAGCTGGCGGTGGTGGGGATCATGGATAGACTGGCAGGCAGGTTTTCACAGATGGCCGGTGTGTTGATGGATTCGCTCAAGAATGTGGACAGCCGCTATCGTAACGCCCAGGACAAGCTGGCGCGGATGATAAAAACAGCCTCTGCCAACAGGGGGGAAATCGAACGGCTGACCAAAGAGGTCAACCACCTCTCGGCAGAACGCATGACCTATGTCAACACCATATCGGAAATGCTGGCCGGCGAACCGGGACCGGAAAATGCCCAGCTGCGCACCGCGTTGATGGATAATCAGGTGGAAAACGTCTTTGCCGGCATGATCCAGGGTGAGATCAACCGGATCGGCGCCATCACCGAAGTGGATTCAGCCGGCTATAAGGAGTTGATGAAGGGGTATGAGCGGGTGCAGAGCTATAATCGCATCTTTATCAGGAACAAGATTGCCGCCGATCAGTCGGCTTTGCTGGCGCAGTATGAGGCGGCGTTGAGAGCGGTGAAAATCAAGGTGCCGGAAAAGCCTGCGTCCAACAAGATGCTGTATTTTGGCGGGGCGTTGCTGCTGGCGATCGTGGTGGTCATCGTCATGGCGGTCGGCAAGCGCAAAAAGCCGTTGCCCCCTCCGCTGATGCAATAGCCGTGTAACCTCAAGGCCCTGGATGTGATTCAGGGCCTTTTTGGTCTGTGTTCGGCCTCTATCGCGATGTTGCGCAATCCGTCAGCGAAAGAGATCATGGCTGCGCGGCAGCAGGGGACAGCAGAGAAAAAATCCAAAAAGATATTGCATAATTCTGTAAAAATATTTATATTACTCGGCTATCCAATAATTATAGGAGAACTATACCTTGAAGACCTTATCACCAAAACCACAAGATATTGATCAAAAGTGGTATATAATCGACGCCAAGGGTCTGGTGTTGGGACGTTTGGCCACCAGGATCGCTCATTTGCTGCGCGGCAAGCATAAACCTTTTTATGCGCCCCACGTGGAATGCGGCGATTTCATCGTGGTGGTCAATGCGGACAAGTACGCCCTGACCGGTCGCAAGGTGCAACAAAAAACCTACACCTCGCACACTGGTTATCCGGGTGGTTTGCGCAAGACCCCGATCGGACGCATCGTGGAAAAAAAGCCGGAATTCGTTCTGCGCGAAGCGGTGCGTGGCATGCTGCCCCATAATCGTTTGGGCCGCAAGCTGCTCAAGAATCTGAAAATTTACACCACGGCTGAACATCCGCATGCGGCACAAAAGCCCGAAGCGATGAACCTGTAAAACAGCTGAACCCAAGGAGAAAGAATGAAAGGAATCATGTTTGACGCTACCGGACGCCGCAAATGTTCCATCGCGCGCGTTCGTTTGATACCCGGCACGGGGAAATTTACCATCAACGATCAGAATCTGCCTGATTATTTCAAGCGCGATACCCTGCGCATGGTGATCGAGCAGCCGCTGGTGATGACTGACACGATGGGCAAATACGACATCGTGGCCAACGTCAATGGCGGCGGCCTTGCCGGTCAAGCCGGTGCCGTGCTGCTGGGCATAGCCCGCGCCCTGCTCAAGGCCAACGAGGATTTTCGATCAGCCCTGCGCCGCGGCGGTTTTCTTACCCGCGATCCGCGCATGGTGGAACGCAAAAAGTACGGTCAGCCTGGCGCCCGCAAGCGCTTCCAGTTCTCGAAACGTTAACAGGCTTTACTATCACTCACATCCTTTTTTGAACACGGGGTGCCCAAGGTGGGACATATGTTGTTGAAAAGGATGGCGGTTTAACCCCAAGGAGATTGTACCATGGCAGATATCACCATTCAGGATTTATTGCTGGCGGGCAGCCATTTCGGCCATTTGACCCGTCGCTGGAATCCCAAGATGAAGCGCTATATTTTCATGGAGCGCAACGGGATTCATATTATTGATCTCAAAAAGACGATGGAATGCCTCGCCACCGCTCGCGAAGCCGTACGCAAGGTTGTCAGCGAAGGCGGCACCATTCTGTTCGTCGGCACCAAAAAACAGGCAAAAGATATTATCAAACTGGAAGCCGAACGTTGCGGTATGCCCTATGTGTCCGAACGCTGGCTGGGTGGATTGCTCACCAATTTCGTCACCATCAAAAAGAGCATTAAACGCTTAAAGAACCTTGAAAAAAAGGCTACCGACGGCACCTATGACAAGGTGACGAAAAAAGAGATCCTCACCATCGAGCGGGAAAAGGAAAAACTGGAAAAGGTCCTCGGCGGCATCCGGGAAATGAACCACTTGCCGTCGGTCCTCTATATCGTCGATGCCAAGAAAGAGGCTATTGCCGTTCAGGAAGCCACCCGCTTGAACGTACCGACCGTGTGCATCGCCGATACCAACGCTGATCCGGATCTGGTCGATTATGCGATTCCGAGCAACGACGACGCCTTCAAGGCCATCAGCCTCATCACCCACGCCATTGCCGAAGCGGTGATTGAAGGCAAAGCCAATCGCATCGAGGTTCAAATGGCCGCCGACGGCGATGACGAAGACAAGGCCCGGTATTTCAAAAAAGACCTTGAAGAAGACGAAGACGCACGCTTTGTTCGTGACAAAAAGAAAACCAAAGAATAGTTCGCTCCAGGAGAGTCGATATGAATATTACTGCTGAGATAGTAAAACAACTGCGTGAGGCCACGGGGGCCGGCATGATGGACTGCAAAAAAGCCCTGGCTGAGACCAACGGCGACATGGAAAAGGCCATAGAGTATCTGCGCAAAAAGGGATTGCAGGCGGTTGAGAAAAAAGCAGGCCGCCAGATCAAAGACGGCGTCATCCATTCCTATATTCATCCAGGCAGCCGCCTGGGTGTGCTGGTTGAGATTAATTGTGAAACCGATTTTGTGGCGCGCACGCCCGATTTTCAGGCGTTCGCCAAAGACATCGCCATGCAGATCGCAGCGTCCAGCCCCAAATATGTCGATCGCACCGATGTGCCGCAGGATCTTATCGACAAAGAGACCGAAATATATAAAGAGCAGGCCCGCGAGCAGGGCAAGCCGGAAAAGATTTGGGACAAATTCGTTCAGGGCAAACTGGAAAAGTACTATCAGGAGATCTGTTTGCTCGATCAGAGCTTTGTCAAGGATCCGAACAAGATCGTGCGCGATCTGCTGACCGAAGTGGTTGCCAAGCTGGGCGAGAACATGGCCATCCGGCGATTCGTTCGATTCCAGCTCGGTGAGTAAGAGATGGTAGAGCGAAGCCGAGGCTTCGCTCTTTTTTTATCTGGCTCCGGAGCCGGCGATGGCTCCAAATCTGCGGAGGGTGGTGAGACCATGGACAGCGGCAAACCGGTATATCGTCGTGTGTTGTTGAAACTGAGCGGAGAAGCCCTCATGGGCAGCACCAATCGATTGGGGATCGATCCGCAGACCGTAGATCAGATCTGCCATGAAATCGCCGAGGTCTCCCGCAGCGGCGTGCAAATCGGCATCATCATTGGCGGCGGCAACATCTTCCGCGGCCTCTCGGCCAGCGCCCGCGGCATGGAACGCGTTACCGCCGATTATATGGGCATGCTGGCCACCGTGATCAACTCGCTGGCGCTGCAGGATTATCTGGAGCGCTACAAGGTGGAGACACGGGTGATGACCGCCATTAAAATGGAAGAGCTGGCCGAGCCGTTTATCCGCCGCCGGGCTGTGGCACATCTGCAGAACCATCGTATTGTCATTTTCGGCGCCGGCACCGGCAACCCCTATTTTACCACCGATACCGCCGCCGCGCTGCGCGCGATCGAAATCGAAGCCGACGTGATTCTGAAAGCCACCAAGGTCGACGGGATCTATGATCGCGATCCGGTACAGTATCCGGATGCCGTCAAGTTTGAATCGCTGACCCATGGCGAATGCGTACAACGGCAACTGAAGGTCATGGACACGACGGCGTTCACGTTGTGTATGGAAAACAATCTTCCCATCATTGTCTATAATTTGAAGGAACAGGGCAATCTGAAAAGAGTACTTTCGGGTGAGCCTATCGGAACTCTAGTCAAAGGTGAGTGAGCATATGATAGAAGATGTCAAAAAGGATGTCAAGCACCGCATGGAACAGGCGGTAGAAACGGTGCGTCAGGAACTGTCCAAGCTCCGCACCGGCAAAGCCTCACCGGCGATCCTGGACGGCATCATGGTGAGCTATTACGGCACCAACACGCCGTTGCGCCAGGTGGCCAATGTCAGCGCCCCGGAACCCCGTTTGCTGGTGGTGCAGCCGTGGGATCGCGGCCTGTTGGGCGAAATCGAAAAAACCATTTTAAAATCGGATCTCGGACTCAATCCGACCAACGACGGCATCGTCATCCGTATCCCCATCCCGGCCCTGACAGAAGAACGCCGGCAGTCCCTGGTCAAAGTGGCGAAAAAGATCACGGAGGACGGCCGTGTCGCCATCCGCAACGTTCGCCGCGATGCCAACGAAAAACTGAAAAAGCTGGAAAAGGATTCCAAGATCAGTGAGGACGATTTGCGCCGCAGCCAGGATGAGACGCAAAAGATGACCGACGACTATGTTAAAAAGCTGGACGAAATCCTGGCCCTCAAGGAAAAGGATATTATGGAAATCTGACGATCCGTCGGACCACTCAAGCCGCAGCCGGTCTGCGGCTTTTTTTTTGTGTGACGATTCATGAACACCGCCACGTTTTGTTTTTGTGAAGAGTGGAGCGATTTTTTAATCCCGGAGAAAGTGGCCTGTTCTTTTACCCGATTCTGGCCGTGCTGTTCCTGTGACAAGGTCTATTGGCAGGGTTCCCATGTCCAGCGCATGAACGATGTGCTGGAAAATATTCTTTCCGAGTTGTATTTATGATTTAATTTTGATAATTTTACTCCATCCTGAGAAACTTGAGCCGAACATGTATGATGCTTTTGCTCCGTTTTACGATCTGGAATACGGCCACAAGGACGATGATGTGGCTTTTTATCTGGATGCGGCCGAACAATACGGCGCGCCGGTTCTGGAAATCGGCACCGGCACCGGACGCATCGCCCTGGAACTGGCTCATGCCGGTCATACGGTGTGGGGCATCGACAACTCGGCGCAGATGCTTAAAAAAGCAGCGCAGAAACGGGGGCGATTGCCGGCGTCGCTGCGCCAACGCATCGTGCTGAAGCAGGCTGACATGCGCACGTTTCGCCTGCGCAAGTCGTTTAACCTGACCATCATACCGTTTCGGGCCTTTCTGCACAATCTATCGGTGCAGGAGCAGCTGGAGACGCTGCGTCGCATCCATCACCACCTTCGCCCCGGCGGCTGGCTGGCCTTTGACCTGTTCGTTCCCATCTATCATGTGTTGTGCAAAACGGAATGGAAGCTGGAAATTCCCCAAGAGGATCTGGCTGCGGCGCACAGCGGTGTTTCCATCACCTCCCGGGTACGCCACGATCCAGTGCAGCAGCTGCTGCGGATCGAGAATACCTACCATGGCAGGAAACGGGACCGGAAGGCGACCATGTTCTACCGCTATATCTTTCGCTACGAAATGGAAGCCTTGCTCATCGCCGCCGGTTTTAAGCTGGACCGCTGCAGCAGCGGCTTTAACGAAGAACCGTATGATTTTCACAGCGGCGTGATGACGTTTATTGCCCGGAAAAAATAACTGGAGTGGCACGATGTTTTACCCTGAAGAGCTGGACAACAAGACCTTCCGACTGTTCGTACAACGGACCTGGTATCTGCTCAACAACCATCTGGTGTTGAGCGCCACCGAACGGCAGCTGGCGGATCTGCTCGCCTGGCATCCGGAAGTGACCCGATCCTTCAGCCGCAAGATGCTGGATATCGCGGCGTCGTATCCGACGGCAGCGGAAAATCCGTTTCTTTACCTGGCCGGATTATGGGAAATTTATAAGCAGATTCTTGCCGACAAGCCCAAGGGTATCCGATCGGTGTTTGAAGACGGTTTTCCGGAAGGGATGAGCCAGAGAGAACGTCGCAGCCGCATGGCGCAAGCTTTTGTCCTGCTCTGCCAAAAAGGCGAGCATACGGTTTCGGATTTAAAGTATATCAATGATCTGGAAAAAGCGGTGCATGCCGAAATCGACCGCGGCGAGGAAGAAGAGAGCGAACCGGTGCCAAGCCGGCAACGCAACCGTTACGAGCAGGATATTATCGAGCACGCTCTGTTCTCGGTTAAAAAGCAGTTCCAGGCCGATGCCAGCAGCAAGCCGATTAAAACAGCATTGAAATTAAAAGCAGCCCTGTCCAAATTGCCCACCGAATGGATCGACGCTATGGCCCGCGGCTGGGAGCGAAGCGAAAAGCCGACGCGCAAAGAGCGCGAGCAGGACCTGCTGGATTTTCTGCTGTCGGAAGAGTGTTACCTGCAACTGACCGCGGCGCTGCCGCCGGAAGAACGGGCGGCGCTAAAAATGGTGCTGGACCACGGCGGTTATCTTTTGTATGGAAAATTGAGCAAAGCGTTCGGGGAGGAAACCGATGACAACTATTGGTGGACCGAACATCCGCCCCGGTCCGTGATCGGCCGTTTGCGCTACAAGGGCATGCTGTTCGTCGGCAAGGCCCCGCTGAAATCCAGAATAATGAAAATCGCCGTTATTCCCAAAGAACTGCAGCCGGTGCTGGCCGGATTGTAGTGAGCATGGATCGTTGATCTCAGGATGTGCAGAACAGAGACATGGTAAGGATTGTTCTTTTTTTATGGACATTGGGGCTGTCATGGGCCGCCGCTCAGACGCCGCTTCTCAAGATAACGTTTCCGCAGCGCACGGATACCACCTATACCGCCAGAATTCGTCTGGCCGGAGCCACCGATCCGGCTGCTTCGGTCTGGATCAACCGGCAAAAGGCCAGGGTCTATCCGCACGGCGCTTTTGTCGGCCGGGTGGAGCTTGCCGACGGCCGCAACACCATCACCCTTACGGCGCGGCTGGCTGAAACCACGGTCATGGACAGCGTCGTGGTCTATCGCTTGCCTGAGGCGAGCCGGGAGATCGCGCCGTTCTCTGCCTGGCCGGTGAGCCGGATCGCCTACACCAACAGGGAAACCACATTGTGGAACGTGGCGGCCGAAGGCGCTGCGATTGCAGTCATCCCTGATTCCATTCCCTTGACCGTCATCGGTCGACAAGCGGGCCGCTGCAAAATCCGCTTGAGTGCAGCCCAATCAGCCTTTGTCGATGAACAGGATCTTGACTGGGTCCCTCTGCAGGACGATCTGGCGCCGGCCGCCGTAGCGGCGCCGTTGATTTATATCGGCAGAGAATGGATTCGGCTGTCGATGCGGGTCGATCATGCCATCCCTTTTATGTGGAATCAATCGCTCGAACCGGCCGGTCTCGAGTTGACGCTGTATGGCGCCTACCTGGCATCGCAGTGGATCACCATGCCGGAGGCTGTGTCGGAATTAAAAGCCATCAGCTGGACGCAGCCGGAGGAAAACGTGATCCGCTGGCGCATCGATCTGGCGCAAAAGCAGCAATGGGGGCATCGGGTCAGGTTTGCGGACGGTTTTCTGCATCTGGAAATCCGGCGCACGCCCGTTGCCGGATCCGTCGCCGGCCAGCCCTTGCAGGGGCTGGTCATAGCCGTCGATGCCGGCCATGGCGGGAGCGAGTTGGGCGCCATCAGTCCCATCGGCCTGGAAGAGAAGCAGATCAACCTGCTCTGGGCCGGTTACCTGAAGGAGCAGCTGGAAGTGAACGGCGCCAGAGTGGTGTTGACCAGGGACCGTGACACCACCATGACCGTCAGCGACCGGTTGCGCACCGCCCGCAAGGCGAATGCGCAATTGTATATCTGCTTGCACAATAATTCCGTCGGCCCGGCTGTGGATGCTGCAACGGTGCGGGGCAGCAGCACCTACTTTACGGTGCCGCAAAACCAGGCGCTGGCACGCACTGTTTATCGGCACCTGCTCAGCACCGGATTGCGGCCCTATGGCTGCATTCAGAACGGCTACACGACCACCCGCATGCGCGATATGCCGGTGGTGCTGGTGGAGGGGGTTTTTCTCTCCAGCCCGGACGACGAACAATTGATCATGCGGACCGCCTTTCTGCGGCGCATGGCCAAAGCCGTCAGCTCGGGCATTGTGGATTATGTTCGCAGCCATCGTTAAGGGGCAGACATGAAACGCAGGGTGTATTTTTTGATCATGGCCCGGGCCATGGACCTGGCGGCACAACCGGCAAAAGAATGGACCACTCTTGTGGAATCTGAAAATGCGTTTTCCCCTTGTTCGGTGGCAAAATAGCCCGCTGACCCGGTTTTAACAGCACACATGGCCAAGATCCCTCGGCGACATCGTTGAACCGTAACCAGCCCTCTCGATGCGGCTGGCGAATGGGCCAAAATCTCAAGCCTGTCGAGCTAATCCTTAAAGATGGTGATTTTGACCCGTCCTGCGTCCGGAGCCAGGAAAGGGATGTTCACGCCGGAGAGGATGTGAAAGGGATCGGGAAACGGTTTTTCCAATTCATAACGCGTCCAGAATCCCGGCTCGATGTGCTGATTGTTGTTATCGTCTGGCTTGCCGCCCTCCACCGCCGTCATCGTAGTCTGATCGGAGAAATCTTTGGCCTCCATCAGGACAATATATTTTCCCGCTTTGATATACGCCCCCTTGTCATCCTTGCCGTTCCAGTAGGCGACATAGCGGCCGGGTTCGGACAGATATTCGTTGTTCATCAGGATAATGATGCGCTGTTTCTTGGGCTCTTCCGATTTGAACGGATTTTTGCAGCTCAGGAGCACAGGCAGAACCAGCGTCAACAGGCCGGCTCGAATAATCGCCGGATTTTTTAGAGCAATTTTTTTCATCTGCGTTCAACCACTATTTTATAGCCATCTCGCCAGCCAGGCGTGGACTTCGTTCCACCACAGGCGGGCGTTTTGCGGCTTGAGGACAAAATGGGTTTCGTCCGGGTACACCAGCAGTCGCGACGGCACGCCCATTTTTTGCAGCGCCGTGAACATCTGCAGGCCCTGCGTGTACGGTACGCGATAATCGCCTTCGCCATGGATGACCAGGGTCGGCGTTTTGAATTTTTTCAGGTTTTGCACGTAAAACGAGGGCGACCATTTGGCATAGGCTTCGGGATTGTCATAGGGGGTGCCGGCCATTTCCCACTCTGGAAACCAGAGTTCTTCGGTGGCGCCGTACATGCTTCGTTGATCAAAGACGCCGGCATGGCTGATCAGCGCTTTAAACCGGTCCGTATGGGTAGCGATCCAGTTAATCATGAACCCGCCATAGCTGCCGCCGGCCGCGGCGATGCGGCGGCCGTCGATAAAGGGGTATGTTTTCACCAGGTAATCGACGCCGGCCATCAGGTCCCTGTACGGTCCGCCGCCCCAGTCTTTGCTCACGGCATCGGTCCAGGCCTGGCCATAGCCGGTGGAGCCGCGGAAATTGACCATGGCGACCACATAACCGGGTGCGGCGAAGAGCGAGGCGTTCCAGCGGAAATGAAAATTGTCTGCCGACATGCCCTGCGGGCCGCCGTGAATGACATAGAGCATGGGATATTTTTTCGCCGGATCGAAAAACGGCGGTTTGAGCAGGAGGCCGTGTGCCTTTTTGCCGTCAAAGCTGGTGAACCAGAAATCCTCGGCCGGTTGCAGGGCCAATTGCTCCAGCAGGGATTGGTTCACCTGCGTCAGCTGTTTCGTTGTTTTGCTTTGCGGGTCAAAGCAGAATATCTCGTCCGCATGGGTGACGCTTTGCTGTTTGAAATACAGCTTGCCGTCCTTCGCCGGGAGGAGGTTGCTGTTGACGTGATCGTGCACCAGTTCGCTGATGTTCCTGTCCGCCAGATCGATTTTAAAGATCGACACCCGTCCCTGCTGATCCGCGTTGATATAAAGCGACCGGCTGTCCGGAGACCAGACCGTTTCGTTCACGCTCAGATCCCAGGTCGCCGTCAGGTTGACCGATTGAGCCGAGGTGCGATCGTAGACATAGAGATCGTATTGATCCGCTTCAAATCCGGGGCGGCGCATGGCCTTGTAGGCCAGATATCTGCCGTCGGGTGAATAGAGCGGTTGATTGTCATTGGCTCTGTTCGCCGCGGTAAGCGATTTGCTTGCGGCCGCATCGAGGCGGCTGAGGAAAATATCGTTGTTGGTGGACAGGGCGACGACCGGGTCGGTATTGCGGACAAAGGCAAACTCTTTGCCGTCCGGTGAAAAGGCGAAATCGCGGCTTCCGCCCAGATCGGCCGGCGGCGTATCGAAATCGCCGGGGGTGAGATCGACCACCTGCTGGCCCTGGCCGTCGCACTTGAACACATGACTGCGCAAGCCGTCCGTCCAATGGTCAAAGACGCGGAACAGCAGGCGCTCGCTGCTAAAGGCCTTGACTTTAGCGTCGCTGCGTGCCTGCAGGCGGCCGGCGGATTCCGGCAGATCCCTGGCGTCAGGATAAACCGATGTGGTAAAAGCAAAGCCCTGGCCGTCCGGTGTATAGATGAAATCATCGACATCGACCGGCAGACGGGTTATCTGTACGGCTTCACCGCCCTGCAGCGATAAGAAATGAATCTGTCGCGAGCCGCTGCGGCTGGAAATAAAAGCGATTCCGGATCCGTCCGGATGCCAGCGCGGCGAGCCGTCGAATTTGTCCATAAAGGTCAGTTGCCGCGGCTGGCCGCCCTGAGCGGGAATGATCCAAAGGTCGGCGTTGCCGCTGTTTTTGTCCATGTTGTAGGCGGTCTGCACATAAACCAGCGTGCGGCCATCCGGAGAGAGGGCGACTTCGCCGATGCGTTTCATATCCCAGAGATCCTGCACGGTCATCTGCCTTTGGCCGGCGAGAGATAAACCGCACAAGAGAAAAAGCCAGAGCGTTACTCTTTTCATTAAAAGCTCCTTTACGGTTGAACGGGCGCGTGCGCCACGTCAGGGCTTGGGTAATTGCAGGTCATTCCCTTCATTGGGCCAGCGTGAGCGCACCTCCAGGGTATCCGGGTAGACGTGGAATCGTTCGGCCGGCTTGAAAGGAAACGGTTCGCCGAGGGTATACTGCCCGTTATCGTCTTCATCTCTGAAGCAGCGCATGGTATAGGCGCCTGGCAGCAGGGCTGGAAAGCGGTACGGTCCGGCCTGTACTTTTTCTGTGGCGGTTGGGGTGCCGTTGCTGCTGCGTACCTCCAGGTAAAACCATCCCTGGGCTAAACTATCGGCATCTGAAATAGTTCCACTGATTTCCGAAAGCGTATCACTGAGGACGGTGCGGATTTTTTTTACAAAGAGCGTATCGGCCAGACGGTTGCCGGACCGGTCACATATGGAAGCGGCGGGCAGCAGCACGTGGAAAATGGTATTGTTCGGCAGCGGCTGTTCCGGCTTGAAGGAGACCCGATTGCTCTCGACGGACAGTTCTCCCTTGATCCGATTTTTGAACGTGTCTTGCAGGCAAAAGTGACGCCGCAGGCTGTCGGCTTGCATGGTTTTGGAAAACCAGATGGTAAAGTCCTGATCCAGGGGGACGCTGCGCGAGCTGTCGCGGGGGATCATGGCCACATAACGGGGTTTGACGGTGTCGGGAACTGCCGACGCTTTAAAGGATTTGCCGGCAAAGGTCGTGTCGATGGCAAAACCGGCGCTGTCGAAGGCGCGATGAACGCGCACGTCGTATGAGAGTTCGGCGATCTGTTCGCCGGTGAAAACGCGCACATAGTTGTTGTTGCTGTGGTCGATAAAATAATCCAGCACCGCCAGTGAGTCTGCGCCGGCGCGGATGGTAATGCTGTCGCAGGCGGCCATTCGTTCGGAGAACTGCAGGTCGACATGGCGCCGGTCCGGGGCGTTGACCGCCACCAGGCGGGGTGCGGTGGTGTCGCGAACGGCCAGGCGCAGGGTGATATCGGTTCGCGCGGGCCGGCTTGCGCTGAGAGCAAAATCATCGGCAGCGACTGCCAGGGCTTCGGATTGGGCGTTGTAGCGTTGATTGTGATCGCGATCCTGCACTGCGAACAGGCGGTAAGCCACCAGGGCGAGGTAGCGCAGGTTGAAACGGCCCTGTTTGTCCGGCTGTGTGACATAGAGCGGCCCCTGTTCGGCCGGATCAGGGCTGGGCGTGGTTTGCAGGTCATAGGCCCAGATCTGCACGTTCTCCAATTCCGACTCGCTGAAAATCCGGCCGGACAGGGAGCCGTGATCGAGATGATCGCCGGTGGAAAAAGCGAGACTGAATGGTGTCGGCATGGCGTTATTACGGAGGTCCTTGCAGCCGACGCCCACGGTGATGACATAGGTGCGATCCGCCATCAGGCCAGCGGGAAAGTGGATGGCCAGCTTTTTGCCATGCCAGCGATATTGGACGCCGTCTCCGACCAGCGGCGTGATGAAAATGGACTCTTCACAGGAACGGCGCTCTACCGTTTCGCTGAACGCCAGCTCCACGATCGTGTTCAGAGGCACCAGCGTGGTGTCGGGTGTGGGAACGGTAGCCAGAATGCGTGGCGGCGTTGTGTCAGCCGGTCCGCCCGGAGGAAAACCTTGTTTGGCGCAGCTGAGCAGAAATATGGCGCATAGAACGGCGGTCCGCATTCGCAAAAGCGGCATGTGTAAATCCTTGCAGTTAACCCGAATTGGCTGATTGGAAAACGCTTTCATAAAATTACACAAAAACGCCTGAAATAAAAAATGTTTTCTTTTTGCCTGTTTTGACCTATATTTTTTTTATATGATGACATCCGGCGCTGGTGCGCGACCGGATCTCCAATCCCCGCACTGCAGGAGTAGAGTGTATGCGCAAGCCTTTTGTGTTTTTTCTCTGCCTGGCGACGATGGCCCTGTACGATTGTCATTCGGCGGCACCGGCAAAGGCCCCAAAGCCGCCATCCGGTTATCGCAGCATGAACTGGATCAAGGCCGCGGTAGCGCTCAAGCTGGAAAAGCTCGTTGACACCAGGCCGGAGGTGCCTGATTCCATCGAAGCGTTCCGCAACCTCACTTATAAAAAACTGGGTGACCGGGAATTGCAGCTGGACATATACCGGGCGAAATCCACGCCCACGCCGGCGCCCTTGCTGATTTTCATCCATGGCGGAGCCTGGAAAAGCGGCCAGCGCAACGATTATCTGGTATATCTTTTGGCCTTTGCCGCCAAAGGCTATGTCACCGCCACCGTTTCCTATCGTTTGAGCAAAGAGGCGGTCTACCCGGCTGCGGTGCAGGATGTAGCGTGCGCGTTGCGCTGGTTAAAACAGCACAGCGAAACCTACGGCATTGACCGCTATCGTATTGCTTTGATCGGCGGTTCTGCCGGCGGCCACCTGGCCATGATGGTTGGCTATGCACATGATTCCGAAGCCTTTACTGGTGATTGTACCGCGGATTCGGTCGATGACCGCGTCCAGGCGGTGGTGAATATTTACGGCCCCTGTGATCTGACAACGCCCTTTGCCGTCAGCAGCTCGGTGGTGGTCAAATTTCTCGGTTCGAACTATGGCGATGCGCCGGCGACCTATCAGCAGGCTTCACCGCTCGCCTGGCTTTCGGCCGATGATCCGCCGACCTGTATTTTTCATGGCACCATAGATGAGGTGGTGCCCGTTTCACAGTCCGATACCTTAAAGATCCATCTGGACCGGCTGGCCATAGCCAATGCCTATCACCGATTAAAGGGTTGGCCGCATACGATGGATCTGTCTGCCAGGGTCAATGCCTATTGTGTGTACCATATGCATGATTTCCTGCAAAAGCATTTGAAACCAGAACAGGGAGCGTTGTGATGGATACGGCTGAAATAACTCGTCGTGAATTCATGGGGGGCGCCGCCATCGCCCCCATGCTGATACCCGGTGATTCCGCGGCTGCCACGGCGATGCCGTTGCTCAAGCCGGCGGCTTTGCGCCAGGGGGATCTGGTGGGTTTGATCGCACCCGCCAGTCCGGTTTTCGAACCGTCTGATATCAAAGAAGCGAGTCGGGCAATAGAAAAGCTGGGCTTTCGCGTCAAGCAGGGACGGCACCTGGGTGACAAGTGGGGCTATCTGGCCGGCAAAGATCGGGATCGCGCTCAGGATGTGATGGAGATGTTTCTTGATCCGGAGGTTAAAGCTATCATCGCCCTGCGCGGCGGCTATGGCACTCCTCGTCTGCTCGCCCATCTGGACTATGCGGCTATCCGCCGCAACGCCAAAATCCTGATCGGCTACAGCGACATAACCAGCCTGCTGTTGGCCATTCATAAAATGGCCGGCATAGTCACCTTTCATGGCGCTGTTGCTCTTTCCACCTTTAACGACTATTCGACCGGCTACTTTAAGCGTACGCTCATGCAAACGACTCCGGTCGGTTTGATTCAGGATCCGCCTGCAGGCATGCCGACGTTGCTGAACAACGAAATCAAAACCGGGAGTGTGCGTGGCCGGCTGGTGGGCGGCAATATGACCTTGGTATGCAGCGGCCTGGGCACCCCCTATGAAATAGATACGCGTGACCGGGTGCTCTTTCTGGAAGAGGTCGGTGAAGAGCCCTATGCTGTGGATCGCATGTTGACGCAGTTGCTGCAAGCCGGCAAATTAACGGCATGCAGGGCCATTCTGCTCGATCGTTGCGCCAAATGCCAGCCTGCGGAATACAAGCCTGCGTTTTACAATACCATGAGCGTGGAAGAAATTATTATCGACCGGTTGGGAAACCTGGGGATCCCGATATTGTATGGTCTCTCCATCGGCCATGTGGCGGATAAACCGGTGATGCCGCTGGGGATCGAGGTTGAAATAGATGTGGAGAATAAACAGTTTCAAATCCTGGAAGCGGCGGTAGGTTAGATCCCGCAGCAACGGCTGGTTGCCGGTATACATAGTGGATGAACTTTTTGTGCGTTACATCATGAGATTATTAAAAACGTTATCATAACTTTACCCTGAGGAAGCACAAGGGATGATGACGTAAGGGTAAATCGATAATGAAAACAAGATTTTTCTGCCATCTTGCCTGGGTCCTGTTGCCGGCGCTGATCCTGTTCTGTCCAGCCTTTACGGCAGCCGGTACGGCCACCATTTCCTGGCGGGCTGTGCAGTTTAATAGCAGCGGTCAACCCGTAGAGCAACCCATCCACTATCTCGTTTATCGCGACTCGGTTCCGACCTTTCAGCCGAACCGCTCCAATTTTCTGACCGCAACCAGCGATACATTTATTATTGACGAGGAAAGCCGTCTGGCGGATCCCGGCCGGCACCTCTTTTATCTGGTTCGCAGCCAGGATGCCTGGGGCAATATGTCGCAGAACTCGAACAGGGCAGGCGAGGTGCCGTTCGCGACGACGCGCGTGCGCATTCTTTTACAAGCCGTCTATCAACCGGAAGCGGACAGCATGAGCTGCCGCCTGCGGGATGCGGACATTTTCCCCTTTCTGTCTCCCCATATCGAATCGCGGCGCCAGGTCGCTGTTTTTTCCGGTTCCATAGTAGACTGGGTGCTGTTGCAGTTTTTGTATCCGGAAACCGGTTTGGTAGCGGCCAGCAGAGCCTTTCTGCTTCGGCAAGACGGCTCTGGTGGAAATGGACGGCACCAACGAGTGGTTGGGCGTGCCGTTGGCAGAGCCGGGTATCTATCGACTGCGGGTCAAACATCGCAATCATGCGGCAGTCACCCTTTCGACTGCAGCCTATTTTGCAGCTGACACGGCCCGTTTGTACAATTTTGCCGACGACAGTTCATGTTATGCCGCCTCGCAACAGGGCTGTCTGCTGCAGGAAGGGCGCCGGGGGCTCAAAGTCGGCGATCTCAATGAAGATCAGTCTATTGATGACGAGGATGGCCTGTTATGGCGCCGCGCCGCGCAGGTTGGTGCTGCCGGCTACCAGCCGGCGGATTTGAATTTTGACGGCCAGGTGACCAGCCGCGACTATGTGGTCTGGTATCGTAACCGGAATCCCTGATCGCGCCGGCGCCTCCAGTTGAAATTTCTTGTTTTTTATTGAATAAATCTGTAGAATAAATATTATTCATTCGGATTATGCCATGATAGCGTACGGCCTGGCGTCTGTCACGGTGATCCTGGTTCTTTTTTTCGCTTCCGACCACAGAGCTCTGGCAGGTGAGGCGGAATTTCGTCTTGTAGTGTCCGCTAACGGCGAAGCTGTGGCCGGCGATTTTGCCGTTGACCTGGAGATGAAGATCTCCGACGCCGGCCAGGTGGTGGCGGATGACGGCACCACCGCTGTGGTCAGCATGGCTACCCTGGAAGGTGAAAAAGAGTATTTTGTCGTTGTCAGACATCGCAATCATCTGGCTGCGATGAGCAGCACCGGCATCGGCCTGAGCAGCTCCGCGGCGGCCAACCATGATTACAGCACCGGGCTCGACAAATATTTTAGCGGAGAGGCTAAAGAGATTGAAGCGGGCGTCTTTGCTCTGCGCGCCGGCGATGCGGATGCGTCGGGCATTATCAATGCCGCCGATTATTTCGTTATCAAGGAGAATGTTGGCAAAACCAGCAACACTCCCTAGTGGGAGGAGGACGTGATCTTGTCTGACAGAACCGGATTGACACATCTGTTGGGATTTTTATCGCTCCTGACCGTGACCACGCTCTCGGCAGGCACGGTGGAAGTGTCTCTGTCAGGAATCGATTCTCTTTCGGTGATCATCAAAGGTGTGATCGCAGATCAGCAGGCTGCAAGCATCAACGTCTGGGTCTATTACCGCGATGATGCCACTACCGATCTGGCGGTCGGCGACGTCAACAGCAGCGCCATTAGCACCGGTTTCGGCTGGGGCACTGCCTTTGAAACAAAAGCCATAGAAAACGGCCCCTGGCTGAAAGGCGGCCATACCTTTAGCCGCCGGGCAACCTATGCCAACCTCAACCTGGAGGGTCCGTATGACGACTATTGGAGCACCGGCGGTGTGACGGCTTTGAGTCTGGATTTCGCGCCGGCCGGCAGCGGCGAACGGGTGCCCACCGGCGTCTATATCTGTCGTACGGCTGCGGGTGTGTACACAGACGTCAAGAAGATGATTTTCACAAAATAGTACGGTTCTATCTATAGGCCCGGCCGAGTCGTCGGGCTTTATAATATAAAAACCAATTGCTTTTATCTGTGGAAATACATATTTTTTCTTTGATTAAGA
>CAZISM010000045.1:0-2515 GCA_964541895.1 uncultured Cytophagia bacterium
GGCAAGCCCGAGTATGTCAACTTTCATAAAAATAATTACGGTGCATCTTTTCAATACGCCGATTTTGTGCCCATGTTCACCTGCGAGCTGTTCAATCCCGATCAATGGGCGAATGTGTTCGAGCGCTCCGGCGCCAAATATATCGTGCTGACCTCCAAACATCATGAAGGCTACACCTTGTGGAAAAACGAGCAGGCCAATCTCTCCTGGGGCCGGCCGTGGAACAGCGTCGAGTCCGGTCCCATGCGCGACCTCCTCGGTGATTTGACCACCGCGGTGCGCAAGACCAGCGTCAAGATGGGCATCTACTATTCGCTCTACGAATGGTACAATCCGCTCTACACGGCTAACGTCGATCTGTTTGTGGAAAAGCACATGTTTCCGCAGTTCAAAGATGTGGTGACCAGGTATGCCCCGTCGCTGATCTTTTCCGACGGTGAATGGGATCATCCGAGCCAAACCTGGCGCAGCGAAGAGTTGCTGGCGTGGCTGTTCAACGAATCCCCCTGCAAGGAAGAGGTGGTCATTGACGACCGTTGGGGCAAAGAGACCCGGCACAAGCACGGCGGCTATTACACCACCGAATACGGCTCCGGCCTGGCCGATGCCAAGCATCCGTGGGAAGAGTGTCGCGGCATCGCCTACTCGTTCGGCTATAGTCGCACGGAAGACGTCGGCGATTATCAGACCGCACAATCGCTGATCCTGATGCTCATCGATATCGTCAGTCGCGGCGGCAATTTTCTGCTGGACATCGGCCCGACCGGCGATGGCCGCATTCCGGACATTATGCAGGAGCGGTTGCTGCAAATGGGTGACTGGCTCAAGATCAACGGCGACGCCATTTACGGCACCACCACCTGGAAAAAGTCCTGTCAATGGAGCAAAGGCCAGGTGCGCGATGCCGACCGCGGTGAGTACATGATAAAGTACGACATTGTCAAATTGACGGTGGCGCCCGATCCGGGCATGGCGGTCAAAGAGATATTTTTCACCCGCAAAGGCCAGGATCTGTATGCGATCACACCCGGCTATCCCGGGGATCAACTGGTCATTCGCGACGTGCAGCCGGGAAGCACTACGAAAATCCGTTTGCTGGGATACGATCGTGATTTAAAGTGGCGTGCGAAAAACAATACCATCACGGTGGAACTGCCCAATCTCATGACCAGCCCGTTGCGGCATCAGCATGCGTTTGCGTTTCGGATAACAGGGGTAAAGGATTAAAAAAAAAGACCCCGGTCAAACAGCGACCGGGGTCTTTTTGGTACGACACATAGAACCAGCACCTATCATATCATGAGCACCCGCTGGTGCTCCCGCAGTTCATGCATTTGTAACAGGCGCCGTTGCGCACCATGATGGTACCACATTCGGTGCACGGCGGCGCATCCGATTGAAATTGAGAAACATGCTTCTCCATTTCCGTATTCTGTTCCACAGGATTATAGCGCGGCATTTCCAGTTCAGCCAGTTCGTTGGCTTCGGCGTTGGCCTCTTTGCGGTTCAGATATTTGATGCCCAGCCAGCGGAAAATGTAATCCAGAACCGACTTGGCGATGGGAATGGCCGGATTGTTGGTAAATCCGTATGGCTCAAAACGGGTGTGGCTGAACTTGTTCACCAGCACCTCCAGGGGCACGCCGTACTGCAGCGCGATCGAGATGGAGGTGGCGAACGAGTCCATCAGGCCTGATACCACAGATCCTGTTTTGGCCATGACGATGAAAATCTCACCCGGTCGGCGGTCTTCGTACTCGCCGACGGTGATGTAGCCTTCGTGACCGGAAATGGAGAACTTGTGCGTCAGCGATCGGCGTTCGTCGGGAAGTCGTTTGCGCATACCTGCGGTGCGGACCGTTTCGCCGGTTTCGGCCGCTTTGACCTCTTTCTTCTGGCCGGTGTTCAGCGGCTGACTGCGTTTGGAACCGTCCCGATAAATAGCGATGGCTTTTAATCCCAGTTTCCAGGCCTGTTCATAGACGCTCTCTATCTCTTCCGGTGCGCTGTGGTTGGGCATGTTCACGGTTTTGGAAATGGCGCCGGAGAGGAACGGCTGCGCGGCCGACATCATGCGGATGTGGCCCAGATAGTGGATATAGCGTTCGCCGTTGGCCGGTTTGAACGCGCAATCGAACACCTGCAGGTGCTCCGGGCTCAGGTACGGCGCGCCTTCGATAGTGTCGTTCTGTTCGATATGCTGCAGGATCTCGCGGACATGGTCTTCGGGATATCCCAAGCGGCGCAGGGCCGGAGCCACCGTGTTGTTGACGAGTTTGATCTGGCCGCCGCCGACCAGCTTTTTATATTTGACCAGAGCAATGTCCGGTTCGATGCCGGTGGTATCGCAGTCCATCATGAAACCGATGGTGCCGGTGGGCGCCAGCACGGTGACCTGGGCGTTGCGATAGCCGTATTTATACCCCATTTCGTAGGCGTCGTTCCACACCTCTTCCGCGGCCGACCAGAGCGAGTCGGGCACATACTTGTGCTGCACCTGCTGCAGGCTCTCCAT
>CAZISM010000045.1:2615-37052 GCA_964541895.1 uncultured Cytophagia bacterium
CAGGTGTGCCAGTCATTGATGGTGGTGTGAAATTGAATGCCCGGATCGCCGCACGAGTGGGCGGCGTTGCACATCTGTTTCATGAGGTCGCGGGCCCGATAGGTGTCGATGACGCTGCCGTCGGTCACCGCCCGGGTGTGCCAGATCTTGTCGTCGGTGACGGCCTGCATGAACTCGTCGGTGACGCGCACGCTGTTGTTGGAATTCTGGAAAAAGATCGAGTTGTAGGCTTCGCCGCCAAAAGAGCCGTCGTAGCCCATTTCGATGAGAGCCCAGGCTTTCTTTTCTTCTTCCACCTTGCAGTTGATGTATTCGACGATGTCGGGGTGGTCGACGTTGAGAATTACCATCTTGGCGGCGCGACGGGTTTTGCCGCCGGACTTGATGACGCCGGCAAAGGCGTCGTAGCCGCGCATGAACGACACCGGTCCGGAGGCGGAGCCGCCGCTGGTGAGCCGTTCCTTGGAAGAACGCAGGGTGGAAAAGTTGGTGCCCGTGCCGGAGCCGAACTTGAAGAGCATGCCTTCGGTTTTGGCCAGATCCAGAATGGACTCCATCTGATCCTGCACCGCGTTGATGAAGCAGGCGGAGCATTGCGGATGATCTTCCACGCCCATGTTGAACCACACCGGGCTGTTAAACGCCGCCTTCTGGTTCACCAGCAGGTGGGTCATTTCCGCTTCAAAAGCGGCGGCATCCTCGTCCGAAGCAAAATAGCCGTCCTGGACGCCCCACTCGGTCAGTGTTTTCGCAACGCGGTCCACCAGCTGGCGGACGCTGGTCTCCGGCGTTGAATTTCTGGTTCGAGTATGAAAATACTTTGAGACGACAATGTTGATAGCCGTCTGCGACCATGTTTTCGGTACCTCGATGTTCTGTCGTTCAAAGAGGACCTCACCTTTGTCGTTCGTTATGGAAGCTGTACGTAATTCCCATTCGATTTCATCGTAAGGATGTGACTCAGGGTGCGTGAAGAATCTGGGGATGTTCAATAACTCTAAACCCGTGCGCTTCTTGCTACGATTCTGATCTGGTAATGGTTTATTTGCGGAAACAGCATCAGCCGACGTGATGAGATCCAATTGATTACGGTTTTTGTAATCAGCCATAGCGTATCCTCATCTCTAAAACAGACCTCACATCCAGCACCTCACCTGTATACTGGAGCGAAATAATAATATGTTGTAAAAGTTGATAGGAAGGCAACACTTTAATTTGAAGGCCCCCGTAAAGCGTTGGTAACCGAGTCTATGTTGCTTAGCAAAGGAAGTTGCCTACCAAGACCTCTTGGGTCTCCTTCTAATGCCAAAGCAATTTAGAAAACCTGAGACATTTAGTCAAGCGAAAAAATCAATATTTTGTATAGAAATGTGCGTCGGCGTCAATTGGTAGTATTTCTGCACCGGTGCGGAATAATTGAGGCGTGAAAAATGTTATGCCCGCAACGGCTAAAAATGTGTTGCTTTGCTTTTTTATATTGGTTAAATTAATTGTTGTTTTTTGCGGCTGTTGACTTGACCGCACAGTGAAGGATGTCCTGTTAGCCCTGAAAGAGCTCTTTTGGGGCTTATTTGTAACGAGTTTTACACAAAGGCGCAACCCTATTTCCGAAATCGACGCACACTTTATGAAGCGAGCGCTGCAGCTCGCACGTCGTGGCCGAGGCTTTGTCAGCCCTAACCCGATGGTGGGAGCCGTGGTGGTGAAGGATCAGACCATCATTGCAGAAGGCTATCACGAAAAGTTCGGGCAGGCGCACGCCGAGGTCAATGCGTTGCGCCGGGCCGGCGATGCGGCGCACGGCGCCATGCTTTATGTCACGCTGGAGCCGTGCAGTCACCAGGGGAAAACGCCGCCCTGTGTACATGCTATCTTTGATTACGGCATCTCACATGTCGTGGTCGGCATCAAGGATCCCAATCCGAAAGTGAACGGCAAAGGAATCCAGATGCTAAAATCAAAGGGTATCGAGGTCAGCGCCGGCGTACTGGAAGAAGCCTGCTATCAGCTGAATGAAAGCTATTTTCATTTCATCACGACCGGCAAGCCGCTGGTGACGCTCAAAATGGCGCAAACCCTCGATGGCCGCATCGCCACCAGCACCGGTCATTCCAAATGGATCACCTCCGAAGATTCACGGGTGATTTCCCATCGCCTGCGCCGGCGACATGATGCAGTTCTCGTCGGCATCGGTACGGTGCTGGCGGATGATCCGCAACTCAGCGTCCGTCATGTGCGTGGCCGCTCTCCCCGCAGAATCATTCTTGACAGCCAGTTGCGGGTTCCCCTGGATGCCCTTATCCTGTCTGATGATGCACCATTTTCCACAATCATCGTCTCCACCGCGGCCGCTTCCAGGGAAAAGATCGCCCGCATCAAGGAACGGGGCGCACAGGTCCTGGTGGTTCCGGAGGACGCAAGAGGATGGGTGAGTCTGGAGCATCTCTGGAAAAAACTGGCCGAGATGGGCATCACCTCCGTTCTCGTTGAAGGCGGCAGCACGGTGCATACCGAGTGTCTGAAGCGTAAAATGGCCGAGCGCATGGTGCTGTTCATTGCACCGAAAATTCTCGGCAGCGGCATCGACGCTATTGGTGATCTTGGCATACGCAATATCAACTCCGCCCTGGAACTGGACCAGGTTCGCATGCGCCATTTGGGCGAAGATATTCTGGTCACGGGCAAAATTGTTTACAGCTGGTAAATCATGTTTAGCGGACTCGTTGAAGAAGTCGGGCGCCTGCACCACATTACGACGGCGCAGAAAGGGTTGCGCATCACCATTCAGGCGCAAACGGTCATGGACGGCCTGGCGATCGGCGACAGCGTCGCGGTCGACGGCGTCTGTCTGACCGTAGTGGCCCTCGGCAGTCGTGAGTTTGCCGTGGACGCGGTGGAAGAGACCGTACAGCGATCGACGCTGGCGTTGCGCGCTCCCGGAGACGCGGTCAATCTGGAGCGGTCCCTGTTGCCGACCAGCCGCATCGGCGGCCATTTTGTGCAGGGCCATGTGGACGGCACCGGCCGCATCATCGAGATCGCCTTGCGCGATCCGGGTCTGTGGCTGCGAATCGCCCTGGAGGCCGAGATCGCGGCGCTGTGCGTCGAAAAAGGTTCCATCGCCATCGACGGTGTCAGCTTGACCATCGCCCGTCTCGCCGACCACGAGGTGGCGATCGCCGTGATTCCACACACCGCCCGTTCCACCACGTTGGGCCGTAAAAAAAAGGGCGATGTGGTCAACATTGAAACCGATATTCTCGGCAAGTATGTCCATCGATACCTGCATCGTTCATCATCCGACGATGCCATCTCCATGGATCAATTGAACAAGTGGGGCTTTTAACCATCCATTCCATAACCGGATTTATAGCGACACATGAAAATGAATTCAGAACACATGTTTGTATTCGATACCATCGCGGATGCCCTGCACGATCTCCAGTCGGGCAAGATCATCATCGTCGTTGACGATGAAGACCGGGAAAACGAAGGAGATTTCATCCAACTGGCGGAGAGCGTCACTCCGGAAAGCATAAATTTCATGACCAAATACGGTCGCGGGCTGGTCTGTGCGGCGCTGCCGGAATCGCGACTGGAAGAGCTCGATATCCACGCCATGGTACCGCGCAACACCGCGCTGCTGGGAACGGCGTTCACCGTGTCGGTTGACTATCGTCACGGCGTCTCCACCGGTATCTCGGCCGCCGACCGTGCGGCCACGATCCGGGCGCTCATCGACCCACAGACCACCGCAGCGGATTTCGCCAAGCCCGGCCATATTTTTCCCATCGCCGCGCGCGGCGGCGGCGTGCTGCGCCGCGCCGGTCATACCGAAGCGGTGGTGGATCTTGCCCGTTTTGCCGGCAAAGCGATGGGGGGCGTGTTGTGCGAGATCATGGACGAGGACGGCACCATGGCGCGCCTGCCGGTGCTGATGCAACTGGCCAAACAACACGGCCTGCGCATCATCACCGTGCGTTCTCTGATCGAGTATCGCCGCCAGAACGAAACCCTGGTGCATACGATCGCCCGGGCCAATTTTCCGACCCGTTTCGGCCAGTTCGAATTGTTTATTTTCAAGAGCGACGTCGACGAGCATCATCACGTGGCCCTGGTGAAAGGCAACGTCCGCACCGATGCGCCGGTGCTGGTCCGTGTTCATTCGCAATGTCTCACCGGCGATGTGTTCGGATCGCTGCGATGTGATTGCGGGGAACAACTGGATCTGGCGCTGCACCAGATCGAAGCGGCCGGCTGCGGCGTCTTTTTGTACATGCGACAGGAGGGGCGCGGCATCGGCCTGGCCAACAAGATTCTGGCCTATGCCATTCAGGATACGGGCAAGGATACCGTCGAAGCGAATGAAGCTCTGGGCTACCAGGCCGATCTGAGAGATTACGGCATCGGCGCCCAGATCCTGTGGGAGCTGGGCGTGCGCAAGATCCGACTGTTGACCAACAATCCGAAAAAGATCATCGGCCTGGAAGGATATGGCCTGCAGGTGATCGAACGCGTGCCGGTGGAAGTCAAACCCAATGAGGTGAACTCGTTTTACCTGGAGACCAAGCGGGACAAGATGGGGCATCTGATCCTGCTGCAAGATACCGAGAAATAGGCGAGGCCGTTCGGGGAAACTTTTAGTCTGCTCACTAGTTTAAGGAATAGATTTATATGGCAAAAACTATTGAAGGCCGGTTATCGGCTTCCGGGAAACGGTTCGGAATCGTCGTCAGTCGATTCAACGAACTGATCTGTCGCAAGCTGCTGGAAGGTTGTCTTGATTGCCTGGTCCGGCATGGCGCCGATACGGATCAAATCGAAATCGCCTGGGTGCCCGGCTCTTTCGAGATTCCGGTGGCCACCAAAAAAATGGCGGTCACAAAAAAATATGACGCGCTCATCTGTCTTGGCGCCGTCATTCGCGGCGCGACGCCGCACTTTGAATACATCGCGGCCGAAGTGACCAAGGGCATCGCCCAGGTGGGATTGGAGCATACGATCCCCATCGCCTATGGCGTCATCACGCCGGATACGCTGGAACAGGCGCTGGAACGGGCCGGCACCAAGGCCGGCAACAAGGGCTGGGATGCGGCCATGTCCGCCATTGAAATGGCTGATCTGTTTGACAAACTAAATACGTGACGATTATGAACAGGCGCGTGATCCATATCGGCTTTTTGTTTCTTTTGACCGTGCAATGGTTGCGGGCGGCGGTGGGGGACTGGAAGACCTACACCAGCACCAAAGACGTTCGCCAGCTGGTATGCCGGGACAGCCTTCTGTGGGCGGCCACCGAGGGTGGCGTGGTTCGCTATAACGTCTTGCGCGGAACCTCGCGGGCCTTTACCAATTCCGAAGGCCTTTCGGTCAACGATGTGGTGGCGATCACCATGGATCAGCGCGGCCGTATCTGGGCCGGGCTCGGCAACGGCGACCTGAATATTTATTCACCGCAACAGGATCGCTGGACGCTGAAATCCGACTATCACGGCTATGTGATTCAGGATCTGCACGCCTTCGGCGATTCGATCTTTGTATCCCTTTCCATCGGTATCAGCCTGTACGACAGCCGTCGCTGGGAGGTCAAAGAGACCTATAAAATCGGCGACGTGCGCCGCGTCGCCATCGTGCAGCGGACAATATGGGCGGCCTTGCGCAATGGCGTCCGCCGTGCCAGCCTGGATTTTCCCAACCTGATCGCGCCCAGCGCCTGGACTGCCTTTTCGACGGCGAACGGCCTTTCCCAGGATGAAACCTTTGCGATACAGCCATTTGATAACAAAGTTTTTATTGCCACAAAAGCCGGCCTTTCGGTGTATGACGGCAGCGGCTGGAGCACGCCGGAGCTGAAGGATTTCGCCATCAGCGATCTCGGCCTCTGGCAGAATAAACTGCTGGCGGTCACCGGTGACGGCGTCTGGGTCCGCACCGCGGCCGGAGCCTGGAGCCGACTCGCCAACTGGATCAACACTGCGCAGCGGGCAGCTGTAGACAGCCAAAACGCCATCTGGCTGGCTATCCGCAACACCGGGTTCGGATATTGGAAGTCCGGTGATGCCACCTGGACCATCATTGAGCCCAACGGCCCGGCAGACAACAAATTCAGCGGTCTGGCGTTCGATCGCGCCGGCAACCTCTGGACCACATCGCCCAGCGGCGGCGTCTCCCGGTTTGACGGCAAAACCTGGCAAACGTGGTCGAACAACAACGGCAAACTGGCCGCCAACGATTACCGTGATGTGGTGGTCGATGACCGCAATCGGACCTGGGCCGGCAGTTGGGGCGGCGGCGTGGCCGTTTTTACCGCCAGCCAGGACACCTACAAGATCTCTTACCTCAATTCGAAAAACAAACGCCTGGCGGGCATTGTCGGCGATGCCAATTATGTGGTGGTCAATAAACTCGTCAAGGATCGCCAGGGGCGAATCTGGATTTTAAACCGGCAGGCGGCCGATCAACGGGTTCTGGCGGTGGTGGATTCGCTGGACAACTGGCAGTATTTTTCCACGCTGGAGGGCATTCGCTCCAATTATGTAACCGCGCTGACGATCGACGACAAAGGCCGCAAGTGGATCGGCACTGAAAATTCGGGCATCAGCGTGCTCGATGACAAGAGCACACCGTTCGACAAACGAGACGACGATCTCAGCCAGGGGCTTGGCAGTGAAGACGATCTGATTTCGCTGCAGATCAACAGTCTGGCAGGTGATCTGGACGGCCTGCTCTGGATCGCCACACCGGATGGATTGCAGTACTGGTACTCCGGCAACGCCAAACGTCCGAATTTTTCCATCATCAACGATAACGTCAACGTCATCTCTGTGGATGTGCGCAACAATAAATGGATCGGCACGGTGGGCGGGCTCACGGTTCTGGAAGCGGATGGCTTTACCCGCCAGCACTATTCCACCTCCAACAGTCCGCTGGTATCGGACTATGTGACCTGCTTTGCCTTTGATGAAAAATACGGCTATGTGTACATCGGCACCACCAACGGCTTGTCCCGCCTGGAAACGCCCTACACCAAGCCGGCCGGCGATCTCTCGCTGGTGACCGGCTACCCCAATCCGTTTGTCTTGACCGGATCCACCGCCCTGTTCCACATCGACAACCTGGCGGAAAAATCTTCCCTGCGCATCTATACTCCGGAAGGTCTGCTGGTCCGCTATGTGGCGGCGGAAAAAATCCTGGGCTCGCGCGCAAGCTGGGACGGGCGCAACGATCGGGGCGAATATGTGGCCGGTGGTATTTATCTGTTTCTGATCACTACGGAAAGCGGCATGAGCAAGACCGGCAAAGTGGCTGTGATCCGGCCGTAACGCCTTGCTGGTTTATATCCAGGCTGCGCCGCGAGTTTTTTTCCACGGGGTATCGTTCATCCGGTCCAATGACCGCATGCAAAATTGCATGAAAAAACTCTTGCTAATTTGTTTACATTCCTTTAATTTAACTTGATATATTCCTGGTTTCTCCCTAAGACGACCGACAGATGCTGAAGACGCTCTATATAAAAAATTTTGTTCTTTTAGACGAGCTCACGATCGAGTTTCAGACCGGGCTCAATATCATCACCGGTGAAACCGGAGCCGGTAAGTCCATTTTAATTGGAGCGTTGGGTGGTTTGCTCGGCGAGCGGCTGAGCAAGGATGTGGTTCGCAGCGGAGCGGACAAGGCCGTTATCGAGGGGGAATTCGATCTGGCCGGGCTGGCCGCGGTGAGTGAGTTTTTGCAGGCCCATGAAATCGACGACCACTCCGAGGGCCTGACCTTGCGCAGGGAGGTATCGAGCGGCGGCAAAGGGCGCTGTTTTGTCAACGATCAGCCTGTGCCGGTAGCGGTTCTGGAAGCGCTGGGCAACCTGCTGGTGGATTTGCATGGCCAGCACGAACATCAGCTTTTGCTGCAGCCGGTTCATCATGGTCAATATCTCGACGCCTTTCTCGACCTGAATGGGCGGCTCGAGACGTTGAGCCGTTCGTTGTCGGCTTTTACCGCCCTGTTGCATGAACAGCAGAGCCTGCAGCAACGGGCAGCGGAAGCGCGGCAAAAACGTGATTATCTGCACTACCAGCTCGGCGAGATCGATGCGGTGAATCCGCTGGCGGGCGAGGATGAGGAGCTGAAGCAGGAAGAACACATCCTGAAGCACGCCGAGGTGATCTTTGAGAAAACCCAGGCGCTCTTTCAAAATCTCTATGAATCCGAAGGCTCGGTGTCCGAAGGATTGGCGACAGCGGCCTCCACGCTTGCAGAGCTGGCGCAAATCGATCCCCGCTTTCAGGCCATGGCCGATGAATGCCAGAACGCGCGTATCCTGGTGGATGAGTTGTCAGCCGGTTTGCGCAGTTATCACGAAGGTATCACCTTTGATCCGGATCGACTGGAAAAGATCCGCGTGCGCATGTCCAGCCTGGCTGGTTTGAAGAAAAAATTCAGCGGCGATCTGGACCATGTTCTGGAGCAGAGAGTAAAAATCCGCCAGGAACTCGATCTGGTGGACAATCTCGATGAACGGCTGGCAGCGTTGCGGGAAGAGCTGGAGAAGCAGCGCGAACAGGTGGGCCGGTTGTGCAGCGAGATCTCGCGACGCCGATCCGAATCGGTGGCCAGGTTCAACAGTCAGGTCATGAGCCTGCTGGTGCCTCTGGGCATGGAAAAAGCGAAATTTGATGTGGCGCTGCATCGAATGGAAACCACCTCCGAACCGTTCGTGCGCGTGGACGGCAAGACTGTTCGCGTCACTGCCAATGGTCTGGAGCAGATAGAGTTTATGATGGCGACCAATCCGGGCGAGGGATTCAAATCCCTGTCTGCGATTGCTTCCGGCGGCGAGATTTCCCGTGTTATGCTGGCACTGAAAACGTTGCTGGCAGAAGTGGACCGGGTGCCGGTGCTGGTCTTTGATGAAATTGATATTGGCATCTCCGGTCGCATCGCTCTGGCCGTTGGCAAAAGCCTGCGGCGGTTGTCGAAGCGCCATCAAATTCTGTGCATTACCCATTTGCCCCAGATAGCCGGCATGGCCCATCATCATTATCTGGTGGAAAAAACGGCGGACGATACGTCGACACGCACCACGATCAGCCGGCTGTCAGAGTCGCAACGCATCGACCAGATTGCCCGCCTGTTTGGTGGAGAACAAGTGACGGACGCATCGCGTCAAAGTGCACGAGAGTTGGTTGCAGAAGCAGAGTAAGCAGAATCCTCATAAGAAGAGTGGAATACAGAAGCGGTTCAATACAACTATAGCGGCGTCCTGGTCAGGCAACTATTATAAGTGAGGGTGCTATGTACAAGCTGTCTCGTTCGGCATGGATGGTCCTGTTGGCCATGTTGATCATCCTGGTTGGCCTTTTTCTTGTGTGCGCACAAAAACGTGCCGCACAAACGGCCAATGGTAATGATTTGGCGCAAGATGACGATCAGTTCAAGCAGGAGCTGTTGCAGCTGCTGGATTTGACCGAAGATTCCACCGCCACCAAACCGTCCAAGGATATGGATGTTACCACCCAGCCGCAGGACGATGTGATGGCCTTGCTGCAGGCGGAAAAGGACAAGTCAAGCGAAAAAAGTGCGGACGCGGACGAACAAGCCGGCAAAGGGCTGGAGAGCACGCCCAAAACGACTTCGGACAATCTCGGTATTTCAGCGGAAATGTTCACCCGCCTGAAAAATGACGTGGACCGGCTGGAAAAAACATTAGAGACCCGCAGTTCCACGGTGGACAGCCTGCGTCGCATCCTGGACAATCGCAACGCCCGTCTGCAGGATCTGGAAGCCAAACTGGCTTCGGCCAAACCGGCACAGGCAACCAGCGGCATATCGTCCTCCGGCCGGTCGGGCCTCCGGCAGCGCACGAGCGGCGGCGGCGGCACCACCAGCCCCGAATATGAAGCGGCCCGCACTCTGTTCGAACAGTTCAAGTACCGCGACGCCATCGATGCGTTCAGCAAAATTCTGGAAAAAGATCCGGACAACGTGCTGGCGGACAACTGTCAATACTGGATCGGCGAGAGCTACTTTGGCTTAAAAGAGTATCAGCAGGCGGTGATGGAATTTGAAAAAGTGTTCGCCTATTCCATGACCGACAAATACGACGACGCCCAGCTGATGATCGGCCTGGCGTACACCCGGAGCGGACAGAAGGACAAAGCGCAGAAAGCGTTTGAGACGTTTTTGAATAATTACGCCAACAGCGAGTACGCTCACGTGGCACGCCGATATTACCGGGACATCTAGATCGTCGTTACCTTGACGGCATCGCTGGCATCGCCGCCGAACGCGGTGCCGGCGTTCACCGCAGCGATCGTCTCCTGAAGGAAACCGTGTCCGTCGCCCCTGCGCGGGGCGACGCATCGGAAGGTGGACAGGCCTGCCGTATCGGCTCTGCATGCGTCTGTGCGAGGCTGACCACCATGGGCCACGTCCGTCGCAGAGTTCCATGCCGCTTGCCAACCCTCAATTCATCTGCCGTATCGATCTTAAACTTTCAGAGAGTCTTGTGAGTTCGTTCGTCCATTTACACAATCATTCCCATTACAGTCTGCTCGATGGCGCCTGCCGGATCGACGACCTGGTTCGAACCGCCAAAGAGTTCGGCATGCCGGCCCTGGCGCTCACCGATCATGGCAATTTGCACGGTGCGGTAGAGTTTTACAAAAAATGTGGCAAGTCCGGCATCAAACCGCTGATCGGTTGCGAGGTGTATGTAGCCCCGGCGAGTCGACATGACAAGCAATCCGATGGCAGCGGCATGGGCACTTCCTTTCATCTGGTACTGCTGTGCATGAGCTATGAGGGCTATAAAAACCTGATGAAGCTGGTGTCGGCCGGTTATACCGAGGGCTTTTATTACAAACCCCGCATCGACAAAACGCTCCTGGCCGAACATCATGAGGGACTGGTCGCCCTCAGCGCCTGCCTGAAAGGGGAGGTGGCGTCACGATTCGTGCGCGAGAACAAGGAAAAGGCGCGGTTGGCCCTGCAGAGCTATCTCGATATCTTTGGCGATGATTTCTACCTGGAGGTGCAGAATCACGGCATCGGCGATGAGGAAAAAGCCCGCATCGGCTTGCTGGAGCTGGCCCAGGAAACCGGCGTCAAGGCGGTGGCGACCAACGACATTCATTATCTAAAGCGGGAACATTCGGAAGCGCACGACGTGCTGCTTTGCCTGCAGACCGGCAAAGACTATGACGATCCGACCCGCATGCGTTATAACACCAGCGAACTCTATTTCAAGAGCGCAGAAGAGATGGCCGCACTTTTCCCCGGCCATCCTGAACTGCTCGCTCATACGCTTGAGGTGGCGGACAAATGCCACCTGGAAATGCCCTTTGACGTTTTGCACCTGCCGGTCTTTACCACACCCGAATCCGAAGGCCCGGTTTCTCTTGACGACTATCTGGAAAAGCTGGCTAACGAAGGCATGCGGCAGCGCTATCCTGCAATCACGCCGGAACTGGAACAGCGCCTGCGGCTCGAACTGGATGTTATTCGAAAAATGGGTTATGCCGGCTACTTTCTCATCACCGCTGATTTCATCCAGTATGCGCGCAGCCAGGATATTCCGGTAGGCCCGGGCCGCGGTTCGGCGGCCGGCAGTCTGGTGGCCTACTGTTTGGCTATCACCAACCTCGATCCCATACGCTACGACCTGCTCTTTGAGCGTTTTCTTAATCCCGAACGCGTCTCCATGCCCGATATCGATATCGATTTCTGCTATGAGCGTCGCGAAGAGGTGATCCGCTACGTCAAGGAAAAGTACGGCTACAACAACGTCTGTCAGATCATCACCTTTGGGACCATGGCGGCGCGTGCGGTCATCCGTGATGTGGGCCGTGTCCTGAAAATGAGTTACAGCGATGTCGATCGCATCGCCAAGCTGGTGCCGACTACGCTCAACATCAAATTGGAAGAAGCCATCAGCACGGTGCCGGAGCTGCAGCAGTTGGAGAAAAAGGACGACATGCACCGTCGTCTGATGCAGTATTCGCGGGTGCTGGAAGGCCTGGCGCGACACGCTTCGACCCATGCCGCCGGCGTGGTGATCGCACCCGGCGAGCTGCCCACCTACGTACCGTTGTACAAGACCAAGGAAGGCGACATCACCACCCAGTACGACATGAAGTCGCTGGAGAGCGTGGGCCTTCTCAAAATGGACTTTTTGGGTTTGCGCACCCTGACCGTCATTCAGAAAACGGTGAACGCCATCCGTGCCAACCATGATCCTGATTTTAATATTGAAAACATCCCGCTCAACGACGCCCGGGTGTATAAGCTGTTTGCCAACGGCGAAACCATCGCCCTGTTCCAGTTCGAAAGTTCGGGCATGCAGGAATATCTGAAAAAACTGCAACCGACGTGCCTGGAAGACCTGGTCGCCATGAACGCCCTCTATCGGCCCGGTCCGATGGACATGATCGATGATTTTATTCGCGGCAAGAAGGATCCGTCCTCGATCAGGTACATGCACCCCCTGCTGGAGCCGATCCTGAAGGAGACGTACGGCGTGGCCGTCTACCAGGAACAGGTCATGCGCATGGCGGTGGATGTGGCCGGCTTTACCATGGGCGGCTCGGATCTGCTGCGTCGCGCCATGGGTAAAAAGAACAAAGAGATCATGGCGGAGCAGCGCATAAAGTTCGTCCAAGGCGCCAAGCTCAAGGGCGTGCCGGATAAAGTGGCGGGCGAAATTTTCGACAACATGGAAAAATTCGCCGGCTACGGCTTTAACAAATCGCACGCCGCCTGTTATTCGCTGGTGGCGTATCAGACCGGATATCTCAAAGCCTATTATCCGGCCGAATTCATGGCCGCGACGATCTCGAGCGAAATGGGCAACTCGGATCGCGTTACCACGTTTTTAGAAGAGTGCCGGCGCATGGGGCTCAAAGTGCTGCCGCCGGATGTCAACGAGAGCTTTGCCGATTTTGTGGTCACGACCAGCGGCATCCGCTTCGGGCTCGGCGCCGTCAAGAACGTGGGCCGCGCCTCCATCGAAGCCATCGTCGAGGCCCGCAAGAGGGTGGGCCGGTTCACCACCCTGTACGACCTTCTGCTGAACGTGGACCTGCGCGCCATCAACAAAAAGGTCCTGGAAAGTCTGATCGAAGCCGGGGCCATGTCGAGCCTGCAGGGCCACCGCGCGCAGCTCTATGCGGCTGTGGAGACCGCTGTGGATTTCGCCCAAAAAGTGCAAAGCCAGGAGGAGAGCGGTCAGACCAGCATGTTCGATATGGAAGGGGACAGCACCCTGGCGCCGGCCATTCCGCCTCTGCCCATGATCGACGAATGGCCGCCGGCCGATGTTTTGAACAGGGAGAAGGCAATCCTCGGTTTTTATCTCTCGGCCCATCCTCTGGATCGTTTTCGCGATGAGGTGCGTACCTTTTCCACCGTTGCCATTGAGGGCGCAGCCGGCCTGCGCGACGGTTCGCCGGTTCGCATCGCCGGCCTGATCAGCGATCTGAAGAACCACATGGACCGGCAAAAACGGCCCATGGCCTTTTTCAAGCTGGAGGACTTTACCGGCAGCATGGAAGCCCTTGCGTTCGCCGATGCCTATGAAAAATGCCGCACCAACATTCAAAAAGACGCCGTGGTCATGGTGATCGGCAAACTCAATACCCGGGAGGGCGATGCCGCCAAAATTCTCGTGGATGAGGTCATTGCGCTCGATGACGCGCGTTCCCGGTTTACCAAGAGTCTCTGCGTGGTGATGTCTCTGCCGAAAACGACCGCCGAGGTGCTCCACGATATCAAATCCATACTTGAACATCACACCGGTACGGTTCCGGTCTATTTTCGCCTGCAGACCGGCGATAACGGCGATTATTTCCTCCGTTCCCGTTCCATCAAGGTCAAGCCGAGCCTGAAATTGCTCGACGCGCTGCGCGACAAAGTGGGGCGCGAAAACGTCTGGGTAGGCGCCTGATGGCCTGGCCAAGGTTTGCGAATTTTTTCCGCGCAACATGAAAAGCCGGATTAGAGTTTCAGCATGTGGATGACCGGGGGTAGAATTGTAAACATATGGAGTCCTGATGGAGCTTGTCATTGAACGCATTCGATTGCTGCTGCTCGAACCGAAGCAAGCCTGGCAGATCATTCGTGATGAGGATGTCGACACGACTGAACTGGTTCGCAGCTATCTGATATACGTGGCGGCGGTTCCGCCGGTCAGTTATTTTATCGGACAGCTGTTTTTTTCCAGCCCGCGCATGCCGCTGATTCCCGGCCTCATCGCCGCCATTGCTTTTTATATCCTCATTTTTGTCGCCATCGTCCTGGCTGCGTTTATCATCAACTCGGTGACGATCGAGTTTGCCATAACGCCCCATGAGACGCGTGCCTTTCGACTGGTGGCATACAGCAGCACGGCACCGCTGCTGGCCTCTGTTTTTTTTATCTTTCCTACCTTTGCCTCGCTTTCGGTTTTGGGCTTTTACGGCATCTATCTGTTTAGAACCGGGCTGCCGCTGCTTATGGAGTGCCCGGAAGAAAAAGCCACACCCTTTACGGTGGTGTCGGTTTTGATCATGGTCGTGCTGGCCGCTCTCACCTTTGGCATTACCCAACTCTTGACCTGCCGCTGATGTATGGATAGCGTCTGGATCAATGGTACACTCTGGGATGCCTATGCGCATGTCCAGGCCATGGCCGTCTGCAACGGCAGAATCCACAGCCTGGGGTCGAACCAGGAGATGCTGTCTCTCGCCACCCGCGAAACGGCCGTTTTTGATATGAAGGGCTGTCTGGTCCTGCCCGGTTTTAACGACAGCCATGTCCATTTTATGGAGGGCGGTTTTTCCCTGCAGGGCGTCGATCTGCGTGATGCGCAGGACGAAGAAGAACTTGTCCGACGGCTCGGCGAAAAAGCCCGAACCTTGCCGCCGGGCGCCTGGATCACCGGCGGCTATTGGGATCATGAAAAATGGCCGTCGCGGCGACTGCCGGGCAAAGCGCTGCTGGACAGCGCCGTGTCCGACCACCCGGTATTTATATTGCGGCTGGATTGGCATGTGGCCTGCGCCAATTCTCTGGCTCTGGCACTGGCCGGCATCGATCGGCACACCCTGTCGCCTGCCGGCGGCACGATCGATCGGGATGCGGCCACAGGGGAGCCCACAGGCATTTTGCGGGATGAAGCCCAACGTCTCGTCCAGCGTGTGATCCCTGCCGACTCGGCGGAGGAAAAAGAAGCGGCGGCCCTGGCGGCGATGCGGCATGCGGCCGGCCTCGGGATAACTTCGGTGCAGGGCGAGTGCAGGGAAGACGATCAGATGATCTTCCAGCGCCTGGCCGAAGAGAAGAAATCGACGGTCCGAATGTCGGTGTGGCAGTCGGTCGCTCATCCCGATGATGTAAAAAGAGTGGCTGATGTGGCCCAATGCCACTCCCCGTTTTTCCGCCGCCATACGGCCAAGCTGTTCGTCGACGGATCGTTCGGCGCCAGCACAGCGCTGCTGTTCGAGCCGTACCTGGATAGCCCTGATAGCTGCGGCCTGGCCATTCACGAGCAGCCGATTCTGGAAGAGATGGTGGCGGCATTGGATCGCATGAACTGGCAACTGGCTGTTCACGCCATCGGCGATCGCGCCGTGGACCTGACCTTAAAAGCGTATGAACAGGCCAGGGAAAGCAACGGCATGGGTTCGCACCGGCATCGTATTGAGCATGCGCAAATGGTGCGAGCGCAAGACCTGCATCGCTTTCGCGAACTGCAACTGGTCGCTTCGGTGCAACCGTCCCATGCCATCGATGACATGCGCTGGATCGAACATCGCATCGGATCGCGTGTGCACACGGCGTACCGGCTGCGTTCCTTCCTGCAACACGGCATTCATGTAGCCTGCGGCACAGACTGGACCGTCGAACCGCTGGACCCGATGCTGACTCTGTATGCAGCGTTATGTCGCGAGTTGCCGGAGGGAGGCCCGGCCGGCGGCTGGCAAGCCCAGGAAATCATTTCGCTGGTGCAGGCGATCGAACTTTACACCGAGGGATCGGCCTGGGCCGAAGGCCTGGCCTCGAGCAAGGGACGCCTGAAGCCGGGCTATTATGCCGATTTTATTATGCTGGAGCCGGATTTTCTCTATCGTTCACCTCAAGCCATTCTGCACAGCCGGGTCCAGACCACGGTGGTGGGTGGCCATATCGTATATGACAGACAAGGGATCCTATGACCGACAGGGATATTTTTTATCGCATCAAAGAGCTGCTGGATGCTGCCAGACTGGGTATCAGCGAGGAGCAATGGCAGTCGTTCTGTTCCGCTATGGAAAAACGGCTGCAACCGATGGAAGAGGAGGTGTTTGTTTTCAACATCGACGGCGGCAGCAAAGGCAATCCCGGGCCGGCCGGCATCGGCATAGTGGTCAGCAACGAGGACGGCGAAGTGTTACAGGAGCATTACGAATACATCGGCGAACAGACTAACAACGTCGCTGAATACAGAGCGCTGCTGGCGGCGTTGAAAATTGCGAGCGCACAAAAGTATCGGCACATCGTGATCAAAACCGATAGTGAACTGCTCGCCCGCCAGGTCAACGGCGAGTACCAGGTAAAGAACAAACAGCTGCTGCCGCTCTATTTTTCAGTGGCGGACGCCAAAACCGGATTCCAGAGTTTTGTCATCGAGAACATACCTCGCAGCGAGAACCAGCGGGCGGACCGCCTCGCTAATCTCGCCATTTCCAGGGAAATGATGTCCTAGCCGCGGATGTACAGGCTGCAGCTGGATTTGAAATTCAAAGATAAACTTTAATGCCTTTTGAGGCAGGTATTTTTTTCAGCATGCATGGGTATGATTAGACGGATTACAACGGGAAAGGCAGGAAGGCATGACTGCGTTTAATTGGAAAAACCGCCTTAGATACCGCTTTGATAATTTTATGTCCAGAGGCACGCCGGCCCTGATCGCAGGCCTGGCGCTGCTGTCGCTTCTTATCATTGTGCTGGCGGCTGTGGTGGTGGTGGGCACCAAAACATTTCCGCAGGGGGAAGAGTCGCTGGATTTTGGCGAAGCGCTCTGGGGCAACCTCATGCGTGCCATGGACGCCGGCAATCTGGCCGGCGATAACGGCTGGTCGTTCCGGTTTTTAATGTTTGTGGTGACGATGGGCGGCATCTTTATCACCAGCACCCTGATCGGTGTGCTGACCAGCGGCATCACCAGCAAACTGGAGAACCTTCGCAAGGGCCGTTCGCTGGTGATGGAAAAAAATCACACCGTTATCCTGGGATGGTCGCCATTGATTTTTTCGCTCATCGCAGAGTTGGTGGAGGCCAACAGCAACCAGAAGCGGGCCTGCATCGCCGTAATGGGTGAAAAGGACAAGGTCGAGATGGAGGACGCCCTCAAGGCGAGTGTGGCGGATTGGGGTTCCACACAACTCGTCTGCCGCACCGGTTCCATGATCGACATCAGCGATCTGCGCATCGTCAACCTGGACCACGCTCGCTCGATCATCATTTTGGGAC
Organism: uncultured Cytophagia bacterium; assembly: GCA_964541895.1. Taxonomy (GTDB): domain Bacteria; phylum Zhuqueibacterota; class Zhuqueibacteria; order Residuimicrobiales; family Residuimicrobiaceae; genus CAZISM01. The sequence continues at coordinate 20,100 of CAZISM010000045.1, forward strand.
CGGAATCAGAAAATCCGGACGCGGATGTCATCAAGACTATCCTGGCCATTACCAACAGTCCGGACCGGCGCCAGGAACCCTATCATATTGTTGCGGAAATTCGCGATCCGAAAAATATAGAAGTGGCCAGGATGGTTGGACGCGATGAGGTGGAACTGGTTCTCGTCGGCGGCCTGATTTCCAGAATCGTAGCCCAGACCTGTCGGCAGTCCGGTCTATCGGTGGTCTATAACGAACTGCTGGATTTTGGCGGTGATGAAATCTATTTCAAGGAAGAGCCGGCGCTTTTCGGCAAGACCTATGCCGACACCTTGATGGCCTATGAAAAAAGCGCCGTGATCGGCCTGGCCCGTCAAAACGGCATGGTGGCGCTGAATCCGGCCATGACCACCAAGCTGGAAAAGGGTGATAAAATCATAGCCATCTCTGAGGACGATGATTCCATCCATCTTGCTCTCAAAAGCACCTCTCCGGTAAACGAAAAAGCCCTTGTTGCGCACCCGGCCACGGTTCCGGTGGCTGAGCAGCTGTTGATTCTCGGCTGGAACTGGCGAGTGCCGACGATCATCAACGAACTGGATAATTATGTGGCTTCCGGTTCAAAAACGGTAGTCATGGCCCAATATGAACATGGCGAAACCGAGCTGACCCACCTGTGTTCGGACCTGCAAAAGCAAACCGTAACGTTTGTCACAGGAGACACGACCGATCGGCGAACGCTGGATGACCTCAAAGTCAGCCATTTTGATCATATCATCGTACTGGCCAATTCCGATGCCATGTCCGAGCAGGAAGCTGATGCACGGACCTTGATTACCTTGTTGCATCTGCGCGATATAGCGGATAAACAAAAAGTGAATTTGTCGATTGTTTCCGAGATGCTCGATCTGCGCAACCGCGATCTGGCCCAGGTGACCAGGGCGGATGATTTTATCGTCAGCGATCGCCTGATCAGCCTGATGATGGCACAGATCTCTGAAAATAAGAAATTGAATGCCGTTTTCACCGACCTATTCGATCCGGAAGGATCGGAAATTTATCTGAAATCGGCCGGCGATTATGTGGCCTATGGCGTGACGCTGAATTTTTACACCGTCATGGAAGCGGCTCGGCGACGCGGCGAAACCGCTATCGGCTATCGTTTGCAATCGTTGGCGGAAAATCCGCAAAAGGGGTTTGGTGTGGTGGTGAATCCGCTAAAAAGCGACCAGATTGTTTTTAGCGAAAATGATCACATCATTGTCGTGTCAGAAAACGGATGATCGGGTCAAGGAGGGGTCGGACCAGATCAACTAATTGTTTGTAACAGTCTTGAAATATTTTTAGCGCCCAAAAGGCTCTTGGATTCAATTTTTTAGCCGTAAAAAATGAATTCTAAGCAACTGCAGCAGTTCGATGGAGGCATTCCACTCCTTCAAATCAGCTCCGGCTTTAGCTGGTCATCAGGGTGCCGAGCTATCGCCAGGTACGGATCCATGAGATACATCGTGTTAACCGTCGCTCGTGTCTTTCTGCCTTTGCTCGTGACAGTGCTTTTTGCGGGATACTATTTCTCGTTTCAGGTATTTGGTGATCAGCCGGCAAAAACCAGGCAAAGGCGGATTCACACGTGGCAGCTTTTATTCCGTTAGAATGCAAACTACAGGGTAATTTTTGCATTCTAATGCTTGTTTTAAAGCTTTTTTTGTTGTTATCGCTTTGTATAGTAACGGGTTAATTTGGTCCTGCTTCGTTCCTGTGTAAAACCTGATGCGTACAAGAGTCAATCGGTCCTACCCCAACTTTAAGTGTATTCGATAATTCAATCTATCTGTGCAATTTTGAATAGGATACCATCACCGCACTCAGTGGTTTGAGAGTTATCTTCAGCACATTACCTGTTTCATCGGGTTCCATGCTTTCAGAAGGATGGTTCCATATTTTCACATCTTGCACGTTTTCAACATTAATGGTTATCGTTTGTTCTTCGGGCAGGTAATTCACATATAATTGGGCATTACGATGATCCTGGCTTGACCAGTTTGAAGTAAAGATGGATGGAAAATTTACATGTCCTCCGCTTTTACTAACCATTGGAATATTTTTTGCACCCTCAAAAGGTAACGGTTTCATCATACGTCCGGTTACGAGAAAATCCTTACCGGCTTTCAGTCTCCATGCGTTCAGATTTTTAATCAGCATTTTCATTTGTTTCTGATCAGGAATATCGTCCTCCCACAAGACTCCCCACGCCTGAATCATATCACCGTTGCCACGCAGGATCACCGTAAACATATCACCGGCTGTAAACGAATAAGCCAAACGCTGCAACATGTTCAGCGGACTGGAGGCGATGTCAATGGTGTAAGCGAGAGAATTCTGGTTGCCCATAAAACCATTGAGATATTCGTGGTTCAAATACTGATAGGCCGGAACCGGAGTTCCAAATCCCAGATTGATGGTTGACCGGTTGTCGTTAAAAAACAAGTAACGATAAAATGGCTCTGCGGCTGCGGCCTCACAACCCAGTAAAGGTTTCCGTTCCAAAGATCTCAGGATGGGCATCAGAGCCGTGTAAATATCAGCCATGGCTTCACTTTGCCAGACGCCAGGGCCATAGCCGTGTCCGTGTTCGGTACTGTAACATCCATAGCAAGCGCCTCCAAGGTTCTGGTCGAAATACTGGATATAATCCACATTGCCGTCCTGAACCATTCCAGTCACCTGGTCGATTACGACTTTCTTTACAAAATCATTGGTTGGGCACATATCATATCCCAAACGCTGGGCATTCGGTCCTGAACAAACATTAATGGACGAAAACCCTCCGTCTGGCGCTTTTTTCATTATTTTGGCAAGCCCCAGTTTTTCAAATTCATCATATTTGGCAAATGTGGTATCGGTATTACTCTGCAATGTATAACCTATACCACTGGCATATAAACCAATATAGTTACCTCTGTCGTGTAAATGTTTTACAAATTGTTTGAAATTATTTTTATCCCCATAGGGTGGCCAGGCGTACGGGGGTGCCCAGGGCGCCGAACCTTCCCAGTGCATCAAAAGAGCCAATATTTTGCTGTCAAAAGCCTGACTCAAATCATCAAGACAGCCGGTTGCATTGGTATAGGGATAAAACTCGTTCGGCGTCATATCCCCCATATCCTTGTGACCTCTTACCGGATATGTTACAACCACAGGTGATTCGAAATACCAATCAGGCAAATCTTTATTGTCGATGATTTTAGGAGGATAAGCGATGTTGGATGTTTCCACCCAGCTGCGGTAAATATCAGCGGCATCGTACCAGTCGCCATCAAAAGTTCCGATGACCAAATCGTACGGTAACCTGTATGTTCCTTTTCCCGCACCAGTTGAAAATAGATGGTATTCCAGTTTGATGCCGTTATCACCCTCTTTGTGGAATTCAATCCCCTTTACATGATAGTTATCGTCATGCGCAGCCATATACAATCCACCTGCGCGTGAGTAATAAGCCATAAACTGTGTTTGTGCTGAGGACGGGTAGACTCCATTCCAGCCCAGGAGATTTGGATATTCGATTGGCCGGTATTTAAAGATGCCGTTTTCCCTGATGTTTATATCTTCAATCACCACACCTTCCTGTGCAGGCCAGAAAATACGCGAGTCGCCTCCGTTACCGGTCAAATCATTTGGAACAACGACATTCGGAAAATCAATATAATCCATCAAATACGGAGTATTGTTCTCTACCTCAATATTCCATTTCATAAAAGGTGAGTCTTTCGATACATGAACGGTAACCCTGGCAGAAAGATCAAATCCGGCACACCTTTCATATGAAAGCGTAATTTGATTTTTAATTTGATTGATTTCACACAGTTTGGCCTCGTCACTTTTTACCCTGACTGCTTTGCCCTGCTGGTCGAGATCGCGGAAACAAATTTCGAACAATGCAGATTCCGCATTGCCCCTGGCAATCATATTTTTGCCATCCTTTTCAATGGACTTGATCGCACCGTTCTGTTTGTTCAACACCAGCTTGTAATATTTGTTCTCAAAGGTTATTTCATTTTTTTCAGCACAAAACGTGAGCAGAAAGACCGGTAATAATAAAAGGTAATAGTAATTTCCAGGTTTCATTTTGCACCTCATAACAACGTATTGAATAAAAGCATGTGATTTTCAGGAGGAGTATGGCTCAATTGGTGTATGCAAGAAATTTTGTCCATAACTCTTTACCGTCTCTTTTTCAACCATTTTTGTGAATGGTGATTTGTTGGATGAATTTGCTGTCTCTGCAGGTAACGTTCTTGTTTTTGAAATTTGCAGCTAAACAGGTTGTCGTCCCTAATGACAAAGTGCAGGCGGATCGTTGCTCGAAACCTTAAACTGATTGCTCAGGCCGTTCGATTTTCAAAGAACATGGCCCCTGGCAAAGGGCAAACGACGGAAAATTCACCGCCTTTTTCATTAACCATTTTGCAACAGTAACTAACCGGTTCGGAGCGCATCAGGCTATCCGCATGACAGCCGCCAGCAGCCGGTATCAGCCATGTAAATGTATCACGCGTGCTTATGATTTAGCACGGATATTGACGCCGTTGTGTATCACCAGACGGATATTTTTAAGCCGGTGCAAATCTTGCAGAGGATTTTCCTTCACTACGATTATATCAGCGCATTTGCCAGGTTCCAGTGTACCGGTGATGGCTTGGATGTTACAGACTCGAGCAGCGTTTCGTGTGCTGGCTATGATAATCTGCATTGGACTCATTCCTGCCGCAGCCATGCAATAAAGTTCGTAATAGGGAATCCCATCCTCGAATTCTCCAGGACCGCCGCCATAATCATTTCCCAGGGCCACGGTTCCGCCTTTCTGTACCAGCCGTCGCAGATTGTCAATGCAGACGTTGATAGGCGCATTATAGTTTCTGAATACGGTGAATGTGGGAACGAGAACGATCTTTTTTGAAATCATGGCATCGAGGACGCGCTCCGGCGCTGGATCGTAGGCTATGTGGGCCACATCATCTACGCCGGCTTGTACCACCATCTCCCAATACAGCGATTGCGTAATGTGCGCCGACACGAGGGTCCCTCTTTCGTGCGCCGTTGTGATGATGGCGGACATTTCCTCGCTGTCAAGTTTGGGCAAATTCGATTTCCCATTATAGCCGTCTTCCTGCGAGATTTTTATGATATCGACCCCCTGATCGAGCACGTCGAGCACGCGCTGACGCGCATTCATGGGCGACGTCACCGCCATGCCACCATATCCGCCGGGTACGGTGATGATAAATCCACCACTGACCAGTCGGGCACACTCTGGTATCTTTCGGGCATTATTCCTGACCGCGAGGGCCTGACTCAGGCTCAGGCTGGCGAGAATTCCTTCATCGCGAACCGTGGTCACGCCATTATAGGCCCAATTCTTCAACCTTGATTCATCATAGGCGTAATGAACATGGGCATTGATGATACCGGGCAAAATGGCAGAGCCTTGCACGTTGACCACTTCTGCCTCTTCCGGTATCGATACCTGAGCTCTCGCTCCGACCGCAGTAATCACATCTTCTTTGACCACAACAACACCATTCTCTATCGGCGCTCCTCCTGTGCCATCGATGATCGTACCGTTGACCAGAGCATAATGGGTGCTGGTAATTTTAGCCAGGGGTGCTTCTACGCTTTCTAACGGTGAGCGGACGCGGCGACAAAGGCTGGATGATACCAACAGGAATACTCCAAGTACAGGGAGCCCTAATCTTTTAAAAACAATGATTGATCGTTTTGAGGCCATCTTGAGATTTTCCTTTGTTTTTAGCGTAAAGGCACAAGACCTTGCGCCTCAGGGTGGCGGCGAACAGCTTAAAGATTGCTCCCAGTGAGCCCAATCGCGCCATTTCACGCTGATTGGACCTCAGCCCCTCCTTGTATAAATATAGCTTTTTGCAGATTCGCGAGCAACTTGTTTGCTTGTACCCGCCTTATATAATCTGCCCCTGGATCTGGGCATGTTGAATTAGCACTGATATCCCTTGATTTTCAGAATCTGATTGGCTAATTTGCCGACAAGTCAATGACGATGACGTGACTGCCATGAGCCACTGGTAAGAAAACCGGACTGTAGCTGCCGCATAAATAAAAATTCCAATCAACTAGTCATTAAAAATCATCGGACAATATGAAAAAGACCATCGTTTTTTGCTGCGTGCTGATTTCACTAAAGCTCACGGCACAATCCTCTTCAGGATCGGTAACCCTTCAGAACAAGGTCCTATCACTGACCTTTGATCTGAACAGGGGCAGCTATGCCATAAGGAATATTGCCGATGATGTAACCCTGATCTCCGATGCCTATTTCCAGGCTGAAGGTCTATATTCAATCGATACGACAGGGACGATGGAATGGTCCAGACAAGAAGTGAACGGCATGTTCGGCAGAGGGGAAGCACTCCGGATCAGAAAAAAATTCGACATGTATTCCGATATGGTTTGGACCGCGACCCTGTATAATGAAAAGGATTTTGTGGTTCTTAATATGGGTATTATTAACGATTCCCAGATTCCCTTTCGCCTTACCGCCTTTTATCCGCTAAAGACCAAAAATAGCTGCAAAGGCATGGATATCCGGAACCATTATGCCGTACTTGTCGGCAATTCAGGAGGAAACAGAACCTATGTCAGCGACCGCGACCGGATCACCTGCTTTAATAACGCCCTCATACGCTTTGGCGATGCGGCAAAGCCAAAGATCATTGTGGCCGGCGGTCTTACCTATAACGAATTCGAAAAGTTCTGCAAGGTCACCAGAACCAAGGAAAGCATCGGCCTACAGCTTTTCAGCGAAGATCCGGTAGGCAAGCTGATTGAACCCGGCACAGAATGGCAGAACAGTGAGCTTTTTTATGTATGCATCAATAACGCCAATCCCTTTGAAGCTCTGGAAAAATATGGCCTGGCCGTAAGAGAGGCCCAGGATATCCACCTCAACTATTATGATTTCCCTACCGAGTGTCTCTGGTATGCCAGCGTATATGCCAAGGATCCTTCGCGTCCAAAATTCAACGATTCCAAAGGAGCGGTGGATGAAATGGACAATGCGATTAAATGCGGCTTTACGAAATTTACGCGAGTGGCCATCAGGCTGGTGCCGGACGCATACGGCAAACTCAACCAGCAAGGCTGGTGGGACGATCAGCACTGGGCCATGTGGGGCGACAAGGCTTCAACCGACAGCAATAATTACTGCTCCCCGTATCTTACCACGGAAAGCTGGTGTCGGAAGATAATTGAAAAAGGCGGCGTTCCGATGACCTATTTCCAATCGGCCAGACGATCGGAGGATTTTGTCAGGGAACACCCCGAATACATGCGTTTCAACGATCCTTATAAAATGGCCACAGGCCAGATCGATCATATGAAACGTCTCAATTATGATCTGGGCAGCGAATCGGAGGAGGGCTACCTCAATCAGTGGTGGGATGAAGAGAATATGGTAGGCTACGATTTTACCGACCAGGGCTTTATCAACCATATGAATAATGTGTATACCAATCTGCGCAAGGCCGGCATTAAAGGGATCATGTTCGATTACCCGGAAGCGACAGCCTGGGCCTTTGATGGCGGATTTGACGACAAATTTTCCACTACAGGCGGCGCGTACCGGAATATGCTCAAGCTGGCCTTTGAAGGCTTGGGCCAGGATTCCTACATCGACGAACGGCTAATCGGCAGAGGCTCTGACCTTTCAGCTGGTCTGGTCGCCTCGCAGCGAGTTTGGGGGGATAACGACATTTTCGTACCAGAGATGGTGAGCCGCTGCGGCTTGCGATGGTATAAAAACAGAGTGATCGTGAACTATGACCTGGATGCCAAGGATCCTTTAAAGGCCAGACCCAGCTTGAATAACGAAGGTTTAAAGACCCTCATGACCATGTGTTATGTGGTCAGTGCGCGATTCCTGATGGCCAGAGGCTTTTATCAGCTTTCCAGCGAGCAGCTTTATATCATGAGCCGGACGTTTCCGTACCATGCATTTCCAAAAAGCTCGCGACCGGTGGACGCTTTTACAAATGGATTCGACGTGCCCCGCATTTTCGATTTTGAAGTAAATAAAAAATGGCACCAGCTTACATTGTACAATTCAAATATGGACACGCTGAATCTTTCCGGCGATCTGTTTCGCGTCAGCCTCGGCAGCTCTTTGAACCAGGGAGGACTGGGTCTTGACCCTCAGGACAAATACTATGTGTATGATTTTTGGAACGATCGATTTGCCGGCAAGCTTTCAGGAGTTGATACTCTCAGCCAGAAGCTCAGGCCGGGTGAAACCAGGATGTTGAGCATTCATGCGGTGGAAAATAATCCGCAATTCCTCTCTACCAACCGGCACATAATGCAGGGGCTGGTTGATTTGCCGGTCAAACCCGTGTGGGATGACACCAGGCACGTCATGAAAGGTACAGCTCTTGTGGTGGGAGGAGAACCCCATAAAATAGTACTTGCCCTGAACGGATTCAAACCGTTACAGTGCTCAACCAGAGACGCCAAAGCGACGATCCAGGTGACCGACAGCGCCAACGGTCTTGCGGAATTGTCCATACGATCCGATGTTAATAGAGAAATAAACTGGACAGTTTCATTTGTGAAATAGCTGTTATACAGTTCGACGGCACTATAATCTGAAAAAAAAAGACTCGCTGATACAGAGCATTACCTCAAGGTAGGACGTTTTGCCACAGTCTTTGGCATTCTGGCCTCGGTAGCCGCCGCTTATCTGGCGGCGCTCTTTAACAACATCATGGATTTGCTCCAACTGGTTTTTGCTTTTGTGAACGCACCGCTGTTCGCCGTCTTTTTGCTGGGCATGTTCTGGAAACGAGCCACCGGCCACGGCGCCTTTTATGGATTGCTCTCCGGCACCCTTGCGGCGGCCGTGCATCACGGTCTGACGGCCCCAATTCATGCAAGCTCCCTGGCCAAAGGAGGATGGATGGGTGCTGTGTGGCGCACCTATCCCAGCGAAATGGCGCAAAACTTTTGGACCGCCATAGTGGCCTGGGTGGTTTGCTTTTTGATGACCATCGCGATCTCGTTGGTCACTCGTCGCACCAAAAAGGATGAAGAGCTGCGCGGTCTTGTTTACTCGCTTACACCCAGAATCAAGGAAACGGTTGCACACTGGTACATGCGGCCTGGCCTGATTGGATCCCTGATCCTGGCGGCAGGCGTTGCCTTGTATATACTATTCTGGTAGTGGAGATCATATGACCAAACTCGATATTCTATTTCCGATTGGATTGTTGTTCAGCATCCTCGGGCTTTTAATTACGCTGTATGGGCTGTTCTCTGACCCTGCGCTGTACGCCCGTTCCCTTGGCATCAATATCAATTTGTGGTGGGGTCTTGTCCTTCTTTTGGCCGGCCTGGCGACAGTACTCCTGGCCCGAAAAGCATCAAAAAATCCTGCAAATACCGTTCGATAAGCTTTTTCGACTTGCGAGGAAAACCCTTTGCTATGAAACATCGAGATCGTGTCCTGGCCGCGCTGAACCATGAGGAGACAGACCGTCCGCCATTTCAAGCCACCTTTGTTCCGGAATTTGCCGATCGCTTGCGGCTTGAATTTCACTTGCCGGCAATGAGAACAGAACCCCATCACCGGGAGTGGTATGGTTATGAGCTCGAGTGTCTGACAGGTCAGGATGCCTTGCAGGCTGGGGTCGGCTGGTTCACCAATTATTATCTGCACGAAGAGCCGTATACCGATGAATGGGGCGTCGAATGGGATGTAAAGCATTTTGAAACGGCACTGGGTGCAGGATCTTATACAGACATAAAAAAAAATCCTCTGCGCGATGACGATGAGCAAGCTCTGAACTACAAGGCCCCCAATCCGCATCGGCGGGAACTGTATGCACCTCTGGAACGCCTTATCAAAGAGTATCAGCACGAGTACTATATTATCGGTCGGGTGCACTGCACCATCTTTGAATCCGCCTGGGCGCTCAGGGGGATGGAAGTGCTCATGATCGATTTCCTGGCAAATCCGGACATTGCCAATCATCTGCTCGACGAAACCAGCCGTTATCATCTCGAGGTTGCCAAAACCATGGCGTCCATGGGTGCAGATATGATCTGGCTCGGCGATGACATGGGGTCGCAATCTTCCCTGTTGATCAGTCCAAGTCTGTGGCGAAAATACTTTAAAGAGCGCATGGCCGGGCTGATTCGGGAGGTCAGGAATATAAAGCCGGATATCAAAATCGCCTATCATTCCGATGGGTGCAATTACGACCTGATACCGGATCTCATCGAGATCGGCGTCGATGTCTTGAATCCCATCCAGACTGAATCCATGAATCCAGAGCTCTTGAAGAAAAAATACGGCCAGAATCTCTGCTTTTTCGGCGGAATTGCCGTGCAATCGACTCTTCCTTTCGGCACACCTGCCGATATCGAGAAAGAGTACGCGTGGCTCAAGAGCACGCTGGGTCGAAATGGTGGCTGGATCTGCGCGCCGACCCATCACATTCAGCTCGACACACCAGTAGAAAACTTTATTGCCCTGTTGAAGGCCATAGGCGCTTGGAGTCCGACCCCAAGCGATCACCACTCGGAGGAGTATGCATGAAAAAAAAGCTGATCTTGCTTTTTGCCGGCATCGCTATTGCTGCAGGACCAGATCCAAAACCCCCTGACGGGATGGTGTACGTGCCTTCAGGCAGTTTTATCATGGGGAGTGAGGTGGGGGATCCGGATGAACGGCCGCAACACATCGCCGCCACCGGGGCATTTTTTATCGACAAGTACGAAGTGAGCTGTGAGGAATATCTGAAATTCGATCCGGATTACCGATTTCCGCTTGCAAAAAGAAATCATCCGAATGATCCTGATTTTCTGTTTCCTCCTGCTTATAAAAATTTTCCGGTCATTGTCACCTGGGAGCAGGCCAACGCCTACGCCCGCTGGGCCGGGAAACGTCTGCCCACTGAAAAAGAGTGGGAAAAAGCAGCTCGCGGAACCGATGGCCGCCTGTTTCCGTGGGGCAATACGTACGACGATACCTATGTGGTTTGGGATCTGTCTTTCCCGCGCGGCAGCGCCATCGCAAAACCCGAAAGCCCATATGGATGCGTGGACATGGCCGGCAGCGTGTGGGAGTGGACGTCGGACTGGTATCAACCCTATTCCGGAAATCTGCTGCCCATGGAACAGTATGGTCAAAAATACAAAGTCATGCGCGGCGGATCGAATTTTAACGATTGCGCGCTGGTGCGCACCACGCAACGCTACTATGTTCCGCCAAACTCCACCGGCCGCTATTCGGTGGGATTTCGCTGTGTGAAAGATATTGACTGAAATTCCCTAACCCGGACAAGCCGGAACCAAATGTCGGACCTCGAAGGTGTCCGACATTTTTTGACCATTTTGCGCGAAACCCGACTCGTAATACAATAACTACTGCACAGTTTGAATTCGGAGGCATTGTGCCAACACATAGGTTCGCCAAGCTATTGCTGCTAGCGGTCGGTATTCCCGGTCATTCGGCATTCGGCCAAAACGTTAACGAGTTCCCCAGGCGCACCGATCCTCTGCATGTCAAGGTGGACAAATTCGAAACGTTAACCCGAGGCAACCACTGGAACGAAGGGACCATCATGCAGCGCCCTATCTTTCCGCCTGCCGGAATCGACCGTCCGGTTATCGGCCCCCATGCCGATTGTTTGGATTGCACCACCGAATTGCTGGCGGCGTACGTTCACAAATACGCCATAGCCAAAAATCCGGCAGATCGCCACATCGCCGACCAGATTTTTGAAGGCATTGAAAAGTTGGAAAAAGTGACCGGGACGCCGGGTCTGGTTGCCCGAAGCTTTTATAAATCCGAGGTGGCGCTGTGGCATGAAAAAGAATTGTGGTATGACGAGTGGCATGCATCCACCTCCATGCCCGGCTATCGCTGGCTCGGCGATCTAAGCTCGGACAAGTTCACCTCTTTGTGTTACGGCATCGGTACCTATTGGGAATTTTGCGCTGATGCCGACTATAGGCAAAGGGCCGCGGATTTCCTGGATCGTTTTATGAGCCGGATCATTGATCATAATTTTAAATTGGTCGATCTCGACGGCAAAATGACCCTGTGGGGCAATTTTTGCCCTGATCTGCCACACCAGCCGCTGAATTCATTGGAAATACTGATGGGTCTCAAAGTCGCCCATCGACTGACCGGCAAAGACCGCTTTCATTATGCTTATCGCCTGCTGATAGATCGTTACCATTATGATGATGAGCAAATCAGGGCCAAAGTGCTGTGGCCGGTTGAATGGCGCAACGTCGGCGATGATTACCACGCCGCTCGATCGCTTTATATGCTGCTGCGCTACGAACAGGATCCTTCCCTGCGCATCAAATACCGCATGAGCTTGAACCGGCACTGGCATGATTGGCAAAGCATGAACTTTGACTGGGAAAGTTCGATATGGTTCATCATGGTGTACCAGGTGCTCACCGGCGAAAATGTGTTGACGCCGGAGCGCATCCAGGTGATCAAGGCGATGTGGGGCTATGATCGCGTAAAGCGTGAGTTTGAAATCCCGACGGCTTCGGGTCCCAAGATTGTCGTAGCCGAAGAGGAGGGTTGTGCTGCGGCGATGCTGCGAAATTACTGGTTCGGGCGCTTTTACGGTTTGATCGATGCGGCGTGGTAACTCGCTGCAACCGCTCGTATTGTATTACGAGTAGGGTTTCGCGCAAAATGGTAGAAAAATGTCGGATACCTTCGAGGTCCGACATTTGGTTCCGGCTTATCCGGGCCAGGATTTTATTTTTGTTTTTTCGTTGTCTGATGAAAGCATAATTCCAGCAGGGACCATGTATTCATGATGGATCGGTGCGATAGGCCTGCCATGCCGCTCTGAAAAATAATTTAGCTATAGTGCTCAAAGCGGCGCAAGTTTATGCTTGATTTTCATACCCTGATTGGCTAAGTTTTTTCAATTTGTATCCAAAGAGCATGTCGCTATGGTTAACAAGCTGGAAGAGTTGCGCTTCCGCGTGTTCCAACCCCGGCACACTGATGAATTCATCGGCTCCTGCAGCAACGGTAAAAATCTATATTTCTTTCATATATCAAATCCCAACGGGAAAAGTGGTCGCCAACAGAAAACACCTTTTGCCCAATGGAGGACTCGTGAAGTTTCTGAAAAACCGTTTGGGTTGGCTGTTGACGGCCGGTGGCAGCCTGTTGGCCATAGGTCTGTTTGTCCGCTGGGAGTTGCACAGCCTGGATGACGATATGCGCAAGGAACTCTTGCGCAGCGCTTCGCTGGTGTCACAAGCCATGGATGCGGAAGCCATGGCGGAATTGCCCTTTGCGAGCACAGACCGGAATTTAGCGCCCTTTGGGAAATGCGTGGGCTTGATGAAGCGCTTAAGCCGCACGATTCACATCAGCTGGGCACCTGCCAACGAGTACATGAGCATCTACAGCATGAAGCGGCGGGACGGCAGGATTGTTTTCGGCCCGGAATGCATTCCAGAAGATGATTACAGAGCTTCGCCCCCGGGGACGTTTTACGAAGAGCCCCCTGATGAATTGCGTGCAGTGTTCGAGAATGCTACGCCTGTGGTGGTGGGACCGTTCCGCGATGAGTATAGCACATTTGTGAGCGCGTTTGTTCCTGTGCTTAGGGCGGACGGGCAGCCAACCGGAGTGGTGCTCGGCATGGATATCATGGCGACGGACTGGAGTCGCACCAAGTTGCAGCGTGCCGCGGTGCCTGTCAGTCTGTTGGCCGTTTTTGGTGTGCTGATTACCATTCTGGTTGGTAAGAACAGAGCGTTGCGTGTCCACCAGAGGGTGCTTCGCGAGAGCGAAGAGCGGCAGCGTCTCCTGACCGAGCACGCGACGTCGGCCATCTCTGTTCACGAAATCGTACTCGATGCAACAGGCCGGCCGGTGGACTATCTGTTCTTGAGCGTCAACCCGGCATTTGAAGCTCACACCGGCCTGAAACCGTCCGATGTGTTGGGCCGCCGGGTCACGCACGTGCTGCCCGGAATCGAGAACGAGCCCTTTATCGATATCTATGGACGGGTGGCGCTCACGGGTGAACCGGTATCGTTCGAGCACTATTCCAGTCCGCTGAATCGGTATTATCTTATCAACGCCTACAAAACTGAGAACAATCGCTTTGCCACCGTATTTAGCGACATCACCGAGCGCAGGGCAGGTGAGGAGCGGCTGCGCGCGTTCGCGCAGTGTCTGCTGGAATTTAGCGCCGACACGCAGGCGAACATCAATCGTCTGGTAGCGGTGTGCGGCAGCCTGCTCGGCGGGGCCTGCGCACTCTACAACCGATTGGATGAGGCTTTGCTCTGTTCGGTCGGACAGTGGCAGACGCCTCCCGAATATCAGGCACAGGATCGACCGAATGGACACATCTGCTACGATGTGATCCAGCAGGACGCGGATGTGCCATTGGTCGTGCGCGACCTGCAAAATTCGGTTTATGCAAATAGCGATCCGAACGTAAAGGCATACGGGCTGCAAACGTATGTCGGTATGGCGGTCAAGTGCCGTGGTCAAGCGGTCGGCTCCCTGTGCGTGGTCTATCAGAAAGACGTGCAGCCGATTGAGGACCACCTCAACTTTTTGCGCTTGGCGAGCTATGCCATGTCGGTCGAGGAGGAGAGGCGGACCCAGGCCAAAATGCAGGAACTGTTGACGCAGATCGCCGCAACCTACATCAACTTGCCCCTTGACCGGGTGGACGAGGTGGTGCAGGGCTCGCTGGGCGAGCTGGGCCGTTTCGTCGGCGCGGATCGGGTGTATCTTTTTGAATACGATTTTGAGCAGGACTTTTGCCGGAACACGCACGAGTGGTGCGCGGCCGGGATTGAGCCGCAGATTCAAAATCTGCAAGAGGTGCCACTTTCGCTCATCCCACAATGGGTGGAAACGCATCGCCGCGGCGAAGCGATGTACATCCCGGACGTCCTGATGTTGGCGCAGGAGGATGGCTTGCGGCAGATTCTCGAACCGCAGGGTATCCTCAGCCTGCTGGCTATGCCGCTGATGGAGGTCGACCGTTGCCTGGGCTTTGTCGGCTTTGATTTCGTCCGGGACCTGCATGACTCTACCGAGCCGGAGCGGCGACTGTTGACCGTTTTCGCCGGCATGATGGCGAGCATCCGATTGCGGCGCGAGATAGAGGAAACTCTGCGGCGACACCGCGAAAAGGCCGAAGAGGCCAACCGGGCCAAGAGCGAGTTCCTGGCCAATATGAGCCACGAGATCCGTACACCGATGAACGGAGTGATCGGCATGACCAGCTTGCTGCTGGACACAGCGCTGTCCGATGAGCAGCGTAACTTTGCCGAGACAGCGCTGAGCAGCGCCGAGTCGCTGCTGACTTTGCTCAACGACATCCTCGATTTCTCCAAGATGGAAGCCGGCAAGATGACCCTGGACCGGAGCGATTTCAGCCTGCGAAAACTGCTTGACGAGGCTGTGGCACCGTTGGCGGTGCGGGCGCAGGACAAGGGGATTGAGTTCATCTGCGCCGTTGCGCCGGACGTTCCGGATCGGCTGGCCGGCGACCCTGTCCGCCTGCGCCAGATTCTGGTGAACCTGGCGGGCAACGCGGTCAAGTTCACAGAGCACGGCGAAATTGCAGTGCGCGTGGAGCAAGTCCAGGAATTAGCAGGAAAGTCCTTGCAGCTGCGCTTTTCGGTGAAGGATACGGGGATCGGAATTCCGGCGGACAAGCAACAGCTGTTGTTCGAAAAATTCAGCCAGGTGGACGCCTCGAGCACGCGCCGTTTCGGCGGCACAGGACTTGGTCTGGCCATCGCGAAACAATTGACGGAATTGATGGGCGGTGAGATCGGCGCGCGGTCCGAGGATAACCACGGTACGACCTTCTGGTTCACTCTGGTCCTGGAGAAGGGTGGGGAAGAGGGACCGGCCGGGAGCAAGCCTGCCATAGGCGTCGTCGCGTCCTCAACTGATATCCACGGCGCGTGCATCCTCGTGGTCGATGATAACGAGACCAATCGCCAGGTGCTGATGAAGCAGCTCAAGGCTTGGGGTTTCCGCGCCAGGGAGGCGGCAGACGGTCCGTCGGCTCTCGCGGTTCTGCGCAAAGCACACGAGGAAGGAATTCTGTTCCAGTCGGCCATTCTGGACATGCAGATGCCAGGCATGGACGGCGTTGCACTGGCGCAGGTGATCCGTCACGAACCGGCCTATGCGGCGATGCGGCTGATCTTGCTGACCTCCATGGGCTATACCGGCGAAATAAGCCGCTTCAAGGAAGCGGGATTCTCTGCCTGGCTGCCCAAGCCTGTGCGCACCTCTGTACTCTTTGACGCCTTGCAGGAAACCCTGTCCATCCGGACAGCGCAGCAGGCTGCTGAAATGGCCATGCCGGAAGCTCCTGCGTCCGCTGATGCGTTGCGGGTTCTGCTGGCGGAGGATAATAAAATCAACAGGCTTGTAGCTGAGGGCATGCTCAAAAAGCTGGGTGTGCAAACAGTCGCGGTCGATAACGGCGTCGCTGTGCTCGCTGCGCTGGAGCGTGAGCCGTTCGACCTGGTGCTGATGGATGTGCAGATGCCGCAGATGGACGGCTTTGAGACGACGCTGCGGATCCGGGAACTGGAGACCGCCCGCAGCTTTTCGCAAACCCCGGGCCGCGTTCCGATCATTGCCATGACAGCACATGCTATGAAAGGTGACCGCGAAAAGTGCCTCAACGTCGGCATGGATGACTATATCGCCAAGCCGATCTCGCAGAAGGCGCTGGCGGACATGGTCGAAAAGTGGCTTAGAGCAGAGAACCGCCCACACTCAAAAGAGGATGCATGATGTTTCCAATAGGGGCCTCCCGAACATCGCCGGCAGGCAATAACTTTTGAACCGTTCCTGTCCTGAAATATGCACCGCCGAACACGCCGAGTTACGCAGAGAAATTAAAAACA
>CAZISM010000045.1:37152-39284 GCA_964541895.1 uncultured Cytophagia bacterium
TTGTCAATGGAAATCAGGCATTCGATTATCAATGTAACGGTTCAGTATGAGAGGACGCTATTGTGAAAACATTACCGCGCACCAGATTTCTATTCGCAATCTTTGCCGCCCTGTTGATGTTAAATTGCGACCGTGCGGAAAAATC
Organism: uncultured Cytophagia bacterium; assembly: GCA_964541895.1. Lineage (GTDB taxonomy): Bacteria > Zhuqueibacterota > Zhuqueibacteria > Residuimicrobiales > Residuimicrobiaceae > CAZISM01. Next base: position 37,298 of record CAZISM010000045.1, read on the forward strand.
GCCGAACAGCACCCAACCGGATATTCGCAAGGCCGGCGTTGCGGTGCCCCGTCGCGATGCCTTTTTCGGATTGCACTTTGATCTGCACCCGCAAAAGACCGACACCGCACTCAGCGCCGATATTACGGAAGAGATGGTGGCCCGGGTTCTTCAGCGTGTGAAACCGGATTACGTCCAGTACGATTGCAAGGGTCACGCCGGCTATACCGGTTACCCGACAAAAGTGGGTTGGCCCAGCCCCGGCATTGCCAAAGATGGCCTGGCCATCTGGCGCAAGGTCACACGCCAGTACGGCGTTGGTCTATTCATTCACTATTCCGGAGTCTGGGATTCCAAAGCCATCGAAGAGCACCCCGAGTGGGCCTGCATCGATGCTCATGGCAAGCGGGATGTTAATGCCACCAGCGTCTTTGGTCCCTACATCGACCGACTCTTGATTCCACAATTGCGCGAGGTCAGCGCTGCCTATGATCTGGACGGTCTCTGGGTAGACGGCGAATGCTGGGCTGCGCAACTGGATTACTCGCCGGCGGCCCTGCAAGCCTGGCGCCAAAGCAGCGGCTTTCGTGACGCGCCGAAAGGCCCGCTGGAGCCGAACTGGCTCGAGTGGAAAATGTTTCACCGTCGCGCATTCGAAGATTACCTGTGCCGCTGGGTGGATAGCCTGCACGTCTCGCATCCGCAGCTGCAAATCACCAGCAACTGGATGTACACCGTGCTGGCGCCCAAACCCGTAAAGGCCAACTTGGATTTTCTCTCAGGCGACTATTCACCGTCTCTATCAGTCGACCGCGCTCGCGTGGACGCCCGATATCTGTCCAGCACCGGCATGCCGTGGGATCTGATGGCCTGGGGATTCGACAAGGGGAAAAATCTTAACTGGAGTATAAAATCCGCCCTGCATCTGCAACAGGAAGCGGCGGTAGTGCTGATGCAAGGTGGTGGTTTTCAAATCTACCATACGCCGACGCGCAATGGCTATATCTGCGATGAGATCATTGACCAGGAGGCGCAGGTAGCCGAATTTTGTCGTGCCAGGCAGACCATATGCCATAAAAGTACGACCGTGCCGCAGGTAGCCCTGTTGCTTTCCAGTGAATCGATGTGGGACGAATCGGACCGCCTGTTCTCACCATCGGGTAATTGTCTGGATCGCATGGAAGGCACACTGCATGCTTTATTGGAGCTGCATTACTCGGTCGATATTCTGGCTGAGCATCAATTGCTGCCGAAAATGAGCGAGTATCCACTGATCGTGCTGCCCGACAGCAAAAAATTGACAGATGAGTTCAAAGCTGCGTTGCTAGCGTATGTCCGGCAGGGCGGACAGCTGGTGCTGATGGGTGAACGCAGCAGCCGCCTGTTCGAATCTGATCTCGGTGTTCGCTTTATCGATGCTCCTGCTGAAATTACCGCCGAACTGGCTGCTCCGTCCGGGCCAGTCAATGTGAATGGTGTGTGGCAAAAGGTTGAATTGACGAGCGCGCAAGCCATCGGCTATCATTTCCCGTCACGCGATCGACGCCAGAGCGGCCGCATTGCCGCCAGCATCACTCCATACGGCAACGGACAGATCGCTGCGATATATGGTCCACTGGGCCAGATCTTTTTCCGTTGTCATCACCCATTCCTGCGACAATTCATCGGCACAGTTATGCAAAAGTTGTTTCCTGGACCAAAGGTTCGTATCGACGCACCGGCCTATGTAGAGTTGGCGCTGCGGCGGACCGCTGCGGGCCGGATGAACCTGCACCTCTTCAACCGCGCCAACCTGCCCATACCTGACCGGTACAATTTTATCGATGCCATCCCGGCAATCGGTCCGATTAAAATTGAAATGTCGTTGCCCGAAAAACCGTCGCAGGTGATATGGCAGCCGGAGGGCCGATCGCTCTCCTGGAGCTGGCGGAATGGAAAACTGGAAACGACGGTACCGTCGTTACAGGTCCACGGCGTCGTCGTATTTTAGCGGCTGGGGTCGGACCAA
>CAZISM010000046.1:0-39188 GCA_964541895.1 uncultured Cytophagia bacterium
TTGCGTAATTCAGCTCAATGCCGGACCAGGTTCCTGATGCGGAGGAAAAAGAGATAGGTTGGCTGGAACTACCGTCGGCGATCAGAACACCGTTAACAATTATGGACTTGCCCGGATTTACTTTTACGCAAGTTCCTGGATACACAATCAGAGAATCGTTAGTAATGGTCAAGTTGCTATCCACTAATACAGGAAAATTTTTCCACTTAATGGCGGTGTTCCAATTTCCGCAGTATCGTACAGCGCGATCCGAAGGTGAAAACGTAGCGCCCGGCTCTACCACCAGGGCGCCGCCCGGCATTACCTTGATATAATAGTTTGCGCCAAAATCGATGGTTGTGCCTGAATGTATTTTCAGCGTGATACCTGACGGCACCATTACATTGGCCGCAAGCGCAGGAACTCCTGAATCCACGTGCACGATTTGACCGGGCAAGGCGTCATTCAAAGCAGAGTGAATATTAGCGAACATTGAAGGGGTTGCGGGATTTTTGCGATAAAATTTATCAGGGTAGCCATATTCTTCATTTGCAAGATGCGGAACATTGTCTTTATGATGCCTCATCAGAGGGCCTTTGCCCCATTTTGACAAATAGATGTCAGTTTCATAGGTCACTACGGCTGAATGATCACCCGTGTAATCAATTATTATTTCGTTCTCGTGCTCTTCTGCGAAGGATGGGTCGACTTCGCTGTAGCTTTCATCCTGCCAAAATAAATTGGTGCAGCCTGGATTATTTAGACCGATCCAAACCGAATCAGTCGGACAATTGTCGCCGATCATGTGCCAGGCGTAGCCATGACAGTTATATTTTCTAGTCGAATTCCCGATTAGCAAATCATTGTTGAACAGGGCATCGTAGTAATTGTTCCAGTAGGGAATATCATCGTCATCAGCGAACTCTGCTGTGTCCTACGAATCAGGTATCAAAGTTCCTCTCGGAGTATATACAGCTACAGAATCATCATCACCACCCTGCGATCTTGAAATAAAGCAAAGCAAGCTAACAGCAGCAAGGGCAATAACAAATAGTCTTTTGTGCATTTTCGTATCTCCTTTTAAGAAAATTTGTCGTTAGCCTGGAATACGGGTAAAGTCTCATTAGTATGATTGGGAATAGCGTTCGAATTCCTTCAATTTGTCGGCTTTCTTGGCCAATTAATCGTCTGGCTTAAAATTCCAGAAAAATATATTGGAACGTGTTGGCCCAAGCCAATAGCGACCATCCGCTATTTCTCTTGCTTCTTTCTCCATACCATCCTTCTTGGCACCAAACCTGAATTCGACGATATATTCGCCATTAGCAAAATGGGAATAGCCCTTTAGCAAAACCGTTCGTTTCATCGAACGGCCGGTATCGATTTTGCTATACCATTCCGGCAGCCAAAACTCCGGAGAAGGTAGGGTGATGCGCTTTCGCTTGTCGGCATCATAAATGTTGTTCGTTGTTAAATTTTTTAATACCGGTCCATGGGTGAAGTAATGAAATAGATCGCTGCCCATTTTATCCGGATCCAGTACATATAGATCATCCTCATCGATATTGGTCAGTGTATATTGGTATGATAGAGTGGCCGTGTCTGCATTTTCAATCACCCGAAGAGCATTGATGTCGGTAGGGTCAAACTTGACGCTGATTCCACCATGATAAAGACCGGCAGCGACTAGCGCTTCTTTGATGATAGGGTCGTCCTGCGGATTATCTCGGTAAAGCCATTGCCATTCACTATAAATGACATCCAAAGGGTACAAGGCATTAGAGTAATCCGCCAAGTTGGGGGTATGCCACTCCATTTTGGCCCCAATACAATATAAATAGGATAAATAACGTTTTTGCCCATTTGCCACAAAAACTATGGGCTTTTCGAACCATTCATCAGGGAAAAAATTAAAATAGGATCCTTTTTTCCATCCCGGGAAAAAATGGGTTTTGTCTTTTTTAAGGTAAATGCAATGACTGGACCAATCGTAAAGACGAATGTCATTGGCATCAAGCCAGGGATTGATGGCCAGTTTCAATTCACTCAGGTCCTTATTATATACATCTTTCATCTTTAATTTTTCATCAGCAAGAAAATAGATGCCGAAATCGCATTGGCCGTAACCGAAAGCCACCGGATTTTTTTCTCTATGGCATGCGCAGAGCAAAACGGTCGTTGCAAGCAGTAAATAAAGTCTCTTCATTTCGTTTCCCACATTCTATTCAATTTGCTTGGCCACTTACGGCAACAGCATCGTCTTGATGGTTTTGCTAAAACTTTTTGCCTGCATGCGGCAGAAATACATGCCGCTGCTTGCCTTTTCTCCGCTTGTGGTCCTCCCATCCCATCGCACCATATGAAATCCTGCGGCCATGGTCTGATCGCTCAAAACAGCGATGCGCTGGCCCAGCACATTCATCACTTCTATTCTTACCTGCGAAGCCTCAGGCAATGCAAACTGAATCGTTGTCTGCGGATTGAACGGATTGGGATAGTTTTGCGACAATCCGTATTCTGTTGGCAACGTGGACGCTTTTGCCAGCTTTTCGTCCGCCGGATTGTCTACAGTCAAGCCCAGAGTAGAGGCCGCCACCTCGGCCAGGGGATCGTCCGGAAATTCAGCCATCAATTGACGATAGAATTTTTCTCCATTCTGCTTGTCGTTGAGAAAATGATACAAAAGTGTCGCCAGGTCGTATAGCGCATATTTGCGCAGCGTCCTGTCCGTGGCGCTGGTCAATAATTTCTCTGCACTGCCGGCCGCTTCATCATACTTGCTCAGGCGTGCCAAGCGGCCAACCTTTATGCTCATGGCAAGCTCGGACAATACGCTGGTGCTTTTTTCCTTGATGATCCTCTCCAGATAGGACTCGGCGCCGTCCGCATCCTTGCTTTCGTCGTAGCAGCGCACGGCAAAAGCCAGCGCTTGTTGGCCTGCCGGCGAAGACGGACACTCCTGAGCCAATTGCTCAAAGAGCGTTTTGGCGCCTTCCAGGTCACCCTCTATCCAGGCTTGATACGCTTTGCCGAACAGCTGCTTGCCGTGGTATCCGACGACGGCTTTTCATGCATGATGGCGGCCATATCTTGCCCGGCAACGGCTTTGCCCAGGCTGCCGGTCGGGTCGGAAGATAAATAAGGCTCCCATTCCACATTGTCGCTGACATGGGGGTCCGGCGTTGACGAGCCCCAGTAATTGTACTGCGCATAGACCGTGTTGACGTTATCAGACCAGATGTCGTCCGGATAATTGTTCTTGATGCTGTTGTTGCCATAGTTGTAATACGTACCCAAATCCGGCAGGGAGGAGCCGTCGCCGGACACGGCGGTGCCGTAGTTGTTCCAGATGCGGTTGACGGTGCGGATGACCGGATTGGAATACTGCAGGCAACGGATGGCATAGGTCGAATTGCTGCTGAAAATGGAATTGGTAACAGTTCCGGAGGCCTGATTCTCAAACGTCACGGCAGAATAGCTGTTGGAGCTGAATGTGCAATGGTCCAGAGTAAGATTGGTCTGATAAGCGAGTACTCCGGTGGACGCATTTTGCACCGTACAGTAACTCATGGTTGATGCCGTTGCGTAATTCAGCTCAATGCCGGACCAGGTTCCTGATGCGGAGGAAAAAGAGATGGCTTGGCCGGAACTGCCGTTGGCGAGAAGTTTGCCGTTAACCGTAATCTTTTGTCCGGAATTGGCACGCACCGTGGTTCCAGGCAATATGGTCAACCATTTGCCGTTGCTGACTGTAAGGTTGCTCGTCACCAACACCGGAAATCCCCAGGTATTGTCCGTGGACATGGTGCTGCTATAGCGTACGCTGCGGTCAGAGGGCGAGAATACCACACCTGTCTCGGCGACGATGGTTCCGCCGGGTTGAACGGTGATGTAGGAAGAACCGGAAAAGGTCACAGTCACTCCGGATTGGATAGTCAGTGTCAGCCCGGACGGAACGGTAATATTGCCGGTTACAGTGTGATTGGTTGACCAGGTTTGACTATACGGCATCGTGCCGGTTGTAGTCAGTGGTTTAGGAGTGGGATCGGCGAGATAGGTCTTTTTATCACAACCGAATCGGGCATGCGCAGGAATATCTTGTGTCAGGTTCGTTTCCGGACCCAGTGCCGGCCAGGTATAGCCGGATGATGGTAAAAATGAAGGTCTTTGTGAATAATAGTATGAGACATCGGCTAATTCGCAAATATATCCATACTGATAATTTTCAAGGTGAGAACAGGCTGTTGAATAGCTATTTCTATACCCGAATAAGTCAATAATCGGATTGTAATCGGCATTAAACAATAACGCCTTACTATTGGAGAAATCATCCCTTATATTTCCAAGGAATGACCAGTTCTCCATGTCCTCGATAGTTATCATATATTCGTCATAACAATAATTCCTTACAAATGTGTTATAGAATCCATTAGCACCATTATCATCATTGCCATCTGCACCAATTTCTTCAATAAGGTTTTGTTCAAATAAATGACCAAACGGCCATTTGGCATGTAAATCAAGGTCGCGGTATGTTGGATCATCTGCAGGATCGCCTACGATCGTGTATAATTGTTCACGGGAGTAATTAAAAGTCCAAACATTGCAGTTTGAACCGGCAGCGGCAACCAGTGAATGGCGTAAGCTTCTAAAGATATTATTTTCAATCAGGCAATTTGTCGTACTCTGATAAAGCTGAACGCCATACCCCCAACCCCCTCCGCAATAATCCATAGCCTCATGGAAATAGCTCCCAGAAACCTCACATTGTGATGATCGCATTATGCTTAAATGATGGCATGATGGTTTATAAGATTCCACCCCCTTGACCCAGCAATTCACCGCACAATCTAGATAGATATTGAAGGGATGGGCAGCGCCATAGGCATTTTCTTGAGGAGACCGCATGATCATTGTCCGCTGAGCCGGTGATCATAAACACCGAATCAGCGGTCGTCGAGCTAAAATCCTGCAACAAGCCCGCCACATTCCAGGTCTCTTGATAGGCTGTGGGAACATGACCAACGTTATTGTATAAGGTTTGCGTTTGAACCTGCGCAAAGAAGAGAAAGGAAGCTATGGCAAAAATAACTTTGCAAGTCTTCATGGCAATTACTCCTTGTTTACATGAGATGTTTGTTGTGATTTAGAATAAAAAAGCAAGCGACGCCTTATAGCTATCGATTTTGCCCTGAATATTTATTCCTTCGATATCTTTTGTAAAGGATAAAGCTTTTAAATAGTTTAGCATTAGAGCAAAATGATTGTATGATAGCCACAAGCCGACGTTAAAATTTTTGGACCAGGAAACGCCGCTTTCATCGACCAGAACATAATCAAAGTTATACTTTCCTCTCTCGCTCGGCGCTAATTGTCTCACGCTTGTTACGAAATGATCTGTTTTATCGTTTAAGGGAATGGAAAGGCTGTAACCAGCAAATATGCTTGTCAAGAATTGATCGCTTAGCTTAAATGAATAACCGAATTTTATAGGTAATTCCATATAGTAAAGATTTATATCAAGATCTCCAGTGATTACCTCGGATGAACTTTCCGTAAATAGAGATGTTGGCCACGTTTTATTTTCTACTAACAGCTTTTTATTTTGATAGAGTAATTCAGTACCGATAAACGCAGCAAAGGATTTGACGGGGTAATAATCAAAACCCAGGCCAAACGAAGGCCCGATCTTGCCTTTACACTCCTGATTGCGAAATGTAGACTGATTGATGCCGAGTTCGACATATTTTACCGTCTTGGCGTTTAAGGCCGTGGCCAGCATTAATGCAAGAGCAAACAAAAGAGATAGATTCGCTGCTTTCATTTTATTCTCCTTTTCTGACAAGTCGCAATCTACATTTCTGCTAACCTCCCCCACTATTGCCTCAAGATTTATGCCATACTCCATAGGTGATAGCTGTTAAATGTTTAATTGAAATTATAATACTTGCATGGCAAAATCATTCCGATTCAATCCGAAGGACATTTGCAAGTGCGAAAAATTTGCGCAGTCCACGAAAAATTGTCATCCTTCCCGCCTCCATGCCGGATTTGCGCAACATAATTTCTCATCAAGCACACTGCAACAACAAAAAAGCAATTATTTTGAATCCTTTTTATGCCGCCTATCAAATTCATCCACTTACGGCAACAGCATCATCTTGATGGTTTTGCTAAAACTTTTTGCCTGCAGGCGGCAGAAATACATGCCGCTACTCGCCCTTCTCCATGTGTCGTTCTTCCATCCCATCGCACCAGGTGAAATCCTGCGGCCATGGCCTGGTCGCTCAAAACAGCGATTTGAGATCTTTTGCTTTTTTCTTTCAACTCTTAGGACGCTTCTATCTCTTTTGCCACCATCTGCCGCGAAAGCAATGCGCTCCATTACATTATTCCCCCTTTTTTCATAATCTTTTTGACATTAACCCTATTGATACTTCTTAGAATTGCTAAAATTTGTAGGTAATACCTTCTTTGCAACAAAGGCAACCTCAAATCCGAGCAGAAACGAATAGGGGTTTGCCTCGGAGCCAATTCCAGCATATTGACCTAACGCTCGCTTGCCATCATTATAACCACGCGTCGATTGTGTGGCTCCAATTGCTGTGGTTATTTTTGCAAGACAAGAAGCTACTGACAAAAACACTAGAAGCAGTAAGGTATAATATATTTTCTGCATATCTTTTCACCTATGGCAAAGTGTAATGATAGCCCAAATTTGAGTGTTTTGACAAATTGGCATGTATGTTTATCAATTGGTCAGCCCCGAGTCCTAATAATTGGAAGATAATTAAAAATTCTTTAATAGCAATGAATATATTAAAAATAACGAAAATAAAATAATTATGGCGATCTCTTTGCGATTAATACTGGGAATAAAGCGTGGCTGGCAAAAAAATGCGCACAACAACAGTATCGTCTTGGCGATACTGTTTATGTTAGCTTGAGACATGATTTTTATGAGTTCACCGGTTGGCCGTTGCCATTCAGCACCATTTTCAGGATCCGGACGCGCACAGATCCTTCAGCCGCCAAAGGGCGGCGGCTTCAGGATGACACGGTTTTGGATAAGAGAATGGTCAAAAACGGGGATAGTACACCTTCGGTCTTGGAATTTGTATCCAATCTGCTGCAAACGGAAAGGCGCATGCTTCGGTTCGTTTATTACTTGCCCGGTTCGCGGGCCTGGATGAATTCCGCCACGTCGCCTTGCGGAGCGATCCACAAACTGTCGCGCAGGGAACAGACGTAATCCAGGTGCTTTTTGAAAAGGCTGAGGGGGATCTTGTCGTACGTGGATTCTTCTTTGGCGCTTACGGAATGAAAGAAGAGGATGAGCCAGCCGCCGCTGTCGATCGTCATATTCACATAGCTGTTCATTTTCTCGATGTCATAAGGCGGACAGACGCTGATTCCCTTTAGATCGTTTAATTCCTCCAGAGTGATCTCATTGCTGTTGATACCGCCGCCGCAGCGGGCCGAGAGGTGATACTCTTGCACGACGCTCTGATTCATGTCGTTATACGCGGCGAACGGAAAAGAAAAGCTGCGCACCGGACTGACATCGGGAATGTGCCGTTCCAGATCCCTGATTGCACGTGCCAGTTCCACACGAAACGCTGCTTCTGACAATTGGCTGCAGCGAAAGTGCGACCAGGTGTGCGAACCGATTTCCTGCCCCGTTTCCGCCATATATTGCCAGGGCACCCATCGCCTGATCACCTTGGTGTTTAAATAGAACGTTCCGTTTATTCCACGCCTGAGCAATTCCGGCAGCACAACCTGGTGGTGGCTGGGACGCGAGTCATCAAAGGCGATGGTATACGCTGCCTTTTTATTATTTTTCCAGCGATGGGGACGCTGAGGGTTTGTTCCGCTACGGTGCAGTTTGCGGATGGTAACACTATCTTTTCGGTACCTGTGCGACTCTCCCGGTTGCTGAGGGATGTTACCATCACGTTGTTGCGCACAGGACGGCTCAGTGACAGATCGCAGTGGTGCTGAAACCGGCTCTTTCATACAAGCAAGCCAGATCGACAACAAACCCGGCACAAGGAATGGCCCAAAGCAGCGTATAATCGGTTTCATCAAGACCCTGTGGAATTTGCGTTAACCGTAGTGTTCTAAATGTGGTACCTTTTGCCCGTACTGCTGCCTGATACCGAAACGAGATATTTTATTCTAACGGGTGTAACAGGAATGTAATTGGGATGCCAACCACTGATGCCATGGATTGGCGATGTAAAATATGTAAAAAATATGCAATTTTCAAATATTATTTTATTACTTTAATCTGATCCAACACACCATGGCCAGATAGCACCAAGGACCCCATGAGGAGCCGTGTTATATGAAAAACCACTTTTCTCTTTATCGTATTATTCTGAGCACCGTTTTTCTGCTCACTGCCGCTCTTACCCACATGTCCTCCGGTCAGGATCATATCCTGAGAAGAATTTGTCATATCAATTGCGCACAAACCGTTCCGAGCGAGACCTATTTCCAGCATGGCGATGTTCAGGTGGTGGCTTCCTCTCTGGGCCAGTACCGCGAGGCTGAGGCTAAGCCATTATCCAGGTTTGGCTATCGATTTCACGTCGACCATCCCGGCCGACCGCATTTGGTGGTGGTACGCTATCCGGACGATAAACGGCGCTTTATGTGCATGATGGACGGCACCTGCTATGATCTCACCCAGGGTGTTTTTACCGGTTTCAATCAACCAGTGAGCGGCCGCCTTCAGGAAATCCGCTACATATTCTGGCCGCGCTGGCAGGATGCCAGCATCGTGTTCATGACCTGGAGCGACGGCGAGCCGGCGGCGGTGGGGGATTTTGAGGTGTTCGAGCTGAAGGATTTGCCCCCTCTGGCGCTGCAAGCAGCTGGTACAGCCACGCCGCGACGCCGCATGGGTGTACAGTTCGAAGATCCGTGCGGCAAAGGCATGAGCCTGGGTGCCATGACCCCGCAAGAGTGGCAGGAGCGTCTGATTCAATATTTGCATTACAGCGGTCAGAACATGCTGGTCTATCCGCTCATCTGGTATCACGGACCCCATTACCCGTCGCAGATCGAGCCGTGCCAGGAACTGGGTTCGGTGGTGGCGCCGGATCGGAAAATGTATGGATTGAGCACGCCCGCGCCTGGTGATTGGGTCACGCCGCTGTTGCAGCGGTTCGAACTGGAGAACCTGCAATTCAAAGCGTCGATGACGCTGCTGCGCCTGGGCAGTCTGATGCAAAACATGAATATCGATCTCACCGCCATCCAGGCCGGCCAGGATACCTATAACAATATGCGAGCTGACAACAAGGTGCAGGACGGCGTGCAGGACTGGACGGCGCCGTATAATGTGCTCAACGAATCCATGGATCCGTTTGCCAGACCAAAAGAGTGGGCCTATGGCGAACGGCAAGGCACCTGTTCCAAAGGCCCCATGTTCAATCCGCTGCATCCGGTTGTACAAAAAGCGGTGTTGGCGGTCATGCGGGAAATCGCGCTAAAGTATGGAGGCTCGCCGGCGTTTAACGGTCTGGCGCTGAACGTTTGGCACGCCACCATCTGCTGGTTTGGCACGCCAGAGATCGGCTATGACGATTACACCATCGATCTGTATACGGGCGAAACCGGTGTGACCATTCCGGTGGATGCAAAAGCGCAAGATCGCTTTTCACGACGGTACGACTATTTAATGAAGAACGGCCGCGAGCAATGGCTGGATTGGCGCTGTCGAAAAATCACCGAATTCTTTCAGGCAATGTGTCAGGCTATCCAAAGCGTGCAGCCGCGACTCACGTTGACAGTCAATCTATGGACTGAAACCACGGTCTCGCAGCTGCTGGGCATGCCCCACAGCGCTCAATTTCAACTCTACAGCCGCAAGAACACCTATCAATTATATCGTGACGGCGGCATTGATATCAACATGCTGGAGCATATTCCCGGTCTGATCATCGAATATGTGTTTGTGCCATCGCGGGATCGCGATAGCTGGGGCACCGACGGTGTGCACGCCAAACTGGAAAAGCTGTGCATGTTCCGCGATCACGATTTTCTCGATGAGGTGACTCTTGCTTCGCTCCGGGCAGCGACGCTGCCGGCCGCCTGGATATTCGACAGCTGGGTTGAGGCCTGGGGCAAGTATGTCTCCTTTCCCTGTGCGCAAAATGACGAGTGGCAAAAACGATTTGCCCAATCCTGGTCCATTCCGCTCGAGCGCATCAGCCATGCCCGCTCCGAATATCCGGCCGACGGGTTCTGGTGGCCGTGGCAGTTTCGCATCACGCCGACTTTTCCGGCCGGTATTCATTATATGGAACATTACGCCCACGCCGTAGCGGAACTGGATGCGCTGGAAATCTTTCGTGGTGGTCTGTTCCTCGATACCGGCCATGCCGAACAGATGCAGCCATTCGCTAAAGCGTATCGTGCGTTGCCGGCAAAAAAATTCGAAAAAGTGGGTGACCGCAACGATCCCGTCACTGTTCGTACCCTGGTCTGCGACGGCGTTCGTTATCTCTACCTGGTCAATCGCGAGTACTATCCGGTAAAAGCGACGATCCATTTTCAGAAAGAAAAAGGGCAGGCGGTTGAGCTGGCTTCCGGCAAAAAAATCAAGCTGCAGGCAAACTGGGAGATCCGTCTGGCGCCTTATGAATTAAAGTCGTTCACCATGCCGGCGACGGCAGACATAGTGAGCCATATAGTTTCGATTCCTGGAGATATTGAGCAGGCTTTGATGGCAAGGACAGAAACGGCCTTGCAGCAGGTGCAGTACCTGCAGAGTCGCAATCTGGCAATGCCGGTCGGGACCGAACAGTTGCTGCCCAAAGTCAGGGAGGCGATGAACAAAAAGCGGTATGCCTGGTTGCGCCATGCTTTGGACAGCTATGCCATGCGCAAGTGCGCTGCTCTGGCTGAGGAGATAAAGTCGAATCCGAAATGATCAATTCGTGATAAAAAAAGGCCGAACCAGGATGGTTCGGCCTAAACAAATGCTTCCTTCAGTTCGTAACAGCTATTTCTTTTGCAGACTTTTCTGCAACCAAACGGCCAGGAGAATGACCAGGCCTTTCAGGGCCATTTGGTAATAGGCGGAAATGTTGAGCATGTTGAGGCCGTTGTTGAGGATGCCGATGATATAGGCGCCGATGAACGTGCCCCAGATCCAGCCCTGGCCACCGCTGATGCTGGTGCCGCCGATCACCACGGCGGCTATGGCGTCCAGCTCCAGGCCGGTGCCCATGTTGGGATCGCCCGAGTTCATGCGCGATGTCAGAATGAGCGAGGCGATGCCGGAGCAAGCGCCGCAAATGCCATAGATAGCAATCTTGGTGCGGTCCACGTTGATGCCGGCCAGCGAAGCCGCGGTCTCGTTACCGCCAATGGCATAGACATGGCGACCGAACGGCATGTGCTGCAGAATGATATAAGCCATAAAATACACCAACACCATGATCAGCGCCGGGATCGGCAGAGGTCCGAGGTAGCCGCGACCGATCTGCTGAAAGCCTTCGCCCAACTGGGAGATGGGAAAGCCGCCGGTGATGATGTAGCAGAGTCCGCGGGCGATGACCATGGTGGCCAGGGTGACGATGAAAAACGGAATCTGCGCTTTGGCGGTGATGACGCCGTTGTTGAGGCCCAGCAGAACGGCGAGCGCCATGCCGGCCAGGACGGCCAGAAAAACCGGCACACCGGCCATCTGAATCAGATAGGCGATGACGATACCGCTCAGAGCCACCACCGAACCCACCGAAAGGTCAATGCCGGCGCTGAGAATGACAAAGGTCATGCCGGCGGCCACGATCGAATTGACGGAAATCTGCCGGCTGATGTTGAACAGATTGGCCAGCGTGAGAAAGCGCTCTGAGAGAAACGTCATGATGAGGACCATGACGCCGAGAACCGCCAGGCTGCCATAGCGACTGAAAAACTGTTTTGTCCGATGATATTGTTTCTTTTCTTCCATGCCCGTACTACTTCCCGTACCATTCTTTGGTGAGCTGTTCCGCGTTTTCATGGGTGAGCAGTTTGACCGGAATCAGAATTTCCGACGGCACCGGTTTGCCCTGGAGAATGGCCACAGCCGATTCGACGGCCCTGACGCCGATCTGATAGGGATAGAGCAGGGCGGCGCCTTTCAGGCAGGGATCGCCGGCTTTGAAGCGATCAAAGGCCTCTTTCTGGCCGCCGCAGATCATGACCGCTTTGATCTGGTCGGTTTTGCCGGCGCCTTCGATGCTGGCCATGGCGCCCAGGGTCATGACGTCGTTGATGCCCATGACATAGTTGACTTCCGGATGGGCCATCATGAGATCGTCCATGACGGAAATGGATTTTTCGCGGCTGGACTCGGCGTTCAATTCGCCCAAAATCTTGATATCCGGGTAACCCTGCAACACCTCGCGAAAGCCGATGGCGCGGTTGATGCCCGAAGAGTAGATGGGGTGTGTCACGATGGCGACAGCGCCTTTGCCATTCAGCTGATCGGCGACAAACTGGCCGCATACTTTGCCGGCGCCCAGGTCATCGGACATGATGTGGGTTTTCACCAGCGGGCTGGTGGTTTTGATGTCCACCGAAATGATGGGTATATGCTGGCCATCCACCTCTTCCAGGGTGGGACAAATGGCGGAGGGGCTGGTGGGGCTGAGGATCAACAGATCGATGCCCTGTTGCATAAAATCATCGATATCGCCCAGCTGGCGCGTCAACTTGAAATCGGCGTTGCGAATCAGCACTTTGATTTTCGGATCCTGGCTTTTGGCCGCTGCGTCTTTCAGCCCCTGGGCCAGGGTGATGTAAAAATCGTCCTGCTGGGTCAGCAGGGAGGCGCCGATGACTATTTCCTTGCCGCCTGATTGTTTTGAGCAGCCGCTCGATAAAGCCAGCAGCGCCGGCGTCAGCAGCAGCAAACAATATTTCTTGAATGACATACTTTCCTCATGTTGATGAAATTCCAGCCCAATACTTGATGATAGCAAGCAGGTTGATTACGAACTTTACGCAGCACAGAAGATGCAATCGTGTGCGAACTGGATTTTAAGAAAATTAAGGCGCATTTTTGATAATTGCAAGCGAATAGTGAGCAACACAGCGGGATAGAGGCCGTCTGTGCAATAATTTTACACTTGAATGTGTTATATTTTACTGCTGGCAGTTTTTCGCGCAAAATGATCAACACATGTCGAAGCTCGAAGGTGTTCGATATGTGGTTTCAGCTCGTCGGGGTCCGGGGTTTAATACTGTTTTCCATTTTGCGGTAACCATGACTGACACATCTAACCTATTTTGGGAGGTACCTATGAACAAAGCCGTGCTGCAACGTTTAGCCGTAGTGGTGCTGCTGGGGCTGGCAGTGGACATGTCCCACGCTCAATTGCAGATGCCGCGTCCCAGTCCGAAAGCAACGGTGATGCAGACCGTCGGCCTGACCGATGTAACGATCACCTATAGCCGTCCGGGCGTCAAAGGACGCGCCATCTGGGGCAGTCTGGTGCCCTATAACCAGGTCTGGCGGGTCGGCGCCAACGAAGCAACGATTTTTGCCGTGAGCGACGATGTGCTGGTCGAAGGTCAAAAGCTCGCTAAAGGCACCTACAGTTTTCATGCCATTCCCACCCCTGAAGCCTGGACCGTGATTTTCAACAAAGTGGCGGAACAGTGGGGCTCTTACAGCTACAAACCGGAAGAGGATGCGCTGCGGGTTACCGTTAAAGCGCGCAAAGGTGCCTTTGTCGAGAGAATGCGTTTGACGGTTGAAGATATGACCGATTCAACGGCCGCGGTGGTGCTGGCGTGGGAGAATCTGGAAGTGCCGGTCGGACTCAAGGTCAACACCATGACCAAAGCGCTGGCTTCGGCCAAGTCGACGTTCAGTCCGCGCAGCCTGTTCATGGCGGCGCAGATGGCGGCGCAAGCCAAAAACACGGAGCAGGCCAACAAATACCTCAATGCCGCCCTGGCGATCGAAGAAAATTATCAGAACACCAGCACCAAAGCCAACTGGTGTGCTCAAGCCGGTAATGTCAAAGAAGCTGTTCTGTACGGTGAGAAAGCCGTGGCTCTGGGCAAAGCGGCTCAGCAGACGCCCAAAGATCTGGCCGATTTGGAAAAGAACCTTGCGGCCTGGAAGAAGAAAAAGAAATAATCCACACCCCTCTTTACATGGGAGTGAGGCTTTTGCCTCACTCCCTTTTCTGTTTTTGCCCGCTCCGACCTGCGCAGAAAAAATTAAAGACCAAACCGAACAGGATGACCCCGCCACAGCCGATCACGTTATACCATAGAAACGACATATCCGTAAGAAAAAAACAGCACAGTACGATCGCTTCAGCGGTCAACGCCGCCCAGAATACTGCGCCGCCGCGGATGCGCTGGACATAAAACGCTGCCAGAAATATTCCGAGAATGGTGCCGTAAAACAGCGAACCGAGGATGTTAACCGCTTCGATGAGCGAACCCAGCCGGCTGGCATATTCGGCAAACGCGATGGCAAAGCCGCCCCAGAACACCGTGTAGAGAATAGAGTGGTTCAGCGTGCTTTTTTCTGTGGCCGCGGGTTTGATGAGGCGCTTATAGATATCCACCACCGACGTAGAGGCGAGGGCGTTGAGCTCGGCGGCGGTCGAGGACATGGAGGCGGCGATGATAGCGGCCATGACCAGTCCGATGAGTCCGATGGGCAGATGGTGGAGCACAAAGAAGAGAAAGATATAGTTGGTGTCCTTGCGGTCCATGGCCGGGTCGTGATGCTGCATCACGTCGATGGCCTGGTTGCGGAGCTCCGTCATCTCCTCATTCTTGCGCAGCCAGGTCTGTTTTGCCTCCGGAGACACTTGCGGTTCGGACTCTAGCCAGTGATGAAGCGCTTGCTGTCGCTCATGAAATGTGGATTGGTATTTGTCCTCCAGTTCCTGCAGCTCGGCGCCGACGACCGAGTTTCGTGCCTGTTCCAGCTTGTTGCTGTTGAAAAAGATCGGCGGCTGATTGAACTGAAAAAAGAGGTAAACGAACACGCCCAGGAGCAGGATTAAAAACTGCATCGGCACCTTGAGCAGTCCGTTGAAGAGCAGGCCCATTCTGCTCTGGCTGATCGAAGCGCCGGTGAGGTAACGGGCCACCTGCGACTGGTCGGTGCCGAAATAGGAGAGCTGCAGAAAGAAACCGCCGAGCAGGCCGGACCAGATGGTGTAGCGGTTATTGGGATCAAAAGAGAGGTCGATCGCCTGCAGCTTGCCCTGTGCGCCGGCGATGGTCAAAAGATGGTGCAGGGACAGAGTCGACGGCAATAGCCAGAGCACGGTAAGGAAAGCCGCCACCATGCCGACGAGAATGATGATCATCTGCTGCAGATGGGTCCAGCTCACGGCTTTGTTGCCGCCGCTGGCGGTATACAGTATAACGATGCCACCGATGAGGAGGTTGGTCCAGTACAAATTCCAACCCAGCAGCTGTGACAAAATAATGGACGGGGCATAGATCGTTAAACCCGCGGCCAGGCCGCGCTGGATCAAAAACAGGGAGGCGGCCAGCAACCGGGTTTTAAGATCGAACCGGGTTTCGAGGTATTCATAGGCCGTATATACCTTCAGGCGATGATAGATGGGCACAAAGGTGATGGCGATGACGATCATGGCTAAAGGCAAGCCGAAGTAAAACTGCACAAAGCGAAGGCCGTCGACAAACGCCTGTCCCGGTGTGGATAAAAAGGTGATGGCGCTGGCCTGGGTGGCCATGACGGAAAAGAGCACCGTGTACCAGCGCATGGAGCGGTCGGCCAGCAAATAGCCGTTGACGCTGTCCATGTGCCGGCTTTTCCACAGGCCATAGCAGACGATGTACACGAGCGAACCGATGAGCAACAGCCAGTCGATGATATGCATACGAGTCCCGGGCACCTGTATGTTAAACAGAGACGCGAACCTACTGCTGGAACAATCGCCCTAGAAGGTAATAGGCTATGATCTGCAGCGCGAGAAAAACGGCAACCAGGGCATACCACCATCGCCAGGACGGCAGCAAGGGTGCTCTATCCATGTATCACCTCGCCTGCACCATGTTCAAAAATAATTTAAAGGCGCCGGGATTTCCGGCCGGCAGTTGCCGGAACCAGGCATAGGCACTGAAAATAAACACGCCCTTGCCGGCGCGGGTTACCAGCATGCCGCCTGTTTTCTCTTTTTCGCCGGGATCGTTGCAGCTGAGCGGTGTGCGATACCGATGGTCCCACTGATCGGCAAAATAGAGGCCGCGCTCCTGAACCCAGCCGTCAAAATCCGTGCTCCGGATTTTGTACGGTTGGTTAAGCAGCGGATCGTCGGCAAGGAGCAGTTGCACCGGCGCCTCTTCCACAGTGACTCGATCTCGGGAGAGACGGAACGGGTGCGGTCCGATGCGTTCGCTTACCAGTCGGGAATTGGTGCTGTATTGCACGATGAGGACACCGCCCCGGTTGACAAAAGCCATCAGTCTGTCATAGGCCTGCTTCAGGGCCGGCCTGGTGTTAAAAGCGCGCACGCCGGCGATGATCACCTGAAAGGCGCCGAGATCGGAATCGCTCAGATCCTGGTCCGTCAGCAGTGTGACCATGTATCCCAGTTGCTGCAACAGTTGCGGAATCTCGTCCCCGGAGCCCATGATGTAACCGATGTGGCGATCGGCGGTGATTTTCGGCAGCCTCAGCAGCCGCGAGGAGCAGGCTGGAAACCAGGTTTGAACGGGAATGTGGGGATAGCGAATGGTCCACAGGTCGCGATCCCAGACGCCTTGTTCGGTCTGGATGTGGACCGCCAGTTGACCGGTCACGGCCGCAGGAGAAGGAAGCAGCGAAAAAATCAGCTCCTGTTCGGCATCTTTAGCCTCGAGAGCAAAGGGATGGAAGGCCGGTTGCGACTTCCATCCGTCAGGCAGCTGCAGGATGATTTTCCCCTGTGATTGGTTGACGTGGTTGTGCACGCGCACGCGAATGGTTTTGCTCTGCTGATCGTTGAACAGGTACAGCGATCGATCCAGCGCCGCGGTGACCGGCGGTGTGATGACAACCTCGCGATAATTTTCACCCTCCACCGGATCGGTCCAGCGATATGAAACCGGGACCGGCAATGTCACCAGATGCCGGCCAAAAGCAAGGGTGAAAACAGCCTGCATGGGAGCGAACGGCTCCGGCTCGCCGATGCGGTCAGCGCCGTCCAATCGATACGTGCCCTTTTCTGCCGGCTGGATCAACCAATAAGGTTGCGAGATGGCTTCGCCGGCCGGCACGAGCATGCGACTCTTGATTTCCAGCGGTTCCTGTGGTTTCAGCGTTATCTGAACCGTTGAATCCTGCTGCGCGAACGGCAAGCGGACAGATACCAGCTGCACTGCCGTGCTGCTGCGCAAAACAGCAGCGGCGGTGACGTTGAGGCTCCGGCCGGCGACGGCGCGATACTCTTCCGCCGTCACATCCAGCCAGAGACCGGCCGCCATGCGAATGATCTGGTGCAATTCATCGAGTTTTTGCCGGGTCCAGCGGCTGGCCGGCAGTTTGGCGATTTCCTGTTCGAGGTCCAAAAGGGCAACCACGCTGTTGTCCGGCCGGGTTTCGTCATAGCTGCGCAGAATGTGACCGATTTTTTCATGACATATCATGCCGCCTTGAATGCGCGACCAGTCAGAGTGGATGTCATCAAAGATATCTTGCCTGGCCGGTTCGCCGGCCTGTACGACAAAATATTCCGGTCGCCTGCCCCTTCTTTCTGCCGAGCCAAAGCCCTGGCTCTTGTGCATGCTTCTGCTTTCGCCGGCAATTTCCGTGTATGATTTCCCCAGCAACGGATTAAAGCCGCCGATATCGAGAGTGAGGGCTTGCGCCGCCTGATCGGCCTCCAGGCGCCAACCGTTCCATAGCAGCCGTTTTGCCTGCCAGGGCGCGACCCGGGCGAGCTGTTCGCGGAACTGCTGCGGGTCGGCCGCGGCCAGGAACGCCTCTTTGGCTAAAATGGCCGAGGCGGTATGATGGCCATGACCGCCGTCGCCGGTGGCTGGAAAGCGGCTCATGATGACATCCGGCTGAAAGCGGCGGATAATCCAGACCATGTCGCTCAACACCTCCTGGCGGTTCCAGATGGCCAGGGTTTCATCGGCCGACTTGGAATAGCCGAAATCGATGGCTCTGGTAAAATACTGGCGGCCGCCGTCGATACGGCGTGCGGCCAGGAGCTCTTGCGTACGTATCAGTCCCAGCTGCTCTGATTGCTCGCTGCCCAGGAGATTCTGGCCGCCATCGCCGCGGGTGAGGGAGAGATAGGCGGTATCATACAGACGATCTTTGGCCAGGAAGGCGATAAGCGCGGTGTTTTCGTCGTCTGGATGGGCGCCGATATAGAGCACAGAGCCAAGGACCTGCAGCCTGGCTATGGCGAGGCGCAGGTCGGCGCCGTTCAAGGTAGCGTACGGATTGTGCACAGCGGAAAAAGAGGTCGAAAGCAGAATCAGTGTGAGCAACAGGCTCTGCAACGGCTTGTACAGGCGGATTCGACGGGTCAAGGTCATCCCTCGTGGAGTGGTTAGTAACATGTTTAATATTTTCAACAGATATCAGCGGGTCTTTGTTCCCGGCTCCCTGACATGGTGATGGAGACGCGGCAGAATGGATTTTGTTCTTGCGGAGAATGGCAAAATGGTTTATGGTTTTATAAAGTGCGCCAACCGTGTTGGCGCATCGTGTTTTGGAATGTGAAAAACCGGCCGGCATAAAGCCCATGCCGGACGGCAGCAACGCGGTTGCTGCACTCTAGAAGGGTGGTTGTGTTCTGAATTATCAAAAACAGGCCGGCAACACGGTTGCTGTACTCCATGTAGCAAAAAAGGCCGGACGATAGCCGCCCGGCCTTTATTATTACTGATTAATTCTGTTCTATTTTACGAATTCCATCTTGCGGGTCACTTCAAAGCCGTTGACGCGCAGGGTGTAGAGATAGGTGCCGGTGGGTACGACTTTGCCGCTGTTGTTGCGGCCATCCCAGCTGCACGAGTGCGTTCCGGCCGGTAACTGTTTGGTCACCAGGGAGCGTATCTCCTGACCGTTGAGATTGTACACCGTGAGATTGACCGAGCCCGCTTCCTTAAGCAAGAACGATATCCGTGTTTCCGGATTGAACGGGTTGGGATAGTTCTGCTCCAAGGTGTAGGCCACCGGCGTGGTGCCCACAACTTTGACAGGACCGTGCAGGGTCATACGACCGCTATAGTCCACATCCGCCAGCTTGTAAAAATAAGCCTGATTGGCGACAATGTCCCGATCCTCGAACGAGTAGTGGCGTGCCGAGGAGGTAGTGCCGGCACCCGGGATCATCACCGAGGAAATCTGCTGATACATGCCGTTTTCCGTTTCTGAACGGTAGACATGGAAGCCCAGGTTGTCGGTCTCGGATTGGGTCCGCCATTCCAGCACCACCGCACCCTGTTGCACCGAGGCGCTAAAGGTGGATAGTTCGACCGGCGTCAGGGTGAACAGATAATCCTGGACTTCGCCGTTGGCGTTATCCGAGTTACCGAAAGCAGAGCTCACATCGTTCAGGCTGCCGACGCTGTAGCGGAAACGTATCCAGCGCTGATCGGAAACCTGGACATTGGACGGGATCGAAATCGTATAGGTTGCTTCCGTCCCGGCCATGATACTGCGCGGCGTGATCACGTTGGTCGGCGGTGTGACCGCCCAATCCGTGGTGTTGCCGTCGAAATCGATCCAGGCGCTGATAAAGCCGTTCTGGCTCACGGTTACTTTGACCGTGGTCTCTTTGCCAGGCACCATGTCACCGAATATGATGCCATCGTTTTCAGAACCGTCAGCGGCGCTGGGCTCTGCTGTCACAGTGACGCCGATGCTGGTGGTCACGTTGAAACGGTGTCGGGCCGCCGGCAAGGCCGTGGCGCCGTAATCGTATTCCGTAACCGCTACGGCTTCGGCCGTGATATAGTTTGCCATGGTCACGGCGCCGGCACCGCAGGCGTTGGACGCCGTCAGAGTGACCGTATAGCTGCCTGCCGCCGTATAGGTGTGGGACGGATTCTGTTCCGTGCTTTGGTTGCCGTCGCCAAAATTCCACTCCCAGGCCGTCGGCGCAAAGGATGATTGGTCGGTGAACTGCACAGTCAAAGGCGCCGTTCCACTCATGGGCGTGCCTGTGAACGTGACGACAGGCGCCGCACCGATCGTTATGAGCTGGTAGGAGCTGTCTTCACCAGCAACAGGGCACTGCGTTCTCAAAACGACTTTGAACGGGATGGTGTCGGCTGCAGCATATTGATGGGTGACCACCTGGCCGCTCCCCGTGCTTCCATCGCCAAAATCCCAGGACCATGATTCGGCATCAGCGCCGGCGGTGAAGGTTACGGTTTGACCGGCGCAGGAGGGATTGGGATCTGCCGTAAAGACAGCGGAGCACGGCGGTAGCGGCAGAATGGTTATTTCATCCGTGTCCGTGTCTATGATGCCCTGACCGCAGTTGATGGTCAATGTTGCATAGTATGTGCCAGGAGCTGTATAGGAATGTGTCGCCGTAGCTCCGGTCGCTGATGTGCTGTCACCGAAATCCCATGCATAAGATCCGGCTCCGATACAGTCGTTGGTATAGCTGATCGGTTGTCCGACATAGGCGGTAGCCGGCGTCGCGGTGAAGGATGCTTTGCAGCTTGGTGTCGATTCTTGTACGACGATTGTATTGCTGGCGCTGGATGTTTGATCCTGGTCACAGGAAATCGTCAGCCTGGCGACAAAGTTGCCATGCCTGCTATAAGTGTGGGTGACGGAGTTCCCTGTTGCACTGCCGCCGTCGCCGAAATCCCAATTGCATGTCTGGGCGCCACTGGAGGAGCTGCTGAAGGTGACCTCTTGCCCGACCAAAACAGGGTTTGGGCTGGCAGTGAACGCAGCGGTACAAGTACTTTGCTCCTGGACGGTAATGACATCCGTATCGGAATTCTCGGTTCCGTTCAAACAGCTGATGGTCAAAGTGACGTTAACAGGCCCTAGCGTTGTAAAGGTATGCGAAACCGGGCTGCCCGTTGCCGTTGTGCCGTCGCCAAAGTCCCACCGGCATGATGTTGCACCGTTTGACTGGCTCTGGAAGGTGACGGATTGGCCCAAGGTTACCACCGGGGGCGAAATGTCAAACGACGCTTTGCAGTCAGGCAGATTATTGACCACGATCCCCACCGGCGCGGTGGTTATCGTCGTATCATAACACGTGACGGTCAGCGTGACATTCCAGGTTGCGGCAGAGGCATAGGCATGTGACGCCGAAGCGCCGGTCGCGGTGGAGCCGTCGCCGAAATCCCACAGATAACTGCGTCCACCGGTGGAGGTGCTGGTAAACCAGACCCTTTGGCCGACTTCAGCCGGTTGGGGATGTGCCGTAAAGGAAGCGGTACAGGGAGCCGGCTCTGTGATGGTGATCAAGTCGGTATCGGTATTGGTTCGACCGTCGCTGCAGGTAATTCGCAGAGTAGCACGATACTCTCCTGGTGTGCTATACGCATGCGTCATGGGATAGCCGGTAGCTGTGGTGCCGTCGCCAAAATCCCATTGATAAGATTGAGCGCCATAGGAGCTGCTGACAAAATTAATCGGTATGCCGATCTCAGCCACTTCCGGCGATGCGGTATAAGAAGCGTCGCACGCCGGCGGTTCCTCGACCACGATCTGCGTGGGTGCGCTGGTGTCGGTAGAGTCCAAACAGGTAATGGTTAATCTGGCCGCATAGGTTCCGGCATGTTCGTAGGCATGTGTTGCCGGATTGCCCGTGCCGGTTGTGCCGTCACCAAAGTCCCAGGAGTAGCTGAGGGCGTTCTTGGCGGCGCTGCTGAAGGTAACGGTCTGTTTGGCAATCGCCGGTATCGGCCAAGCGTTAAATTCGGACGTACATGTCGGCGGGATATCGTTGATGGTGATGATATCCGTATCCGTATCGGGTGTGCCGTCTTCGCACGTCACTGTCAGTTTAGCAGAATAGCTGCCAACAGCAGAATAGGCATGGGTGACAACGGGTTTGCCGGAAGCAGTGGTACCATCACCAAAATCCCAATAATAGGATTTGGCGCCGACCGTAGACGACGTAAAGGTTATCGTCTGGCGTACACAGGCTACGGACGGGTTGGCATCGTACCTGGCGTCACAAGATGCTGCAAACAGTGTTCTGTTACGGTCATTCAGCAGCACAAACGGCTGCACGGCCCCTTGTGGACAATTGCCCAAATTCACAAAGTGATTCGCCAGCAGGGTTTCGTCGTTGATGGAGAGATTGGCGGAATCCAGCTGCTGGATTTTCCAACGCAGCGTGACCAGTTTCTGCCACGAAGTGGAAGCGTTCCAGCCCGAGGTGTCGCCGTCACAGGGCGCGCCTTTTAAATTCGGATTAATAGCCGAGCCGTCCACCACGATGTGATAGGAAGCCGGTCTTTTGTTGAGCGAAACCATGTAGCCGGGTTTAGCTGCAAAAGCCCAGTTGACGGCAGGTTCTTGATCCCACTCGGCGAGTTGCGGGCCGTAATCGATATCGCACGCCAGCGATGAAACGGTGCGCATCGCTTCGCCCTGTATGATCTTGAATTCAAGATCCACGTGATACTCGCCGCCAACGGCTTGGTCGTCACGGGAAACGAACATTCTGAATGCAGCTTCATCCGCCCAGGCCGCTCCGATCATAACCGTGATCAGCAGAAGAAAAAACATTTTTTTTCCCATTGGTCCTGTCCTTTATGTTTAGTGATCCAGCTTTTTTGTGACAACGGCTACCCATTCGTGAAAAAAATGTGACATCGGCGCCTCAACATTTTCCCCCGCGGAAAGAGTCCCTTTGTCCGGTTTTCTATTCATTTAATTCTCTGCAAGTTATCCGTTAAAGATTTGTGTCAGTTTTTATTTGGTGTCCGGATCCTTTTCGATATATACACATGGCAAAGGCCATGCCAGCGGGCATCGGAGCGGCGTTTTGTACCGCCGCAGATTTTTGCCTATTTGAAATGAAAATGTCTTATATTGTCGGCACCTTTGACCGGAGTTGCAGCGGACGTTATCATAAAGGATGAGCTATGGCCATAAGCGAAATCGTGATCGGTGCCTTCGACCGCATAGACCTTGTTCTGGTTAAAATCCCGTTTGTGCAGCCCTTTGCCACCAGCGTGCAGACCTGGGCGTGCAAGGAAGCGCTGCTGCTCAGAATCGTGAGCGACGGTGTCACGGCCTGGGGCGAGTGTGTGGCCGATCCGGATCCATATTA
This sequence comes from uncultured Cytophagia bacterium, assembly GCA_964541895.1. Classification (GTDB taxonomy): domain Bacteria; phylum Zhuqueibacterota; class Zhuqueibacteria; order Residuimicrobiales; family Residuimicrobiaceae; genus CAZISM01. Next base: position 23,244 of record CAZISM010000046.1, read on the forward strand.
CAGCCCGGAAACCACCGCCACCGCGCGCCACATCATCAAGGATTTTTTGCTGCCGGTACTGGAACCGGGCCTGACGCTGGCGGAGCTGGAACTGCGATTTCGTCATGTGCGCGGCCACGAAATGGCCAAAGCGACGGTCGAGAACGCCGTGATCGATCTGCTGGCGAAACAGCGGGGACTAAAGCTGCACGAGTTCCTCGGTCAGCCGGCGCGAAAGATCATGTCCGGCATCAGCATCGGCTTGCAGGAGACCACGTCGGAACTGTTGCAGGTGGTGGAAGAGGCGGTGGCGAAAAAGTATCATCGCATCAAAATGAAAATCAAAAAGGGCAAGGATGTGGCATGGGTTCGTGCGGTGCGGGAACGGTTTCCCGAGGTTCAGCTCATGGTGGATGCCAACGGTGATTACACCTTGCAGGATGCCGGTTTGTTGAGAGAGCTGGACGCCTTTAATCTGACCATGATCGAACAGCCGCTGTCCTATGCCGATATCTATCAGCATGCGCTGCTGCAGGCGCAACTCCGCACTGCGCTCTGTCTGGATGAATCGATCCATTCGCTCGATGACGCCGAAGCGGCCATCGCCCTGAACAGCTGTCGCGTGCTCAATATCAAACAGGGCCGCGTCGGCGGTTTGCTCGAGTCCATGCGCATCGTCGACCTGGCGGCGGCCAGGGGCATCGAGGTCTGGTCCGGCGGTATGGACGAAACCGGCATCGGCCGGGCGGTCAATATCCATCTGCAGACCTGCTCCGGTTTTACGCTGCCGGGGGACACGTCGGAAACCAGCCGCTATTTTCATCAAGACCTTGCCGATCCGCCGGTGGTGCTGGACAGCGACGGCTATATCGCCATACCGCCGGGGCCCGGCATCGGCGTTCAAATAGATCCGCAACGTCTTGCCAAATACACGATCCATGAAGAATCTCTAGGTGGGAGATAGTGAAATGAAATATCTGCTTACGGTTCTGCTGCTGTGGTCGGGGCTGGCAGCCCAGTCCCAATGGACGCCCGCGGAGGCCTGCCGCTTTACCCAATACAGCCAGCAGCGCGATGTCGCCCGTTTTCTCAGCACCATGTCGCACTTGGCCAAAACCGTATCCGTCCAGGTAGTCGGCAAATCCAGAGAGGTGGAGGGGTATGGCAGCGAGAATCTTTTCCTGTGTGTCCTCTCTCAGGAGGGTGCGAGCACGCCGTCTCAACTGAACCGTAACAAGATAACGATTATGATCACAGCGTCGCAACACGGTAACGAGCAATCGGCCAAAGAAGCGGCCCTGCAGGTCATTCGCGACCTGGCCCTGGGCGATCTGGCTTTGCTGCTGGCGCAGGCGAACGTTCTGGTGGTCCCGCAGGCCAATCCCTTTGGCAACCGCTTCGATCGCCGCGTCAATGAGCTGGATCTGGACATGAACCGGGATCACATCAAGATGGAATCCGAAGGGGTGCAGGCCATCCACCGCGTTTTCCGCACCTGGATGCCGGAGGTGACCCTCGATGTGCATGAGCGCGGCGATAACTATTACAATGTGTCGCTGGGCTGTGTTTCAAACATCAACATTGACCAGGCCATCCAGGAGTTCTCGCGCCGGCGGATTCTCGCCGCGGTGCAAAAGAGGCTGGCGGAAAAAAAGATCACCTTTTTTGAATATCTTGTCACCGAAGAGATGGGTATCAACACCGCTGCCGGCGCGCAGCTGAAACCGGAGGATACCGCCGGCCGGCCCATCATGATGCGTTACAGCACCTCGGATATCAACGACGGCCGCAACAGTCTCGGTCTTTACCAGACGTTTTCGTTCATTCAGGAAGCCTCTTCGCTTCACGATCTGAAAACCCTGGCGCAGCGCACCCGCTGTCAGGCGGAATGCATCCGCTCCTTCCTGCAGACCGTAGCGGCCAATGAAAAGGAGATGCGCGGCCTGGTCACCCGCCTGCGAAACGAGGTGCTGCAGCAGGCCGCCGTTTTTTCACCGGATCGGCAGGTGCATCTGCGGCTCGACTATGCCCGTGACGAGAAGGAGCCTGTGCTGCGCGTGAACGAATACGAAACCGCGACGACCGAGGTTGCCGGCGTGCTCACAATAGACAAAAAAGCCGGTGAAGCGGTGCTTGCTACGGAACTGGCAGCGTATCCTCATCCTGCCAGGCAAAAAGTGGTGGCCAAAACCGTGGAAAACTGGTTTCCCCGCGTTATTGCCAAATTGAGCGTGGCCCGGCCGCTGGCCTATGTGATACCGGCCCGTTATGAGGAGGTGGTTGAAACCCTGTTGCGGCACGGGGTGGAGGTGAGTACATTTACCCGGGATGTAGAGTTGCAGGTGGAAGGGTATTGGACCAACAAAGTGACGCCGGCTAAATATGACTATCTGCCGCCGGAAGAGATCGAGGTGAACAAGAAAACGATTTCTCTGCTGTGTAAAGCCGGTGATTACTATATTTCATGTGCTCAGCCGGCCGCCAACCTGCTGCCGTGTCTGCTGGAACCGCAATCGGATTATGGTATGATCCGTTACTGGAAGTATCGGCTGGTTCCGGAACAGGACCACTATTTTGCGTTCTATCGTGTCGAACGACCACAGCAACCGGCCATTATGCCTTATCAGCAATGGACGAAATAGGGCAGAGACAGGTGTTTTTTTTCTTGTGGAACCCCGGGTTTTCCAATTGCTGAGCTCAACACTACTCGCGTGACACCCGGAAATGCCGCAAAAGGCGCGGCAACATCCGGGGCCCCTTTGCAGACCAGGGAACCCCGGATGTTCCACACCGTGTGCCGCTGCTATTTCTGCCAATCCATACCGCTTGAACCTCTCCGCAGGGCGGCCGTCCTGGCCGCCTAGAGTGACAATCCGAACGAAAAGCGATGCACATCCGGCAGGATGTCATAGACCGAATAGGCATAGTCCACATGAAAGGGCATACCGGAGAAAAAAGCGGTCAGACCAAAGCCCAGATTGTACAGCTCGTCGTCATGGTTCAGTTTATAGCCGCTGCGAAAAGCGATGCGGTCAAAGACGGTGATTTCGCTGCCCAGATGAATCCGTTCCCGGTTGTCGTTGGGGTGCACCGCATCCACCGCCAGAAGGCCGCGGACATACTGAGTCCGGAACAGGTCCATGGCCACCCCGAACTCAAAGTTGAGCGGCAGGGCAAAGGGCTCGGTCTCCAGCCGGGTCGGCACAAGGCGATTGGGAAAATTACTGTTGCCGTCCCACTTTACGCTCAGATCCGCACCGTTGAAGCGCATATCCGGACCGAAATTGCTCATGCACATGGCGATGGTGAGATTTCGGAACGGCAGCTGGTATTGGGTGCCGATGTCAAAGGCGATGCCGTTGGCGGTTTCGTTCCATATCCGTTGCTGGATATAGCGGGTGGTGAGGCCGACGCGAAAGCGGTCGGTCAGATCCCGGGCATAGCTGACCGCCAGGGCCAGGTCCTGGGCGTCAAAGTAGCGGCCGGTGCCGTTGGGTGAAAACTCGGTGGTGATCTCCATTTCATCCACGCTGAGCACGGTGGCGCTGACACCCAGGCTGCCAAAGCGGCCGGCGTTGTAGGTGTACGCCGCGGCATTGACGTCAAAGGTGTCAAACCATTTGGCGTGGGAAAAGTGGACGCTATGGTTTTTTACCCTGGTTATGCCGGCAGGGTTCCAGAACGGCGACGTGGCATCCTGACAGACCGCCACATAGGCGCCGCCCATAGCCGCAGCGCGGGCGCTGACCGGTATCTTTAAGAACTGGGCGCCGCTGGTGCCCAGGTTGGGATTCTGCGCCAGGCTCTGAAGGCACCAGACGAGGAGAACAGTGGCTGCTGTTTTGCTGATTCTATTCATGTCGTCCTCCTACTTGATCACCGCAAAGGTGTTTTTGTACTGGCTGTCGGCGGTTTTGACCACATAGAGATACACGCCGGAGGCGATTTCGCGACCGCCCTCAGCCCGCAAATCCCACTGTTCTGAACCGTTGGCCTCCTGATGCTTGATGGTTTTCACCAGATCACCTGCGACGGTGAATATATAGATGGTGCATTCCTGCGGCAGATTGATGAATTGAATCTGCCGTACCGGCTCCTTGCGCAGTTCGCCGAATTCCGGTTCGTACAGGGACGAGACCACGTACGGATTGGGCACCACCCGGATGCGTTCCAGTTCATTGGCGGCCTTGATGTTCTGCACCTCGGCCCCTTTGATCTTGATGCGATAGGTGTCCTGAATCGTCGGCGGAATGGCGACCTCGGTTGCCACGCTAAAGATGTTGCCTGGCGCAGGCGGCGCGGAGGCGTTAAAGGTGACCTTGCAGCTGATGCCGTCGAACTCGACCGTTGCGCCGCTGAAGAGAGAATCCGCTTTCACTTCGTTGCCGGCGCTCTTGATGAGCAGCGAAATAAAACCCTTGCCATCCTTCACTCCTTTTTGCGTGGTGGCGATTTCATAGCTGTTCTTTTTGACAGCTGCTTCGTCGATCACGGTAAAGGCCATGTTGAGAACGTCTGTGCCGCCGATACGGGAAACGCTCTGAATGATATCCGGCGGAGTAAGGGTAAAGACCACGCCGTCGCTGGTGGCGCAGGGTTTGCCAAAGTTCATAGGCTGCACCGGCACAACGGTTTTTCCCTTGTTGTTCTGAACATAGACCGAGTAAAACAGGGTCAGGTAATCGCCGGCTTTGGGCAGGAACTGGGCAGCGGCCAGCGGATCCGGATCTTCCACCTTGATGCGCAGGCCTTTGTTGATGGAATAGGTGGTACCGGTTTTATAGCTGCGCGGATCAGAGCCGATATAATCGCCGGTGGACAGATCGATGAGATGCAACGAGTTGGTGGCCGCAAATTCAATGCCGACATGCTTGGCTTCGGTCTTGGTGGAATCGACGATGGTCGGTGTAATCCTGGTTTTCAACGTGCCTTTGCTGGTCTGCTGCGAATAGGTGAACCGGACCACGTACTCGCGATCGGCCAGCGAATCCTGGTCCACGGGTTGCACGGTCAGCACATAGTTGGAGCCGCCCCTGGTATGTTGCACTGGATAGGAGGTAACCGGTGTACGGTTTATCGGTGCCGCTTTGGGTGTCACCGTCTCCGTGTTCAGCGCATCCGGAGAGTTGCCGCGCGGACTTTCCAGACTTTCCACGGAAGCGTCGCCGCGATCATACGCCGTGATGGTGTACCAGTACTCGAACCCGTTTTTAACATTGGTGTCGGTGAAGCTGTGCTGCAGGCCGAGGTCCAAGCCGATGTTGTTGACCAGATCGAATTTGGCGATGGGCACCGGATCGATGCCCACCGAGGGATCGACATTGCGGTCCCATTGATCCCAATGCAGTCCTTTGTCCACGCTCTTGTAGATCCGGTATCCTTCAAAGTCGTATTCGCCGGAATAGTTGTCGCGCGAGCGTTCAGCGGCATCGTCCCAGTAGAGGGTGACCTGGCCGTCGCCGGCGTGGGCGCTGAGGGTGGGCGTGGCCGGCGGTTTGCTGATTTCGAAATTGAACTGCAGAATTTTTTGTGCTGTCTTTAAATAGTTATAGAGCTCTTCCTTGTTGTTGCCGGCGACCATGGCGGTATAAAATACCAGCGTATCGCCGCGTATTAGTTTATAGGGACCTGAGCTCAAGGTTGCCGTCAGATCCAGGCCGGACGCTGGAATGGTCGCGGGGTCGTCAAAGTGCAATCCGGGATTGCTGCCGGTGTGAAAATATTTTTCAACGAGCGACTGGGGGCGGATGATCCTGGGGTTGCTGGACAGGATCGCGTATTGCAGACTGTCGTCGTCGCGGTCGTCATCATAAAGATTGTAATGCATGTCGGTCACACCGGGCTCGACGCCGTTGACGGTCGGCGTTTTCAGCAACGTGACGCCGAAGAATCCGGTGACGCCGCCGGCCCATTCCGAGGTGGCGCCGTCGTCGAAAAAGTAGAGAAAATTGTTGGCTTTGTCGAAATCCAGCCGGTCGTCCTGGTATTCCGGCGCGCCGCCGCTGACATCGCCGATGTCGATGTCGCAGTAGAGGCTGAAATAGAGGCTGTCCAGATCTTTGGGGCCCTGGTTGCTGATTTGAAATCTGAAAAAGAGCAGGTTCTGGGCGAATTTGACGCCATAGGCATACCCGGTCTGTTCGACCACCACACCGAGGGGGCGGACGGTGTTGTTGTGATCGTCATACACGCAGTAGCTGTCCTGATCTGATTTCACGATCGGCTGGCCGTTGCTGTCCTTGACCGGCCAACCCAGCGTCGAATCCCAGGAGAGCGGGTTGTCGCTGAACGCGACCTTGGCATAGCTCTTGTTATGATAGCCGCCGACCGCCTCCCACTCTTCGTTGGTGGTATAGCGCCCCTGAATAACGTTGCCCGGTACGCCCACCATGGGATTGATGCGGTAGACATAATTCTTCCCTGAGCCGATGGGGAATTCACCGGAAGGACCCTGGGTCAATCGCCGCGGGTACAATTTGCCGCGGTTTTCAAAGAACAGGCCGATGTTAGCGGCGTTATGGGTGCCGCCGGCTCTGTCTTCGACGCCGCTGCTTTTGCCGAGGGCCGCCGCTTCCGCTTCACGGTCTCTGTCCTTGTCAGCTGCAACCGACCAGGCCGGCAGCAGCAGCCACGACGCGATACAAAAGAGTAAAAGGCATTTTCTCATCGTCTTCATCCGTATTATGTTAGGAGTCGTCCGTCTGGACCGGTTATCGGCGCAGGCCGATGCCGAGCCGGATACTGCGCGGCGGGCCAAAGTTGGACGGGTCTCGCATATATGCTTCTGAATAGCCGCCTACCTGTGTAAACGTGGGGTCGCCGGTATCGCCATAGACGTAGAGCACGTTGCGGTGATCCGTCAGATTCAGGCACTCTACGAACGCCCGCAGGCTGATGCCATGGCCGAGGTTGAATTCCTTGCCGGCTTCCAGGTCGATGGCGTAACGGCCGGGCTTGCGCAGCGAGTTTTTATCCACAAAGCCGATATCGCGCCCTGTCGGCGTATAGGGAAATCCGGAGCCGGCTTTGATGATCAGGCTGTAATCGGTTTTGGCCAGGATTCGACGCCCGAAAATGGCCGGGCCTTCGTCTTTGGGGATGCGGAACAGCGCCTGCAGATTGAGGTTGTGGCGTTGGTCGAAATTCAAAAAGTAGAGCTTGGTCGATTCGTCCGTGCCCGGGTACTGTTCGGCTTCGGAAGAGGCGCTGCCTTTGGCGATGGAGTAGGTGTAGGAGAGTCCGCCGGAAAAGTATTTGCCCGGCCGGACATCGGCATTGATTTCAAAGCCCTTGATGTTGGCATAGTCTTCATTGATATACACCGTATACCCCACATAGCGGCCGGAATTGCCGGAAAAGGCTTCGTAGTAGCGGGTGCCGATCAATCCGGTCACGTCTTTATAATAGGCGGTGAGATGGGCGGCGATGCGGTCGGAAAACTGGTGTGACAGGCCGACTTCATAGGCGATGGTCCGCTCCGCGTCCAGGCTGGGCTGGCCGAACAGCGGCTCGCGCACGTTAAGATCGTACTGCTGGTTTTCAAACAGGTACTGGTATTCCGGATTCTGGAAAAAGTGGCCATAGGCGAAATGCAGCTTGGTGCGATCCGAAACCGGATGCGCGATGCCCAGGCGCGGGCTGACCTGCGACCGTGCTTTGACCTCGACCAGATTTTCGTGCGTCAGCGGGTCCTGGCGGAACGTGGCGTTGGCGTTGAAATAGTCGTAGCGCAGGCCGAGATTGATGATCAGGTAGGGGAATTCGATCTTGTCCTGAACATAAGCCGCGGCTTCGAACGGCTTGATGCGATAGTCGTTGATATAGGGATAGTTGCGTTTCGGATCATAGATGCTGAACAGTCTGAGCCAGTGTTTGCGGTATTGCACGCCCAGTTTGACTTCATTGATTTTGCCCGCCTGCCAGACGGCGTCGGCCTTGATGTCGGTGGTTTTGTTTCTGCTGTCCACGATGTCCAGCGGGTCCGCCATGGCCCAGAACTCGTAGCCGTTACCGGCGGTGGCGAGATATTCCCGTTCTGTGGTCGACAGGTACTGCGACGTATCTTTGTCGACGCCGGTGTAATATTTTTCATCAAAGTAAGAGACGCGCAAGTCGTAAAACAGGTTGGGCGACAGGGTGTGGTTGATCATCGCCATGCTCTGCCACGAATCGGTGCGGTGTTTCAGATACTGGTCCGGTATGTATTTGTAATCGTGGCTGTAATTCTGATAGCGGGAGCGGGTTTTGCGATTGGTGAGGGTCGCCTTCATGTTGGAGCTCAAGCGGTAGGAGAGCTTGTTGAACAGGGTCAGCTGGCGGTCGTTGCCAAAGGGCAGGTAGCTGCCTTTTTTGTTCTGTTCGGCCGAGAGAAAATATTTCAGTCTGGTGGTGAACAGCGGCCCGCCAAAACTGCCGTTGACGCGGTCTTGAGCCAGTTGGCTGTAGCGGTCAACGCCAAAGGTGCTGGTGCGGTATTCGATGTTGCCGGTGTGGGTATCGCCGCCGTCGCGCGTGACGATGTTGACGATGCCGCTGAGGGCGTTGCCGTATTCCGCGTTAAAGGTGCCGCTGAGCAGGCTCATCTCCTGAATGGCGTCGTTGTTGATCTGGGTGATCATGTTGCCCAGCAGGGGGTCCTGGACATACATGCCGTCGATCATGAATCCCACTTCATTGGAGCGACCGCCGCGGATGTGCAGAACGCCGTTCTGTTCGGTTACGCCGGCCTGCAGCGACAGCACCTGGGTGAAATCGGTGACCGGCAGGCCGTCGATTTCGTCCCGGCGCATCGTGGAGCCGGAACTGGTGATGTCGCGCTGGATCATGGGCTTGTCCGCCACAATCACCATCTCTTTCAGCGTAACCGTAGACGGTTTGAGGCGGCTGTTCAGCGTTGTCGTCAGATCGACCATGATGCGGACGTCGGTGATGACCTGGCTCTCGTAGCCGATATAGGTGATTTTAACCGATGTGACGCCGGGCGGAACGTTGAGGATGACATACTTGCCATAGACATCGCACACGGTGCCCAGACTGGTGCCCACCAGTTGGATGTTGGCGCCGGGGAGCGGCTCGCCGCTTTGGGCATCCACCACGGTTCCGGCCAGTTTACCCGTTACACCGGCCCATAGCAGTGCCGGCACCACGAGCAGCAGAAACAGAAGGATTTTCTTCATTGTCGAACCTCTTGCTCTTCGGCAAAGGAGCAGGCAGGACCATCAGGCATGGTCCTGCCTGTCGTTGGTTATCGTACCAAAATCATTTTTTTGCTTAGCGTAGTGCTGCCGGCGGTGAGACGGCAGATGTAGACGCCGGCGGCGGCATCGCGACCGGATTCATCCTTGCCGTTCCAGGTGGCCGTATAGCTGCCGGCGGTGTAGAAACCGTCTGCCAGAGTCTGCACGCGCTGGCCGTGCATGTTGTATACCGCCATATCGATGGGCGCGGATTCCTGCAGATGGAAGGCGATGGCGGTGCTGGGATTGAACGGATTGGGATAGTTCTGCGCCAGAGCCAGCGTCGACGGCATTTGCATCTGCTCTTTTTTCTCAACGGCGGTGACCAATTTGCTGTCGTACTCGGCCTGCATGGCGGCCGAGGCGTTCAGCAGTTCGTCCAGCGTGCTGCCATACACCACACCGTAGGTCAGAATCACCGAGTCATGGGGTGCGATGGTGTAGCTGCCGGCATTGAGGCTGAAAATGGAACCATCACCGCCGGCTACTATGGATGAATCAAAGCCGGCGTCAGCGGTCATGTGGTAGCGGGTGGAATCGGTGGCTGCGTCAGCGTTAGGATCGTCCGGAGAATAGTCATTCCAGTCCAGTGTCTTGTAAGAGTGCGGCGCTTTGGAGAGCAGGCGGACGCCGGCGTAAGCGGCTTCCCCTTCGCGGAAACAGTAGGCGGTTTTCTGCGCCGCATTGTAGGCATTGGTTTCGCCGCCATAGTTGCCGCCGATTCTGGGCACAGCCACGGTGCCGATATGCAGGTTCACCTGTGCCGAAGAGTCATTGATGACCGCATACCTGGCGATGACGTACGGTTTGCCGGTCCACATATACACCCACATGCGAAATTTCAGATTAGGGGATAAATTGCTGTACACATTGCTGAAATAAGCCACACCTTCCACATCGGCGATTTTAGGCGTTGCCACTTTGTAGGCGGCGATCTCTACATCCTGATCTTCATTATAATCGCACACCGCTTTTTCCGATAATCCGGCGATGATGTTTACCCGCTCGATCTGGCGAGTGCCGGCCGTTGATGGATTCATAAAGCGAATGCTGCCGGCGCTGCTCAGGCGAATGCCGATCGCGCCGGACTCTAGGTTGATCTGCGCCTGGGTTTCCGTCAGTAACAAGCCAAACAGCAGAAAGAGACACAGCACGAGTTTAGCCGTTCGTGTTTCCATGTTAACCTCCTTGATGTGATAATTGGTTTATTGGTACGGTTTTGGAGAGCAGAGTGGTTTGCTCTCTGCTTTGTATAAACGATCAGGGCCAGTTGAAAATCACCGGTGGTATCAACAAGAGCAAAGCCAAAATGAAAAAGAATATCTGTATGGGCAGCATCCATTTCGCCCATTTTTCCCAGGGAATGGCGGCCAGTCCCAGCACGCCCATGGTCACCCCCGAGGTCGGCAGAATGGGATTGATCCAGCCTTCGCCAAAGACGAACGCCAGCACCGCGGTCTGGCGGGTGATGCCGATGACGTCGGCCAGGGGGGCCATGATCGGCATGGTCAGCGCCGCCTGGCCGGAACCCGAGTGTACGAAAAAGTTGATGACCCCCTGGGTGACGAACATGGCCTGCGCCGCCACCACGCGCGGCAGATAATAGATGAGACCTGCCAGATGATAGAGCATCACGTCGAGGATTTTGCCGTCTGTGGCCACCACCAGAATAGCGCGGGCGCAGGCGATGATAAAGGCGACGCCCATCATGTCCCGGGCGCCGGATTTGAAGCTTTCGGTCATTTCTGTAACAGACAAACGGCCGGCTATGCCGGCCACAATGCCCAGGCCGAGAAAGAGGGCGCCGATTTCATTGATGTACCAGCTGTGCTTGAGCACGCCGTAAACCAGCAAGGCCAGCGCCAGGAGAAAAGACAGGAGCACCCAAAGATGCCTGGCTTCCCAGGCCACCGGAGCCTGTTGGCTGAGATGCAGATTGCGCCGCCGCTCCTGATCCAGTTCATACACCGGGCTGAGCGCGGGCTGCTTCTTGATCTTGTTGGCATAGCGCATAACGAACAGGATCATGAACGACGTGCTCAAAACCCATACGAGGAGACGATAGGGCATGCCGGAATAGAGCGGCAGTTCGGCGATGCCCTGCGCGATGCCGACGGTGAAGGGATTGAACACCGCACCGGCAAAGCCGGCGGCCGCTCCCAGAAAGGGGATGGCGGTGCCGACCAGGGAATCGTAACCCAGCGACAGCGCCAGGGGAATAAAAATCGGCACAAAGGGCATGGTCTCTTCGCACATGCCGAAGAGAGTGCCGGCCAGGGAAAAAATGAGCATGGTGACGGGGATGAAAAATTTCTGCAGTTTGGGATTATGGCTGAAAAAATAGGCCATGCGATGCACCGCCGCGGTGACGGCCCCGGTGGTCTGCACCACGTTAAAGGTGCCGCCAATGACAAACAGAAAAGCGATGATCTGGGCCGCTTCGACAAATCCTTTCAAGGGCGCCATGAGCACCGCGCCCAGGCCCTGCGGCCGGTGTTCGATGTAGGTAAAGGACTGGGCGATCACCAGCGTCTTGCCCTCCTTGACCTCTCGTTTGTATTCTCCGCCGGGCACGACCCAGGTCAAGGCTGCCACCACGATCACGATCGAATAGATCATGACCAGCGTGTTGAGTGAGAATCGGCTCTTCATTTTGTGCTCGATCCCTTCTGCTCCAGCGTGTAGCGGTCGCCGGCGACTAACAGATCCATCTTTATGTTCCTCGCTGCCAGCACCCCTTTTTCGTTGTGACGAATGGCAGCCGCCTGGCGGGCATCATAGACGATGACGGTGCCTTCGCCGTAGACGCGAAAGGTGTTGTCCGGGTAGACCAGGATGGCCGTGTCTTCGTCAATGCCGATGCCCGGCAATGTCGGGTGTTCCAGCACCACGCAGATCAGCCGGTTGTGCCGCTTGCGGGCGGCAAAGTGCTGATCGATGATGACATCGTTCATAAAGCCGAAACCGGTTTTGGTCTCGACGTTGCCGGTCTGAATGGTGATAAAAATATTGCTGGAATCCTTGTTAATGAGCTCGTTGCCGGTGATCATCACTTTGCTCATCACCGCGGCGCCGGCACTGGTGCCGCCGATGATGGCGCCTTTTTCGCGATACAGTACATGCAGGGCTTTTTCCGATCGCGATCCGCCCACCCGCTGCATCAGCCGGTCCTGATCACCGCCGGTAAAAAAGATGCCGCCGGCCTGACTGATCATGGCCACCATGCTGTCGCTGTTGGCGATCGCCGGTCCGTCGATGTTGCGCCATTTCACTTTACGGGCGCCGGCTGTGCTGAATTGTTGCACCATGTCTGTGCCGGCTTCCACAGGGTCGCCGCTGGCTGAGGTGATGATGAGGATGGGTTTGTCGTGGCAGAGCGTGGCAAACTCGTGCAGCACCTCCAGGGGCTTTTCGCCGCCGCCGATGATCAGCAAATGGCCTTTGCCGGCTGCGGCCACTGCGCAGGCGAGAACCAGGGCGAGCAGAATCGTTTTTTTCATACAGGCTCCATATCAATGAGGTGCAGCAGGATTTCGAATCCTTTGGCCAAATCCGCTGTGCGGATATGCTCTTCATGAGAGTGGGGGTTGTTGGCGCCGATGCCGGTGTTGATCACCTGAACGCCGCGGCTGTTGAACACATTGGCATCACTGCCGCCGTAATAGATCAGAGGATCCGGCGCTACGCCGGCCTGGTGGCAGGCACGGTGCAGGCGCTGCACCAGAGGCATCTCGGCGGAAAAATGGAATCCCTGGAAACTGAGCGTAAAGGAGGGTTCACATTGGCCGCCGAATTTTTCAGCCGAGGTCCGGCAGAGCAGGCGCAGCTGCTGCTGTAAACGAAAAATTTCATCTTCGCGGAACGAACGGAATTCGCCAGTCAGGTTGACCAGGTCCGGCACCACATTGTCCGCTGTGCCGCCGTGCACCGTGCCGATATTCGCCACCGTGTGTTCGTTCACCCGCCCGACGGCAAAGCCGTTCATGACCTCCAGGGCCATGCTCAATGCGTTGACCCCCTTTTCCGGGGCTACGGCCGAATGGGCCGGCCGGCCCTGAAACCGGATTTTAAAGTCGTAGGCGGTTGGGGTGGACGCCACATAGCCGCCCGGCACAGCGGTGCAATCAAAGACAAAACCTGCGCGGGCGGTGAGCTGGTTAAAGTCGAGGGCGAGGCTGCCCAACATGCCCAGCTCTTCCGCTACGGTGAAAACGATCTCCAGGGACGGATGGGCCAGATCGTTTTCCACGATCTCTTGCAGCAGCTGCAGGATCAGGGCCACGCCGGCACGATTGTCAACGCCCAGAATGGTGCGGCCGTCGGAACGGAGAACGCCGTCCGTCTCCCGAACCTGCACCCCGGCCGTTGAATGCACCGTGTCCATGTGGGCGAGGAGGAGCAACGCAGGACCGGTGTGACGGTGGGCCGGCAGGCGGACGATCAGATTGCCGCAATCGCCGCCGAGCTGCTGCCCCGCCTGATCCTCATAGACGTCGATCCGCCACTGCTGGAATTTTTGTTTGATAAACTCCGCAACCGGGCGTTCCTGCAGAGAGACCGCGTCGATTTGGACCAGCTGTAAAAAGAGTTCCACCAGTGAGTTGTACTTCATTCCATCTCCTAAAGTTGCTGCAAAAAATAATGATCACCAAGGTACGTGAGAAATAGAACAGATGTGATGAACGCGAAAGGGACAGGATCACGTCGTTATGAAATAACGCTGATCCTGGATACTGTCTTCGATGATTTCCAGAGCCCGCAGGGTGCGCTCTTTGTCTTTAAAGTTGAGCTCGTTGATGATGGCGTTGATCACGGTGACGACGGCGCCCAGTGAGTTGCTGAACATGAGGTTGTCGGTCTTGATCTGCAGGCAAAACGTCGCCGTATGTCGGATGGGTGCGGTTTTTTTGTCCGTAAACGCGATGGTGGTGATCTGCCGCTTTTTGGCCAGGGCAAAGGCTTCGATGGTTTCGCGGGAATAGGGGGAAAAGCTGAAACCGATCAGCAGGTCCTTTTTGGTCATATAGGCGATCTGTTCGGGATAGCGAAAATAGTCCATCGACAGATATTGGGCGTCATAGCTGTATTCCCGCAGCAGCGAGGTCATGAGCTGAGCCAGGTGCGAAGAGATCTCCAGGCCGATGCAATATATGCGTTGCGCCGATATGATGCCGGCCACCACCCGGGACAACACGGCCGGGTCGATGGAGTGTACGGTGTCGTGAATATTGGTAATGACGTTTTGGGCCGCCAGCTTGAGCGTGTCCGGCGATTTTTCCTTTTCGGCCACCGCCTTGCGAAACTGGGCCGTTGGTGAGAGATGGTGCTGCAGCGTGGTGGAAAGGGTTTCCTTGAGTTCCTTGTACCCTTTAAAGCCGAGGAGTTGCGCAAAACGGACGATGGTAGCCTCGCTGACCGCGGCCTTTTTAGCGACCTCGTGGATGGGCAGCAGCGCGACCAGATCGAGATGCTCCAGCATAAAATCCGCCACCTTTTTCTGATGGGAGGCGAGTTGGGGCAGACTCTGGTAGATGCGGTTTTCTATTTGTTTATAGGTATGGCTCATGCGTGCAATAAAAATTTCAATCCGGCTATGGTCTGAAAGATATCTTTCAATGAAAGTATATCATATTCAGGAAAAAGTCAAGTCTTGTTTGAACTATTTTCCCACGTGCCCTGGTGCGGCAGGTGCGAAGGGGTCTGTGTCTTTAATGTCTTGTCTTTGTTATAAAATGGAATAAACTTTTTTTGTTGTAATAGTTATAACACTATAAAATTAAATAGATTAGGCAAGATATATATTTTTGTTGTTATTGAAAAATACCTTGACAAAATCTTTACAATTTTATATATTATGAAGTCCAATATTGCACACGTGAGCGATAACGTAAGCGAATACGTTTGTTAAGCCACCGCGCAAAACAAAAATCTGACTAGTGCTCCTTCCAAGCGTTGGCCCTGATGCGGAAACGGATCAGGAAGATCAATTCTACCTTTTTGAATCGTAATTCAGCTCCTGCGTTCTTGTGCTACCATTCAGTTTAACCTGCTCCCAAGCGGATGGTTGATCGAATTCCAAAACATGCAAGGCACGCTGATTATGTTCCCAGAGTTATTCTGCACAGAGTTGCACCAATATTTGATAGCGAACCCTGGCAATCGGACGCTGAGCTGTGTTGGTTTGGATAGTATACCCCAGTTTGACGTTAAATCCCATTCCATAGATCCCATAAAGCAATTGATGGTCATACGTAGGTTTTGTGCCAGGAGGGTCACGGTCTGACGGAGCCGTGACTCTTCTCTTGTCGCCACTGGTCCATCGCACTGGCTGGTGGTAGCTCCTTTTAGTCAAGCATCAGTTATTGGGCTCCTGTTTTGCGGCATTCGCAATATGGCCTGAAGAGTTTAAAACCTGCAGAGTTGGCCGGCTCTGTAAGTGACGGGGCAGTAGCACATTAAATCCGAGCAAGTATGTGGGGTGCTGCAGGATGAGCTGACGATCTGTTGGCATATGGTTGTTATTTTTGTCGCCGATACAAGTGAATGCGTGGGCCTGCTGGTGTGCTTTTGGGCGGCGCACGTGTCTGTCTGTTTTGCCGGTAAATAGAACATGATTTCCAGGTATCAGCTAAAAGAGGGAAAGGAGGTGTAGATCGAATAAACATGGTAGCGCCTTAAAAAACCAAATTTATTCAAGAGAAGGAGGCTCGTTCATGCGCAAAAAAATGTT
>CAZISM010000047.1:0-38562 GCA_964541895.1 uncultured Cytophagia bacterium
TTCGTGATTTTGGCGTATTTGAAGTAAAAAAGACCAAACCAAAACCTAAAGCGCGCAATCCAAAGACCGGTGAGATCATATATGTGCCCGCGCGGCGCAAGACTCATTTCAAAGCAGGCAAATTATTGAAAGAAGTGTTGAAACAACCGATTCCGCCGCAACCGGCAGAATAATATATCATGTCGAATCCGGTGGCCCCTGAGGATAGCGATTCATCGCCCATGGTTGTGCAGATGTTGGCAATCCCTCCGGGACGAATCCTCTGCCTTGATTACGGCGAACGACGCATGGGTGTCGCGTTGTCTGACCCCAGCCAGGTGATCGCCTCGCCCAACACGACACTGGCCGCCAAAGATAGCAGGGCTGCTGTGGCAGAGCTGGCGAGGATGGTTCAAGATTTTCAGGTGGTTGCCATCGTAATCGGCTGGCCGCTGCACATGAACGGCAGCGCCGGCGAACGCACCGAAGCCGTGGATCGATTTTTACAGGTGATGCAGGATTCAATAACCGTCCCCGTCTTTTCCTGGGATGAACGATGGTCCACCATGAGCGCCCACCGTGCCCTTCGCGAACAGGGCGTGTCGCCGTCAAAGAATAAACAACGTGTCGATGCTGTGGCCGCCGCGATCGTTCTGGAGAGCTTTTTACAGCGTCTGCATCACCTGCGCAGGACGCACCAACCAACCCAATCGTGATGAAACGTAAACTCCTGCTAAGCGTCTGCACAGCGGTCTTGCTCACCTTGTCATACGCTCCTTTCAAATCCGGTTTTCTGGCCTATATCGCCCTGGTGCCCTATTTTTATCTGCTGGATGAGCTGGAGCCGGCGGAATTATTCCGCTGGAGTTATGCCAGCGGTTTTTTCTATGCTATGGGCACGTTGTACTGGATCGGCTGGGTGACGTTGCCCGGCATGGTCGGTACTCTGCTGGTTTGGCCGCTCTATATCGCTCTGTACAGCCTGCTGCACGTGCGGCTGCGACGTCGCCTCGGCCACCGCGCCTGGCTGTTCGTGCCGTTTCTCTGGACCGGCGTCGAATATCTGCAATCTCTGACCGAATTGGCCTTTCCCTGGAACGCGCTCGGTTATACGCAGGCCCACTATCTGGCGCTCATTCAATATGCCGAATATACTGGAGTTTGGGGTGTCAGTTTCTGGCTGGTCTGCATCAATGTGCTGATCTATATTGTCCTGCGGCCGAGAGGGCAAACATACCGCGCCCCCATTTATGCAATTCTGGTCGGCCTTTTGGCGCTGCCCCTGTTGCACGGCGTCTGGACCCTCGCAAACCAACCGACTCGCGAGCAGATAAGGGTGACGCTCATGCAGGGTAATGTGGATCCTCTGCAAAAATGGGCAGACGATGCGGAAAAGAATTTTGTTATTTATGAGCGCCTGATGCAAGCGCACCGGCAGGACAGCACCGATTTGTTCATCTGGCCGGAAACCGCGACCCCGTTTTATCTGCGCCACGAACAGGCGTATATGAACCGGATGTGGCATCTGATCGACTCTTCCCGGGCGCCCATCCTCACCGGATCGGTTGACATTGAATTCAATCCGGATGGCACCTATCACTACTTTAACAGCGCTCTCTTTTTTGAGGAGGAATCCCGGGGCATTCAAAAATATGCCAAGATGAAGCTGGTGCCTTTTTCCGAACGTGTGCCGTATCGGGATGTTTTTATTTTTCGCAAAATCAAGGATCTGCTCTATGATCTGATCTGGGGCATCGGCGACTATACGCCGGGAAGCGCCTACAAGGTGTTCACCATGGCTAAAGGCGGCAAAACAGTTCGTTTTTCCGTCCCTATCTGCTATGAATCTGCGTTTCCCGATGTGGTGCGCCGCTTTTCCCTGCACGGCCAGCAGTTCCTGGTGGTCATTACCAACGACGGTTGGTTCGGCCGGACCTCCGGACCTTTTCAGCACGTGCAGATTGCCGTGTTCAGAGCCATCGAGAACCGAACCGGTATCGCCCGTTGCGCCAATACCGGCATCTCCTGTTTTATTGACGACATGGGCCGGGTCAGAGGCCGCACCGCGCTGTACACGGAAGCGGTGGTGACCGGCACCATCCCCTTGCGTTCAGGTACGACCCTGTATATCCGTCATGGCGATTGGCTGCCGCGGCTGGCGCTGGCGTGGTGCCTGCTCGGACTGATCATTTCCTTTTTTCGCAAAAAGCAGGTCGGAAAGGGAACAATAAAAGATGCGGATCGTTTTAAAACTTGAAATATATTGCTTTTTTTTCTTATCTTATGGCTTGCTTTTTTCGATGCCGGCCGAGGTGAAAACGAATCTGCAGGTCTGCGGCACTCTCTATAGCCAGATGATCGAAGAGGCGGGCCGGACGATTCCGGGCACTCCAACCTGTCTGCAGGTGAACCGGCTGGACAAAGCCCACAGCCTGGACTGGCTGGTGTTGCAGCAGTGGTACCAATGGGCCGGACGCAAGGCGTTCTCGTCCGTGTATGACAGCCCTGCCATTGCAGACTCGCAAACCTGCGTCTATGCGGAATACCGGCCGCTTGCGCTGCGAATCCATTATCTCGAACAGCCGGGGCAAGGCGATCGTTGGCAACGGATCATCGACTGTGAGTTGGCTGTCATGGTGCGGCTGGCCGACAAACAGATAGCCTTCTCAGGCACAATCAGCCGCCACTTTCAAGACACCGTAGCGAAACAGGATGTGGAAGCGATAGAGGACGCCGAGGTGGTACGCGGCCAACGGCCGCGACAGGGCCTGGTCGCCAGGCTTTTTCAGCCGGCGGTGGTCACCGCCGCAACCGCTGCCGTCATCTATACATTCTACTCATTCAGAAGCCGTTAGAAACAGGAACCCTATGAACCGAACACGATACAAGATTTTATTGCTGCTCAGCCTGGCCGGCCTGGTCGCCCTGAGCGGTTGCAGTTCGCGCAAGCTCAAAGCCAATCTGCCGTTGAATGAACGGATGGAGCTGGCCGACAGCTACTTTGCCAAGAAACGGTATCTCGACGCCAAGGACCAGTATCGCATCATCACGCTCAGCTACAGCGGCAGCCGGCAGGCGGACAAGGCCCAGTTCTTTCTGGCAGAATGCCATTTTTTCACCAAGGAGTATATCATTGCGGCCAGCGAATACGAGCGTTTGATCAAAGTCTATCCCAATTCGGAATATGTGGATGATGCCAAGTACAAACTTGGCTTTTCTTATTTCAAGCTGTCGCCCAAATACTCTCTCGATCAGGAGTACACCCTTAAAGCCATTCGCGAGTTTCAGGAGTTTCTCGAAGAATTTCGCAGCAGCGCGCTGGTGCCGGTGGTCGAACAGCAGCTGCAGGAATGCCGCAACAAGCTGGCGTTAAAAGTCTTTGCCGCTGCAGAACAGTATCGCCGCATGCAGTACTGGGAGGCAGCAATCATTTATTACAACATGGTGCTGGACCAGTACTATGACTCCATCTATGCGCCCAAGGCCCAGTTCTATCTGGCCGATTGCCATCGTCGCCTCGGCCATTTCAGCGAAGCCGCTGAAGAGTTGCAGAGGTTTCTGGAAAAATATCCCCAGAACGAATTGGCGGGCAAGGCCGGCGATCAGCTTCGTGAGGTGCAGGCCCGAATGAAAGAAAGCAAGCCGGTCGCCACTTCACCGGCTACGAAATAGCGGGATGCACCATGTTCCCTCAGGCATGGGACTGGACCCGCCATCCCGGCGAACTGACTCTTGGGTTGTTCGGCGGGACCTTTGATCCGGTGCATCATGCCCACCTTATGGCGGCCGAAATCGTCCGGTCAAGCCTGGGTCTTTCAAAAATCATCTTTATGCCCAGTGCCACCGCTCCCCACAAAACCAGTCGATCTATCAGCGTCGCCGAGCATCGCTGGAATATGCTGCAGCTGGCTATTGCCGGCCATTCCGGCTTTGCGGTCAGTGCGCTCGAGCTGGAACGGGGCGGCACTTCGTTTACCGTCGATACCCTGTCCATTCTCCACGAGCACTTTGGGTGCCGGCAGGCCAACCTCTATCTGATCATAGGCGCCGATAATCTGCAGGATCTGCATACCTGGAAAAATCCGCAACAGCTTTTCGAGCTGGCACAGATCGTGGCCGTGAACCGTCCTTCTCAAAAGCAGGCCTCCCTGAATTCCCCTCTCAGTAATCGGGTGCAACATGTGGTTATTCCCATGATGGATATCTCCGCCACGGCGATCCGCGAGCGGGTGAGAGCGGGGCAGAGCATTCGCTACTGGACGCCGGACGCGGTGATAGAGTATATCCGGCGCCACTGTTTATACAGCCGGGATGAAGCGTGATGAAGCCGCTGCGTATTGCCCAGATATGTTCTTCCCGCTCGTGGGGCGGCATGGAGATGCACGTGGCGGTGGTGAGCGGGCAATTGCAGGCGCGGGGCCATTCTGTGGCTGTGTTCTGCGCGCCGGCCAGCGCCCTGGAACAGGAATGCCGGCAGCGCGGTTTGACCACGTTCGCCTTTGCCCCCAGAGGCTACCTGGATCCCGGCACGCTGCTGTCGTTCAGCCGACAGCTTCGTCGAGGTGCGTTCGATCTTTTGCATGTTCATTACGGCAAAGATTTGTGGACCTGTGTCCCCGCCAACCAATGGTCCGGCGCCAGGCCGCTGGTTTTTATCAAACATATCGGCACCCAAAAGCCGAAACGCGATCCTGTTCATCGTTACCTGTACCGCCATGTTGATATTGTGCTGGCCATCTCGCAGGTGATCGCCGGAAATCTGGCCGACACTCATCCGGTGGCGAAAGAAAAAATCCGGCTGCTCTATCACGGTGTGGATTTGACCCTGTTTGCCGATCTGGAAGAAAAGCGTAACGCGGTACGCCGCGAATGGGGCATACCGGAAGGGGCTCTCCTGATCGGCACGATCGGCCGGTTGCAGGAGGGCAAGGGCCATCTTGAATTTCTCGACATGGCGAAAGAGATCAGCGCCGAATTTCCCCAAACCCGATTCGTCATCGTCGGCGAGCCGACCCATGGCGAGGCGGCGCGCAGCCGGGCCATATATGAAAAAGCGGCGCCCCTGCAGGCTGCCGGCAGACTGCTGATGCCGGGGTTCCGCAAGGACATTCCTGCGGTGCTGGCTGCTCTGGACCTGTTCGCCTTTCCGTCCCGCGCTGAGGCCTTTGGGCTGGTGTTGATCGAAGCCATGGCGGCCGCCAAAGCGGTGGTTTCCACAAAAAGCGACGGCGTGCTTGATATCGTCCAGGACCAGGTCAACGGTCTGCTGTTTGAATTGGGCCGGCCATCCGCCTTTACCGACGCCGTGCGCCGGATGCTGCGCGAGCCCGACCTGCGTGGCCGGCTGGCGCGAGCCGGCCGCGCGACCGTGGAGCAACGGTTTTCCATGGAACGAATGCTGCGCGATCTGGAATCGGTATATCTCGAATGCCTGCACAATTGCGCAAAAAATAATTCGCAAAAGTGATTCATTTTTGTTATATTTTTGCAGACACTGACGGTGCGGCTCTGATGCGTGCCGAACAGCGATAATGAAACCTGCTGCAACGTATGCCCAATGGAGGATTGGAGGTATGGCAGAAGAGCGCGTCGTTCGACTCCTGAAAAAAGTCCCCTTGTTCGCCAAGCTGAACGATCCTGACGTTTCCCAAATTGCCGACCAGTGCATTCGGCGCGAGTGTCCGAAAGATCAGGTCATTCTCGTCGAAGAGGAGGTCGGTCAAACCCTTTTCATTCTCCTGAAAGGCACGGTCAAAGTCACCCGCACCAGCGATGAAGGACGAGAAGTCATCATCACCATTTTGAAATCGGGCGACTTTTTCGGCGAGCTCAGCCTGATCGACGGCAAAGGCCGTTCGGCGACAGTGGTGGCCATGGAAGATTCAGAGTTGTTGACGCTGCGGCGCGCAGAATTTCTCTCCATGCTGGAACGGTATCCGGTGATCGCTGTGGAGATGATGCGGGTGATGGCGGACCGCATCCGCAAAGCCGATGCCCAGATCGAGAACCTGACCTTGCAGGACGCCTTTGGCCGTGTCGGCTCCACTCTCATTCACGTTGCCGAACAGACCGGTTACATGCGCGGCGCCAGCATGATCATCCCGAAAATTCCGGTGCAACAGGATCTGGCCAACATGGCGGGCACGGCGCGCGAAACGATTTCCCGCGTCATGGCCGTTTTCGAAGATCGCGGCCTGCTGGAGCGCGACGGACATCGCGTCGTCATTCACGATTTTGAAAAATTCCGCAAGGATCATCTTTCATCCTGAAGATATGGGGCGACCGATCGGCCGCCTTTTTTTATAGGATCATTCAACGTGCAGAACCTGGAACTCAAAGCGCGCTGTGCCGATTTAGTCCGGGCTCGCCGGATCGCCGAGGAGCTGGGCGCCACCTGGCAGTGGCATCGCCATCAAGTCGATACCTACTTTAACGCTTCCGCGGGCAAGCTGAAACTACGGCAGGTGGAGGGCCAGCCGGCCGAACTGATCGCCTATCAGAGGGCTGCTGTCGCCGCTGTCCGGCCCAGCGATTATCTGATCTATGTTACAGAGCAGGCCGCGGCGCTCGCGTCATCATTGGCGCTGGCGCTCGGGATCGATCGGATTGTCACCAAGACGCGCACGCTCTACCTCTACCGCCACGTCCGCATTCACCTGGATGAGGTGGAGCAGCTGGGCTCGTTTATCGAATTTGAAGCGGTCATTTCTCGGCCGGAACAGGTCGAACCATCGCATCTTCTCCTGGAAGAGTGGGTGGAACGCTTTGCCATTCGTCCGGCCGATCGGGTGGCGGTTGGTTATTACGAAATGATGCACACCCCGTGACAGTCCCATGCAGCAAGGTGTGGTATTAAATATAATGCGGTTCAGCATCAGCGATGGCCCGGGAATCCGCACCACCGTGTTTCTGAAAGGCTGTCCGCTAAAGTGTGCCTGGTGCCATAACCCGGAATCCATCGCCGTGGAGCCCATGGTCTGGATTTACCCGGAACGGTGCCTGCACTGCGGCGCCTGCGTGGCGGTCTGCCGGCAGCAGGCGCTGGCCATGGAGGACGGTTATCCTGTTCGCGATCTGACACGATGCTGCCATTGCGGCGAATGTGTGCAGGTGTGCCATGCCGAAGCACGTCAGCTTGTCGGCAAACGGATGACAGTGGACGAGCTCATGGACCAGGTACTGGCGGATCGCATGTTTTTTGAAGAGTCCGGCGGCGGTGTGACGTTTTCCGGCGGCGAACCACTGCGTCAACCCGAATTTTTATATGCGGCGTTGCAGGCCTGCCAACAACGCCGCATTCATACGGCGGTGGATACGACCGGTTTTGGCCGGAAAAAGGATCTGCAGAAAATTGCCGGTGTGGCAGACCTGTTTCTCTATGATGTCAAGATGATGGACGAGAGCCGGCATCGGCATTATACCGGCATCTCCAATCGTGCGCTGTTGCGCAATCTGTACGCCCTGAATGAGTGGGGCAAAAAAATCATCATCCGAATTCCGCTTATTCCCGGCATCAACGACAGTCACGACGAGATGCTGGCGATCGGCCGCTTTCTCGCACCGCTGCAAGGCGTGCAGCAGGTGCAATTGCTGCCCTATCACAAAACCGGGATTCACAAGCATACGCGTCTGGAATGGGAGTACGCCCTGGCCGACGTTGAACCACCCTCAACAGAACATATGCAGATTCGGGCCGGCTGGCTGGCTGAGTGTGTTGCCAATGTGGTAATTGGAGGTCAATAATGAACGATCGCGTGCGTCGTCTGCGGGATGAGAGTCTGGCCGCAGAGGCTTTTCTCACTCCGGAACGGGCGTTGCTGGTCACCGAGGCCTACGGAACCCGCGCCCTGCTGTCAGCACCCGTGCAGCGTGCCCTGGCGTTCAAAAACATCATGCAAAAAAAGGCTGTGTATATCGGGGAAGGGGAGTTGATCGTCGGCGAACGCGGCCCGGCCCCGAAAGCGACCTATACCTATCCGGAGCTCACCTGCCACTCCCTGGAGGATCTGGACATTCTCCATGCGCGCGACAAGACCAGCTTTAAAGTGTCCGCAGAGATGCGCAGGATTCAGCATGAGGAGATCATTCCCTTCTGGCGCGGGCGCACCATTCGGGAAAAAATATTTGACTCCATGACCCCGGCCTGGCTGGACGCCTATGACGCCGGCCTTTTTACCGAATTTATGGAACAGCGGGCGCCCGGCCACACGGTTCTGGATGACAAAATTTATCGTCACGGTCTGCTCGATTTCAAGGCCCGCATCCAGGCGCAACGGCAGGCGCTGGATTATGAATCCGATCCGGCCGCGTTTTACCGGGCGGAAGAGCTGCAGGCCATGCAGATCAGTATCGACGCCATTCTCATACTGGCCGAGCGATATGCCCGGGAGGCGGAGCGGCTGGCTGACCTGGAAGGCCGGGCACAGCGTCGACAAGAGTTGCGCACCATCGCCGCCGTCTGCCGGCAGGTGCCGGCGCAGGCGCCGCGCACCATGCAGGAAGCGCTGCAGTACTACTGGTTCATTCATCTGGGGGTCATCACCGAATTGAATCCCTGGGACTCGTTCAATCCCGGCCGGCTGGATCAGCATCTGTTACCGTTTTATAAAAAGCAGCTGCACGACAAGAGCCTGAGCCGCGACGACGCGCTTGAACTGCTGCAGTGTTTCTGGATAAAGTTCAACAATCAACCGGCGCCGCCCAAAGTGGGTGTGACCGCGGCGGAAAGCGCCACCTATACCGACTTCGCCAACATCAACAGCGGCGGCTTGAGAGCGGACGGGGCTGACGGCGTCAACGAAGTGACCTGGCTGGTGCTGGATGTGATCGACGAGATGCGGTTGCTGCAGCCCAGCTCCAATATCCAACTGAGCAAGAAAAACCCGGACGAATTTCTCAAGCGGGCGCTGGAGATCGTGCGCCAAGGCTGGGGCCAGCCCTCCATCTTTAATGCCGACACGGTGGTGGAGGAGCTGCTGCGGCAGGGCAAATCCATCGAGGATGCGCGCAACGGCGGCACCAGCGGCTGCGTGGAAACCGGCGCCTTTGGCAAGGAATCCTACATTCTCACCGGTTATTTCAATCTGCCCAAGGTGCTGGAGATCACGCTGCACAACGGCCTGGATCCGCGCACAGGCAGGCAGATCGGCCTGGCAACCGGTGCAGCGGAATCGTGGAACAGCTATGACCAGTTCCTGTCGGCCTTGCGAACGCAGGTGCGCCACATGGTGGACATCAAAATTCGCGGCAATCAGGTTATCGAACGAATCTATGCGCAGTACATGCCGGTTCCATTTCTCTCGCTGCTGATCGACGACTGCATCGACCGCGGCCGAGATTATCATGACGGCGGCGCCCGCTACAACACCAACTATATTCAGGGGGTGGGATTAGGCACCATCACCGACAGCGTCGCGGCCATCAAATACCACATCTATGAGAAACAAGAGCTCGCGTGGGCGGACTTGCGCCGCGCCTTGCAGGACAATTTCACTGCGGATCTCCGCCTGCGCGCTCAGCTTATGAACAAAACGCCGCGTTTCGGCAACGATGTGGAATTCGCCGACGCGGTCATGCTGGACGTTTTTGAGATTTTTTACGACGCGGTCAACGGCCGGAAAAATACCAAGGGCGGCGTATATCGGATCGATCTCCTGCCCACCACCTGTCACGTCTATTTCGGGTCGGTCACCGGCGCCACGCCGGATGGCCGTTTGGCCGGCATGCCGCTTTCGGAAGGCATTTCCCCGGTCCAGGGCGCCGACCGGCACGGGCCGACAGCGGTTTTAAAATCTGCGGCCAAGATGGACCACGCCCGCACCGGCGGCACCCTGTTGAACCTGAAATTCACGCCGCGGCTGCTGGAAGGTCAGAAAGGCATCGACAATCTTGCTCATCTGGTTCGCTCCTATTTTCGCATGGGCGGCCACCACGTGCAATTCAATGTGGTGTCGGCGCAGACGCTGCGCGATGCCCAGGAACGCCCGCAAGAGCACCGCGATCTGATCGTGCGCGTGGCCGGGTATTCGGATTACTTTTGCGATTTGTCGCGCGCGCTGCAGGATGAGATTATCGCGCGCACGGAACATGAATCGTTCTAGCCGGTAATTAAAATGGAACAAAACGACAGCAACGAACAACGTCTGGACAAATGGCTGAAAATCGCCCTTTTGTTCAAAACCCGCTCGCAGGCCACGGCGGCCTGTGAAGAGCGCAAGGTCAAGGTGAACGGCGCCGTGGCTAAACCGGCCAGGGCGATCAAAGCCGGCGATGTCTTGACCATCCGCCGGCCCAACGGCAGATATGTCGACGTCAAGGTGCTGGCGGTGTCGGAACGAAACCTGAGCCGCGAACAGGCGCGGCTGTTGTACCACATCGACGAGCCGGAAATGGCTGAAGAGACGAGGGAGCTGATGGTTCTCTTTAACCAGGCCATGAAAGCGGCGCGTCCCAAGTACAAAGGCCGGCCGACCAAAAAGCTGCGGCGCGATATGGACCAATTTAAAACATCGATCAAATGACACTGCGGCGATTTTCCTTGACAATGATGGCTAAAACAGGTACATTAAAAGCACGTTATTTGGCCGGTTGGTCGTGAGGTGATCCGGTAATCCGATCCTGCAAGGTATGCATATTTGGTATCTATTGACATACGGACTGGAACAGCTTGACGAACGTCTGATGATGTGGCAGGCGACGGTTGTTCCCCAAAAAAATTAGAGTAGGCCCTGTTCTTTTTTCAAGAACGGGGCCTTTTATTTTCTCCACCAAATCAACAAGTGCGTTTAACTAATGGGAGTGATGTATGGAACAAGGCGGTGTATTCGCAATGGCGCTGGAGCAGCTCACCTCCACCGCTAGTCTCTTGAAGATGAATCCGAGTACATTACGCGTGCTGGGCTGTACCGAACGGGAACTCACGGTGCATCTGCCGGTGGTTATGGACGACGGACGCATCGAAGTTTTTGAAGGCCATCGCGTTCAACATTCCAGCGCTCGTGGTCCCTGCAAGGGTGGTATCCGATACCATCAGGACGTTTCGTTGGATGAAGTGAAGGCATTATCGATGTGGATGACGTGGAAATGCGCGACCGTCAACATTCCATACGGTGGTGCCAAGGGCGGTATCAGAGTGGATCCCACTAAATTGTCGTTCGAAGAGGTGCGCCGTCTGACCAGACGCTACACCGTCGCGATCATGCCTATCATCGGCCCGCATCGCGATATTCCGGCCCCGGACGTGAACACCAGCGCCGAAACCATGGGCTGGATCATGGATACGGTCAGCATGTACCAGGGCAGCACGGTTCTGGATATCGTGACCGGCAAATCGATCGACCTGGGTGGTTCTCTGGGACGCCGTGAAGCCACCGGCCGTGGTGTCATGTTCACCACCCTGGAGCTGCTGAAGCGGATGGGTTTAAAGCCGGAGAAAACCACAGTGGCGGTGCAGGGTTTTGGTAACGTCGGTTCTGTCAGTGCCGACCTGCTGCTGAAAGAGGGATGCAAAATCCTGGCCGTGAGCGATGTGAGCGGTGCCTATTATTGCGAAAGCGGCTTGCCCATTCCCGAGATGATCGCCTATTGCGCCAGCGGACGCGGCAAAACGCTCGACGGCTTTATCGCCCCGGGCGTGAGCAAAATCGATCCGAAGGAGATCTTTGAACTGGACGTGGATGTGATCGTACCGGCGGCTCTGGAAAAACAGATCACCATCGCCAACGCGGAAAAAATCAAAGCCAAAGCCATCATCGAAGGCGCCAATGGCCCGACAACCCCGGAGGCGGAACGCGTGCTGGTGAAAAAAGGCAAATACGTGGTCCCGGACATTCTTGCCAATGCCGGCGGTGTGGTCGTTTCCTACTTTGAATGGGTGCAGAGCATCCAGTCCTTTTTCTGGGATGAAGACGGCGTCAATACCAATCTGCGCAAAGTGATGGTCAACAGCTTTGATGCGGTTTGGGATCTCGCCCAGAAGGAGAAACAGGATCTGCGGCACGCGGCTATGATGATCGCGGTCTCGCGTGTCGCCAAAGCGCTGGAAGCCCGCGGTATTTTTCCGTGAGAGATGCTTGTACATATCGCCCCGGAGCATTTTATCCGGGGCTTTTTTATTTTGATATTTTAGCCTGAACGATTATATTTAAATGATAGCAAACGGTCGCACCCATGCCGGGAGGGTGTGAACGAAAGATACGATGAGTCCATCGCAAAGGCCATGATAGCGAAAACCCGGCACGGTTCATCATCAACTACGCAGGAGAAGCAGCTCATGAAAAAAAATATATATTCCGTCGGTGTATGGAACGATAATCCGGGCGCCAGCCGCTTCGGCGAAGCCACCCGTGCCGCCAAATCCGTGGTGGAAAAGATCAGACTGCTGAAAACGCTGGGCGTCGGCGCTCTCGAAGCCCATGATAATGAAATCACCGCTGCCATGGCGCCGGAAATCGTCAAAGTGCTGCGCGATGAAGGGCTGATCATGGGCATGTACACGCCCAATTTTTTCTGGGACGCCCAATATGCCAACGGCGCTCTGGCCTCGCACGACAGCCGCATTCGCCGGCAGGCCATCGAACGGTTTAAGCGGGCCATCGACACGGCCCATGTGCTCAAAGCACGCCTGGTGGTGTACTGGAACGGCCAGGAAGGAAGCGACGTCAGTCTCGGCAAATGCAACATCGATGCCCTGCAGCGTCTGCAGGAAGCCTTTAACGAAATCCTGGAATACGACAGCCAGCAGTACGGCGACAAGGCCCTGCGGTTGGCCATCGAACCGAAACCGAACGAACCCCGTTGTCATATGCTCCTGCCGACCGTGGGCGACGCGCTGGCTTTCGCTCTGTCCCTGAATCCGGCCCATCACCACCGTGTGGGTGTCAATCCCGAATCGGCGCACTCGATCATGATCGGTCTGAACTATGTCAAGGATCTGGAAACCGCCATGTTCCATAAACGGCTGTTTCATGTCCATCTCAATGACCAGGAAGGGCCCAAGTACGATCAGGACCTGGCGTTTGCATCCGCGCACCTCAAACGAGGCCTGGAAACCGTGGCGGTGCTGCAACACCACCGCTATGACGGTCTGATCGGTTTTGACTTGAATCCGTTGCGCACGGATGACGAGCGCAGCCGGTCGCAGGTGATTCTGACCTCCATCCGTAATTATGAACGGCTGAGCGAGTTGGCCCAGGAGGTGGATTGGAAAAAAATCAAAGCGTGGCGCCAGGCCGGAGCCTTCAGCGAGCTCGATGCCTATCTCGATGATCTGCTGCTACGATAGACCGAATTCGTCCGATAGCCGAACTTGCCTGATTCAGTGGATATGTTGATGAACTATGTGACCGCGTATCTGGGTCTTACCAAGCCACGCATATTGTTGCTCATTCTTTTTTCCGGCGCCACCGCCCTGTTGCTGCAGGGTCGATTTGAACTGTTGTCGATGCCTTTTGGCGGCGTTCTGCTGGCCTTGTTCCTGACCGGCGGTTCGGCCAATGGTTTAAACCAGTACTTTGAACGTCGCGTCGACGGGATGATGGCGCGAACGAAACAGAGCCGGCCGCTGCCGCTGGGGCTTATCCGGCCCAGGGCGGCACTGCGGTTTTCACTCTTTATCGGACTGGCCGGAATAATTCTGTTGCTGGTCTGTTATACCTGGCAGAGCGCAGCTTATGCCGGCTTTACCATATTTTTTTACAGCATCGTCTACACCCTCTACCTGAAGCCGCGGACGCCATGGAGCACGGTGATCGGCGGCGTTGCCGGCGCCCTGGTCCCGGTCGGTGCCTGGGCCGCGGCCGATGCGCAGCCAAACCTGATTCCCTGGTTGCTGTTTCTCATTATATTTTTCTGGAGCCCGCCGCACTTTTGGGCCCTCGGGCTGCATCTAAAGTCGGACTATGATTCTTCGCCCTATCCACTGATGCCTAAAATATATTCACAGGCTCAGGCAACAAAGATCATCATGTATTCCACCGTTGTGCTGGCCGGGGTAGGCGTGTTGCCGGCCCTGCTCTTTGCCGGCACATCCTATCTGATCGTCAGCGTTGCTGTCAACGGCCTTTATATTTACCTTGCCGTGCACAATCATCTTCAATACAGCAGCAAAAGAAACCTGATCTTGTTTAAATATTCTCTGCTCTATCTGTTCATCATTTTGGGGGCGCTGATATATGACCACACCATGATTCGAATCGGCCATGGCGGATAGCGACGATACGGCCAAAATACTGCATCTCATATAGTTATCGTTGTTTTTTGTTGCACTTCTGCTCTGCATCTTTTATATTAACGGCGTATGTTGACTCTAACAGGACGACCTGACCCGTTTATCAAAATCTAGAAGGCAAATCGCTTGGCTCAGATATTCAAACCATGGATGAATCGACTGCCAGGGTATGTGCTGTTGGCTGTGGCGGGCGCTGCTCTCGGTGTGATCGGTCTGTTGTGGATGTACGGATCACCCCGCCATACCGATGTCGGGTATCGGCCCAAACAGCCGCTGCCGTACAGCCACAAGCTGCATGCCGGCGACCTGGGAATCGATTGCCGATACTGCCACACCGCCGTGGAGGTTTCTGCCCACGCTACGGTTCCTCCCACACAGACCTGCATGAATTGTCACAAGCTGATTCTTACCTCCAGCCAGAAACTGTTGCCGGTTCGCGAAAGCTGGGCAACCGGTACGCCCATTGCCTGGGTTCGCGTGCACAAGACGCCGGATTACTGCTACTTTAATCATAGCGCACACCTGCGTGCCGGCGTCGGTTGCTCCACCTGTCACGGCAACGTAGCCCAGATGGACGTGGTCCGTCAGGTGCAGCCGTTGAGCATGAGCTGGTGTCTCGACTGCCATCGTAATCCGGAGCCGTATTTGCGCGCTGCAGGCGATGTGATCTCCATGACCTGGAGTGCCCCGGCGAACCAGATGGAACTGGCCGGCCGCTGGCGCAAAGAAAAAAACATTAATCCCCCTGTAGATTGTTCGGGATGCCATCGATGAAAAGAGCAGATAAAAAAGTAGACGAACTGTCAGCGCCGGAGCCGCAGGGAGTAGCCGATTCCTGCGCAGATGAGCGCAGCAGTCAGAACGAGGATATGAACCGCCGGCGCTTCCTCTCGCTCATGGCGGCGTCCGCGGCTCTGGCAGGATTCACCGCCTGTCGTCGTCCGGTAGAGCATATCGTTCCCTATGTCCATGCCCCGCAAGAGGTCATACCCGGACTGCCGCTGCATTATGCCACCTCCATGCCCTTTGGGCTGGACAGCCATAGCGTGCTTGCCACCAGCTATCAGGGGCGCCCCACCAAGGTGGACGGCAATCCCGGCCATCCCTCCAGACCGGCAGGTTCCAGTGTGCAGCTGCAGGCGTCAGTTCTGGATCTGTACGATCCGAATCGTTCACGTCATGTTACTCACCAGCAGGGTGAATCGACCTGGCAGGCCTTTCTCGAGTTCTGGCGAGGGCAGAAAAAACGGTTTGACGCCAACCGGGGTAAAGGGTTGGTTCTGATCAGCGACCGTTTTGCTTCTCCGACCCGATATCGCCTGCTGCAGGGGTGGCTCGCACAGTACCCGCAAGCCGTACTCTATTTTCATGAACCATTGAGCCTTGCCAATACGATGCAGGGTGTGGCAGAAGCGACCGGGCAGCCGGGCTGCAAGCCGGTCTATCATCTGGACAAGGCGCGCGTCGTCGTCACTCTGGATGCTGACCTGTTCGGTGCAGAACCCAATGCGTTGTATCATTCCCATGGGTTCAGCAACGGGCGAACGCCGGAGAAACCCGAATCGTGCAACCGCTTGTACGTTTTCGAATCCTCCTACACTATAACCGGGCAGTTGGCCGATCACCGCATCGCAGTAGCCTGCTCGGATATCGGCGCTGTGCTTTCCGCCTTGATGGCTGAGCTGAGCAAGCTTGGTTTGAATATAAAAGGCCCGATGCCGGGTCAAGCACCTGGCGCTGTCAAACCGGCATGGATCGAAGCCCTGGCCAGGGATCTGTTCAAGCAGCAAGGCCAGTGCCTGCTGGTAGCCGGCATGAAACAGCCGGCGCAGGTGCATGCTGCCGTTGCCTATCTCAATTCCCGCCTCAACAACGTCGGCCATGCTGTCCAATACCTGGCCGCGGCTGATACCCCGTCGTTTGATCCGGTGCAGCAGGCGCGTGCTCTGACCGCTATAGCGAGCGGCCCGGTGGACACGGTACTGTTTTTAAACAGCAATCCGGAATACGATCGAGCGCAGGAGCTGAACACCGAGCGATTATTTGGCGCCAGACACACCGTGCATTTCGGCGCCTATGATGATGAAACGGCGGCCCGCTGCCAGTGGCATCTGCCCGCCAGCCATTATCTGGAACAGTGGAACGATGTCCGCGACTGGAACGGTGTCGCTGCCATTGTGCAGCCGCTGATTCAGCCGCTCTACGACGGTCGCAGTGACATCGAGGTGATGCATCTCCTGGCTACTGGTCTCGAAGCCACAGGCTATGATCTGGTGCGCGCGACCTGGGCAGAACTGCTCGGCGACCGGGATTTTGACAAGAGCTGGCGGCAGGTGCTGGTGAAAGGCTATTATGGGGATGCCAAATCTGCAGCGGCTGCCTCTATCCCAGCTGCCTATGTGCCTGGTGCGGGTGAGGCTAAAAACACAGCAGGGTGGGAGATGACCTTGCAGCCTTCTCTTACCTTGCATGATGGCCGTTTTGCCGGTAACGGCTGGCTGCAGGAGCTGCCGGATCCCATAACCAAGCTGGCCTGGGACAATGTGGCGCTGCTGAGCCCAAAAGCGGCGCAGGAGCTGCAGGTCAGGAACGGCGATATTATTCGAGTGCAAAGGGCTGATGCTGCCATTGAGATACCGGCGTGGATTGTACCCGGTCAGGCGGAGCGAACCGTAACGTTGACGATGGGGTACGGACGCCGCAAGGCCGGCGATGTCGGCAGCGGCGTGGGGGTGAACGTGTATCCGCTGCGCCGTTCCTGTTCAGAGTATCTCGTTGGTGATGTGACCATCGAAAAGACCGGTGAACACAATGAGCCGGCCAGCGCCCAGGAAACCGATTCCATGCATGACAGGCCGCTGGTGCGGCAGACCACGCTGCAGGACTATCAGCACCATCCGGAAAAAATCCGCGAGATGGTGGAGCATCCGCCGCTGCAATCGCTGTGGCAGGAGCACGAATATCGCGACGGCTATCAGTGGGGCATGGTCATCGACCTGAACCGCTGTAACGGTTGCATGGCGTGTGTGGTTGCCTGCCAGAGTGAGAACAACATCCCGATGGTGGGCAGGGAACAGGTGGCGAACGGCCGGGAAATGCACTGGATCCGCATGGACCGCTATTTCACCGGCGAGGGCGATCAGGCCGAACTGGTGCACCAGCCGGTTGCCTGCCAGCACTGTGAAATGGCGCCGTGCGAGCAGGTTTGTCCGGTAGCCGCCACCGTGCACGATCATGAAGGTTTGAATGTGATGGCGTATAATCGCTGCGTGGGCACCCGCTACTGTTCGAACAATTGTCCCTATAAAGCGCGGCGATTCAATTTTTTTAACTATACCGCAGAGATGGCTGAATCGGTCAAACTGGCGCAGAATCCGGAAGTGACCGTGCGGTCGCGGGGCGTGATGGAAAAGTGCACCTATTGTCTGCAACGGCTGACCGCGGCCAAGCAGCAGGCGAAGCAGCAGGGACGTCCGCTGGCGGACGGCGAGGTGAAAACGGCGTGCCAGCAGGCTTGTCCCATGAACGCCATATCCTTCGGCAACATCAACGATGCCGGCGCGGTTGTGAGCGAGCTGAAAAAAAATCCGCGCAACTATGAATTGCTGTCAGAGCTGAATATTCGTCCGCGCACCTCCTACATGGCCAGAATCAAGAACAGGAATCCGGAATGGGTGTGACGGACTCTAAACAGGAACCGCTCGTGCAAAAGAACGAATCATTGTCAAGATCGGAACAATGGATCACTGGTGATCCCACCTTTGCCGGCCTGACGGATCAGATCAGCGGTCTGGTGGAGCGCAAGACGCCGCGGCTTTGGTACGTGGCCTTTGCCATCGCGCTTTCGCTGGCGCTGATGCTGTTTGCGCTCATCGGCCATCTGGTGACCAGCGGTATCGGTGTCTGGGGCAACAATATTCCGGTGGGCTGGGCCTGGGACATTGTCAACTTTGTGTTCTGGGTCGGTATCGGCCACGCCGGTACATTGATCTCGGCCATTCTGTTTTTGCTGCGGCAACGATGGCGCACGTCGATCAATCGTTTTGCCGAAGGCATGACCATTTTTGCTGTCATCTGTGCGCTGATCTTTCCGACCATCCACGTCGGCCGCATCTGGTTGATCTACTGGCTCTTTCCCATCCCGAATCAGATGGCTATGTGGCCTAATTTTCGCAGTGCTCTGCTGTGGGACGTGTTTGCCGTTTCCACCTATTTTACCGTATCGCTGCTGTTCTGGTATGTCGGTTTGATCCCCGATTTCGCTACCCTGCGCGATCGCGCCAAATCGCGGATCCGTCAGGTGGTGTTCGGCCTCTTGTCCCTGGGCTGGCGTGGCGGCAACCGCCAGTGGCAGCATTATGAGATGGCCTATCTGCTGCTGGCCGGATTGTCCACGCCGCTGGTGCTTTCCGTGCATAGCGTGGTCAGCACCGATTTCGCCACCAGTGTCATTCCCGGATGGCATACGACCATTTTTCCGCCTTACTTTGTCGCCGGCGCCATTTTTTCCGGATTTGCCATGGTCACCACCCTGTCCATTATCGTGCGGAAAATTTTCAGCCTGGAGAACATTATCACGGTCCGGCACCTGGAAAATATGCAGAAAATCATGCTGGTCACGGGCCTGATGGTCGGGTATGCCTATGCCACGGAATTTTTTATTGCCTGGTATGGCGGCAACATGTACGAGCGCTTTGCCTTCATCAACCGCGCCTTTGGCCCTTATGCCTGGGCCTATTGGATCATGATTCTCTGCAACGTCATCACGCCGCAGCTGTTCTGGTTTAAAAAGTTGAGGACCAGCATTCCGGTGATGTTTGTCGCTTCGATCTTTATCAACATCGGCATGTGGTTTGAGCGGTTCGTGATTATTGTCTCTTCGCTGTCCAGGGACTTTTTGCCGGGATCCTGGGGTTATTTCAAACCGACGTGGACGGATGTCGGCATATTTGTCGGTTCTTTTGGCCTGTTCTTTACACTGTTTTTGCTGTTTGTCCGGTTCCTGCCCATTATCGCCATGTCGGAAGTGAAGGGCATCTTGCCGCAGGCCGATCCGCATCATCACCTCAGCGGGAGGGAAGGCCATGAGTGAAACCGTGCTTGGTCTGCTGGCGGAATTTCCCGATGCCGGCAAACTGTTACAGGCCGCAGAGAAAACCGCTGCAGCCGGTTATAAAAAATTCGACTGCCATTCGCCCTTTCCCATTCATGGCATGGACGAAGCCATGAAACTCAAACGATCGCCGTTGGGGTGGATGGTGGGCGTCATGGCGCTTGCCGGCGCCGCCGCGGCGCTGGTGTTGCAGGGATGGACCAGTGCGGTGGATTATCCGCTGATCATTTCCGGCAAACCGTTTTTCAGCTATCAGGCCTTTGTGCCGGTCACGTTCGGGCTGGCCGTACTCGCCGGCGCTCTCACCTCGGTGTTGGGCATGATTGCCCTTAATCGCCTGCCACGATTCCATCACCCGGTTTTTTATTCCGACCGTTTCAGCCGGGTGAGCAGCGACGGATTTTTTATAAGCCTGGATGGCACAGATCCCGCGTTTCATCCCGAAGAGAGTCGTTCGTTCCTCCTGTCCACAGGAGCCGAACACGTTGAACTGATCACCAGTGAAAAAGAGCGGTAATGAAAAATAGTATTCTGTTGCTCGCCCTGTTGGGATTGCTTTCCTGCTACCGCGGCAAGCCGTCCGACGCGCCGCCGGTGCACCTGGTGCGTGATATGGATACGCAGCCCAAATACAAAGCTCAAGCTCCCGGCCCGTTCTTTGCTGACGGATCAGCCATGCGGCAACCGGTGCCCGGCACGGTGGCCCAGGGAGCCGATGGATCCGACAGCCGCCATGATCTTGGCCTGGAAGCTGATGGGCGTCCGCTGCTGCAGGCCCCGGTGGAGATGACGCTCACCACCCTGCAACGCGGTCAGGAGCGGTACAACATTTTTTGCACTCCCTGTCACAGCCGCGTCGGCGACGGCCAGAGTATCATGCTCAAGCGCGGTTATGTGCCGCCGCCCTCTTTTCATGATGAGCGCTTGCGCGATATGGAGGACGGCGCCCTGTTTGCTGTCATCAGCAATGGCATTCGCAACATGCCGTCCTATGGCCACCAGATCCCGGTGCAGGACCGATGGTACATTGTGCAATACGTCCGCGCCCTGCAGCGTTCGCAGAACGCCCGGCTTACCGATGTGCCGGAAAACATGCGTACCAGCATAAAGTGATGCTTATGAACGATATGACCATGCCCACCCAGTCGCTGCAACGATCGGCGCTTCTGGTTTTTGCAATCGCGTTCGTCGTGCTTGTGCTCGGTTTTGTCAGCGACGCGAATCAGTTTTATTATTCCTATCTGAACGCATTCCTGTTCTGGTTGACTATCAGCCTGGGCGCTCTGTTTCTGCTCATGCTTCATCATTTGACAGGCGCGGTCTGGAGTACGAGCTTGCGGCGGCTGCTGGAATTTCTGCAAGCCCCGTTCGGGCTCTTTCCGGTTCTTTTCCTGCCCATTGTCGCCGGCATGACGGCACTGTTTCACTGGACGCATAGCGAGGCCGTGGCGGCAGATCCCCTGCTGCAGCTGAAAACGCCCTTTCTCAATGTGCCGTTTTTTCTCATTCGCAGCGCCGGTTATTTCATAATCTGGTTCCTGTTGAGCCGGACCCTGTTGAAACGGTCGCTGCGTCAGGAGGAGGCCGCTGCAGCGGACCAGCAGCCGGGTATGCGTAACGTCAGCGCCGGCGGTATGATTCTCTTTGCGCTGACCTTGACCTTTGCCGCCTTTGACTGGATCATGTCTCTCGACGCCCACTGGTACTCGACCATTTTCGGTGTCTATATTTTCAGCGGCAGCGTGCTGGCCGCGCTGGCGACGCTGACGCTGGTCGCTCTCTACCTGCGCCGGGCCGGTCGACTCACCACCTTTATCACCCTGACGCAGTACGAGGACCTGGGCCGGCTGCTGTTCACCTTTACCGTCTTTTGGGCTTATATGGCTTTCTCGCAATATTTTCTGATCTGGTACGGCAATATTCCCGAAGAGACCATCTGGTTCCAGCACCGTTGGCACCACGGCTGGAAGAGCATCAGTCTGCTGCTGGTTTTCGGTCATTTCGTCATACCATTTTTTCTGCTCATGATGCATTGGAGCAAACGAAACCTGGCCGTGCTGGCCGGCCTGTCCATCTGGCTTTTGGCCATGCATGGGCTGGATCTGTTCTGGCTGATCATGCCGACCCGTTCTGATCAGGAGCATCTGTTTTCCTGGCAGGATCCGGCGGCCGTCATCGCCATCGGCGCGATCTGGCTGTGGTATGTGAGCCGGCTGGCTGGACGGCACAATCTGGTGGCAGCGGGCGATCCCAAATTGCCCGGGTAAGCAGAGAGAGGAACCCTATCATGCCAAATCATGACCATGCCGGCTATGAGCGCCGGGACGTAAACATGAAACGCCTGTTTACGGTCACGCTCGTGGTGCTGGTGCTGATCGTAATCATTATCTACGCCATGAATGAATATTTTTTCATGGCCAGAGAGAATCTGGTTTATGAAACCGTCTTGAAACCGGAATCGGCGGAGCTGCGCGATCTCGCCGTCAGGGAAGCGGAAACGCTGCACACGTATAAAGTGCTCGACGCGCAGCAGGGGCGATACCAGATACCGATCGAGCGGGCGATGGAACTGCTCGCCAGCGAGCACTATCAGGCGCAAACAACCGTAAAAGTAAAGTAGCGATCAGGCCAGCCATGTCACGTCGTTTAGTCCATCTCGTGGTTCTATTCATTGTCGTCGGCCTTTCTGGTCCGGTCGGGTCGCAACCGGCCGCTTATGTCAGTCCCGAGTTGCAGCGTTTAAACGTCAGCGAACACGTCGGCCAAACCATACCGCTGGATATTCGCCTGGTGGATGATCTGGGGCAGCCGCGGCTCATCGGTGACTATTTTCGCAACGGCAAGCCGGTCATCATTGTCATGGCGTATTATAACTGTCCCATGCTCTGTACGTTGGTGTTGAACGGACTGGGCGAAGCCATGCGAGTCATGTCGCTGCAGGCGCCGCGCGATTTCACGGTGCTGACCGTCAGCATCGATCCGGGCGAGACGCCGCCGTTGGCCGCGGCGAAAAAGAAAAACTATATCGCCAACGTCGGCCAGGCCGGCCTGGAGCAGGGGTGGTGGTTTTTCGTGGCAGAGGAGAAGGAGTCGCGGCGGTTGGCCGACTCGCTGGGTTTTCCCTACTTTTGGGACGAAGCCGGCAAGCAGTTCGCCCATCCGGCTGTTATCATGGTGTTGACGCCGGAAGGCAAAATTTCCCGTTATCTCTACGGGATCGAGTTCAAGGCCAACGATGTAAAAATGAGCCTGCTGGAAGCCGCCGCCGGCAAGCTGGGCTCGACACTGGATCGTATTCTGTTGTACTGTTATCATTACGATCCGGATAAAAAGGGTTATGTGGTTCTGGCCGGCAACATCATGAAGCTGGGAGGCGCCGCTACGGTGATCCTTCTCGCGCTGTTTCTGGGAACGATGTGGGCCAGAGAAAAATTTAACAAAAAAACCGATTAGCTATGGACAGTACAAAAACCTTGCTATTACCACCCGCCGGATCTACGATCGCACCGGAAGTCGACAGCCTGTTCTGGTTCGTTATGATCGCTTCGATCATCATGTTTGTCATCGTGCTGGCCGGGGTTTTGTTTTTTGTGTTTCGCTATCGCCGCCGCGCCGAGGGCCAGCTGACCGCAGGCATCAGCCATAACACCAAACTGGAAGTGCTCTGGACCGTGATCCCCCTCATCCTGGTGTTTATCGTTTTTGTCTGGGGATTTCGCACCTATT
The DNA here is from genome assembly GCA_964541895.1 of uncultured Cytophagia bacterium. Lineage (GTDB taxonomy): Bacteria > Zhuqueibacterota > Zhuqueibacteria > Residuimicrobiales > Residuimicrobiaceae > CAZISM01. The sequence goes on from CAZISM010000047.1 coordinate 23,046, forward strand.
TGAAAATGCGCGTGGTGCCGGCGGATGCCATCCAGATCAAGGTGACCGCTCAGAAATGGTTCTGGACCTTTGACTATCCGGAGGGGATCAACTCGCTCAACGAGCTCGTGGTGCCGGTGGATAAACCGGTTCAGCTCACCATGTCCTCCACGGATGTCATTCATTCCTTTTTTGTGCCCGGATTCCGTATCAAAATGGACGTGCTGCCCAACCGGTATACCGTGGCCTGGTTCGAGGCGACCCAGGTCGGCAGTTATGACCTCTTCTGCGCTGAGTACTGCGGCACCAGTCATTCGGAAATGATCGCCAAGGTCAAAGTGGTCTCGGAGCGGGAGTACAGCGAATGGCTGGATTCTGCCAACCGCCCGGTCGAGGGCATGTCCCTCAGCGACCTCGGCGCCAGGCTCTATACTTCCAAGGCCTGTATCACCTGCCATTCGGTGGACGGCAGCAGCAAAACCGGTCCCAGCCTGCTGGGCCGATACGGCCGCCAGATCAAAATGGCGGACGGCGCCCAACTCCTCATGGATGAAAACTATATCCGTGAATCCTTACTCAGGCCGCAAGCGAGAGTGGCGGCCGGCTATCAGCCGGTCATGCCGACCTATCAGGGACTTTTAAAAGATCGCGATATCGACGCCCTGATCGCCTATATCAAATCCATGCAAAAGTAATCCGGTGAGGTGATCATGACCGACCTTCTGCAAAAAAATTACCTTAACGAGAGCAAGGGCATCAAGTCCTGGTTGATGACGCTGGATCATAAACGCATCGGCATCCTCTATCTGTTCAGCGTCATGGCCGCCTTTTTGCTGGGCGGTCTCTTTGCTCTGCTCATTCGCCTGGAATTATGGCATCCTGCACGGGATATCATGAATGCCGACACCTACAATCAGGTTTTTACGCTGCATGGCGCGGTGATGATCTTTTTATTCATCATTCCGGCGATTCCGGCGATTCTAGGCAATTTTACTCTGCCGCTGATGATCGGCGCCAGGGATGTCGCGTTTCCCCGGCTCAACCTGGCCAGCTGGTACGTTTACATCGCCGGCACGGTTCTGGCCATCTATTCCATGTTCAGCGGCAGTGTGGATACGGGCTGGACGTTTTATACGCCGTACAGCACCCAGACCACCACGTCGGTCATATCCATGACGCTGGCGGCGTTTATTCTTGGATTCAGCTCGATCTTTACCGGGCTCAATTTCATCGTCACGGTGCACAAGTTGCGCGCCCCCGGCATGACCTGGTTTAAAATGCCGCTGTTTGTCTGGGGGCTCTATGCCACGGCGGTGATACAGGTTCTGGCCACGCCGGTGCTGGGCATCACCCTGGTGCTGCTCATTCTCGAACGGCTGGCCGGTATCGGCATTTTCGATCCGGCCATGGGCGGCGACCCGGTGCTGTATCAGCATTTCTTCTGGTTCTATTCGCACCCGGCGGTCTATATCATGATCCTGCCCGGCATGGGCATTATCTCCGAGCTGATCACCACCCATGCACACAAGAAAATTTTCGGCTACAACGCCATTGCCTACTCCAGCATGGCCATCGCGTTCGTCAGCTTTCTGGTGTGGGGCCACCATATGTTTACCTCCGGCACGTCAGAGGTGTCGGCGATGATTTTCTCCTTTCTCACCTTTTTGGTCGGCATACCCTCCGGCATCAAGGTGTTCAACTGGATGGCCACGCTCTACAAGGGATCCATTCGGCTGACCACGCCCATGTGGTATGTGCTGGCGTTTATGTTTCTGTTTCCCATCGGCGGTCTGACCGGCATCTTTCTCGGCGCCCTGGCGCTGGATGTGCACCTGCACGACACCTATTTCGTCGTCGCTCATTTTCACTATGTCATGGTGGGCGGAACCACGATCGCCTTTTTCGGCGGCCTGCATCACTGGTTTCCGAAAATGTTCGGTCGTATGTATAACGAGCTGGCGGCGAACATCGCCCTGCTGTTCGTATTTGTCGGCTTCAATATGACGTTTCTTTCGCAATTCCTGCTTGGTTTCAAAGGGATGCCGCGACGCTATTACACCTATCTGGATCAGTTTCAACCGTTGCACGGTTTTTCTTCCATCGGAGCCCTGGTGATGGGAGCCGGATTCGTCATTATGGCGGTCTACCTGTTTTATGCCCTGTTCAAAGGCGAGCGCGCACCGGCAAATCCGTGGGGCAGTTTGACCCTGGAGTGGACGATCCCGTCACCCCCGTCGACACATAATTTCAGCGCAACACCGATTGTGGAGCACGGTCCATACGATTACGACCGGATGCTGCCCAAGATGAATTAGGAGAGAGCCTTTCATGCATGAACACTCTGGCGCGCATCCCGCTCATTTAGCGCATCACTTTGACGAACCGGAACAGCAATTCGAATCCGCCAAGCTGGGGATGTGGATATTTCTGGTAACGGAAATTCTCCTCTTTGGCGGCCTGTTTTGCGCCTACTCTATTTACAGAGCCTGGCATCCGGAAATGTTCTTTAACGCTCACAAATTTCTTGATGTCCGTCTCGGTACCTTGAACACCATCGTTTTGATCGGCAGCTCGCTGACCATGGCGCTGGCCATTCGCAGCATTCAGCTGGATCAGCGCAAAGAGAGCACCCGTTTTTTGATGGCAACCCTGCTCCTTGCCGGCATCTTCCTGGTGGTCAAATACTTTGAATACGCCCACAAAATCCACCTGGGCCAGTTGCCGGGCAAGTTTTATACTTTTCAGGGCATTCAGGGCACAAACCCGCACATCTTTTTCAGCGTCTATTTCATGATGACCGGGCTGCATGGCATCCACGTCATCGGCGGCATGTCGGTGATCGCTGTGCTGCTGCGCAAGATGATGGCCGGCCAATTCAACAGCGGTTATTACACGCCGGTCGATCTCATTGGATTATACTGGCATCTGGTCGATTTGATCTGGATTTTCCTCTTTCCGTTATTTTACCTTATAGGATAGACTATGCCAACTCATCGTATTTTACCGCTGCGCCTTTATGTGCAGGTGGCGGTGGCGTTGATAGTGCTGACCGCCGTGACGGTGGCCATTTCCTTTGTGGATCTCGGTGGCTGGAATGCCATCGTCGCGCTCGCCGTTGCCGGCAGCAAAGCCATGCTGGTGGTGCTCTATTTCATGCATTTAAAGTACGATCGCAAAGTGAACTTTTATGTGTTCATGATCGGCGTGCTGTTTGTGACGGTTTTTATCGGTCTGACCATGTTCGACACCTTGCGCCGGGCCGACATCTATGAAATACAATCGCAGCCGATTCATCCGGATGCTCAAATCTATCATAAACAACTCTAGATCGGAGTCTGGTCATGGGCACCTTTAAAAAAAGCGTGCTGGCAGCCATAACGCTGACCTACTTTTTGATTTTTATCGGGGGCCTGGTACGGGTGTCCGGCGCCGGCCTTGGTTGCCCGGACTGGCCGAAATGTTTCGGTCGCTGGGTTCCGCCCGTGAGCGTTGCCGAACTGCCGGCGGATATCGATCCCAGTTCGTTCAATTTTGCGCTGGCCTGGATCGAATACCTGAACCGTTTGCTGGGTATGGTGGTCGGGCTCTCTGTGCTGTGGGTGGCCGCACTGGCGCTGTGGCGTCATCGCAGCGAACGCACCATTCTCTGGTCCTCGCTGGCGGCGGCTGTGTCTGTCGCTCTGCAGGGATATCAGGGCGGCCAGGTGGTCGCCAGCTTTCTGGCTCCGTACATGGTATCGATCCATATGGTGCTGGCGCTGCTGCTGATCGCTTTTCTGCTGTGGGCCTACCAGTCTGCCCACCTGCTCTCGCTGCCTGTGTCTGATTTTTCTCCGGCCGGCCGCAACGCTTCCTGGATGATGTATGCCGCCATCGCTCTGACCGGCGTGCAGGTGCTCAGCGGCACCAGAGTGCGTGGCGCTCTGGAAACCGCCGGCGCTCAGGCCCCGCTACTGGATGCAGAGGCGCTGTTCCAGCAGATCGCGCACTGGATCAACCCGCACATCGTCATCGGCGTGCTGGTATTCGGATTTGTTTTTTTCCTTCAGCAAAAATGGCGCAAAAGCGATGAGCCTTTGCTTCGTGAACTGCAGCGGACATTGACCCTGGCGGTGATCATCCTGATCCTGACCGTCGTGCTGGGAATGATCCTGCGGCTGTTCCAGATGCCGCACTGGGCACAATTGTACCATATGTGGCTGACCAGTCTGTTCCTCGGTGTACTGATCATCGTTACCCGCACCCTCGTCTGGATGGGAAGGAGGCAAGCATGAACATTTCCCTTTTCCCGAAGCCGCTGCTGCTGGTCTGGGGGCTTTTGCTGGCTGTTACCATTTTGACCTTGCCGGTGGTGTACTGGGCGCATCGCAGCAAAGCCGATCTGCCGGTCCTCGGCACCAGCCCGGAATTCAGCATGGAGGAACGTTCCGGGCGCACTTTTCAGAGCAGCGAATTGCGCGGCCGGGTAGCGGTGGTGGAATTCTTTTTTACCCGTTGCCGCTCTGCCTGCCCGGTGATGATGACCCATCTGGGCGAGCTCTACCAGCGGCTGCAGGAATCGGACAAGGTCCGTTTCCTTTCCATCAATGTCGACCCGGGATATGACACCCCTGAGATCATTCGCGACTATGCGACCCGATTGGGCGCTGTCAACGACCGTTGGCTCTTTGTGCGCGGCCCTATCGAGCAGGTGATCGAAATTTCAGAAAGAGGATTCAGCCTGGCGGCAGAGGGGTTGCCGGGAGGCCACAGCACCAAGTTTGTCCTCCTTGATGAGAACGGCCAGGTGCGCGGCTATTATGACGGCATGGACCGTAACAGTGTGCTGATTTTGCAGGATCATATCGTGCAACTGATCAGAGGTATGTGATGACCCAACCAGGATTGAACGCACTGCTGAATTCATTCAGCCTGGTGCTGCTTGTTTCAGGATTTATCGCTATTAAAAGCAAACACCCCCGCCGGCATAAGGGATTTATGACGGCCGCAACTGTCACCTCTGCGCTCTTTTTGGTATCCTACCTGATCTATCACAGCCGTGTCGGCTCGATGCCCTATCCCCATTATGACTGGACCCGAACGCTCTATTTTCTTATTTTGATTCCCCATATCGTTCTCGCGGCCGTGATGACGCCGCTGATCCTGCTGGCTCTCTGGTTTGCGTTCAGAGAACAGTTTCAACGCCACAAAAAGCTGGTCGTCTGGCTGTGGCCGGTTTGGGTGTTTGTTTCGCTCTCCGGCATTCTGGTCTATCTGATGCTGTATCAACTCTAATATTTCCCTTGCTCTTATTAAATAAATGAAATATATTTAATAGATTAAGTTGTTGGGTGTCATAATTGGGAGTTGTGCCGACATGGGACCCTCGTTTGGTCGACGTTTGATCGGGGGTGTGTGCTTTATCGCCTTCAACCTTTTCGCACAGATCGATCCGCAGGTTCCGGTCCATGCTTTTGTCTATCCCGATTCCGCCAGTCCTGGCATTTTTGTCCGTGATATACACCTGGATATACGTTTTGCCGGCTACGGCGTATATGTGCCTTCTGAATATCCCACCCTGTCTTGCATTCCCCTGGAAAATGGAGAGCGGATCAACCTTACGTCCATAGCGGAACTGACGACGCAAGCCAAAAGGGTGCATTGGAAAACCTACCTGGAGCCGGCGGATCGCCATCACTATGCGGACGTGAATCCCGACGGATACCGGTATTGGAGCGGGGTGGAGGTTGATGTGACGGTCACCGGTTGGGACGGCCGCGTGACGCACTCCCGCCTGCAGCGGCCGGAGGTGTCAGACATCTTTCTGAGCGGGGCTACCGAGCATGGCGACTATCGCCTTCAGCTCGATCAGGAGAACAACAGGACCGTGCGGGTGCAGTTCGAAGCGTTGTTCATCATGCAGTGCCGGGGGAATTTGAAACATCTGTTTCCGAACCTGAACTGGAAATTCTGTCCGCTGTGCGGATCGTCGTTGAAACGGATCAATAAACCAGAAAAAAAATAGAGGCGCTTCGCCGGTTGCAGGAAATAAAATGGGCCAGATACGTCTACCGGCGCCGGTTTGTCTGATTCTGGCGCTGACGTGGAAATCGGAATCGGTTGCGTCGCAGGCGCTGCAATGGTTCGAGGGTACCGTCGGGCCGGTTGCTGATCGCAGTGAGACCATTCATTTCAATCATACCCGTTATTACCATGAGGAGATGGGTGCGGATTTGTTCAAGGCGTTTTATGCATTCGAACAGCCTGTCGATCCGGCCTCTCTCTCTTCCGTAAAACGATTCAGCAACGAGATCGAAGATCGTCTGAGCCTGGAGGGCAGGCGGCAGGTCAATCTCGATCCCGGCTACCTGGAGGCGGCCAAGCTGATTCTGGCCACCACAAAAAATTTCAGTCATCGTATTTATCTGGACCAGGGCATTTATGGAGATGTCCAGTTGTACTGGCAACATGGTCGCTTTCAATTTAATCCCTGGACCTATCCGGACTATAAAGACGAACGAGTTGTCCAGTTTTTTACCCGAGTACGAGAAGTGTATCTTTTGCATCGAGGAGAGAAACAGTGGCCGTTACCTACCAATCCTCTGGCGTGAGCCTGGAAGCGGCGGAGGATTCTACAAAAAAAATCGCTCGCCTGGCAAAATCCACCTTTAACGAACATGTGATCAAGGAGATCGGTCTGTTTGCGGGTTTTTTTGCGCTCGATCTGCAGAAATACAGCCATCCTGTCATGGTATCCAGCATTGACGGCGTCGGCACCAAATTAAAGATTGCGTTTTTGATGCAGCGCCACGATACGGTCGGTCAGTGTCTGGTCAACCATTGTGTCAACGATATCATGACCTGCGGATCTGATCCGCTTTTTTTTCTGGACTATTTCGGCGTCGGCAAGCTGGAGCCGGCGGTAGCCGAGCAACTGGTGTCCGGCATGGCCACGGCCTGCCGCGAAAACGGCTGTGCCTTGATCGGCGGCGAAACCGCCGAAATGCCTGGCATTTACCACCAGGGGGAGTACGACGTAGCAGGTGCCATCATCGGCGCTGTCAACCGCGATCAGATCATTGACGGCTCCCGCGTTCAGGTCGGCGATGTGCTGGTGGGGCTGGCTTCGACGGGCTTGCACACCAACGGCTATTCGCTGGCGCGGCACATCTTGCTGGAAAAAGCGCCTGTTCGTCTTGATGAATTCGTCGGCGAACTGAATATGTCCTGGGGCGAAGCGCTGTTGCAGGTTCATAAAAGCTACAAGACCGCCATTGAAGCGGTGCGCCGGTTGCCGGGACTGGTCGGCATCAGCCATATCACCGGCGGCGGCATTGTCGGCAACACCAGCCGGTTGTTGCGGCCTGGTTTGGCTCTGGAGGTGGACTGGAACGCGTGGACGATCCCGCCGCTGTTCCGACTGATTCAGCAGCGCGGCGGAGTGGAAGCGGAAGAGATGCGGCGGGTGTTTAACCTGGGTATCGGACTGGTTCTCATCGTGCGTGAGGCGGACGTGCTGACCATTAAAAGTGCGCTCAAACAAGTCGGTGAGACAGCTATAGCGATGGGGCAAGTGGTTCGTAGCTGAGTGCAGTGAATTCAAAACAGTGATAAAACAGTGACCTTGCGAATTTGTATATTGGGAGCCGGCAGTTGGGGCATCGCGCTCGCCAACTATGCCGCCGATCTCGGCCATCAGGTCGGCCTGTGGGAGTTTGATCCGGCTGTGGCAACGACGCTTGATCGGGAGCGCCGGCGGGAGGCCATGTTGCCGGGCGTGCTCATACATCGCGATATCCGGATCACCAGCGAGCTTGCAGAGGCGGTGCAGGGTGTGGATCTGATCATGCTGGTGACGCCGTCGCATGTGGTCCGTCCGGTGCTGAAACGGCTCGAATCGGCCGGCGGCTATGCGAACGCCATTGTGGTGAGCGCCAGCAAAGGTCTGGAAGAAGATTCGCAACTGCGCATCAGTCAAATCGTGCTGCAGGAGCTGCCAAAGTTGGCGCCGGAGCAGTTGGCGGTGTTGTCCGGGCCGAGCCATGCCGAAGAGGTGAGCCGGCGTATCCCGACCGCTGTGGTGGTCGCTTCTGTGCAGGAAAAAACAGCCGCCTATGTGCAGCAGATTCTGTCCGGTTCGTTTTTGCGCTGTTACCGCAGCCACGACCTGGTGGGTGTGGAACTGGGCGGCGCTTTGAAAAACGTCATCGCCATCGCCGCCGGTATTTGTGATGGCGCCGGATTCGGCGACAACACCAAAGCGGCTCTGCAGCCGCGCGGCCTGGCTGAAATCGCCCGTCTGGGCAAGCGCATGGGCGCCGATCTGGTAACCTTTGCCGGCCTGTCCGGCATGGGTGATCTCATCGTAACCTGCATGAGCCGGCACAGCCGCAATCGCTATCTCGGCGAGCAGATCGGTATGGGTAAAACATTGACGCAGGTGCTGGCTTCCATGACCATGGTGGCGGAGGGCGTGCGTACGTGCAAATCGGCCGTTCAACTGGCGGATAAGCACGACGTAGAGATGCCGATCTGTCAACAGGTGTATCAAATTCTCTATCAGGATAAAGATCCGAAAACGGCTTTGTACGAACTGATGAATCGGGAAGTAAAGCCGGAAGTGTGGGGCTAGCCGGACCGGCAGGGACGCGGTCCGATTGGTGCGCTGACCATTATGAAATGTTGGGGAGGAGATGCCTATGTTCAAGAATATAATGATTGCCGTCGACGGTTCATCCTATACCGATTCGGTCATCGGACATGCGATAGAACTGGTCAATGCGTTTTCAAGCCAATTGCTGGTGGTTACAGTGGTCGATGTGCGCATCTTTGAATGGGCCTCGGCGGTGGGAGCTGACGGATTCGTCTCCATCGTACCGTCGGGCGCTTATCAGGACGAATCTCGCGCCATTCTCGAGGAAAAGTGCGACAAGATTTTGAAAAAATGCGGTCAGCTGCTGGAACAGCGACAGGTGCGTTATAAATTGGAAAAGCTGGTCGGTTCGCCGGTGGAATTGATCCTGGAAAAAGCCCAGATCGCCGACCTGGTCGTGGTGGGTAAACGGGGTGAATTCGAACGCTGGGATAACACCGAGTTGGGCGTAACCGTTCAATCCGTTTGCCGAAGTATCACCAAACCGCTGCTGATCGTCAAAAAAGAGCTGCGCCCGATTCGAAAAATTGTGCTCGGCTATGACGGCAGCAGTCATGCCAATCGCGCATTACAATGCTCAGCGCATCTGGCAGAGGGCTTGCAGGCTCGGCTCGCGGTGCTCTGCGTTACCGATGAGGAGGAAACGGGCACACATTTTATTCGGGAAGCGCAGGACTATCTGGCCAGTTACAAGGTCGACGTGAGCACCCATATACTGCCGGGCCAGCCGGACCGGGCGCTGGTAGCGTTCGCCGAGCAGAACGGGGCCGACGTTATCGCCATCGGCGGCTTTGGCCATTCTCGTATACGGGAGGCGATCCTGGGCAGTACCACCGAGCATATATTGCGTATTTCGACTTGTCCGGTTTTGCTGGTAAAATAACAAGAGAAGGGACAGAACATGGCGTCAAAAAGTACGATTGCAGAAATTGGCCAATACCTGGGGCAGGAGGTTACCATTCAGGGCTGGGTCTATAACCATACACATAAAGGCAAACTGCACTTTATTATGGTGCGGGATGGCTCCGGTGTGATTCAAGCCGTGGTTTTTAAAGACACGGTCGGCGAGCAGGCCTTTGAGGAAAGCTTGAAGCTGACCCAGGAAAGCTCCCTGATCATCACAGGTACCGTATCCGAAGACAAGCGGGCCAAAGGCGGATTTGAGCTGCAGGCCAGGACGCTGCAGATTCTGCAGATCGCACCCGAATTTCCCATATCGCCCAAGGAACACGGCATCGATTTTCTCATGGAACACAGACATCTGTGGCTGCGCTCGGTGTTGCAGCATTCGATCATGAAAGTAAGACATGAAGTCATTAAAGCATGTCGTGATTATTTTGACGGTTTAGGGTTTACCCTCATCGACGCACCCATCTTTACGCCTGCAGCCTGCGAAGGCACCACCACGCTGTTTGAAACCAATTATTTTGATTCGAAAGCGTACCTGACGCAAAGTGGCCAGCTGTACATGGAAGCTGCGGCTATGGCCTTTGGCAAGGTTTATTGCTTCGGGCCGACGTTTCGCGCAGAGAAATCGAAAACCCGTCGCCACCTGACTGAATTCTGGATGATCGAGCCGGAAATGGCTTATTGCGATCTGGAGCAGGACATGGCCTATGCCGAGGGCTTGCTGACCTATATCGTTGAGCGGGTTCTGGAAAAGCGCAGGCCGGAACTGGAACGGCTGGAGCGCGATCTGAAACCGCTGGAAGCGATTCAGTCACCGTTCCCGCGCCTGACCTATGATCAGGCTGCAGAGATTTTAAAAAAAGAGAATCCGGATTTCATTTATGGCGATGACTTTGGCGCGCCCGATGAAACCATTCTTTCCCAAAAGTACGATCGTCCGCTCATGGTGACTCATTACCCGACGCAGGTCAAAGCGTTTTACATGAAAGCGGATCCGGCGAAGCCGGACCGCGCCAGGTGCGTGGATGTGCTGGCGCCGGAGGGATACGGCGAGATTATCGGCGGCGGCCAGCGCGAAGACGACCTTGATGTGCTGCTGGCGAAAATCAAAGCGCACAATCTCCCCGAAGAGGCCTTTGCCTGGTATCTGGATTTGCGCAAATTCGGTTCGGTGCCGCATGCCGGATTCGGCCTGGGCATCGAGCGGACGGTCACCTGGCTCTGCGGGTTGAAACACATTCGCGAAACCATTCCCTTCCCACGCACCATGTCGCGCATTTATCCGTAAGAGATGGTACCGGGTGTATGGGTTTGCAAGCGCTTTTAATCGGACGATGTTATGGCAGATGCTCGAATTGAGGTGGTGGTCAGGGGCCGCGTGCAGGGGGTAGGATATAGATTTTATGCATGCCGCGAAGCCGAGGCGTTGCATCTTACCGGAACTGTGCGCAACACGTACGACGGATCCGTTACCGTAGTGGCCGAGGGCCCGACAGCTGCCCTGAACGCTTTGCTGGAGAGCCTGAAAATCGGACCTCGCCTCGGACACGTTGCCGCCATGGAGGTTAACTGGCTGCCCTATTCGGGTGAGTTTAACAACTTTGCTGTTATTTTTTGAGAGGATTGGTATGAATCTGGCGGACAAGATCAGGAGCGTTGCGGATTTTCCAAAGAAGGGAATTATTTTCAAGGACATCACCACGCTGTTGAACGATGGCCCGGCTCTGGCAGAGTCCATTCGCCTGTTGAAGGAGCGTTTTGCCGGCCTCGAGGTGGATATGGTGGTCGGCATCGAATCCCGCGGCTTTATTTTCGGCGGCATTCTGGCGCATGATTGGGGCATCGGTTTTGTGCCGGTGCGCAAACCCGGCAAGCTGCCTTACAGGACCATACGGGAGAGCTATGCGCTGGAATACGGCAGCGACAGCCTGGAAATGCATGTGGACGCACTGAAAGCGGGACAAAAGGTTTTAATCATCGACGACCTGCTGGCGACCGGCGGCACGGTCGCAGCGACGGCGCGGCTGGTTGAAACGGCCGGTGCGCAGGTGGTCGGCGCCGGTTTTCTCATTGAACTGGACTTTTTGCACGGCCGCGACAAATTGTCCGGCTATCGCATTGAATCGCTGATCCATGTTCTCGAAGAAAAATAGCAGCCTCTACAACTTTATATCCGGAAGGGGTACGACGTGCATCGCATTCTTGTGATTAATCCGGGCTCCACCTCCACCAAGATCGCGTTGTTTGAAAATGAACAGGAACTCTTTGCACAAAATCTTCACCACACCTCGGAAGAGCTGGCACCGTTTGTCAACATCATCGCCCAGTTGCCGCTTCGGTTGAATGCGATCGGGCGATTTCTGGAAAAAAATCATATCACGGCCGATTCCATTGATGCCTATGTCGGCCGCGGCGGTTTGCTTCATCCCATCCCCAGCGGCACCTATTATGTGAATGAAAGCATGATGGCCGACCTGGAACGCGGGGTTCTGGGGGAACACGCATCCAATCTGGGTGGTTTGCTGGCGCAAAAGCTGGCGGCGGCTAACGGCAAGCCCGCTTTTATCGTCGACCCGGTGGTGGTCGATGAGTTGGAAGCGTTGGCCCGACTGTCCGGCCACCCTCTGTTGCCGCGAAAAAGCATTTTTCATGCCCTCAACCATAAAGCTGTTGGCCGCAAGGCCGCTGCGCAGCTGGGCAAAAGCTATCAGGATTTGAATCTGATCATTGCGCATCTCGGCGGCGGCATTTCGGTGGCGGCACACGCCAGAGGCAGAGTGATCGATGTCAACAACGCCCTGGATGGAGAAGGCCCCTTTTCGCCGGAACGAACCGGTACGCTGCCGGCCGGCGATCTCGCCCGCCTCTGTTTTTCCACACAGTTTACCTTGAAAGAAATTCAAAAGATGATCGTCGGTAAAGGCGGTATGGTGGCCTATCTGGGCAACAACGATATGCGCCAGGTGGTTCGGCGCATACAAGAGGGCGATGATCAGGCCCGGATCGTCTACGAGGCCATGGCCTATCAGGTAGCCAAGGAGATCGGCGCCATGAGCACCGTGCTGGCCGGTCGGGTGGATGCGGTAGTGCTGACCGGCGGCATCGCCTTTGATGCGACGCTGACCGGGTGGATTCGCGAGCGTGTTTCGTTTGTTGCTCCTGTGCTCATCCTTCCCGGCGAGGAGGAGATGGAAGCTCTGGCGCTGGGCGCACTGCGAATTTTATCCCGGGAGGAACCTGCCCGGGAGTATGCTCCGTCAGAAAATGGCGCCGAATGACAATTTGACCCTTTGCCGGCTCGAGGCAAAGTGATCGAGCGGGCTGCGAGAAGACGATGATAACCACATTTACCGATATTCTGAATTGTGTCAAGGGCAAACCGCGCAAAACCATTGCCGTGGCCATGGCGGAAGAGGACGACGTTTTGCGTGCGATCAGTCATGCCTATCATCAGCACATTGCCGACGCCGTGCTGGTGGGACATAAAGAGCGTATCATAAAGTGCAGCGAGGAGCACCAGATCGATATCTCCCAATTCGATATCGTCCAGGCCGATACAGAGCAGCAGGCGGTCGCCATTTCGATCAGCCTGATCCGGGAGCACCTTGCCGACACCTTGATGAAGGGGCGCTGCAACACTGCGACCCTGCTGCGTGGCGTGCTGGACAAAGAGCAGGGGCTTCGCTCCGGCAAGCTGTTGTCACATCTCGGCGTATTCGAGGTGCCGAACTATCACAAGCTGTTGCTCATGTCGGATGCGGCCATGAACATTGCTCCGGACCTGGTGGCCAAAGCTACGATTCTGGAAAACGCCGTCGCTGCCGCGCATCTGCTGGGGATGGAACTGCCCAAAGTAGCCCTGATCGCAGCGGTGGAAAAGGTCAACTATGAAGCCATGCCCTGCACCATCGATGCAGCCGTCATCTGCCAGATGGCGGCTCGCGGACAGATCAAAAACTGTGTGGTCGATGGCCCCATGGCGCTCGATAACGCTGTAAGTAAAAAATCGTGTGAGGTCAAAGGGCTGGACAGTCCCGTGGGCGGCGATGCTGATGTTCTGATCATGCCCGATATTGAAGCAGCTAATATCTTTTACAAATCCATGGCCTACATATCAGGCGCCAAATCCGCCGGCCTTATTCTGGGCGCGCGCGTGCCTATCATTCTGACAAGCCGTGCAGACAGCGAAGAGGTGAAATTTCTCTCCATCGCGGTCGGCGCGCTCACGAGTGTCCGTTCTCTCAGCCTGGAAGCTTGAAACTTGATAACTTTTTGAAAGTTAGCTGGTTATGAACCAGATGTCCTGCTGGCGGATTTTCGCAGATTTTGCTGTTGCTTCTGTGCCACACCGTTTGCCCCGTTTTCATATTTGCCAAATATCACAAAAAACAAACAATATCAGATTTATCAATATGTAAATATTAATTATAACTTGATAATTCGCCTTTTTTTTTGTATCTTTAATAAATAATTTATTATTCAGTTTACTCCGTCTGCAGGGCCTGGCGCGCATCTTTTGAACAGCCCTCAGCCACGCGAATTCATCGAGCTGGCCTGCCGGTCAGGTCAACGTCAGACGGCAAGTCATCATGCATATATTAGCAGAGAAGGGCGGGTTAGTCATGAAAAAGGGTAAATCAAGAATTAAGCGCTTTTCAGGGCCGATTCTTCTACTCTTGCTGTTGACCGTCAATGCTCCTGCTCAGGAACCTGCCACCTGGACAGACGGTAATCCCGTGTTCACCAAGACAAAACCAGGTGATAATGTTCTCATCTCGGATGTCATTACCCTGGCACCGCAAAACGGCTTGATGGGTGCGGATGAAATTCTCAGTTATCAGCTCTACGGTCTGGAATGGAACTGGCCGTCCAATGTGCCGGTCGTGGCCGCTGAGGATATTGACGCGCGCCGGGTTGGAGACCAGGAGCTTTATCTGGTGACCGATGCCCTGGGCCGGCGCGTGTTTGAAATCAACGCCAGAACCGCCAGCGAAACCTTTACCTTTCCACCCAAACAAAGCAGCGGCGATCCCACCGATCCCAAATACCTCAACAAGCCCGTCGATGCCTTCATTTTCAACGAGAATAATCTGTTCAAAGTGGTCATCACCGACCAGGACCGCAATCGCGTCATCAAAATCAACAAAGAGAGCAGCAAAATTGAGTGGCAGTACGGCGATCCCAATTACCGCGAAGGCAGCGGCTTGAATCAGCTCAAGCAGCCGGAAGATGCCGAACGGATTCCGGATACGAACGAATACATCATCGCCGACAAGGGCAACAACCGCGTCATTATCGTCGACGAAGCCACCAACACCATACAATGGACCATGGGGCCGGAAGAGCTCAATTCACCGGTGGATGTCCAGTATGTCAACCCCGGCAAAATTCTCATCACCGACCGCGGTAACCATCGCGTCATCCTGGTGGACCGGACCTCCAGAGCCATCCTTCGTTCATTCGGCACCAAAGGGGTGGCGGACACGACCCTGAACGGCCTCAACCTGCCCATTGATGCCGATTATCTGAGCAATGACCATATTATCGTTGCCGACGGCGGCAACAACAGAATTCTGGAAATCGATGCCGCCGACAAGGTGGTTTGGCGGTTTCATCGCCGGCTGACATCGCTGCGCGATGTGGATCGACTGGATAACGGTCACACGCTGGTGATAACCGACAACTATCCATCCCGGCTGGCGTATACCGATTCTTTTCTGGTTTCCAAAATCTATGATTTCGGCGAAAACAAAGAGTCGGACTTTGACCAGATATCCTGGCAGGCCGACACGCTGGCTGCGGTGACATCGGTGCGCTTTCAGCTGCGCTCCGCTAACTCTCTCGGCGATCTGGACAAAGCCAACTGGTACGGCCCCTCCGGTACGAGCGATTATTACAACGTCTCCGGGTCTTCGATCAACACCATACACGACGGCCACCGCTTTTATCAGTTTCGCGCCAATTTGCTGACGCGCGACCCGCTGAAAACGCCCAAAG